>NZ_BAABAQ010000002.1:0-955541 GCF_039537505.1 Streptosporangium oxazolinicum
CCAGCGTTCGTCCTGAGCCAGGATCAAACTCTCCAAACAATGCTTGAACAGTCCTACCCAGCTGAAACCACCCACCACACAAAGAAGGGGCGGGTGTCATCAACCAAAGGAATCCATCCCCCACCCCGATAGGGTGGTAGGACGGGGTTGTGCTTCATGCACTGGCTTTTAACACACTGTTGAGTTCTCAAGAAACGGACGCGTACACCATCACCCAGACCCGACCAACCAGCCGAGTAGAACTCCGGGGCGTTCCATTTCGTATTTCAACCGTACAAGCCTGTTAAGATTGTGTCAAATTGCTAGCCATCAGCCGTTTGTCACAAAACCTGCAAACTTGCTAGGATTTCCATCGCCTCGCCTCCGAGGCAACCCTCTGAACCTACCGTGTCATCCGGGCCACAGCGAATCAACCGGTTTTCCGGCGACCTACGCGGGGTCCGAACGCTCAGGTTCGTTCAGGAGGAGTGGCCCTGGGCCCGTCCGCCGATCGGCGTCCGGCTCGCTCCGGGGCATTGCAAAGATTATGCGCCCTCCGGAACATCGTCAAATCAGCGACACCCGACAAAATCGCAGGTCAGAGCAGTTCGTTGAGAAAACCGGGAACGTTCGCTACCGGAATGTTACGCGGTGAGACGACTGACACCCCGACCGGAGCCGGAGCATCAGTCATCCGGAATCACCGCGTTGACCTGGCCAAAGAGCCAGGTCAACGCGGAAGATCGGAACAACACGAGAAACCACGGGGACCACACGCCCCCGCGAGAGTACAGAAGCGAGACAGGGGCGAGATCAGCCCGCGACGACCTCGACGCCGCCGATGGAACGCTTGCCACGGCGCAGCACCAGGAAGCGTCCGTGAAGCAGATCACTGGCAGACGGCACGTACGTCTCGTCGGTGACCTTGACGTTGTTGAGGTAGGCGCCGCCCTCCTTCACCGCGCGGCGCGCCTCCGACTTCGACTTGACCAGGCCACTCTCGGCGAGCAGGTCGACGAAGGACGCCCCCAGGGCGGGCACCTCCGCGCGCGGCACCTCGGCGAGGGCCTCCCCCAGCGTGCGCGCGGGCAGCTCCTCCAGGGAGCCCTGGCCGAACAGGGCCGCCGAGGCGGCGATCACCGCGGCGCACTCGTCGGCGCCGTGCAGCAGCGTGGTGAACTCCTCGGCGAGCGCCCGCTGTGCCTCGCGCCCGGCGGGCCGGTCGGCGGCGGCCTTCTCCAGCCCCTCGATCTCCTCACGGGACCGGAAGCTGTAGATCTTGAGGAACTTCACCACGTCACGGTCGTCCGCGTTCAGCCAGAACTGGTAGAACGCGTACGGAGAGGTCATCTCCGGGTTGAGCCAGACCGCGCCGCCGGCCGTCTTGCCGAACTTGGTCCCGTCCGCCTTGGTGATCAGCGGCACGGTGAGGGCGTGCACGTGGCCGCCCGTCACCCGGCGGATGAGGTCGGTTCCCGCGGTGATGTTGCCCCACTGGTCGCTGCCGCCGATCTGGAGCGTGCAGCCATAGCGCCTGTTCAGCTCCAGGTAGTCGTTGGCCTGCAGGATCTGGTAGCTGAACTCGGTGTAGCTGAGCCCTTCCCCGCCCAGCCGGGCCGAGACCGACTCCCGGGCGAGCATGCGGTTGACCGGGAAGTGCTTGCCGACGTCGCGCAGGAAGTCGATCGCGGTCATGCCCTCCGTCCAGTCGAGGTTGCTGACGAGGATCCCGGCCTTCTCGTCTGAGAAGTCGAGGAACTTCTCCACCTGGACGCGGATCCGCGCCACCCATTCGGCCACGACGTCGGAGGAGTTGAGCGAGCGCTCGGTGCTCCGGCCGCTGGGGTCGCCGATCAGACCCGTCGCGCCGCCCACCAGGCCGATGGCCCGGTGGCCCGCCCGCTGGATGCGGGTGAGGGTGAGCAGCGGGACCAGGTTGCCGACGTGCAGGGAGGGAGCGGTCGGGTCGAAGCCGCAATAGACCGTGATCGGACCCTCGGCCATCGCCGCGCGCAGGGCGTCGATGTCGGTGGACTGCGCGATCAGGCCGCGCCAGGCGAGGTCATCCAGAATGTCGGTCACGATCCTTGCTTTCCAATGCTCGAAGGGACATTTAGCGCTCTCGTACACCCTGCCCGATCACGGCACCGTAGCGCCACTCGAAACCCTCCTCTCGCACGAGGCGACCAGCGCGGGAGGGCACGAGGACGGACGGGGAGGGAGGGCACGAGGACCGACGAGGAGGGACCACACGTGATCTACCTCGGTGCGGGACGTACGACCCCGGCGGGAAGAGACTGTGGACTCGCCGTCGATCTACCGGCGCGGCAGCACGGGACGCGCCCGATAAGGAGACGCCATCGGCCTACCGGCGGCGCGGGACATGCGGCCGGTAGGGAGAGACCGTGGGCTCACCGTCGGTCCAGAAGCGCCACGGCGTCTCCCGGCCCGACGAGACCCCGGTGCGCGGTCCCGACAGGATGGACGACGGCTTGGCCGGCTCACCCTCGGTCACGGAGAGTGAGGAGAGTGATCCGGGCGCGCAGGCGTCGAGCCCGTTGTGCTCGCGGGTGAGGCCGAGCGCCACCGCCAGGCGTGCGGGCCCCCTGGCGAGGTCGACCTCCCTGACGGGACGGGCGCTTCCCGCGCTCCGTCGAGCCAGGGCGGTCTCGACACCGGAGATCACCTCTCCGGCCCGCAGCAGCACGCCGGAGCCGATCCCCTCGGGAAGGCAGGTGAGGTTGGCGCAGAAGTGCATACCGTACGTGAAGTAGACGTACAGGTGACCCGGTGGACCGAACATCACCGCGTTGCGCGGCGTCCGGCCCCGGTAGGTGTGCGACGCGGGATCCTCGCCCGGCACCCCGTACGCCTCGACCTCGGTGAGGCGTACCGCGACCGGCCCGTGTACGAGCACCCGCCCCAGCAGGTCGGGGGCGACCTCGTGGGCGGGCCGGTCGAAGAAGTCGCGGGCCAGCGGCGTGGACGCGGCGGGCGGTCGCCCGCCGTGCTCGTCGACGGCCATCGCCGCGCGTCAGTTTCCGCTCGCCCAGGCGGCCTGGGCGTCGACGGTCTCACGCAGTGCGATGAGCTGGTCACGAACCCGGTCGGGTGCCGTACCGCCGTGCGCCTTGCGGGCCGCCAGGGCGCCGGGCACCGAGAGGACCTCGCGGGAGTCGGGCGTGAAGTGCGGCGAGACCTTGGCCAGCTCCTCGTCGGTGAGCTCGCCGAAGTCCTTGTCGTTGACCTGGCACCAGACGACGAGGTGGCCGACCGCCTCGTGGGCCTCGCGGAAGGCGACGCCCCTGCGGACCAGCAGCTCGGCGAGGTCGGTGGCGAGCGCGAACCCGTCGGGGGCCGAGGACTCCAGCTTGGCGGTGTTGACGCGCATGGTCGCGACGAGCCCGGCCATCGCGGGAAGGACGAGCAGCAGGCTGTCGACGGAGTCGAAGACCGGCTCCTTGTCCTCCTGCAGGTCGCGGTTGTAGGTCAGCGGCAGGCCCTTGAGCGTCGTCAGCAGCGTCATGAGGTTGCCGATGAGACGGCCGCTCTTGCCCCGGGCGAGCTCGGCCACGTCGGGGTTCTTCTTCTGCGGCATGATCGAAGAGCCGGTGGAGTAGGCGTCGTCCATCTCGATCCAGCGGAACTCCTGCGAGGCCCACAGGACGATCTCCTCGCCCAGCCGCGACAGGTGCACGCCGATCATCGCCGCGTCGAACAGGAACTCGGCGGCGAAGTCGCGGTCGGCGACGGCGTCCATCGAGTTGGGCGCGGCGGAGTCGAAGCCGAGCTCCCTGGCCACGGCCTGCGGGTCGAGCGGCAGGGAGGATCCGGCCAGCGCCCCCGAGCCCAGCGGGGAGACGGCCGCGCGCCGGTCCCAGTCGCGCAGGCGGTCGATGTCGCGGGCGAAGGCATGCACGTGCGCCAGGAGCTGGTGGCCGAAGGACACCGGCTGGGCGTGCTGCAGGT
This sequence comes from Streptosporangium oxazolinicum, assembly GCF_039537505.1. Lineage (NCBI taxonomy): Bacteria > Bacillati > Actinomycetota > Actinomycetes > Streptosporangiales > Streptosporangiaceae > Streptosporangium > Streptosporangium oxazolinicum. The sequence continues at coordinate 3,949 of NZ_BAABAQ010000002.1, forward strand.
GGGTCATGCCGGGGGCCGCCGTCTCGGCGTGCTCCTCGGCCTGGCTCATCAGCGCGGTCTCCAGCTCCACCAGCCGGGACACGATGTGCCTGACGTGGTCGCGCAGGTAGAGCCGCAGGTCCGTGGCGACCTGGTCGTTGCGGCTGCGACCGGCCCGGAGCTTGCCGCCGAGCGTGCCGAGGCGTTCCAGCAGGCCGCGCTCCAGCGCGGTGTGGACGTCCTCGTCGGCGACGGTCGGCCGGAACTCGCCCGCCTTACAGGCGCGCTCCAGGTCGTCCAGGGCGCCGATCATGCGCGTCAGCTCGTCGTCGCTCAGCAGGTTCGCGCGGTGCAGCACCCTGGCGTGCGCGCGCGAGGCCAGCAGGTCGTACGGCACCAGCCGCCAGTCGAAGTGCACGCTCACCGAGAGCCTGGTCAGCGCGTCGGCCGGACCTCCTTCGAACCGGCCGCCCCAGAGCCGCATCGGCTTACCACCATCAGTCACCGTTGTTCTCCCTCCCCATTCACTCCGTGACCTCCCCATTCAATCCGCGACCTTAGCCCAATCAGACCAGCCGGGCGTCCCGGGCGGAGGCAATCTTGGCGGGCAGGGCCCACAGCTCGACGAAGCCCTTGGCCAGGGACTGGTCGAAGGTGTCGCCGGTGTCGTAGGTGGCGAGGTTGAAGTCGTACAGCGACGCCTCGGAGCGGCGCCCGGTGACGGTGGCCCGGCCGCCGTGCAGGGTCATCCGGATCTCGCCGGTGACGTGCTCCTGGACCTCGGCGACGAAGGTGTCGAGAGCCTTCTTGAGCGGGGAGAACCAGAGGCCGTCGTAGACGAGCTCGCCCCAGCGCTGGTCCACCGACCGCTTGAAGCGGGCGAGGTCGCGTTCGACGGTGACGTTCTCCAGCTCCATGTGGGCGGTGATCAGGGCGGTGGCGCCCGGTGCCTCGTAGACCTCGCGGGACTTGATGCCGACGAGCCGGTCCTCGACCATGTCGAGGCGGCCGACGCCCTGGGCTCCCGCGCGGCGGTTGAGCTCCTCGATGACCTGGAACGGGGTGAGGTGCCGCCCGTCCAGCGCCACGGGAACGCCCTTGACGAAGCTGATGATGACCTCGTCGGCGTCGCGTGGCTGCGCCGGGTCGGCGGTGTAGGCGTAGACGTCCTCGATCGGGCCGTTCCAGATGTCCTCGAGGAAGCCGGTCTCGACGGCCCTGCCCCAGATGTTCTGGTCGATGGAGTACGGGTTCTTCTTGGTGGTCTCGATCGGCAGGTTCTTCTCCTCGGCGTAGGCGATCGCCTTGTCCCTGGTCCACGCGTAGTCGCGGGCGGGGGCGATGACCTTGAGCTCGGGGTAGAGGGCGGCCAGACCGGCCTCGAAGCGGACCTGGTCGTTGCCCTTGCCGGTGCAGCCGTGCGAGACGTGGGTGCCGCCGAACTCCTTGGCCGCCGCGGCCAGGTGCTTGACGATCAGCGGCCGCGACAGGGCGGAGACCAGCGGGTAGCGGTCCATGTAGAGGGCGTTGGCCTGCAGCGCGGGCACGCAGAAGTCGGCGGCGAACTCCTCGCGGGCGTCCACGACGACGGATTCCACGGCGCCGCAGTCGATGGCGCGCTTGCGGACGGCCTCCATGTCCTCACCGCCCTGGCCGACGTCGACGGCGACCGCGACGACCTCGGCACCGGTCTTCTCGGCGAGGAAGGGAATGGCGACGGAGGTGTCGAGTCCTCCGGAGAAGGCGAGGACGACCCGGTCGGTCATGATGGGTACCTCCAAGATCTTTATTGGTCACGGGTGCCGGACGCTGCCGGGGCAGCCCACCCGGGCAGGCTAGATACGTCGATCGGCGTGCCGGAGCAGTCCTTCGGCGACGGCCGCCCCGCCCAGTGGGTCGCGGCTGATGACGAGGATCGTGTCGTCTCCCGCGACCGTGCCGAGGATGGACTCCCAGTCGGCGTGGTCGATGGCGGAGGCGAGGAACTGCGCGGCGCCCGGTGGCGTACGGACGATGACGAGGTTGGCGGAGGCCTCGGCGGAGACGAGGAGCTCCTCCGCGAGCCTGCTGAGCCTGGCGGCCGGGGACTCTCCGGTACCGAGCCTGGCGAGCCTTATCCGGCCGCCGCCCTCGCCCGGCAGGGCGTAGACCAGCGAGCCGTCCTCGGCGCGCAGCTTGAGCGCGCCGAGTTCGTCCAGGTCGCGGGAGAGGGTGGCCTGGGTGACCTCGACACCGCTCTCCAGCAGGAGCTTGGCCAGCTCGGGCTGGGATCTGACCGGCTGCCGCTGCAGCAGGTCGGCGATCCGTGCCTGGCGGGCGACCTTGGTCATCGGGATCGTCATGTGGATCACCCGTCGCCGGTGGGCGTGTCCCGGCCCGCCACCGAGACCAGCCAGTGCAGCAGGGCCTTCTGGGCGTGCAGCCGGTTCTCCGCCTGGTCCCACACCAGGCTGTGCGGGCCGTCGAGGACCTCGGCGGAGATCTCCAGGTCGCGGTAGGCGGGCAGGCAGTGCAGGACGACGGCGCCGGGGGCCGCCCGGCTCACCAGCACGGCGTTGACCTGGTACGGCATCAGGTCGGCGATCCGCTGCTCCCTGTCCTCCTGGCCCATGGAGACCCAGGTGTCGGTGGCGATCACGTCCGCGCCCGCGGCGGCCTGGGCCGGGTCGGCGAGGACGGCGACCGACCCGCCGGTCCCCTCGGCGACCTCGCCGGCCCGCCGGAGGATCTCCGGGTCGGGCAGGTATCCGGCGGGGGTGGCGATCCGCACGTGCATGCCGGCGACGGCACCGCCGAGCAGGTAGGAGTGGGCCATGTTGTTGGCCCCGTCGCCGAAGTAGGCGAGGGTTAGCCCCGCCGTCCTGCCGAAGTGCTCCCTGACGGTCTGCAGGTCGGCGAGGATCTGGCAGGGGTGGAACTCGTCGGTGAGGGCGTTGACCACCGGCACCGAGGACGCCGAGGCCATCGCCTCGATCCGCTCCTGGCCCGAGGTGCGCCACACGATGGCGCCCACCTGGCGCTCCAGGACCCGGGCGGTATCCTCGATCGACTCGCCGCGGCCCATCTGGGAGGATCCGGCGTCGAGGATGAGAGGGAGGCCGCCGAGCTCGCCGATGCCGACCGCGAAGGAGACGCGGGTGCGGGTGGAGTGCTTGTCGAACAGGACGGCGACGGTCTGCGGGCCCTCGAAGGGGCGGTAGGCGTAGCGGTCCTTCTTCACGGCCTCGGCCAGGTCGAGCACCCGGGCCTGCTCGGCGGGCGAGAGGTCGTCGTCCCTCAGGAAGTGCCTGACGTGCGCCTGTCCGGCGGGGTTACTGGGCATCTGCGGCCTCGTCGAGGATCGCGGGAAGCGCGGCCACGAAGGCCGCGACCTGGGCGGAGGTGATCACCAGCGGGGGCGCGAGCCGTACCGCGTCGGGCTGGAGGGCGTTGACCAGGAAGCCGGCGCGCTGGGCGGCGGCCTGGACCTGGGCGGAGCGGGCGTCGGTGAGCACGACGGCCCGCCACAGGCCCCGGCCGCGGACGCCGGCGAGCAGCGGGTGGTCGATCGCGGCGACGCCCTCGGCGAGTTCGGCGCCGACGGTGCGGACGTGCTCCAGCAGGCCGTCCGCGTCGATGGTGTCGAGCACGGCGAGCGCGGCGGCGGCCGAGACGGGGTTTCCGCCGAAGGTGGATCCGTGGTCGCCCTTGGCGAAGGCGGTGGCCGCCGCGCCGAAGCCGACGCAGGCGCCGATCGGCATGCCGCCGCCGAGGCCCTTGGCCAGGGTGAGCACGTCGGGCAGGACGCCCTCGTGCTGGTGGGCGAACCAGTGCCCGGTGCGGCCGATCGCCGACTGGATCTCGTCGGCGACCAGCAGGGCGCCGGTGACGTCGCAGATCTCGCGCGCGGCCGTGAAGTAGCCCTCGGGCGGGGGCACGACCCCCGCCTCGCCCTGGGTGGGTTCGAGGAAGACCGCGGCGCACTCGCCGGTGACCGCGCTCTTGAGCGCGTCGGCGTCACCGTACGGGACGAAGCGGACGTCGATCGGGAACGGGCCGAACTGGTCGCGGATGGAGGGCTTGCCGGTGAGGGCGAGCGCGCCGAGGGTGCGGCCGTGGAAGGCGTTCTCCGCGGCCACGAAGTAGGTGCGGCCGTTCGATGTGCCGTACTTGAGGGAGAGCTTGAGCGCGGCCTCGTTGGCCTCGGTTCCCGAATTGGTGAGGAACACCTTGGCCGGGGCTCCGAGCAGGCCGAGCAGGCGCTCGGCGAGCAGCACCTCGGGCTCGTGCAGGAAGAGGTTGCTGGTGTGGGCGAGCGTGGCGACCTGCCGGGAGACGGCCTCCACCAGGGCAGGGTGGGCGTGGCCGAGCGAGCTGACCGCGATGCCGCCGATCAGGTCGAGATACTCGTGGCCGTCGACGTCCCAGACCCTCGCGCCCTCGCCCCGGGCCAGCGCCACCGGGGGCACGCCGTAGTTGGGCATGAAGGCGGCCTCGAAGCGTCTGGCGAGCGCCTCTCCTGCGGGGCTTTCCTTCGGGCTCACTGGTCGTTCCCCTTCAGCTGGGCGGGGGCCTCGGGCCGCCGCCTGACCGGTTCCGGTGTGGCCGCCGCCTCCGGGGCGTCGGGCAGCACCATGGTTCCTATGCCCTCGTCGGTGAAGATCTCCAGCAGCACCGAGTGGGGCACCCTGCCGTCGAGCACGTGGGCCCGTGGCACGCCGCCCTGGACGGCGGTCAGGCACGCCTCCATCTTGGGGATCATGCCGCTGGACAGGCCCGGCAGGAGCTTCTCCAGCTCGGTGGCGGACAGTCGCGCGATGATCTCGTTCTCGTCGGCGTCGGGACGCCAGTCGCGGTACAGGCCCTCGACGTCGGTCAGGACGATCAGCTTGGACGCCTGGAGGGCCACGGCGAGCGCGGCGGCGGCGGTGTCGGCGTTGACGTTGTAGACGGTGCCGTCGTCGCCGCGCGCGATCGAGGAGATCACCGGGATCCGCCCGTCGTCCAGCAACGCTCGTACGGCTCCGGCCTCGACCTTGACGATGTCGCCGACCTGGCCGATGTCGACGCCGACGCCGTCGACGACGGCGTGCTTGCGCACGGCGGTGAACAGGTGGGCGTCCTCGCCGGACATGCCGATCGCGAACGGACCGTGCCGGTTGATCAGGCCGACCACGTCGCGGTTGACCTGGCCGACGAGGACCATCCTGACGACCCGCATGGCCTCGGGGGTGGTGACCCGCAGCCCGGCGGTGAAGGTGGACTCGATGCCGAGCAGGTCGAGGTGGGCGTTGATCTGCGGCCCTCCCCCGTGCACGATCACGGGCTTGAGCCCGGCGTAGCGCAGGAAGACGACGTCGGCGGCGAACTTCTCGCGCAGGTGCTCCTCGGTCATCGCGTTGCCGCCGTACTTGATGACGACGGTCGCGCCGTGGAAGCCGGCGAGCCAGGGCAGCGCCTCGATGAGGGTGGCGGCCTTCGTCAGGGCCTCGGCGCGCCTCATGTGGAGTACGCCGAGTTCTCGTGGACGTACGCCACGGTGAGGTCGGTGGTGTGGATCGTCGCCGAGTGCGGTCCCGCCGACAGGTCGATGGTGATCGTCACCTCGCGCGGGGTGAGGTCGACCTTGGAACGGTCGTCGCCCGCGGCGCCGCCCCTGCAGATCCAGATGCCGTTGATGGCCACGTTGAGCCGGTCGGGCTCGAAGACGGCGTCGGTGGTGCCGACGGCCGAGAGCACCCGGCCCCAGTTGGGGTCCTCACCGTAGATGGCGCACTTGAGGAGATTGGACCGGGAAACGGCGCGGCCGACGGTGACCGCGTCGTCCTCGGAGGCGGCGCCGACGACCTCGATGGCGATCGCCTTGGAGGCGCCCTCGGCGTCCATCAGCAGCTGGCGGGCGAGGTCGGCGCAGACCGCGAGGAGGACCTGCTCGAACTCGGCGAGGTCGGGGACGACTCCCGAGGCGCCGCTGGCCAGGAGCAGCACGGTGTCGTTGGTGGACATGCAGCCGTCGGCGTCGAGCCGGTCGAAGGTGACCCGCGTCACCTTGCGGAGCACCTCGTCGAGCCGCTCGGCGGGCAGGTCGGCGTCGGTGGTGATCACCGACAGCATGGTGGCGAGGCCGGGGGCGAGCATGCCCGCGCCCTTGGCCATGCCGCCGACCATGTAGCCGCCCGCGCCCTTCCTGAAGGAGATCTTCGAGACGGTGTCGGTGGTGCGGATGGCGTCGGCGGCGGCGAGGCCGCCGTCCCTGGCGAGCTGGGAGACCGCGAGGTCGACCCCGGCCAGCAGCGGGTCCATCGGCAGCCGCTCACCGATCAGGCCGGTGGAGCAGACCGCGACCTCCCCGGCCGAGTCGCCCAGTGCCTCGGCGACCTTCTCCGCGGTGGCGTGGGTGTCCTGGAAGCCGAGCGGCCCGGTGCAGGCGTTGGCGCCGCCGGAGTTGAGGACGACGGCGTGCACCCGGCCGCCTGCCAGCACCTGCGCGGACCACAGGACCGGCGCGGCCTTCACCCGGTTGGCGGTGAAGACCCCGGCGGCGGCGCGCGAGGGACCGTCGTTGACGATCAGTGCCAGGTCGCGGTCGACGCCGGACTTGATCCCGGCGTCGACACCCGACGCGCGGAAGCCGAGAGGGGCGGTCACACTCATGGGGCGACTCCGTTGAGAGGAAGGCCGGACTCTTCCGGCAGGCCGAGGGCGAGGTTGGCGCTCTGGATCGCGCCTCCGGCCGTGCCCTTGGTGAGGTTGTCGATGGCGACGACGGCGACGACGCGGCCCGCGCGCTCGTCCAGGACGACCTGGAGGGCGGCGGTGTTGGCGCCGAGGGTCATCGAGGTCGCGGGCCACTGGCCCTCGGGGAGCAGCCGCAGGAACGGCTCGTCCTTGGTGGCGGCCTCGTAGGCCTCGCGCAGGACCGCGGAGGTGAGGCCGGGTCTAGCGGGGGCGGTGCAGGTGGCGAGGATGCCACGGCTCATCGGCGCCAGCACGGGGGTGAAGGAGACCGTGACCGGCTCGCCCGCCAGCGGGGAGAGGTTCTGCTCCATCTCCGGGGTGTGGCGGTGGACGCCGCCGACGCCGTACGCGGTGGCGGAGCCCATCACCTCGCTGCCCAGGAGGTTCGGCTTGGGCGCCCGGCCGGCTCCGCTGGTGCCGCTGGCGGCGACCACCACCACGTCGGGCTCGACGAGACCGGCGGCGAAGGCGGGGAACATGGCCAGGGTGACGGCCGTCGGGTAACACCCCGGCACCGCGATCCTGCGGGCGGCGCGCAGCTCCTCGCGCCGCCCCGGCAGCTCGGGCAGCCCGTACGGCCAGGTGCCCGCGTGGGCGCCGCCGTAGAAGTGCTCCCAGGCGGCGGGGTCGGTGAGCCGGAAGTCGGCGCCGCAGTCGACCACGAGGGTGCCGTCGCCGAGTCGCTCGGCGACGGCGGCCGACTGCCCGTGCGGCAGGGCGAGGAAGACGAGGTCGTGGCCGCCGAGGGTCTCGGGCGTGGTCTCCAGCAGGACCCTGTCGGCCAGCGGGGCCAGGTGTGGCTGGTGGGCGCCGAGGGCGGTGCCCGCGCTCGAGGCCGCCGTCAGCGCGCCGATCTCGATGCCGGGGTGGGACAGCAGCAGGCGCAGGAGCTCACCTCCGGCGTAGCCGCTGGCACCCGCGATCGCCGCTCTCATCCGTCCCCCCGATGTCTGCATGCTTATGCATTGCTCCTCATGGACTTACTAGAAAGATTATGCATCTTGGAGGATTGCCATGCAAGCCGATACGACAGAGGGCTCTAACGCTCAGAAACGCCGCACCCGGCGGGAAACACCGCGAAAATCGCGCTTCGCGGCCGGCGAACGCGGGCACGAAACGATCGGCCATGTTTCGGCATTGTTGCACGTACCTACCGGTCGGTATCGTAACGTTTCCGGTTTCTCAGCCTCCGGGAGTACGAACGCATGACTGTCACCCACGACCAGGTCCGGGCCCGGCTCACCGGCCCCGGGCAGCTTTTCGAGACGGAAGAGGTTCCCGGCCACGGCGGGACCGTCAGAACCTGGAAACACGCGCCCCGCGACTTCCGAGCACTCCTTGAGACGAGCAGGTTCCACGGCGACAAGGTCTTCCTGATCTACGAGGACGAGCACCTCACCTACGAGGAGCACTTCCGGCGGGCCGCCACGCTCGCGCGGCGCCTGGTGGACGAGTACGGCGTGGGCAAGGGCGACCGGGTGGCCATCGCCATGCGCAACTACCCCGAGTGGGTGATCGCCTTCTCCGCCACGCTGGCCATCGGGGCGATAGCCGTGCCGCTCAACGCGTGGTGGACGCCGCAGGAGCTGGAGTACGGGCTGTCGGACTCGGGGGCCAAGGTGCTGATCGCCGACGGCGAGCGGGCGGCCGGGCTCACCGGCCTCACCGGCTTCACCGCGCTCACCGGATCGGGCCCGGCGCTGATCGTGACCCGCGGCGAGGCACCCGAGGGCGCCCGCTCCCTCGAGGACGTGATCGGCGAGGTGGAGGCGGGCGTGACACTGCCGCCGGTCGAGCTCTCCCCCGAGGACCCTGCGACGATCTTCTACACCTCCGGCACCACGGGCCGCCCCAAGGGCGCGCTCGGCAGCCACCGCAACCTCGGGCAGTCGCCGATGACCGTCGCCTACGGCCTGTACCGCACCCTGATCAGGGCGGGCAGGGAGCCGGGCGAGACGGCCGGGCAGCGGCGGGTCACCCTGCTCACCGTGCCGCTCTTCCACGTCACCGGCTGCTTCGCGGTGATGACCACCACCATGTTCAGCGGGGGCGGCCTGGTACTGATGTACAGGTGGGACCCGGGCCGCGCGCTGGAGCTGATCGAGCGCGAGAGGATCACCGGGCTCACCGGCGTGCCCACCAACGTGTGGCAGCTCCTGTCGCATCCCGACCTGAACAGGTACGACATCTCCAGCCTCAGCGGCCTCGGGTACGGCGGCGCCCCCGCCCCGCCGAAGCTGCTGGAGCGCATCACCGAGCAGCTGCCCGGCCGCGCCCCCTCCAACGGGTACGGCATGACCGAGACCACCGCGCTCGCCATCGGCAACACCGGAGCCGACTACCTGGCCAAGCCCGACAGCATCGGCCTGCCGATGGCCGTGGTCGAGGTGAGGATCACCGACCCGATCGGCGGCGAACTGCCGGTCGGCACGGTCGGCGAGCTCTGCCTGCGCGGCCCGAACGTCATCCTGGGCTACTGGAACCGGCCCGAGGCCACCGCGGAGACCTTCGTGGGCGGCTGGCTGCACACCGGTGACCTGGCCAGGGTGGACGAGGAGGGGTTCGTGTTCATCGTGGACCGGGCCAAGGACATGGTCATCCGCGGCGGCGAGAACGTCTACTGCGCCGAGGTCGAGGCCGCCCTGTTCGAGCACCCGGCGGTCGAGGACGCCGCGGTGATCGGGATCCCCCACGACGAGCTGGGTGAGGAGGTCGGCGCGGTGCTCCGGCTGTCGTCCCCGGCGACCGACGAGGAGCTGCGGGCCTTCCTGCGCGAGCGGATCGCCCCCTTCAAGGTCCCGGTCAGGTTCTGGGTGCGCGAGACGGAGCTTCCCCGCAACCCCGGCGGCAAGATCCTCAAGACCCGGCTGCGCCAGGAGGTCCTGGGCCCTTCCTGACAACCGCTCCCGCCAGGAAGCCGGACCCCCGCCAGCAGATCCCCAGCCCGCTGAGGCCCGGCTTCTCGCCCCGGAAAGTCCCCAGCCCGCTGACGCCCGCTTCCGACGCCCGTTTCGCTGCGGAAGGTCCTCGGCCCGCTGACGCCCGCCCGGACACCGATCCCCCGTCGCCGTACGCCCGGCGGGTGTCAGGCGGCCGGGGAACGGCTTCCCCTCGGCCCGGCCCGACGGTGACCTGCCGAAAAATGATTTGCCTTCGCGTAGATCACCCCCGAAACTAGCTGTTCGTGCCGGAAAACGCCGATCGACCGATCAGAACCCTGCTCCGCCGTCTGGCGATGGATCTCAGCCCCCTTCGCGACTCGCGCGACTTCCGGCTGCTCTTCGGCTCCGGCGTCATCACGATGTTCGGCACCTTCCTGACGCTGGTCGCGGTCCCGCTGCAGATGAAGGAGCTCACCGGCTCCTACCTGGCGGTCGGCCTGGTCAGCGTGGCCGAGTTCGTCCCGATGGTGGTGTGCGGGCTCTGGGGTGGGGCGATCGCCGACGCCCTCGACCGGCGCAAGATCATCCTTCTCACCGAGGTCGGACTCTGCCTCACGGTCACGATCCTGACCGTCAACGCGCTGCTGCCGAACCCGCAGGTCTGGGTGCTGTACGTGGTCGGCGCGCTCTCGGCCGGGCTGGGCAGCCTGCAGCGGCCCAGCCTGGAGTCGCTGATGCCGCGCGTGGTCAGGCACGACCAGCTGGCCGCGGCCGCCGCCCTCGGCGCCTTCCGCTGGAACCTGGGCGCCATCGTCGCCCCGGGCCTCAGCGGCCTGATCGCGGCCTGGTTCGGCGTCGCCGTCGCGTACGGCGTCAACGTCGTGACCTTCCTGGCGTCCCTGGTCCTGCTCTGGATGGTCCGGGCCCAGCCTCGGCCGGAGGACACGCCCGCGGCCTCGATCAGGTCCCTGGTCGAGGGGGTCCGCTACGCCGTGGGCCGCTCCGACCTGATGGGCACCTACCTGGTCGACATCGCCGCGATGATCTTCGCGTTCTCCACCGCGCTGTATCCGTTCCTCGCCGACGAGCTGGGCGCCCCCAAGGCCCTGGGGCTCTTCTTCTCCGCCTCCGCCATCGGCTCGCTGATCGCCTCGGTCACCTCCGGCTGGACGGCGCACGTGCACCGGCACGGCCTCGGCGTGATCGTCGCGGCGGCCGTGTGGGGCGTCGCGGTGGCGCTGGCGGCGCTGATGCCCAGCGTCTGGGGCATCTTCGCCTTCCTGGCCGTGGCCGGGGCCGCCGACATGATCAGCGGTGTCTTCCGCTCGACCATCTGGAACCAGACCATCCCCGACGAGTTCCGTGGCCGCCTGGCGGGCATCGAGCTGCTCTCGTACACCAGCGGCCCGATGCTCGGCAACGCCAGGGCCGGCCTGATGGCCCAGCTCGGCGGGACCCGCTTCTCCCTGGGCGCCGGTGGCCTGCTGTGCGTCGGCGCGGTGGCCGCGATGGCCGCGCTGCTGCCGAGGTTCCGCGACTACGACGCCCGCACCGACGAGCACGCGATCAGGGAGCGCGCCCGCCGCGAGGAGGCCGCCCGCGCCTGACACCGGGCACCGGCAAGTGTCCTCACGGAACGGAATCCCCTTGCTACCGTGAGGGCATGACGGTCGACGTACGGAGCCCCGAGATGACGGAGTCCTCACTGCCCGACTGGGTGTTCCCCCCGCCGGAGGGGTTCGTCGCGGAGGATCTCGATCGCATTCCGCAATTGCCCGCGCACACAGAGTTGATCGATGGAAGCCTGGTCTTCGTGAGTCCCCAGGCTTCTTTTCACACGCGAGCGGTGGATCTGCTGGTCAATGCCCTCCGCCATGCGGCACCCGCTGATCTCCGAGCGCGCCGGGAGATGAGCGTCATACTAGGCGAACGCCAGCGGCCCGAACCCGACATCAGCGTCATCCACGCCTCCGCCGAGCACAGCCCGGAGCAGACCTTCTACCGGGCCGAGGACGTCGTGCTGGTAGTGGAGGTCGTCTCCCCCGAGTCCACGGCCCGCGATCGCGACCGCAAGCCCGTGCTGTACGCCGAAGCGGGCGTCGCGCACTTCTGGCTGGTCGAGAACCCGTCGGGAAGGCCCGCGATCTACGTCTACGAGCTCGACCCGGTCACCCACTCTTACGCGCTCACCGGCATCCATCGCGACCGGCTCAAGGTCTCGGTCCCCTTCGACGTCGACATCGACCTGACGGAGATCGACCGGCTCTAGGGCCTGTTTTGTGGATCTTCGCCGTGGCGAGGATCGTCCGGGTGGATGCCCCGCACGGCGGAGGAGGAGTTCATAACGGAGTTATGGGCGACGACGACAACGCCGCGGGGCGCCGCCTGGACGACCGCAGGAGGCGAAAAGATCCACAAAACAGGCCCGAGGGACCGGGTCCTCGCGCGGCGCCCACCGCCGCCCAGGGCGGTCCGTCACATCGCCCGGCTCCTCCGCCGGACGAAGGCCGTGCCTCACCCGTTCTCGCGCCAGCCCTCGTACTCCTCGGCCAGCGCCTCCAGGCGGGCCACGCCCTCCGGCGGCAGCGCCCCTGAGGGGTCCTCGACAACCACCAGCCACTGGGCGTCCTCGGCGTCGTCCTCGCCCGCGAGGGTCTCCCTGACCACCGTGGGCACGCCGATCACCGGAAACTCCCCGGCCACGGTCTCGGCGACCTCCTCGGCGTCGTCGCGCCCGGCGAACACCAGCAGATGCCTCATCGCTCCCTCCCGGGGAAGGGTTCTTCTCCGCTCCGGGCGAGCGGTCCGCCCTGAGCGGCCGGCGGGTATGTCATCGTCGCCTCCTGAAGGAGAATCACCCGGGACGCGAACATCCCGGCCCGATACGGCGAAAAGGGGCCCGGGACACGCCCCGGGCCCCTCGCGGACCGGTCAGACGCCGCGCAGCCGCGCCCCGGTGCGCTCTCCGGCCAGGGCCACGGCCGCGTCGCGGGCCGCGGTGGTCTCCTCCACGGTGAGCGTCCGGTCGGGCGCCCGGAAGCGCAGGGAGTAGGCGAGGGACTTCCCGCCCTCGCCGACCTGGGCGCCGGTGTAGACGTCGAACAGCCGGATCGACTCCAGCAGCGGGCCCGCGCCCTCGCGCAGCGCCGCCTCCACGGCGGCCACCGGGGTCGCCGCGTCGACGATGAGCGCGACGTCCTGGCCCGCGACGGGGTACGCGGAGATCGCCGGGGCCTGCGGCGGACCGGCGATGAGCGGCTCCAACCGGGTCAGCTCCAGCTCCATCGCGCAGGTGCGCGGCGGCAGGCCGTACGCCTCGACGACGCGCGGGTGCAGCTCACCGGCGTGACCGACGAGCACGTCACCGGCGTACAGCGCGGCGCAGCGGCCCGGGTGCCAGGGCTCGTGCCGGTCCGCGCGGACGTCGAGGGTGACACCGGCCTCGGCGGCCACCACGCGGGCCGCCTCGACGGCGTCCGCCCAACCGGCCGCGCGGCCCTTGCCCCACCAGCCGGACGGCTCGAACTCCCCGGCCAGCACGACCCCGACCCGGAGTGGCTGGGCGGGCAGCGCGGACTCGATCGAGGCGAGCTCCTCCGGGCTCGGCCTGCGGTCGACGCCCAGCACGGGGGCGACGGCGGGCGCGTCGGAGGAGGGCCGGTAGACCAGGCCCGCCTCGAACAGCGCCACGTCGCCGAAGCCCCGGCCCACGTTGCGGACCAGTGTCTTGAGCAGGCCGGGCAGCAGGGTCGTCCGCATCAGCGGCTCGTCCTCGCTGAGCGGGTTGGCCAGCCGTACGGCCAGGCGGCGCGCGTCGTCGGCGGGCAGCTGCAGGTTGTCGAAGTCGCGCTCCCCGTTGAACGGGTAGGCGAGGATCTCGACGTAGCCCGCGGCGGCGAGGGCGCGGCCGACCCGGCGGCGCAGGCGCTGGCCCTCGCTGAGACCGGCGCCCGCCGGGGCGGCGGGCAGGATCGAGGGCAGGTTCTCGTAGCCCTCCAGCCTGATGACCTCCTCGGCGAGGTCGTTCGGGTCGGTCAGGTCGGGACGCCACGAGGGCGGGGTGACCGCCAGCACGTCGTCACCGGTGACCGCGAGCTTCGCGGCGATCCCGGCGGAGGCGGGGTCGCCCGTGGCCGCGGTGCCACCGGCCGTGCCGCCCGTCGCCGGGCCGGTCGCGGTGGTGGCGCCCTCGACAACCGTGCAGCCGACCTGCCGCAGGCGGTGGATCACCGTCTCACGGTCGTAGACGGTGCCCGCGACCCTGCCCGGGTAGCCGCTCGGGATCGCGATGTGGACCGGCTCGACCTCCACCTCGGCGTGGGTGACGCCCGGCTGGATCGTGCCGCCGCCGAGCTCGGCCAGCAGCCGGGCCGCGCGCCAGGAGGCGTACAGCGGGAGCTCCCGGTCGACGCCCCGCTCGAAGCGCTTGGAGGCCTCGCTGACCAGGTTGTGCCGGCGCGACATGCGCGCGACGCCGCTGGTGGAGAAGTGGGCCGCCTCGATCACGATGTCGGTGGAGGCGTCGGAGATCTCGGTGTGCAGGCCGCCCATGGTGCCGGCCATCGAGATCGCGCCCGACCCGTCGGTGATCAGCACGTCGTCCGGGTGGAGCTTGCGGACCACGTGGTCGAGCGTCTCCAGCGTCTCGCCGGGCTCGGCCCTGCGCACCACGACCTCGCCGGTGAGCCTGGCGGCGTCGAAGGCGTGCAGTGGCTGGCCGAGCTCCAGCATGACGTAGTTGGTGACGTCGACGGCGAGCGAGACCGGGCGCACGCCGGCGCGGGAGAGCCGGGCGCGCATCCACAGCGGGCTCGGCGCCGACGGGTCGAACCCGCGGATCTCGCGGAGCACGAAGCGGTCGCAGGCCGACGGGTCGGCGATCGAGGCGGGGTAGGACGGGCCCGGCGCCTCGGGCGGGGAGACGTCGGCCGGGTCGATGAACGCCGAGTCGAAGGCGGTGGCGGCCTCGCGGGCCACGCCCCGGATGGAGAGCGCGTAGCCGATGTCCGGGGTGATCTCCAGCTCGATCACGTCGTCACGCAGCCCGAGCAGCTCGACCACGTCCGCGCCGATCGGAGTGCCCTCGGGCAGCACGAGGATGCCGGGCGACGACTCGGCCACGCCGAGCTCGGACTCCGAGCAGATCATGCCGTCGGACAGGCGCCCGTAGGTCTTTCGCGAGGCGATCTCGAACCCGCCGGGCAGCACGGCGCCGGGCAGCGCGACCGGGACGCGGTCGCCGGCCTCGAAGTTGGTCGCGCCACAGACGATCTCGCGCGGCGCGGCCTCCCCCACCTCGACCTGGCAGTGGCGGATGGGCTTCTTGAAGCCCTCCAGCGTCTCGATGGAGATCACCTCGCCCACCACGACGTTCTTGATGTCGTGGCCGTAGGAGGTGACGGACTCGAGCTTGAGCCCGGCGGCGGTGAGCTTCTCGGCGATCTCGTGCGCCGTGACGGCGGGGAGATCGACGTACTCCCGCAGCCATGAAAGCGGGACCCTCATCAGATCTCCATTCCGAAGGGACGGGTGAAGCGGACGTCTCCCTCGACCATGTCGCGCATGTCCTCGACGTTGTGGCGGAACATCAGGGTGCGTTCGACGCCCATGCCGAAGGCGAAGCCGCTGTAGCGGGCGGGGTCGACGCCGCAGGCGATGAGCACCCTCGGGTTGACCATGCCGCAGCCGCCCCACTCGATCCAGCCCTCCGACTTGCAGGTGCGGCAGGGCGGGTTGCCGGGCACCGCGGAGGCGCCGCGGCAGACGAAGCACTTCAGGTCCATCTCGGCGGAGGGCTCGGTGAACGGGAAGTAGTTGGGCCGGAACCGGGTGGTGATGCCCTCGCCGAACATGACCTCGGCGAACCGGTCGAGGGTGCCCTTGAGGTGGGCCATGGTCAGGCCCTCGTCGATCGCCAGCCCCTCGACCTGGTGGAAGACGGGGGTGTGGGTGGCGTCGAGCTCGTCGGTGCGGAACACCTTGCCCGGCGAAATTACGTAGACCGGGAGCTTCCTGTCGAGCAGCGCCCGGATCTGGACGGGAGAGGTCTGGGTGCGCAGCACCTTGCCGGAGTCGACGGACTCCACGAAGAAGGTGTCGTGCTCCGAGCGCGCCGGGTGGTCGGCGGAGATGTTCAGCGCGTCGAAGTTGAACCACTCCCCCTCCAGCTCGGGGCCCTCCGCCACCTCGTAGCCCATCGCGACGAAGGCGTCGGCGATGCGCTCCTGGAGGGTGGTCAGCGGGTGCCTGGCACCGAGGGGGGCGCGGGTGGAGGGCAGCGTGACGTCGACGGTCTCCTCGACGAGGACCCGCTCGTCGCGTTCGGCCTCCAGCTGTGCCTGCCGCTCGGCGAGGGCGTCGGCGACCGCCCTGCGGGCGCCGCCGATGCGCTTACCCGCCTCGGAGCGGGCCGCCGGGGGCAGGGCGCCGATCTCGCGGTTGGCCAGGGCGATCGGTGAGCGGTCACCGGCGTGCGCGAGGCGCACCTGCTTGAGTTCTTCGAGGTCGCGCGCCGCCTTGACGGCGTCGAGCGCGTCGGCCTGCATGCGCGCCATCTCGTCGGCGTGCAGCGGGGTCACCTCGACCGGGTCGTAGTTTGACAAGAGAGAGCTCCGAATCCAGGGCTTGAGCGGCCATGAGTCTAGTCGGGTGAGCCCACCGGGCCGACATTCGCGATCAGGCGAATTCAGGAGTGCCGGTGGGCACCATAAATCGAAACTCGGCGCCGCCCTCGGGCCCACGCTGCACGGAGATGGTGCCGCCGTGGGCCTCGATCAGCCCCTTGACGATGAACAGGCCGAGCCCGGTGCCGCCCCGGCGGCGGGCGTTGCCCCGCCAGAACTGCCGGAACACGCGCGTGACCAGCTCGGGCGGGATGCCCTCCCCCTGGTCGCGGACGGACACGGTCACTCCCCATTCACTCGGCTCGACGACTATTGTCACCGTACCGCGCCCGTGACGCACCGCGTTTTCCATCAGGTTGGCGAGCACCTGATCGATCTTGTCCTGGTCGAGCCAGGTCTCGGGCAGCTCGCCGCGCACCTGGAGCACGAAGCGGTCCTCCGGCTCGCCCGCCGCCACCCGGCCCGCGATGATCTTGGAGATCCTGGCCGGGACGTCGACGACCTGGCGGTGGATCTCCAGCCGGCCCGACTCGATGCGCGAGACGTCGAGCAGCTCGGTGATGAGCCGGGTCACCCGGTCGGCGTCGGCGTTGACGGTCTCCAGCATGACGAGCTTCTGGTCGTCGGTGAAGCGGGTCCACTTGGCCAGCAGGGTCGCGGTGAACCCCTTGACGCTGGTCAGCGGGGAGCGGAGCTCGTGGGCGACGGTGGAGACCAGGTCGGCGCGGCTGCGCTCCAGGCGGGCGCGGGCCCCGGCGTCACGCAACGTGATGACCACCCGGACGACCTCTCCGCCCCGCCGTGGCTCGCGCACCAGCCGGGCGGCCACCAGCAGCTCCTGGCCACCGGGGGTGCGCAGCGGCAGCTCGGGCTGGCGGGCGCGGCTGGGCAGGCCGCCGTAGGTGTCGAGCCACTTCCACCAGTCGCGCCCGTCGTGGTCGCGGAAGGAGAACACGTCGCGCAGGTGCCCCCCCACGGCCTGCTCGCGGGTGACACCGGTCAGACGGGCCGCGGCCCGGTTGACGGTGAGCACGTGGCCGTCGCCGTCGGTCACCACGAGACCGTCGGGAAGCTCGTCGACGTCGATCACAGAAGCGGCATCGGTGCTCCGCTCGCCGGTGTGTTCGCCGTGCACGACCCCGCCTCCTCGACGCTACATGGCCGACAATAGCGGGTTTCCCGCACCGTACGGCAGCCTCGCCGGCCGGGGTGCCTCACCTGGGGCCGGGGGTGGTGCGTTGAGATCGGGCAGATGCGTACAGACAGACCGCGGCGGCGGTCGCGAGGTTCAGGCTCTCGGCCCGGCCGTAGATGGGAACCCGGACGACCTCGTCGGCCAGCTTCAGGATCTCCTGCGGAAGCCCCCACGCCTCGTTGCCGAAGATCCAGGCGGTCGGGCCGGACAGGTCCACGTCGTCCAGGGTCTGCTCGCCCGCGCCGTCGGCGGCGAGCACCCGCAGCCCGGTTCCCTTCAGGTGCTCCACGGCCCGCGCCACCGGGACGCCCGTGCTGACCGGGAGGTGGAACAGGCTCCCGGCGCTGGCCCGCACGCACTTGCCGTTGTAGGGGTCGACCGAGGCGTCGGTGAAGACGACGGAGTCGGCGCCCGCGGCGTCGGCCGTCCGCAGCACGGTGCCCGCGTTGCCGGGGTCGCGGACGTGGGCCAGCACCGCCACCAGCGTGGAGCCGGGGACGACGGCGGCGTCCAGGGGCACGTGCACGAAGCGGCACACGGCCAGCAGTCCCTGGGGGGTGACGGTCTGGGCCAGCTCGGCCATGACCTCGCCGCTGGCCCGGTGGACGGGCACCCCGGCGGCGGTGGCGGCGCCGACGACGTCGGCGTGACGCAGCTCGGCCTCGGCCGTGGTGAACAGCTCCATCACGACCCCGTCCAGCGCCAGCGCCTCGCGGACCGCCTGCGGCCCCTCCGCCAGGAAGGAGCGGTCGCGGTCCCTGAAGGCCCGCTTCGTCAGCCTCCGCGCGGCCTTGACCCGCGGTGACTTGATGTTGGTCAGCTCAGACCCGGCCATGCCCGTCCCCCAAGAATGCGCATGCGGCCCGCAGCGTGATCGCTGCGGGCCGCACGGTCGTCAGTGCCTCGCTCAGCCGGCGACCGGCGCGTTCACGTCGGCCGGGAGCGCCTTCTTGGCGGCCTCGACCAGCGTCGCGAACGTGGCGGCGTCGTTGACCGCGAGGTCGGCGAGGATCTTACGGTCGACCTCGATGGAGGCGAGCCGCAGGCCCTGGATGAGCCTGTTGTAGGTGATGCCGTTCTGGCGGGCAGCGGCGTTGATGCGCTGGATCCAGAGACGGCGGAAGGTGCCCTTGCGGTCCTTGCGGTCGCGGTAGGCGTACGTCATCGAGTGGAGCATCTGCTCCTTGGCCTTGCGGTACAGCCTGGATCGCTGACCCCGGTAGCCCTTCGCCCGCTCGAGAACGACCTTGCGCTTCTTCTTGGCGTTGATCGCCCGCTTCACGCGTGCCATGTGTATCTATCTCCCCGGGGGCGGTTACTTAGCGAGCAGCTTCTTGATCTTCTTGGAGTCGGCGTCGGAGAGCACGACCTCGGGCTTGAGACGACGCGTCAAGGTGGACGGCTTGTGCTCGTTGTAGTGCGCACGGTTGGCGCGGCGGCGCACAAGCTTGCCGGAACCCGTGAGCCTGAACCGCTTCTTCGCACCGCTGTGCGTCTTCATCTTCGGCATCTCAGCCGTCTCTCCCTCGATCGTGCCGATGTCCCGGGCCGGTAACCCAAGTCAAGGGCGTGCCTGACTACGAGACCGGACCCGGTCTCGGACTGATCTCGCGACTACCTGACGATCCAGGCTATGCGAGTTACTCCTGAGGAGCCGCCACCGCTCCGCTGACGGACACCTCGTCGTTGACGCGCGTCTCGTCGGCGGCCGAAGAGGCGTCCCCCGAGGGGTTCTCGTCATGCCGTGCCTTGGCCGCCGCCTTCTCGGCCTTGGCCTCGGCCTTCTTCTTGTGCGGCCCGATCACCATGATCATGTTTCGACCGTCCTGCTTGGGCTGGGACTCGACGAAGCCGAGCTCCGTCACGTCCTCCGCCAGCCGCTGCAGGAGCCGGAAGCCCAGCTCGGGCCGGGACTGCTCCCGGCCGCGGAACATGATGGTGACCTTGACCTTGTCGCCGGCCTTGAGGAACCGCACCACGTGACCCTTCTTGGTCTCGTAGTCGTGCGGGTCGATCTTCGGCCGAAGCTTGATCTCCTTGATGATGGTGTACGCCTGGTTACGGCGCGCCTCACGTGCCTTCATCGCGGACTCGTACTTGAACTTGCCGTAGTCCATGAGCTTGCACACTGGCGGGCGAGCCGTTGCCGCGACCTCGACCAGGTCGAGGTCGGCTTCTTGAGCCAGCTTCAAGGCATCGCCGATGGAGACGATGCCCACCTGTTCGCCGTTCGGGCCGACGAGGCGGACCTCGGGCACGCGAATGCGGTCATTGATGCGGGGCTCGGCGCTGATGGGGCCTCCTAGGTTGCGATCCGCGGCCATCCGAGAGGAGGCCGCAACATGCTCGATCGTGCCGGGAGGTCGTAGAACGCACGTCCCGTTGAGGACGTTCGAACGCAAGATGCCCCGCACGTCACGCATGCGGGGCCACATGAACTCGAAGGCTTCACGCCGTAAGCTCTCCGGAGATTTACCCCGGTTGTGATCCTGACCTGTCAGCCTTGTGGCCGACGAGGTGGGAGGACGACCTCCGCTTGCGCGTCCAGCAGGCACGCCGGACCGATCGAGTCGTTACTCTACCACAACAGCGCGCTCACGCAGAATCATCCCGCCGGGGCGGCACGCCTGACGATCTCGGCCTTTCCCGCCGCGCGCATCGCCTCCACCGGCACGTCCGCGCGGCCGGTCATCATCTCGACCTGCCGGACGGCCTGGTGCAGGAGCATCGGGAAGCCGCCGACGACGACCCCGCCCCGCTCGGCCACGGCGGCGGCCGGCCGGGTGGGCCAGGGCGCGTAGACCACGTCGAAGAGGGCGGGCACCCCCGCCAGCGTCCCGGCGAAGGCGTCGGCCGCGCCGGCGGGCAGGGTCGAGACGACCAGGTCGACCTCCAGCGCGGTGTCGAGCTTGTCGAGGGTCCGCACCGACAGGTCCATGCCCAGCCGCTCGGCGACCTGCGCGGTCTCCCCCGCCCTGGCGGGGTCGCGGACCACGAGGATCGCCTCGTCGAGGCCCAGCTCGCGCAGGGCGGCGAGCGCGGAGGCCGCCGTCGCGCCGCCGCCGAGGACGGTCGCCGCCCGGGGCGGGGCCACGCCCGCTTCGGCGAGCGCCTGGACGATGCCGTACACGTCGGTGTTGTCCCCGTGCCGGGCGCCGTCGCGCAGGGTCACGGTGTTGGCGCCGCCCACCTGGACCGCGAGCTCCGAGACGGTGTCGAGCAGCGGCAGCACGGCCCGCTTGAGCGGCATCGTGAGCGAGAGTCCCGCCCAGTCGCCGTCCAGCCCGGCGAGGAGGCCGGGGAGCCCGGCCTCGTCGCACTCGATCGCCTCGTAACGCCAGTCGTGCAGTCCCATGCCCTCGTGGGCGGCGCGGTGCAGGTGCGGGGAGAGCGAGTGGACGATCGGCGACCCGAGGACCGCCGCCCTCAGCACCCGTTCACCTTGTTGCTCTCGTACTCGGCCTTGATCACGTTGAACTCGGACTCCAGCTTGACGAACTTGGTGATGCCCTTGGCCGGACAGGTGGTCACGAAGTAGAGCCAGTCGCCCTTGGTGGGATTGAGCGCCGCCTGGATGGCGTCGTCACCCGGGTTGGCGATCGGGCCGGGAGGCAGGCCCTCGAACTTGTAGGTGTTGTAGCGCGAGGTGCTCTCAAGGTCCTTGCTGGACGACTCGATGCCGTACTTGTTCAGCCCGTACATCACCGTGCTGTCCATCCGCAGATGCATGGGCAGGTCGAGCCGGTTGTAGACGACGCGGGCCACCTTGCCCATGTCCTCCTTGGTGCCGGACTCCGCCTGGACGATGCTGGCGATCGTCATGATCTCGTGCGGGGTGTGCCCGAGGGCCTTCGCCTTGCCCTGGAGGTCGTCCTTGTCGGCGGTCTGGTTGAAGCGGTCGACCATCCTGGTGAGGATCTCCGAGGCCGACATCTTGGGCGTGATCTCGTAGGTGGCCGGGAAGGCGTAGCCCTCCAGCCTGCTCTTGGCGTAGGGGGGAAGGCCGAGCTCGCGGACGTTCCTGGCGGCCTGCTGGAACTCCCGCAGCGGCTTGCCCGTCTTCTCGGAGAGCTGCTTGAGGGTGTCGACCAGGCGCAGCCCCTCCTTGAGGGTGACCCTCTCCAGCAGCCGCTTGTCCGGGTCGAGGAGCTTGACGGCCTCCGCGGCCGCCATCTGCTTGCGCATGGTGTACTCGCCCGGCTGCAGGGAGGAGCTCTTGCCCGCCTCGGCGATGGCGTTGACGAAGGCCTTGACGCTTTTCACCACGTCCTGGTCCTGCAGGGTCTGGGCGACGTCGGAGGCGTTCTGGCCGTCCTTGATCTCCACGACGACCTCGCCGGACCCCTGGCCGGTGTAGTCGTCGGGGGTCATCACGTCGCGGACCCAGGTGTAGCCGTAGAAGCCGGCGGCGCCGATGCCGCCGAGCAGGACGATGATCGCGAGCATGGGGGCGAGGAAGCCGCCCCGGTTGCGGCGGCGCTTCCTGCGGCGGCCGCGCCGGCCTCCGGAGTCGCGGCCTGAAGACGTGTTGGATCCTCGGCGCGACCGACCTTCGTCGTCGGAGCCGACCAGGAAGTCCATATCGAGATCGTTCATAGAGACGTTGGCCAATCTCCCGCTAGAGACGGCCTGGCGTCAAGCGGGTGTGCCGAACCGAAGGAGAGCACCCGGCCAGACGTCCCGGTGCTCCGGGAGCCGTCGTCTGATCCGCGGGTGCGGGTCGCCGCCTGCGGCGGAACGGGGGGTATTCCGCCGGGCATCAACGCTTCCCGAGGTGTATGTTCAGCTCTTCCCGGTATCTCACAAACTCACTCTCTTTGTCAGTGAATTTCGTGATTCTATGCTCCGGATTGGTAGTGACAAACCAGAACCAATCACCTTGATCTGGCTGGAGTGCCGTGATCAATACCTGCTCCCCGGGATTCGCGATGGTTTTTGGCGGCAGGCCGGGTGTGAAGAAGGTGTCGCGCGGGGACCTCACCTCGGCGCCCTTCTCCGAAACCTCCGGGGTATCGAGCCCCCGCGTGTACGGCACCGCGGTGTCCGGCCGGAGCCGCGTCCGGGGCCCGAGCCGGTCGTAGATCATTCTAGCGATCTTCGGATGGCCCGGATCCCGCCCGCCCTCCGCCTGGACGATGCCCGTCACCATGGCGGCTTCCAAGGGCGACGATCCTTTCTTAGTGGTCCGTTCCCTCAGTTTTAGCCGATGCGCCACTTGTTTGTAACGTTCCATCATCACGGCGAAAGCACCCGGAGCGGTCACGGAGGTCCCGGCCACCGGCGGCCGCATCGGCCGCGGGCGGCTCACCGGACGGTCCCGTCCCCCGGCCCCTCGACGTTTCCTCCGCCCGGGGAAGACCCGGCGGGGACGCCGGGGGGCCTGCCGGTGGCGCGTTCGGCGTCCAGCGCGGCCTGGAGCAGCACGATGGCCGCCGCCTGGTCCACCACGCCGCGCTGGTTCTTCGCCTTCACCCCGCTGGCCCGCAGGCCCTGCTGGGCGGTGACGGTGGTCAGCCGCTCGTCGAACAGCCGCACCGGGACGGGCGCCAGCCGCAGCGAGATCCGGTCCGCGAAGTCGCGGGCGGTCTGCGCCGCCTGCCCCTCCCGCCCGGAGAGCGAGGTCGGCAGGCCGACCACCACCTCGACGACCTCGTACTCGGCCGCGATCTCCGCGAGCCGGTCAAGGTCGCCCTTACCGCGCCGGACGGTCTCCACCGGCGTGGCCAGCAATCCCGAGGGGTCGCTGCGGGCCACGCCGATGCGGACCGAGCCGACGTCGACGCCCAGCCGAACGCCGTTTCTCATCGTTTCCGTCCCCATCCCGGTGCCGGACGCGGCGCGGGGGCGTCGTTCTCCATCAGGTGAGCGTCTGCTCGATCGCCTGCTCGACGGCGGCGAGCGCCTCACCGATCGCCTCGGGACGCACACCGCCTCCCTGGGCGACGTCGTCCTTGCCGCCGCCGCCACCTCCGAGCGCCTTCGCGGCGACGCCGACCAGACGGCCCGCCTTCAGGCCGCGACCGCGTCCCGCCTCGCTGACCGCGGCCACGACGACCGGCCGGTCAGCGGGGACACCGGCGACGACGACCACCGCGGCGCGATCGCCCGGGAAGCGGCCACGCACGTCGAGCGCGAGCCTGCGCAGGTCGTCGGGAGAGGTCCCATCGGGCGCGCGGTGCGTCACGACGGAGACTCCCCGCAGGTCACGGGCACTTTCCGCCATCTGGCCCGCACCCGCGAGCACCTGGGCCGAGCGCAGCGCGCCCAGCTCCTTCTCCGCCGAGCGCAACCGGCTGACGATGCCCTCGATGCGCTCGGGCAGCTCCTCCCTGCGGGCCTTGAGCTGCTCCGACAGCTGGGCGACGAGCACGCTCTCCCTGGCCAGGAAGCGGAAGGCGTCGAGACCGACCAGGGCCTCCACGCGGCGCACGCCCGCGCCGATCGAGGCCTCGCCCAGCACCTTGACCAGGCCCAGCTGCCCGGAGCTGGCGACGTGGGTGCCGCCGCAGAGCTCGCGGGAGTATTCGCCGACCTCGACGATGCGGACGGTGTCGCCGTACTTCTCACCGAACAGGGCGAGCGCGCCCATGGCACGGGCCTCCGCCTGGGAGGTGTGGAAGGCGTTGACCCGCAGGTCGTTGATGAGGACGGCGTTGACCTCGTCCTCGACGTCGCGCAGCACGCTGGGCGGCACGGCGCCCGCGGCGGTGAAGTCGAAGCGGAAGCGGCCCGGGGAGTTCTCAGAACCGGCCTGCGCCGCGGTCTCGCCCAGCGCGTTGCGGAAACCGCGGTGCACCAGGTGGGTGGCGGTGTGGCTGCGGGAGATGGCCCGGCGCCGCTCGACGTCGATCTCCGCCTGGGCCTGGTCGCCCACCCGGATCTCGCCGGAGCGGACCTTGCCCCGGTGCACGACGACGCCGGAGACCGGGGACTGCACGTCCACGATCTCCACCTCGGCCTCGCCGGTGCGGATGACGCCCTGGTCGGACAGCTGGCCGCCGCCCTCGGCGTAGAACGGGGTGCGGCCCAGCACGACCTCCACCGACGTACCCGCGCCCGCCGCGGGGACCGAGACGCCGTCGACGAGCAGGCCGACGACCTCGGCCTCGGCCGTCACGTGGTCGTAGCCCAGGAACTCGACCTTGCCGGTCTTCTCCAGGAGCGTGCCGAAGATCGAGATGTCGGCGTTGCCGGTCTTCTTGGCGGCGGCGTCGGCCTTGGCCCGGTCGCGCTGTTCCTTCATCAGCCGGCGGAAGCCCTCCTCGTCGACCTGCAGCCCCTGCTCGGAGGCCATCTCCAGGGTGAGGTCGATCGGGAAGCCGTAGGTGTCGTGGAGCTGGAAGGCCTGGTCGGCGGCGAGCGTGGCCCGCCCCTTGCGCTTGGTCTCCTCGGCCGCCACGTCGAAGATCGCGGTACCGGTGCGGAGGGTGCCGAGGAAGGAGGCCTCCTCGGCGTCGATGACGCCGTGGATCTGCGGGGCGTCGGCCTTGAGCTCGGCGTACTGCTCGCCCATCACCTCGACGGTCACCGCGGTGAGCTCGTGCATGTAGCGCTCCTCGCCCGCGCCCAGCAGGCGCAGGTTGCGGATGGCGCGGCGCAGGATGCGGCGGAGCACGTAGCCCCTGCCCTCGTTGGAGGGCAGCACCCCGTCGGCGACGAGCATCACGCCGGTCCTGACGTGGTCGGCGACGACCCGCAGCGACACGTCGGCGCGCTCGTCGCGGCCGTAACGCGTCTTGGTGAGGTCGGCGGCCCGGTCGAGGATCTTGTACGTGGTGTCGATCTCGTAGATGTTGTCGACGCCCTGCAGGATCGCCGCCATGCGCTCCAGGCCCATGCCCGTGTCGACGCTCTTGGCGGGCAGCTCACCGGCGATGTCGAAGTCGATCTTCGTGCGGACCGCGCTGAGCTGGTACTGCATGAAGACGTTGTTCCACACCTCGAGGTAGCGGTTCTCGTCGGCGATCGGGCCGCCCTCGCGCCCGTACTCGGGACCGCGGTCGTAGTAGATCTCGCTGCACGGGCCGCCGGGACCGGGCACGCCCATGTGCCAGTAGTTGTCGGCCAGGTCGCGGCGCTGGATGCGCTCCTGCGGCACCCCCGCCTTGCGCCAGATGTCGGCGGCCTCGTCGTCGTCGAGGTAGACGGTGGCCCAGAGGCGGTCCTCGGGGAAGCCGAACCCGCCCTCGGACTCGGGCCTGGTCAGCAGCTCCCAGGCGAACGGGATCGCCTGCTCCTTGAAGTAGTCGCCGAAGGAGAAGTTTCCGAGCATCTGGAAGAAGCTGGCGTGCCTGGTCGTCTTGCCGACCTCGTCGATGTCGAGGGTCCGCACGACCTTCTGCGCGCTGGCGGCCCGCTTGTAGGGCGGCTTCTGCTGGCCCAGGAAGTAGGGCTTGAAGGGCACCATGCCCGCGTTGACCAGAAGCAGCGTCGGGTCCTCGGCGATGAGGCTGGCCGAGGGCACGACGGTGTGCCCACGCTCCTCGAAGAAGCGCAGGAAGCGGCGGGCGATCTCTGCCGACTCCATGTCAGCGGCCATCCTTTACGTTGGAGTGATAGGGGTTTTCCACGGTGTCGAGCCCGAACCTGGACCGCAACTCGATTTCCCGCTCGGCCGCGCCCCGCAGGGCCTCCCCGGCGAGGTCGCGTGCCTGGTCCAGGACCCCGGTGGCGTTGTGCACGGCCCTTCGGGCCAGGTGGTTCGGATGCAGTGACTGAAGCTTACGCATCACCCACACCGCGCCGAACGCGCCCAGCCCCATGTAGAACAGCCTGCGGATCATCGCGGGCGCCTCTCCAGCGCCACGGCGGCGGGCCTGGCGCGCCTGCGGCCCCCCAGGGCCCTGCGGACGCCGTGGGTGAGGGCCGCGACCTTGATCATCGGCCCGGTGACCAGGCTCTGGGTGACGTCGCTGACCTTGGCCACGTGCCCGCTGACCTGCTTGACGTCCTTGGTGATGGCCTCGATCGCGACCAGCTGCCGGTTGGTCTCGCCGACGGCGGCCGACACGTCCTCCAGCAGCGGCACGACGCGGTCGCCCAGCTGGGAGACCATCTTGGTGGTCTCGGTGAGCAGCCGGGCCAGCCTGACCATGACGACGGCCATGAAGGAGACCAGGATCGCCCAGGCCATCGCGGCGATCAGCCCCGCGACCTCTCCTGCGGTAAGCATGTGCGGACCCGCTCCCCTCATAGGTTCATAGGTGGCCCCGGCCATGGTCGGGCGGATTGGCGAAACCCTATCGTGCCCGATACCGCTCATCCCCGCTTACCGCGCGCCCCCGGGGGTGGGCCTCGCGGGAGGCTACTCCCCGCGCAGGAAGGCGCGAATCCTGGACCAGCGGTCGGCGAAGCCCGCCTCGGCGCCGTGGCGGGTGGGCTGGTAGTAGCGCCGGTCCCTCAGCTCCTCGGGGGCGTACTCCTGGCGTACCAGGCCGTGCTCGAACTCGTGGGGGTAGCGATAGCCCTTGCCGTGGCCGAGCTGCTTGGCCCCGGCGTAGTGGGCGTCGCGCAGATGGTTGGGGACGTGGCCGATGTCGCCGCGCCGTACGTCCTCGGCGGCCGCGCCGATGGCGTTGATCACCGCGTTGGACTTGGGGGCCAGCGCGCAGTGGATGACGGCCTGGGCCAGGTTGAGCCGTCCCTCGGGCAGGCCGATGAACTCCACCGCCTGGGCGGCGGCCACCGCGACCTGAAGACAGGTGGGGTCGGCCATGCCGACGTCCTCGGAGGCGAAGATGACGATCCTGCGGGCGATGAACCGGGGGTCCTCCCCCGCCTCGATCATCCGGGCGAGGTAGTGCAGCGCGGCGTCGGCGTCGGAGCCCCGCATGCTCTTGATGAAACCGCTGATCACGTCGTAGTGCTGGTCGCCCTGGCGGTCGTAGCGCACGGCCGCCTTGTCGACCGCCCGCTCCACCACCTCCACGGTGACCTCGCCGTCGGCGATCAGCGCGGCGGCCTCCAGGTAGGTGAGCGACCTGCGGGCGTCGCCGCCGGCCAGCCGCACCAGGTGCTCGGCGGCCTCGGGCGCCAGGCGCACCTTCCCGTCCAGGCCGCGCGGGTCGGCGACGGCGCGCTCCAGCACCGCCCGGATGTCGTCCTCCGACAGCGACTCCAGGGTCAGCAGCAGCGAGCGCGACAGCAGGGGCGAGATGACGGAGAAGAAGGGGTTCTCGGTGGTGGCGCCGATGAAGGTGACCCAGCGGTTCTCCACGGCGGGCAGCAGGGCGTCCTGCTGCGCCTTGTTGAAGCGGTGCACCTCGTCGACGAACAGGACGGTCTGGCGGCCGGACATGCCCAGCTCGCGCCGGGCCTGCTCGATGGCCGCGCGGACCTCCTTGACCCCCGCCGACACCGCGGAGACCTCCACGAAACGGCGCTTGGTGACACCCGCCACCACGTAGGCGAGGGTTGTCTTGCCGGTCCCCGGAGGGCCCCAGAGGAACAGCGACATGGGCGCCTCGGCCTCGACGAGGCGGCGCAGCGGCGTGCCGGGGCCCAGCAGGTGCCGCTGGCCGACCACCTCGTCCAGGCCCCGGGGGCGCATCCGCACCGCCAGGGGCTCCTGGCCGCGATGGGCCTCCTCCGCCGCCGAATCGAACAGGCTGTCCACGCCTGAGACAGTACCGCCGCCCGGCGGGGCCAGAAGCCCCTCCACGGGCCGGGCGGCCTCAGCTCCAGACCGCGACGGCGCCGCTGTGCCCGGCCCGCACCACGTAGTAGAGCGCCGCGACGGCCAGGACCACGGTCAGCGCCGAGACCGCGAGCTGGGCCGGGCGGCCGAACCTGTCGCCGCGCGTGACGTAGACGAGGGCGAGCGACAGCACCCCGAGGACGAAGGTGACGACCAGCAGCGGGGTGCCGAAGCCCGTGTGCTCGTCGATGAGCTCGCGGAGCTGCCCTTCTACGGAGGCGAAGCGGCCCTCCTCC
This sequence comes from Streptosporangium oxazolinicum, assembly GCF_039537505.1. NCBI lineage: Bacteria > Bacillati > Actinomycetota > Actinomycetes > Streptosporangiales > Streptosporangiaceae > Streptosporangium > Streptosporangium oxazolinicum. Next base: position 32,277 of record NZ_BAABAQ010000002.1, read on the forward strand.
AGCGCCTCCCCGCTCTCCTGCGCCACGAAGACGCTCACCGGCACGACCGGGGCGAGCCCGGCCACCGCCCAGGTGAGCACGGGCCGCGTGCGGGGCGCCAGCGCGTACGCGGCGGCGAGCACCGCGAGGAGCGGCGTCAGGACCACGGCCGCGTGCACGACCAGGGGATGGAGGGGCAGGCCGAGGATCTCGTCGAACATGGGGGCGCTCCGAAGGTGCGTGGTCCATCATCAGCAAGTACGGATCCCACCATGGGCGGGTTATGGAGAGCGTGAAGAGACTCGTCTTCCCCTCTGACCCCATCTGATGAATTCCGCCACTTACGTCCAGCACATGTTAGGGCCGGTACTCTTTTCGCCAGCCCGTAACCATGGAACAGCGATCTTGGAGGACATAGCGGTGAGCGCCGAGGACCGCCAGAGCCAGCTGGCTCGGGAACACAAAGAGCGGCAGGCGAAGCGTGCTGAGCAGGCGACCACGTCGAAGCGCAACGTCGTCATCGGAGCGGTCGCCGCGGTGGTCGTCGTCGCGGGAGGACTGTTCGCCGGGGTGACCCTCCTGGGGAACGACGGTGACGACCCGAACGCCAACGCCGCCGCCACCGGTTCGCCGTCCCCTTCGGAGACCCCCGCCGCGACGCCCGCGCCGAGCGTCACGACCGCTCCGGCCAACACGAAGTGCGCCTACCGCAAGGACACCAGCGGCAGCCCGGCGAAGAACGTGGGCACGCCGCCGACCAGGCCCAACCTGAAGCTGAAGACCATGACGATCGCCACCAACCACGGCAACGTCGTGATCGACCTGGCGACCGGGCAGGCCCCCTGCACGGTCAACTCCTTCGCCTTCCTGGCCAAGAAGCACTTCTTCGACAACACCAAGTGCCACCGCCTGGCCACCCCGGAGAACTCCGGCCTGAGCCTGCTGCAGTGCGGCGACCCGCAGGCCAAGGCCGACGGCAAGAACCCCACCGACGGCCAGGGCAGCTCGGGGTACGTCTACGACAGCGAGAACCTCGACGGGATCCCGTACACCAGGGGCACGGTCGCGGTGGCCCAGGCCGTCGACGCCGTCAACCAGAACGGCAGCCAGTTCTGGATCTCGCTGGGGGACGAGACCCAGCAGGTGGAGAAGGCCTACACGCCCTTCGGCGTCGTCTCCGAGGGCATGGAGATCCTCGACGAGATCTCCAAGGGCGGGTGGATCGCCAACCCCGACGACATCACCGGTGACGGCGGCTCCAACGCCCCCAAGATCCCGGTGATCATCAAGAGCGTGCGGCTCTCCTAACCGGACCCGCGGCGGTCCGCCGCCACAGGACGCCCCGGCGGTCGGACGACCGCCGGGGCGTTTCCACGTCCCGGCCCGACTTCCGGCCCCGTGTCCAGGCCCCGCGTCCCGGCGACGGGCACAGCCCCTCACCGCGGCCCTCCTCGCCCGCCCCGGGCACGCGGGGCCGTACGCGAACCGTCCTCGGCATACGGCCCGCGCGGACCTCAGCGCGGCCGTACGCGGCCCGTGGACGCTCGTCGCCCCCGTAAGCCGAAGAAGGCCCATCAGCCGCTCAGGAGGCTCCTGAGGCGCACGGAGAGCGCCACCGCGGCCCCGCCCCCGGCGGCCGGGCGGCCCCGGACGCGCCGAGGGCCCCCGGAACACCGTCCGGGGGCCCTCGTCACACCCTCGTCACACCCGCCCGCCTCCGGGGCGGGCACCGGGTCAGGCGTCGGTCTTGGGCCTGCCGTCGACGCCCGCCTCCTTGCGCTGCTCCACCGTGATCGGGGTGGGCGCGCCGGTCAGCGGGTCGAACCCGGAGGCCGTCTTCGGGAAGGCGATGACGTCGCGGATGGAGTCGGTGCCCGCCAGGAGCATGCAGATCCGGTCCCAGCCGTAGGCGATGCCGCCGTGCGGCGGCGGGCCGTACTTGAACGCCTCCAGCAGGAAGCCGAACTTGCTCTCCGCGTCCTCCTTGGAGATGCCCAGCACCTCGAAGACACGCTGCTGCATCTCGGCCCGGTGGATACGGATCGAGCCGCCGCCGATCTCCATCCCGTTGCAGACCATGTCGTAGGCGTAGGCCAGGGCCTCGCCGGGGTGGTCCTGGAAGGTGTCGGCCCACTCGGGCTTGGGACCGGTGAAGGGGTGGTGGACCGCGGTCCAGCCGCCCTCGCCGTCCTCCTCGAACATGGGGGCGTCGACGATCCACAGGAAGTTCCAGGCCGACTCGTCGATCAGGCCGCAGCGACGGCCGATCTCCAGGCGGGCCGCGCCGAGCAGGTCGCGGGAGGCGGAGGCCGCGCCGGCCGCGAAGAAGATCGCGTCCCCGGGTGCCGCGCCCACCTTGGCGGCCAGGCCGGCCGCCTCGGTCTCCGACAGGTTCTTGGCGACCGGCCCGCCGAGCGTGCCGTCCTCGCCCACCAGCACGTAGGCCAGGCCCCTGGCTCCGCGCGACTTGGCCCACTCCTGCCAGGCGTCCAGCTCCTTGCGGGTCTGCGAGGCACCGCCCGGCATGACCACGGCGCCCACGTACGGCGCCTGGAAGACGCGGAAGGTGGTGCCCGCGAAGAACTCCGTCATCTCGACGAGCTCCTGGCCGAAGCGCAGGTCCGGCTTGTCGGAGCCGTAGCGCGCCATGGCCTCCCGGTAGGTCATCCGGGGCAGGGGCGTCGGCAGGTCGTAGCCGACCGTCTCCTTCCAGACGCGGCCGACGAGCTCCTCGCCCAGGGCGATGACGTCGTCCTGGTCCACGAAGGACATCTCAACGTCGATCTGGGTGAACTCCGGCTGCCGGTCGGCGCGCAGGTCCTCGTCGCGGTAGCACTTGGCGAGCTGGTAGTAGCGCTCCAGCCCGGCGACCTGGAGGAGCTGCTTGAACAGCTGGGGCGACTGGGGCAGGGCGTACCAGCTGCCCGGCTGGAGCCGGACCGGGACCAGGAAGTCGCGGGCGCCCTCCGGGGTCGAGCGGGTCAGCGTCGGGGTCTCGACGTAGGTGAACCCCTGCTCGTTCATCACCTCGTGGGCGAGGTAGGTGGCCCGGGAGCGGACGCGCATGGCGTGCGCGACCTGCTGGCGGCGGATGTCGAGGTAGCGGTACTTCAGCCGCGCCTCCTCCGAGATGCCCGCGGTGCCCTCGATGGGGAACGGCAGCGGCGCGGACTCGCTGAGCACCTCCACCTCGGAGGCGACGACCTCGATCGCGCCGGTCGGCAGCTCGGGGTTCTCGTTGCCCTCGGGGCGGACCCGCACCTCTCCGACGACCTTCACGCAGTATTCGGCGCGCAGGCCGTGGGCGTCGTCCTCCTCGCGGAAGACCACCTGGGCCGAACCCGAGGCGTCACGCAGGTCGATGAAGACCACGCCACCGTGGTCGCGGCGTCGCGCCACCCACCCGGCGAGCGTCACCCGCTGCCCGGCGTGCTCCTCGCGCAGTGATCCCGCTTCGTGCGTGCGGATCATTTGTCCAGTCTCTCCTTCAACATCGTGACGATCCCATCGAGCGGTACGGCGGTCTGGTCCCCGCTGGCCAGGTCCTTGACCTGCGCGACCCCCGCGGCGAGGTCGCGCTCGCCGAGGATCACCGCGTAGCCGGCCCCCGAGCGGTCGGCGCCCTTCATCGCGCCCTTGACGCCCTTGCCGCCGAACGACATGTCGGCCGACAGGCCCGCCCGGCGCAGCTCGGTGACGAGCGAGAACATCCGGCGGCGCGCCTCCTCGCCCAGCGGCACACCGTACACCTGTACGCGAGCCTCGTCGCTTTCGTCCCCGAACAGGCCCTCGGCCTCCATGGCCAGGACCGTGCGGTCGACGCCCAGCGCCCAGCCGACGCTGGGCAGCGCGGGCCCGCCGAGCATCTCGCTCAGCCCGTCGTAGCGGCCCCCGCCGCCCACCGCGGACTGCGAGCCGAGCCCGTCGTGGACGAACTCGAACGTGGTGCGCGTGTAGTAGTCGAGGCCGCGGACCAGCCGGGGGTCGTCGGTGTAGGCCACGCCGGAGGCGGTCAGCAGCGAGCGGACCTCCTCGTGGTAGGCCTTGCACGCCCCGCACAGGTGGTCGACGACCAGCGGCGCGCCGGCCAGCAGGGCCTGCACCTCGGGGCGCTTGTCGTCGAGCACGCGCAACGGATTGATCTCGATTCGCGCGCGGGTGGGCTCGTCGAGGTCGAGGCCGCGCAGGAAGTCCTGGAGCGCGGCCCGGTAGACGGGACGGCACTCCTTGTCACCCAGCGTGTTGATCAGCAGCCGGACCCCGGTGAGCCCCAGGGCGGCGTAGCCGTCGACGGCCAGCAGGATCAGCTCGGCGTCCAGCGCCGGGTCCTCGGAGCCCAGCGCCTCGGCGCCGACCTGCCAGAAGTGGCGGTAGCGGCCCTTCTGGGCCCGCTCGTAGCGGAACTGGCTGCCCGAGTACCAGAGCTTCACGGGAAGCTGCCCGTTGTGCAGGCCGTGCTGGAGGACCGCCCGCACCACCGACGCGGTGCCCTCGGGGCGCAGCGTGATGGAGCGCCCGCCCTTGTCCTCGAAGGTGTACATCTCCTTGGAGACGATGTCGGTCGACTCGCCGACACCGCGGACGAACAGCGCGGTGTCCTCGAAGACCGGGGTCTCGATGTAGCCGTATCCCGCCCGGCGGGCGGGCGCGGTGAGCGCCTCGCGCACGGCGAGCGCCCGCTCGGAGCGCGGCGGAAGCCAGTCGAAGGTGCCCTTGGGCGCCTGCAAAGTCATTGTCTAAAGTCCCCTGCCGGGACCACGGTCGTGCCCGGCACCCGAGGGGGCCGCGGGATCCGCGCCCGCGGCCGCCTTCGCGAGATACGGGTTGGTGGCACGCTCGTGGCCGATCGTGGTCTGTGATCCGTGGCCGGGCAGGACCACCGTGTCCTCCGGCAGCGGCAGGCACTTGGCCGCCAGGCTGCGCAGGATGGTCGGGTAGTCGCCGCCCGGAAGGTCTGTGCGGCCGATGGAGCCGGCGAACAGCAGGTCGCCCGAGAACAGCACGTCCGGGATCTCCTCGGAGGCGGGCAGCCTGAACGTCACCGACCCCCTGGTATGACCGGGGGTGTGGTCGACGGTGAGCTCCAGGCCGGCCAGCCGCAGCACCTCGCCGTCGGCGAGCTCGCGCACGTCGTCGGGCTCGGTGAAGGTGAGCCCCCCGAACAGCTGCTGCCTCGCCGACAGCGGCAGCCCCTTGCCCGGATCGGACAGCAGGTCGCGGTCCTCCGGGTGGATCCACGCGGGGACGTCGCGCGCGCCGCAGACCGGGGCGACCGACCACATGTGATCGGCGTGCCCGTGGGTGACCAGCACCGCGACCGGCTTGAGCCGGTGCTCGCGCAGCAGGTCGTCGAGGTCGCCGACGGCGTTCTGACCGGGATCGACGACCACGCACTCCTCGCCCGCGGCGGGGGCGACGACGTAGCAGTTGGTCTGGAAGGACCCTGCGGGAAAGCCGGCGATGAGCATCTGCCTCAGCTGATCTCGTCAAGAATGCGGATGGGAATGTAACCGAAGGGTACCGGTGCGGGTCGGCGGGCTGCGAACCATTACCCATTGGCCGATACGATTCGCCCACCTCATTAAGTACTACTCGGCACTCGGGAGGGCGAAGCGGTGAGCGGCAAGGAGCGTCAGAAGCAGTTGGCGCGCGAGCACTACGAGCGGCAGACGCAGCGACGCGTCGAACGTGAGGCCAGGGCCAAGCGCAACGCGATCATCGGCAGCACCGTGGCCGGTGTGGTCGTCGTGGCGGGTGTGATCGCCGCGACGACGCTGTTCGGCGGCTCCGACACGACGGCGACCGCGACCACCGAACCGGCCCCGTCCGACAACGCCTCACCGGCCGCGTCGGCGGCCGAGGGAGCGCAGCCGAAGGCCTTCGACCCGGCCAGCGGCACCTGCGGCTACGCCGCGGAGGCCGGTGGCGGCCCGGCCAAGAACGTGGGCCTACCCCCGGAGAAGGTCGACCTGACGCCCAAGACGATGACCCTGAAGACCAACCAGGGCGACATCGTCATCGAGGTGTCGGCCGACAAGACACCGTGCACGGTCAACTCCTTCGCCTTCCTGGCGAAGAAGAAGTACTTCAACGGTTCCAAGTGTCACCGGCTGGGTTCCGACCAGTTCCCGATGCTGCAGTGTGGCGACCCGCTGGCCAAGGCCGACGGCAAGAACCCCACCGACGGCCAGGGCGGTCCCGGTTACCGTTTCGTGAACGAGAACCTGGAGGGCGCCAAGTACACCCGCGGCGTCGTGGCCATGGCCAACAGCGGCCCCGACACCAACGGCAGCCAGTTCTTCCTGGTGTACGGCGACACCCAGCTGCCGGCGGACTACACGCCGTTCGGTACGGTCACCAAGGGTCTGGAGATCCTCGACAAGGTGAACAAGGCCGGCTTCATCCCCCCGGGGGACGGCGGTACCGGGGCACCGAAGGAAACCGTCGAAATCAAAGACGTGACAATGTCCAGCTAGAGCTGACGTAATACATACAAGGGGCGGTAAGTCCCGAAAGGCTGATGAAAGTGCGGGAGGACACGGTGAGCACCGACCCGTGGGGCCGGGTAGACGACGACGGCACCGTCTACGTACGTACGGCTGAGGGAGAGCGGGCCGTCGGGTCCTGGAAGGCCGGCGAACCGGAAGAGGCACTCGCCTACTTCCATCGCAAGTTCGACGAGCTGGCCGGGCAGGTCGCCCTGCTGGAACAGCGGGTTCGCGGCACCGACCTGCCACCCGCCCAGGCCGAGGCGACGATCGTCAAGCTCCGTGAGGCGATCACCGACGCGCACGCGGTCGGCGATCTCGACGCGCTGCTGGGCCGCCTCAACGCCCTCACGGAGCTGGTCGCCCAGCGCCGGGAGGAGGTCAAGGCCGCGCGCGACGTGGCCAGGGCCGAGGCCAAGGGCGTCAAGGAGCGGATCGTCGCCGAGGCCGAGCGCATCGCCGACGACACGACCCACTGGAAGACCGGTGGCGAACGGCTGCGCCAGCTGATCGAGGAGTGGAAGGCCGCCGAGCGCATCGACCGGGTGACCGAGGCGGCGCTGTGGAAGCGCCTCTCGGCGGCCCGTACGGCCTTCGCCAAGCGGCGCAAGGCCTACTTCGCGGGGCTGGACGAGCAGCGCGAGGGCGTGCGTTCCGCCAAGGAGCGCATCGTGGCCGAGGCCGAGACGCTGGCCTCGTCCACCGACTGGGGCGCCACCGCGTCGGCCTACCGCGAGCTGATGCAGGAGTGGAAGACGGCCGGCAGGGCCTCCCGCGAGGTCGAGGACGAGCTCTGGGCCCGTTTCAAGGGCGCCCAGGACCAGTTCTTCCAGGCGCGTTCGGCCGTCTTCGCCGAGCGCGACGCCTCGCTGGCGGCCAACGCCGAGATCAAGGAGCAACTCCTGGTCGAGGCGGAGAAGATCCTTCCGGTCACCGACGCCCGCGCCGCCCGGAGCGCCCTGCGCAACCTCCTGGAGCGCTGGGAGGCCGCGGGCCCGGTTCCGCGCGAGCAGCGTGACCGCCTGGAGGGTGGCCTGCGCAAGATCGACGAGGCGGTCCGCAAGGCCGAGGAGACGGAGTGGAAGCGCTCCAACCCCGAGGCCAGGGCCCGCGCCCAGAACACGGTCGACCAGCTGCGCAAGTCGATCGCGCAGCTGGAGGGCCGCCTGGCCAAGGCCAGGGACGCGGGCAGGGACAAGGACGTCAAGGACGCCGAGGAGGCCCTGACCGCCCGCCGTTCCTGGCTGGAGGAGGCGGAGCGCACGCTCGCCGAGTTCTCCTGACCCCCGGCGCCGTCACCGGCTGACGCGCCCCTCAGGGCCGCGGGACCGCCCCACCACGGGACGGTCCCGCGGCCCTGACGCTTTGTGGCGGGGCGGGCGGAGGCGCGGGACGAAGAGGGCGGGAACCTCGGGGAGCAGTGCCGCTGACCCGAGAAGACGCGGGACGGACCACCCCGCCCGGCGCGGGACGGAGAGGGCGGGAACGTCGGGGACCGGCGCCGCCCGGCCCGGGAGGACGCGGGACGGAGAGGGGCGCGCCTTCTAGGAACCGGCGCCGCTGACCCGGTAGACGTCGTAGACGCCCTGGATGTTGCGGACGGCCTTCAGGACGTGGCCCAGGTGCTTGGGGTCGCCCATCTCGAAGGTGAACTTGCTGATCGCCACCCTGTCCCTGGACGTCGTCACCGACGCCGACAGGATGTTGACGTGCTGGTCGGAGAGGGTGCGGGTCACGTCGGAGAGCAGGCGGGGCCGGTCGAGCGCCTCGACCTGCAGCGCGACCAGGAACACCGAGTCGTCGGCGGCGGACCAGGCGACCTCGACCAGGCGGTCGGGCTCGGACTGGAGCTGGTCCATGTTGGGACAGTTGGTGCGGTGCACCGACACGCCGTGCCCCCGGGTGACGAACCCGACGATCTCGTCGCCCGGTACGGGCGTGCAACATCGCGAGAGGCGTACCCACACGTCGGAGTCGCCCGCGACGACCACTCCCGCGCCGCCGCTGCCGCGGGGGCGCCCGCGAAGCTTGGTCGGCACGGAGGTCTCGGCGATGTCCTCCTCGGCGCCCTCCACGCCCCCGATGGACGTCACGAGCTTCTGCACGACCGTCTGCGCGGCCACGTGGCCCTCACCGACGGCCGCGTAGAGCGCGGAGACGTCCGGGTAGCGCAGGTCCCTGGCGAGGGCCAGGAGGGACTCTCCGGACATCAGGCGCTGCAGCGGCAGGCCCTGCTTGCGCATGGCACGGCCGATCGCCTCCTTGCCCGCCTCGATCGCGGTCTCGCGGCGCTCCTTGGAGAACCACTGCCGGATCTTGTTGCGGGCCCGGCCGGACTTGACGAACTTCAGCCAGTCGCGGGAGGGGCCCGCGTCGGGCGACTTGGAGGTGAAGATCTCCACGGTGTCGCCGTTGCCCAGGCGTGACTCCAGGGGCACCAGGCGACCGTTGACCCTCGCCCCGATGCAGCGGTGGCCGACCTCCGTGTGCACGGCGTAGGCGAAGTCGACGGGCGTCGCGTTCTCCGGCAGGGCGATGACCTGGCCCCTGGGGGTGAAGACGTAGACCTCGGAGACCGACAGGTCGAACCTGAGCGACTCCAGGAACTCGCCGGGGTCGGCGGTCTCCTTCTGCCAGTCGAGGAGCTGGCGCAGCCACGCCATGTCGCTGGCGGGCTTCAGCTTCGCCCCCGGAGGACCCGAGGTGGTCATGTCCTCCTTGTACTTCCAGTGCGCCGCCACGCCGTACTCGGCCCTGTGGTGCATGCCGTGCGTGCGGATCTGCAGCTCCACCGGCTTGCCCTCGGGGCCGATGACCGTGGTGTGCAGCGACTGGTACATGTTGAACTTGGGCATCGCGATGTAGTCCTTGAACCGGCCGGGAACCGGGTTCCATCGCGCGTGGATCGTGCCGAGCGCCGCGTAGCAGTCGCGGACCGAGTCGACCAGCACCCGGATGCCCACCAGGTCGTAGATGTCGTCGAAGGCGACGTCCCTGGCGATCATCTTCTGGTAGACGGAGTAGTAGTGCTTGGGACGTCCCTTGACGGCCGCGCGGATCTTGGCGTCGCGCAGGTCGCCGGAGACCTTCTCGATGACCTCCTGCAGGAACAGGTCCCTGCGCGGGGCGCGCTCCGACACCATCCGGGCGATCTCGTCGTACCGCTTGGGGTAGAGCATGGCGAACGCGAGATCCTCCAGCTCCCACTTGATGGTGTTCATGCCCAGCCGGTGGGCGAGCGGCGCGAAGATCTCCAGCGTCTCCCGCGACTTCTGGTGCCGCTTGTGCTCGGGCAGGTAACGCATGGTGCGCATGTTGTGCAGCCGGTCGGCGAGCTTGATCACCAGCACCCGGATGTCGCGGGACATCGCCACGACCATCTTGCGCACGGTCTCGGCCTCGGCCGCGGCGCCGAACTTGACCTTGTCGAGCTTGGTGACGCCGTCGACCAGCAGCGCGATGTTGTCGCCGAAGTCCGAGCGCAGCTCGTCCAGCCCGTAGGCGGTGTCCTCGACGGTGTCGTGCAACAGCGCCGCGCACAGCGTCTCGTCGTCGGTGCCGAGCTCGGCCAGGATCGTGGCCACCGCCAGCGGGTGGGTGATGTAGGGGTCGCCGCTCTTACGCTTCTGGTCGCGGTGGTGGTAGGCCGCCACGTCGTAGGAGCGCTCGATGAGCCGAAGGTCCGCCTTCGGATGGGTCGCGCGGACCGTCCGGAACAGCGGCTCCAGAACCGGATTCATCCCGCCACCCCATGTCCCCCCAAAACGTGCGAGCCTTCGCCTTACCGCAGGCTTCTCCTCCGCGGTTCCGGACATGGCGGAACCGGCATCGCCTGCTGGGACGGCCGTCTCGGGACCGCCACCGTCGGCGGTCGCGTCGGGGACGACCACATCACGGGGCACTCAGACTCCCTACGTTCGAGTCCAGATCCCTCAGTGTATCCAGACCGGGTTGTGTGCTTTCGTCCGCGGGGTCGTCAGACGACGACGAGGGAGTGCAGCTCCACGTCGGCCAGACGCTCCCGGCCCTTGAGGAAGGCCAGCTCCATGAGCACGGCGATGGCGACGACGTCGGCGCCCGCCCTGCGGACCAGCTCCACCGCCGCGCGCGCCGTACCTCCCGTGGCGAGCACGTCGTCGACGATGAGAACGCGCTCTCCGGGGGCGAGGGCGTCCCGGTGAAGCTCGATGGTGGCGGAGCCGTACTCCAGATCGTAGGACGCCTCAAGCGTCTCAGAGGGCAGTTTGCCTTTCTTCCGCACCGGGACGAAGCCCGCGCCCGCCCGGATGGCGACCGGGGCGGCCAGGATGAACCCCCGCGCCTCGATCCCGACGATCTTGTCCACCTGATACAGCCCGGCCAGCTTCTCGGTCACCGCGGTGAACGCCACCGGGTCGGCCAGCAGGGGGGTGATGTCCTTGAACAGCACCCCGGGCTGCGGGTAGTCGGGCACGTCGCGGATGCGGTCGAGGATCAGGCTGCTCAGCTCGGTCATGATCGGCGCTCCTGTGGAGGTCTCGGGCGGGGGGACACCGGGGGTACCGCGGCCGGTGCCGGAGGGTGTCGAAGGGTCTCTGAGGGTCTCTGGAGGACGGGGTAAAAGCCTGGAGGGGAAGGAAAACGCCTCCGCTCCCTGCGCGGGGAGCGGAGGCGCGGACATGCCCGTACTTACTTCTTCTTCCGTTTGTCACCGGCGGTGGCGGCTCGGCCCGTGGCCGTGGCGGCGCCGTTGGAGGCGCCGTTGGAGGCTCCGGCGGGGACCGGCTGACGCACCGTCTTGATCCCGGAGCTTCCCCCGTGAGAGGCGATCCTGCGGGCGAGCGCCTGGTAGCGCGGCTCGCGCTCCTTGAGCGTGACCAGCAGCGGCGTCGCGACGCACAGCGAGGAGTAGGTGCCGACGATCATGCCGACGAACAGGGACAGCGACAGGTCCTTCAGCGTTCCCGCGCCGAACAGCGTGGTGCCGATGAAGAGGATCGCCGCGACCGGCAGGATCGCCACCAGGGTGGTGTTCAGCGACCGGATCAGCGTGTGGTTCAGCGCGTTGTTGGCGGCCTCGGTGTAGGTGAGCTTGGAGGTCGTGCCGAGCTTGGCGGTGACCTCCTTGATCATGTCGAAGACGACGACGGCGTCGTACAGCGAGTATCCGAGGATCGTCAGGAAGCCCAGCAGGGTCGCCGGGGTGACCTCGAAGCCGGACCAGGCGTAGACGCCGGCGGTGATCACCAGGTCGTGCAGCAGCGCCACGACGGCGGCGAGCGCCATCTTCCACTCGAAGGCCATCGTCAGGTACAGGATGATCGCCAGCATGAAGACGATCAGTCCGATGACGGCCTTGTTGGCCACCTGGCCGCCCCACGAGGCGCCGATGACCTGCAGGTTGACCTGGTCGGCCGGCAGCTTGAACTCGGTGGCCACCGCCTTCTGGACCGCGGTGACCTGGTCGGCCGGGAGGCTCTCCGTGGTGACCCGCCAGCCGTTCTGGGTCGTCTGCGCGATGACCTGGTGCGCGCCGGCGTCGGTGAACGTGGCGCGTACCTGCTCGATGTTGGCGGCCGGGGCCTTGAAGGAGAAGACGGAACCGCCCTTGAACTCCACGCCCAGGTTGAGCCCGTTGAAGACGAGACCGGCGATGGAGATCACCAGCAGGATTGCGGAAAGGGTGTACCAGAGCTTCTTGCGGCCGACGAAGTCGACGTCGACCTCGCCCCGGTACAGCCGGCGCGCGATGCCGGACATCAGGCCTCCTGCGGAACGGTCTTGGGCGCGACGTGGGCCTCGCTCATGCGCTCGGCGTCGAGCCCGGAGAGCTTGTGCCCCTTGGCGAAGAACTTCAACCTGGCCAGCATCGCGACGAACGGCTTGGTGAACATGAACACCACCGCGATGTCGATGAGCGTGGTCAGGCCCATGGCGAACGCGAATCCGGCCACGCCGCCGACGGCCAGGAAGTAGAGCACCACGGCGGCGATGAACATGACGGCGTCGGCGATGAGGATCGTCCGCCGGGCGCGAACCCAGGCGACCTCGATGGCCGTGCGCAGCGAGCGCCGGCCCTCCTTCATCTCGTCGCGGATGCGTTCGAAGTAGACGATGAACGAGTCCGCGGTGATACCGATCGAGACGATCAGTCCGATGATGTGCGGCAGCGAGAGGCGGAAGCCCGCGAACGCGCCGAGCAGCACGACGGACTGGTAGGTCACGATCGTGGCCACCACGAGGCTCAGCACCGACACGATGCCCAGACCCCGGTAGTAGAGCATCGAGTAGACGACGACCAGCAGCAGGCCGATCGCGCCCGCGATGAGGCCGCCGCGCAGCTGGTCGGCGCCCAGCGTGGAGGAGACCTCCTCGATGGAGCTCTTCTCGAACTTCAGCGGCAGCGCGCCGTACTTGAGCTGGTTGGCCAGCTCGTCGGCCGTCACCTGGGTGAAGCTGCCGGAGATCTGCGCCCGGCCGCCGGTGATGGGCTCCTGGATGACGGGCGCGGAGATGACCACGCCGTCGAGGACCATGGCGACCTGGTTGCGGGGAGCCTGCGAGTTGAAGGCGGTGGTGGTGACCTTGGACCACTGGTCGGGGCCCTGGCCCTTGAAGGCGAGCTGGACGAGCCACTCACCGGTGGTCTGGTCGACGCCGGAGGACGCGCTGTCGATCGAGGTGCCGGTCACGGCCGCCTTGTCGAGCACGAACTTGGTGCTGCCGTCCTGGCTGCAGCCGACGTACTGCTTGTCCGGCGCGTCCTGGGCGCCCACCCCGGCGTTCTTGGCGCAGTCGAGCGTCTCGAACTGCTTGAGCGCCGCCGGGTCGATCCCGCTGGTGTCGACGCCGGCCATGGGGTCCTCGGGCGTCCCCGGCGGGGCCGTCGGCACCGCGGAGGGCGCGGCGCTGGCGTCCGGGGCGGCGCTCTTGCCCGGGGCGGCGGACTGGCCGCCGCTCGGCTCGGCGGAGGGTGCGGCGCTGGCACCGGGGCTCGGGTTGACGAGCGCCGACGACAGGGCGCGGCCGGCCGGGGAGGCTCCCGTGTCGGGCGCGGCGGTCGCGCTGGGCTTCGGCGTCGCCGACTCGGCGGGCTTGGGATCCTTGCCGCCCTTGCGCCCGGATTCGGTGGGCGAGGGAGCGGGCGTCGGCGTCGGCGCCTGGGTGGGGAGCTGCCCCGGGGGCGGCGGCGACCCGGCCCCGATCGCCAGCACTTGGCGGAACCTCAGCTCCGCGGTGGTGCCGACCAGCTTGACGACTTCCTCCTGGCCGGCTCCGGGAACGGAGATGACGATGTTGTCGCCGGATTTGGCGACCTCGGCGTCGGAGATGCCGCTGCCGTTCACCCGCTCACGGATGATGTTCACGGCGAGGTCGAGGCTCTCCTGCGAGGGAGCGCCCCCGTTCGGCGTGACGGGCTGCAGCGTCACTGTCGTGCCGCCGGCGAGGTCGAGGCCATACTCCGGGGTGTACGCCTTGTTGAGGAGCATCGCCCCGCCCATGGCGAGAATGATCGCCAGAAGCACCAGGAGCATGCGCCCCGGTCTGCTCTGGCCGCTGGTCGGTCGGGCCACTGGTCGTCAGTTCTTTCGGCTATAGGGGGTTGGAGGTGAGGCTACTCACGGCTTCTTGGTCGTCGTGTCGTGGTCTGCACCCTGCTGTTCGGCCGTCTCCACGACACCGTGGTCGACAGCCTTGACATTCTCCTCCTCCGCGTCGTCAACCGGAACCAGGACGCGGCCGATCGCCGCCTTGACCCAGCGCGTCTCCACACCGGGGGCGATCTCCAGGATCACGTCGTCGGCGTCGATGGCCACCACGGTCGCGAAAAGACCCGTCGTGGTCATCACCCCGGTGCCCGGTGTGAGACTGTTCTGCATCTTGACCTGCTCCTGCTGCCGCTTGCGCTGCGGCCGGATGAGCAGGAAGTAGAACACCACGACCATGAGAGCGATCATGATCAGGCTCGAATAGTTGCCGCCCACAGGGCCGCTCCCTCTCTTGAGAATGACCGGCGAAAGCCGGACGCCATATACGGCCACGCCGCTCAGCACGTCAGCCTACACAGCCAGCCAAGGCTCGGAGTTTAGGCGAGCTGTTAAGAGCGCGGCAACGAAGTCACGATTCGGCACGCAAGGAAGTTCCCATTTCGATACAGTTGTCATCGATCTGTGATCAACCCTGTACGACTCCCCTACCGACTCCCAACGTTAGATTTGCCCGGGATCATCCTCAAGATCGATGAGGAAAGAGGCGCCGAAGGCGTCCGGCGGGGGCACCAGGCCCAGATGGGTCCAGGCCGCGGCGGTCGCGACCCGGCCCCGGGGGGTGCGGGCCAGGAGTCCCTGCCGCACCAGGAACGGCTCGGCGACCACCTCGACCGTCTCCGGCTCCTCCCCCACCGCGACCGCCAGCGTCGACAGCCCCACCGGCCCGCCGCCGAACTTGCGCAGCAGCGCTCCGAGCACCGCCCGGTCGAGCCGGTCGAGCCCCTCGGCGTCGACCTCGTAGAGGTTGAGCGCGGCGGAGGCGACATCCCGGGTGACGACGCCCTCGGCGCGCACCTCGGCGAAGTCGCGGACCCGGCGCAGCAGCCGGTTGGCGATGCGGGGGGTGCCCCGGGAGCGGCCGGCGATCTCACGGGCGGCGTCGCCGGGGAGCTCGACGCCCAGCAGGCGCGAGGAGCGGTGCAGCACCTCCTCCAGCTCGGCGACCCCGTAGAAGTCCATGTGCGCGACGAAACCGAAGCGGTCGCGCAGCGGCGCGGGGAGCATGCCGGCCCGGGTGGTGGCCCCGACCAGGGTGAACGGGGCGATCTCCAGCGGGATCGCGGTCGCCCCCGGCCCCTTGCCCACCACGATGTCGACGCGGAAGTCCTCCATCGCGAGGTAGAGCATCTCCTCGGCGGGCCTGGCCATCCGGTGGATCTCGTCGATGAACAGGACCTCGCCCTCCGAGAGGGTCGACAGGATCGCCGCGAGGTCGCCGGCCCGCTCCAGCGCGGGCCCCGAGGTGATCCGGAGGGGCACCGAGAGCTCGGTCGCGATGATCATGGAGAGGGTCGTCTTGCCCAGTCCGGGACCGCCGCTCATCAGCACGTGGTCCGGCGGCCGGTTGCGCCGCAGCGCGCTCTGCAGCACCAGTGACAGCTGCTCGCGCACCCGCTCCTGGCCGATGAACTCCGCCAGGCGCCTGGGCCGCAGCGCCGCCTCGATGTTTCTCTCGTCGCCCTCGGCGTCCGGCGACACCAGGTCGCGGTCGGAACTCACGCCGCCCCTCCCTCGCCCGCCGCGCGGCCCCGCTCACCGTCTCCGGGCACCCCTTTCGTACGGCTCGTACGGCCGCGCCCCCGATCCCCGCCATCCTCCCGGGCAGTCCGGGCGACCCGGGCGAGCTCGGCCGCCGGGCCCCTCATCGCACGCTCAGCGCGCGGAGCGCGGCCTTGAGCAGGGCCGCGACCTGGGGGGTCCGGCCCTCGGCCAGCTCGGTGTCGGCCTGGGGCTCGACGGCGGCGACCGCCTCGTCGGCGTCTCGCGCCGAGTAGCCCAGGCCGACCAGCCCGGAGTGGACCTGGGCGCGCCAGGCGGGCGCGGCGGCGCGGCCGTCGAGCGCGGCGTTGACGGCCTCCTCCGGCGTGCCGAGCCTGTTCTTGAGGTCGACGATGATCCGCTGGGCGCCCTTCGGGCCCACCCCGGGGACCCTGGTCAGCGCCTTGACGTCGGCGGAGGCCACGGCCACCCTGAGCGCGTTGGGGGTGTGCACGGCCAGCATCGCGAGGGCGACCTTGGGGCCGACCCCGCTGGCCGTCTGCAGCATCTCGAAGGTGCCGCGCTCGTCGTCGGTGGCGAAGCCGAACAGGGTCAGCGACTCCTCGCGGACCACCAGCGAGGTGGCCAGCCTGGCCTCCTCCCCCGTCCTGAGCGTCGCCAGCGTGCCCGGCGTGCAGTGCACGAGGACGCCCACCCCGCCGACCTCGACGACCGCCCCGTCGGGCGCGATCGCGGTCACCTGTCCTCGCACCGAGGCGATCACTTCGCTGTTCCTCTCGGGTATCCGGCCCTGCCACGGCCTCGGAAGTAGGCGGCGGGGGTCGTGGTGGCGCTCGCGGCCTTCGCGGCGGCCTCGGCCAGCCTGCTCTGGGCCCCGCCCCGCCACACGTGGCAGATCGCGAGGGCGAGCGCGTCGGCCGCGTCGGCGGGCTTGGGCATCGCGTCCAGCCGCAGCAGGCGGGTCACCATCGTGCCGACCTGCTGCTTGTCGGCCGTGCCGCTGCCGGTGATGGCGGCCTTGACCTCGGACGGCGTGTGCAGCGCGACCGGCAGGCCCCTGCGGGACGCGCACAGGATCGCCACGGCGGAGGCCTGGGCGGTGCCCATCACGGTCCTGAGGTTGTGCTGGGCGAAGACCCGCTCCACGGCCACCGCGTCGGGCCGGATCTCGTCGAGCCACCGCTCGATGCCCGCCTCGATCGCCACCAGCCGGGCACCGATCTCGTCGTCGGCCGGGGTGCGGACGACCCCGACCTTGACCAGGCTCAGCGGTGCGCCGGGCCGTCCCTTGACGGCACCGAGCCCGCATCGGGTCAGCCCCGGATCGACCCCCATCACCCGCAGCTCGGGCAATCGCACCGACACGCCTCCGCTCGCCGAACACCTGTTCGGTGGCAGACTCTACCGCGTGAGAGCACCCCGCGCACGGCTCTCCCCCGGCCCTGTCGGAGGAGCCGGGGGCGGAACCGGCCTCACAGGTGCTGGGCGGCGGGGTCGGCGTCCCGGGCCTCTCCCACCCTGTCGCGGAGCCGGTCCAGGCGATTCATCACCGGCGAGGCCGAGATCCCGTGGATCACCAGGGAGGCCAGCACGGTGAAGGCGACCACGGCCCAGAGCTCCTCGGCGGGCACGCCGAAGTCGGCCTGGCCGAGGGCGTAGGCGAGGTAGAACAGCGAGCCGATGCCGCGGATGCCGAAGAACGCCGTCGCCACGCGCTCGCGCGGCCCCGCCCTGCCGCCCAGCTCGGCGAGCCACCCGGTCAGCGGCCGGATGACCAGGAGCAGCAGGAGGCCGACCGCGGCGCCCCGCCAGGTGAGCGCGGCCAGGCCGCCCACCGCGACGAAGCCGCCGAGCAGCAGGATCAGCCAGGCGGTGAACAGCCGCTCGATCTGCTCGATGAAGCCGTGCAGCACCCCGTTGTAGCCGTGACTGCGCTCGGCCGCCCTGATGGTGCAGGCGGCCACGAACACCGCGATGAAGCCGTACCCGTGCACCAGCTCGGTGAGGCCGTAGGCCAGGAACGTCGCGGCCAGCGCGACGAAGCCGTCGCGGTGCTCGGCCAGCCGCAGGTCGGACTTCTGCGCGCGGAAGAACAGCCGCCCCAGTCCCCTGCCGATCAGCAGGCCGCACACCACGCCCGCGGCGCACCGGTAGAGCAGGTCCACCAGCGTCCACTCGCCGATCCAGCCGGCGCCCCCGCTGACGGCCAGCGCGATCGCGGCGTACACCAGCGGGAAGGCGAGGCCGTCGTTGAGGCCCGCCTCGGAGGTGAGGGTGAAGCGGACCTCGTCGTCGGCTTCCTCCGAGTCGACGGGCTCGCCGACCTGCACGTCGGAGGCGAGCACCGGATCGGTCGGCGCGAGCACCGCGCCCAGCAGCAGCGCCGCCGCCAGGGGCCAGCCGAGCAGGCCGTACGCGGCGGCGGCCACAGCAAAAACAGTCAGCGGGAGCGTCCATCCCAGCAGGCGCCAGGTGGAGGACCACTCGCGCCGCCCGAAGGGCCGGTTGATGGCCAGCCCGGCGCCCATCAGCGAGATCAGCACGCAGATCTCGGTGGCGTGCTCGACCAGTGCCCGGTGGGCCACCGGATCGGGGTCCGGCAGGTCCAGGGGCAGGGCGTACAGCAGGAGACCGCCCAGCAGGCAGGCAAGGGGAAGGGAGAAGGGACGCCGGTTGAGGAGCCTGGGCAGTGTGGCCGCGAGTAAAGCGGCGACGCCCGCGACGGCAAAAATCAGATCAGGATTGCCCATTGTCCGCGTGATATGCCCTCGACCACGCGGACAAACCTCGCAGACAACACGAGGTCACGCCGAATGGCCGGATTACGCGTCGAGCTTCTCCATGACCTCGTCGGAGACGTCGAAGTTGGCCCAGACGTTCTGCACGTCGTCGCTGTCCTCAAGGGCGTCGATCAGCCTGAAGACCTTGCGGGCGCCGTCCTCGTCCAGCGGGACGTTCATCGTCGGCATGAAGCTGGACTCGGCCGAGTCGTAGTCGATCCCGGCCTCCTGCAGGGCCTTGCGGACCGGGACGAGGTCGGTGGCCTCGGAGACGACCTCGAACTGGTCGCCCAGGTCGTTGACCTCCTCGGCGCCCGCGTCGAGGACCGCGACCAGCACGTCGTCCTCGCCCAGCTCGCCCTTGGGGACGAGCACGACGCCCTTGCGGTTGAACATGTAGGACACCGAGCCGGGGTCGGCCAGCGAGCCGCCGTTGCGGGTCAGCGCGACGCGGACCTCGGAGGCCGCGCGGTTGCGGTTGTCGGTGAGGCACTCGATCAGCACCGCGACGCCGCCGGGGGCGTAGCCCTCGTACATGATGGTCTGCCAGTCGGCGCCGCCGGCCTCCAGGCCGCCGCCGCGCTTACGGGCGCGCTCGATGTTGTCGATCGGGACCGAGCTCTTGCGCGCCTTGGTGATGGCGTCGTACAGCGTCGGGTTGCCGTCCGGATCGGGTCCGCCGGTCCGGGCCGCGACCTCGATGTTCTTGATGAGCTTGGCGAACAGCTTGCCGCGCTTGGAGTCGAGCGCGGCCTTCTTGTGCTTCGTCGTCGCCCATTTGGAGTGGCCGGACATCGCCTAGAGCTCCCTCACCATCTCAGCGAAATATGAATGCACACCGACATCCCCGGTAAGTTCCGGGTGGAAGGACGTGGCGAGCAACGGTCCTTGACGGACCGCGACGATCCTATCCCCAGGTTCGGCCAGTGCCAGCACTTCGACCCCCGAACCCACGGATTCCACCCAGGGGGCGCGGATGAAGACGGCCCGCATGCCGCCTCGGCCGGCGAAGTCGACGTCGGCCTCGAAGGAGTCGACCTGGCGCCCGAAGGCGTTGCGGCGGACGACCATGTCGATGCCGCCGATCGTCTGCTGACCTTCGATCCCGCCCTCGATCCGGTCGGCCAGCATGATCATTCCGGCGCAGGAGCCGTAGGCGGGCATGCCCGCCTTGATCCGCATCCGGAGTGGTTCGAGCAGCTCGAAGGTCTCGGCGAGCTTCCACATCGTGGTGGACTCCCCGCCCGGGATGACGAGGCCGTCGACCGCCTCCAGCTCGCGGGGACGCCGTACGGTGACCGCTCTCGCGCCCACCGCCTCCAGGGAGCGCACGTGCTCGCGCACGTCTCCTTGCAGCGCGAACACGCCGATCGTGGGGACGATGGTCACCGATGGTCCTTCCCGCGCGGGTGAAATGCCCCTTCAGCGTATGGCCACCCCTCGGACGGCCCCAAACCGGTTCGCGCTCCGGCTCCGTACGGAAACCCGGAACGCGGCACGGGCGCCCCGGCGAACGTTCGGCGGGGCGCCCGTGACGGTGGGTGCCGGGTGATCGTCGGCGATCACGGCATGATCAGGGACGCTTGGTCTCCAGGTCCACGGTCTCCTGGATCCAGTCGATCCCGGGGGTCCTGGCGGCCGAGGGGTCGACCGGGCGCAGGTAGGTCCGCTGCACGCCGGGGACCCGGTCCTCGATCACGAAGGTCGCCTTGGTGTGCGCGGCGGCGCCCGGCTGCGTGACCTTCGGCACCACCTTGAAGTCCGCGGTGAGCTGGTCGCGCTCGATCCTGGTCAGCACGTAGCCGCGCTGGTTGTTGTAGAACTTCAGGTGCGGGTTGATCGTCAGGTACGGGTGGGTCGCCGGGTCGGAGTCGAGGCCGTCGCCGCCCGTGGAGACGGACGAGGCGACCAGCTCGGAGCCGACCGTGCGGGTGGTCGGGTCGTCGTAGTCGAGTTTGAGGTCACTCGCCCAGTGGGCGTGCACGTCGCCGGTGAGCACCACGGGGTTGCGCACCTTGGCGTCGACCCAGCCCTGGGTGATGCGCTGCCGCGAGGCGACGTAGCCGTCCCAGGCGTCCTGGCTGGTGATCTTGGCGGGCCCGGCGTTGTTGTCGCGCTGGGCGAAGAAGACCTGCTGGCCGATGATGTCCCAGCGCGCCTCCGAGTGCCGCATGCCGTCCAGCAGCCAGCGCTCCTGCGCGGCGCCGGTGATCGAGCGGGCGGGGTCGACCGCCGCCGGGCAGTCGCTGTAGCCGTCGCCGCAGCCCTGGTCGCTGCGGTACTGGCGGGTGTCGAGCATGTGGAAGGTGGCCATCCTCCCCCACCGGACGCGCCGGTAGAGCTGCATGTCGATCCCCCGGGGGATGGAGGCGCGCCGCAGCGGCATGTTCTCGTAGTACGCCCTGAAGGCCGCCTCGCGCCGGGCGAGGAAGTTGGGCTGGGGCACCTCGGGCTTCTCGGGCACCTCGTCGGCCCAGTTGTTGTCCAGCTCGTGGTCGTCCCAGACGACCAGCCAGGGGGCGGCGGCGTGCGCGGCCTGCAGGTCGGGGTCGGCCTTGTACTGGGCGTGCCGCTGGCGGTAGTTGGCCAGGCTCTCGGTCTCCGGCCCCTCGTGGTGGCGGATGTTGCCGCCGGGGATGGTGTAGGTGTCGCGCCGGTACTCGTACTGGTAGTCACCCAGGTGCAGGATCAAGTCGGGCCGCTCCTCCGCCAGGCGCCGGTAGGAGGTGAAGTAGCCGTGCTCGTACTGGGCGCAGGAGACGAAGGCCATCGCCAGGGCCGAGCCGTGGGAGAGGGCGTGCGGGGCCGTCCTCGCCCTGCCGATCGGCGAGAGGTACGGGCCGACCTTGAAGCGGTACCAGTAGTCCCGGTCGGAGGACAGCCCGTTCAGCTCGACGTGGACGCTGTGGCCCCACTCGGGAGTGGCGACGGCCACGCCCCGGCGCAGCACGCGGCGGCCCCGCTCGTCGCCGTAGACGTGCCACTCGACGGGGAAGGGCCGGGTGGGCATGCCGCCCAGGCCGTCCTCGGCGAGCGGCTGGGGCGCCAGGCGGGTCCAGATCACGAAGCCGCCGGAGTCGGGGTCGCCGCAGGCGACGCCGAGGGTGAAGGGGTCCGAGCGCAGGCCGCGGGAGGCCAGGGACGCCAGGGACTCAGCGCTCTCCTGGGCGGGCTCGGGTCCGGCGTGCGCGGCGGCGGGGATCCCCGCCGCCGCGCCGGCCGCGATACCGGTGACGAGAAAGGATCGGCGGGTGAACTTCGACAAGGGAACCTCCCGGGTGATCGGGCTCGAACGCCCGTCAGCCTCGCGGAGCAGCATGACTGCGGAGTTAACTCCCCCTGTCAGGAAAAAGGCGACCTCCATCACAGAGATCGCCTGATTCCCGGCTTTCCGGGCCTTCTCCGGCCTCTGCGGGCCGTGGAGCCGCGCCCTACCAGCCGCGCTCGGCCAGCCGGTGCGGGGCGGGGATGTCGTCGACGTTGATGCCGACCATGGCCTCACCCAGACCTCGGGAGACCTTCGCGACGACGTCGGGGTCATCGTAGAAGGTGGTGGCCTTGACGATCGCGGAGGCGCGCTCGGCGGGGTTGCCGGACTTGAAGATGCCCGAGCCGACGAACACCCCCTCGGCGCCGAGTTGCATCATCATCGCCGCGTCGGCCGGGGTGGCGATGCCACCGGCGGTGAACAGCACGACCGGCAGCTTGCCGGTCCTGGCGACCTCGGCGACCAGCTCGTACGGCGCCTGGAGCTCCTTGGCCGCGACGTAGAGCTCGTCCTCGGGCAGCGAGCCCAGACGCTTGATCTCGCCCCTGATCTTGCGCATGTGGGTGGTGGCGTTGGAGACGTCGCCGGTGCCGGCCTCGCCCTTGGAGCGGATCATCGCCGCGCCCTCGGTGAGGCGGCGCAGCGCCTCGCCCAGGTTGGTCGCGCCGCAGACGAAGGGCACCGTGAACTGCCACTTGTCGATGTGGTTGGCGTAGTCGGCCGGGGTGAGCACCTCGGACTCGTCGATGTAGTCGACGCCGAGCGACTGGAGCACCTGGGCCTCGACGAAGTGGCCGATGCGGGCCTTGGCCATCACCGGGATCGAGACGGCGGCGATGATGCCGTCGATCATGTCGGGGTCGCTCATCCGGGAGACGCCGCCCTGGGCGCGGATGTCGGCGGGCACCCTCTCGAGGGCCATGACGGCGACGGCGCCGGCGTCTTCGGCGATCTTGGCCTGCTCGGCGTTGACGACGTCCATGATGACGCCGCCCTTGAGCATCTCTGCCATGCCGCGCTTGACCCGGGCGGTTCCGGTGACGGTCGTCTCGCTGACTTCGGGCGTGCTGCTGGACACGGTCTCTACCTCACGACGGCTGGCTGCGGATCACGGGCCGTCCCGGGGACGGCCACTACGCTTCCATCGTAGGTGCTGGCGGCCTGCCGCCTTACACGACGCCTTGTCGCTCTTGGGCGATCCTCTTGGACAGGATGTAGGGCTTGCGCGTCAGGGAATGACGGGTTTGGCGGAGGCGAGCACGACCCAGACCTGTCCGGGGGCGAAGTTCATCGGCTCGCCCGTCTCGGTGGTGAAGACGGTGCCGTCCTTCTCCTTGGGCCGCGACCAGCGGGCCTTGAACGCCTGCCCGTCGCGGAGCACGATCGCCCTGCCCTTGCCCGTGCTGTGCACCAGCGGGGTGTAGCTCTGGTTCTTGTCGTGGAACTCCGAGCGCTCCGTCTTGGTGTACTGCACGACGATCGTGGGCGCGCCGAGCTGGCCGCCCTCGGCCGCCATGTCCTTCTTGCCGTCCTGCCAGATCAGCCACTTGCCCGCCGTCTTCGACCAGCCGAAGGTGAAGCTCGCCGCCGGGTACTTCACGCTGTACGTCTTGCGCGGCACGCCTCCCTCGGGGGCGTCGCCGAAGGTGAACCCGATGTCCTTGGCCTTGCTCGCCTTGGGCGCCCCGGCCAGCAGCTTCCGGGTCTCGGCGAACAGGTTGTAGGGGGCGAACCGCCCCGGCTGGCGGAAGTACGCGCCCGGCTGCCTGCTGTCGGAGACGTCGTAGAGCGGGGCCTCGGCGATGAAGGGGAGCATCTTGGTCTGCGCGCCCGAGTAGGCGAAGGCGGGCCTGCCGAACTGCGGGACGATGTGCAGGTCGGAGATGCGGGCGCTGCGGACCGGGCCGATCTTGGCCGGGATCTTCGAGGAGAAGACCGCCATCAGGCGGGTGAGGCCCGCCTCGACCTGCTCGACGTAGACGATGTCGGCGCTCTTCAGGCCGAGCTGCGGCTTGCCCGCCGAGGTGTTCTCGATCTTCGCCGTGAGCACCGCCCTGCGGGCCGCGCCGGGCAGGCCGGTGAAGGGGTGCGTCGGCTCGGGTGTGGGGGTCGGGGCCGCACTCGGCTCGCCGGCCGCGCCCGCGGGGGTGCCCGGCGAGGCGGGATCGTCGGAGGAACAGGCGGCGGCCGGGGCCAGGACCGCGACTCCCGCCAGCGTGACGGCGATCATCCGGGACACCCGCACGGCTCATCTCCTCAAGTCGGCCACTCGGTTACTCGGCCACTCAGTCGTGAATCGCCAAGAGCTTACCGGTGTCCGACTTGTCAGATACTCCGGTTTATGTACGCCTTATTTACCTTTATTCGGCGGCCAAGACCTTCGGGGGCGCGTCGTCGATCTCGAAGAAGTCCGGATACTCGGTGTGCCCCGCCAGCCGCAGCGTGCGGGCCAGCCAGCGGCGCTGCGCCGTCCGGGTGACGCCCACCGCGTTGTTGTAGAACCGGCGGGAGTAGAGGACCTTGGCCACCGCGGCGTCCAGCTCCTCCAGCAGGTCGGACCCCGCCGGGGTGTCGGCCAGCCGGTCGCGGAAGCGCTCCTGGTCGACGACGGCGCGCAGGGAGCGCGACAGGTCGCTCTCGGCGTGCTCGCGCTCCTCGGGCCCCGCCGTACGGGCCTCGTGGGCTGCCGCGGCCAGCACCAGGCTCGTGGCCGGATCCAGCAGCCGGGAGGCCGCAAGCTCCAGGCTGACGGCGGTCCGCCGCACCAGGGCGGCGTCCAGGGACTCACGGGCCAGCTCCAGCCGGATGTGCATCCGGTCGAGCCGCCCCGCCCGCCAGGAGATGTAGACGGCGAGGAGCACCACGATCGCGCCCACCACCAGGACCAGCGTGGTCGTCACAGCGTGTCGCCCCTCCCGGCCCTCGCCGCGTCTCCGTCGGCCCCGACCCCCACCGCGTCCTCCTCGACCCCGGCGGTGCTCGCCACGGTCTCGTAGACCCGCAGGACGTCGCGGGCGACCGTCGACCAGTCGTACTTGCGCACGGCGAGGCGGGCGGCGTCCGACAGCCTGGCCCGGCGCGCGGGATCGTCGAGCAGCGCGGCGGCCTCGCGGGCGAGCGACCCGGCGTCGCCCGTCTCGAACAGCGCCCCCGCCTCGCCGTCGTCGAGCACCTTGCGGAAGGCCGGGATGTCGCTCGCCAGGATCGCCGCGCCGGCCGACATCGCCTCGGTCAGCACGATGCCGAAGCTCTCACCGCCCAGGTTGGGCGCGCAGAAGACGTCGACCGTGTGGTAGGCGCGCACCTTGTCCTCCTCGCTGACCAGGCCGAGCAGGCCGATCCGGTCGTGGAAGGCGGCCGGGACCCGCTCCAGCACCTCGTCGGCGTCACCGGGCCCCGCCAGCAGCAGGCGCAGCGCCGGTCGCTCGGCGGCCAGCAGGGCGAACGCCTCCAGCAGCACCGGCAGGCCCTTGCGCGGCTCGTCCATCCGGCCGAGGAAGCCGATCACCTCGCCCTCGTCCCAGCCGGGCAGCGGCTCGCCCTCGCCGTAGCGGCTCACCGTCACCCCGTTGGGGATGAGCACGGCGTCGCCGCCCATGAACTCGACCAGGGTCTTCCTGGCGGCGTCGGAGACGGCGATCCTGCCGCCGATCTTCTCCAGCGCGCTCATGATGACCGGCACCCCGACCGAGAAGGAGCGGGAGTTGCCGTACGAGGCGTGGAAGGTGGCCACGATCGGCCCCCTCGCCACCCAGCAGGCGAGCAGGCCCAGCGAGGGGATGGCCGGCTCGTGCACGTGCAGCACGTCGAAACGGCCCTCGCGCACCCAGCGGCGCACCCGGTTCGCCGACAGGAACCCGAACGACATCCTGGCCACCGACCCGTTGAAGGGCACCGGGACGGCGCGGCCCGCCGAGGTCACGTACGAGGGCAGGTCGGCGTTCTCCGCGGCCGGGGAGATCACCGAGACGTGGTGGCCGTCGGCCATGAGCGCCTCGGCCAGGTCGCGGATGTGCACCTGGACGCCGCCCGGCACGTCCCACGTGTAGGGGCAGACGATGCCGACCCTCATGGCCTCTCCTCCCCGGGCTCCCGGGGCTCCCGGGGCTCCAGGTCCTCCAGCCAGAGGCGCTGGAGCATGTGCCAGTCCTCGGGGTGCTCGGCGATGCCCTTCTCGAAGACGGTGGCGAGACTCTGCGTGACGACGGCCACCTTCTCCTTCCTGGTGCCCTCGGCCGGGACCGCGATCTCCTCGTGGAACTGCAGCCCCCAGCCGTTCTCCTCGAAGTAGGGGATCGCCGGGATGAGGGCGGCCCCGGTGTGCACGGCCAGCAGGCCGGGACCGGCGGGCATCCGGGTGGCCGAACCGAAGAACTGCACCTCGACCCCGTTCGCGGTCAGGTCGCGCTCGGCGGGCAGGGCGACCGGCAGGCCCGCGCGCAGGCGCTGCGCCAGGGTGCCGAAGGTGTGGCCGTCACCACCGGTGAGCGGCAGCACCTCCATGCCCAGCCCCTCGCGGAAGGCGGTGTAGCGGTGGAAGAGCGACTCGGGCTTGAGCCGCTCGGCGACCGTGGTGAACGGGTGGCCCGTACCGGCGAACCAGGCGCCCGCCTGGTCCCAGTTGCCCATGTGCGGCAGGGCGAGGACCACGCCGCGCCCCCTGGCGAGGTTGTCGTAGACGGGGTCGGCCCCGGCTACCCGCATCCGGGAGACGATCTCCTCGATGGGGATCGAGGGCAGCCGGAACACCTCGTGGAAGTAACGGAAGTAGGAGCGCATGCCGTCGCGGCTGAGCGCCCGGATCGCCGGATCGCCCGGCGAGGTGCCCCTGACCCTGGCGAGGTTGGCCTCAAGCCTGAGCACCGACTTCCCCCGGCGTCTCCACAGCCGGTCGGCGGCGGCGCGGAAGGCCCAGGCGGTGAGCCTCTCGGGCAGGCGGGGCACGACCGTCCAACCGGCGCCGAACGCCGCGGCGACGAGACGATCCTGGGGGGAGGGCTTGTCGGTCATCGATCTTTCCGATCAGCGGAGGGTCCGTGGCGGGTGGGAGACGGCCTGCCGGTGCACGTGCAGCAGGCGCTGGCCGACCGTGACCGCGCTGGCGACGGCGAGCAGCCAGAGGCCCGCGGCCAGGATGTACGGCACGCCGAGACCGCCGAGACCGACGGAGACCAGGCCCACCACCAGGCGTTCCGGCCGCTCGGCGAGGCCGACGTCGCACGTCATGCCCAGCGCCTCGGCCCTGGCCTTGACGTACGAGACCACCGCCCCCGCGACGAGACAGAAGAGCGCGACCCCCGCCAGCACCCGCTGCCCGCTCACGACGAACCAGAACACCAGCCCGGAGAAGATGCCCGCGTCGCCGACCCGGTCGAGGGTGGAGTCGAGGAAGGCGCCCCAGGTGCTTCCCGGGCCCGTCATCCTGGCCATGACCCCGTCGAGGAGGTCGGCCAGCACGAAGAAGGTGATCACCACCGTACCAATGAACAGCTGGCCCCGCGGGTAGAAGAACAGGGCCGCGGCGACGGTGCCGAGCGTGCCGGCGGCGGTGACCGCGTTGGGGCCGATCCCGCGGCGGGTGAGTGCCCTGCCCAGCGGGGTCAAGAGCCTGGTGACGGCGGGGCGCAGAAGTTTCAGCATCGCGCTCCGATCGTAGGCCACCCGGCCTGCGCGCGCGCATCGGCGGCGGGCGGCGGCGAGCCGGGGAAAACGATGTTCGCGAGGACGGCCCGGACACGTAGCGATCAGGCCTTCCTCTCGCAAGAGGATCGCCCCACCCCTCTTGTGATATTCGCCACATGGGTATTTGGTGAACAGACCGAGTCCGTGCGATGCACGAGCTCGGCAGCGGACCCCGGGGGTGTGGCCCCACCAGGCCGCGCCCCTTCGGCAACGACGCGGGAGGCGATGTGGCGGAGAGAGCAACCGGCGGAACAGCGGGAGCCGCGGGGAGGGCACCCGCGGCCGACCAGCCGGGCATGATACGAAACGTCGTGCTGGTCGGCCATTCCGGCGCCGGGAAGACAACGCTTGTGGAGGCGATGCTGGCCGCGACGCGGACCGTCCAGCGGTCCGGCAGGGTCGAGGACGGCACGACCGTCAGCGACTTCGACGAGGTCGAGGTACGCCAGCAACGCTCGGTGAACCTGACCGTGGCCCCCGTGGTCCACAACGACATCAAGATCAATCTGTTGGACACGCCCGGCTACGCCGACTTCGTCGGCGACCTGCGCGCCGGGCTGCGCGCGGCCGACGCGGCGCTGTTCGTCGTCTCGTCCGTCGAGGGCGTGGACGGCCTGACCAGGATGCTCTGGGACGAGTGCGCGGCCGTCGGGATGCCCCGCGCGGTCGTGATCACCAAGATCGACCACCAGCGGGCGAACTTCGAGGACACCCTCGCCGCCTGCCAGGACGCCTTCGGCGACGGCGTCTCGCCGCTCTACCTGCCGGTGGTGACCAACGGCAGGGTGAACGGCCTGATCGGCCTGCTGAGCCAGCGGTTCTACAACTACGCGACCGGCACCCGGACGGAGAACTCCCCCGGCCCCGCCTACGCCGACCAGATCGAGCTCTACCGGGGCGCCCTGATCGAGGGCGTCATCCAGGAGAGCGAGGACGAGTCCCTGATGGACCGTTACCTCTCCGGCGAGGAGATCGACACCAAGGCCCTCATCGAGGACCTGGAGAAGGCCGTCGCGCGCGGCGGCTTCTACCCGGTGCTGGCCGCGGGGTCCGGAGTGGGAGCCCTGGAGATCCTGGAGCTGGTCACCCAGGGGTTTCCCTCCCCGCCCGAGCACCCCATGCCGGAGATCATGTCGATCGGCGGCGAGCCCGTCTCCGGCGTCACCTGCGACCCCGAAGGGCCGCTCGTCGCCGAGGTCGTCAAGACCACCAGCGATCCGTACGTCGGCAGGATCAGCCTGGTACGGGTCTTCTCCGGCACGCTGCGCCCGGACATGACGGTGCACGTCTCGGGGCACGGCCTGTCCGACCGCGGGCACGAGGACCACGACGTGGACGAGCGCATCGGCGCGCTCTCCTCGCCGCTGGGCAAGCACCAGCGGACGATCGCCAAGTGCGTGGCCGGGGACATCGCGGCGGTGGCCAAACTGTCGCGCGCGGAGACCGGCGACACCCTGTCGGACCGGGAGAACCCGCTGCTGATGACGGCCTGGAGCATGCCGGAGCCGCTGCTGCCCGTGGCGATCCAGCCCAGGTCCAAGGCCGACGACGACAAGCTGGGCCAGGCGCTGCAGCGGCTGGTCGCCGAGGACCCGACGCTCAGGCTGGAGAACAACCCCGAGACCCGCCAGCTCGTGCTGTGGTGCATGGGCGAGGCCCACACCGACGTGCTCCTCGACCGGCTGAGCAGGCGGCACGGCGTGGAGGTGGAGAAGGTCGAGCTACGGGTGCCGCTGCGGGAGACCTTCGGCGGCAGCTGCCAGGCCCTGGGCCGCAACGTCAAGCAGACCGGTGGCCACGGCCAGTTCGCCGTCTGCCACCTGGAGGTCGAGCCGCTGCCCTCCGGCGGCGGCTTCGAGTTCGTGGACAGGATCGTCGGCGGGGTGGTGCCGCGCCAGTTCATCCCCTCGGTGGAGAAGGGGGTGCGCACCCAGATGCAGCGCGGGGTGCTCGCCGGGTACCCCATGGTGGACGTGCGGGTCACCCTGTACGACGGCAAGGCCCACTCGGTCGACTCCTCCGACATGGCGTTCCAGATCGCCGGGGCGCTCGCGCTGAAGGAGGCCGCGGCCAAGGTGCCCACGCTGCTGCTCGAACCGGTCGACGAGGTGTCCATCCTGATCGCCGACGACTACGTCGGCGCGGTGATGTCCGACCTGTCCTCGCGCAGGGGCCGCGTGCTCGGCACGGAGCCGGTGGGCGTCGGGCGTACCCTGGTCAGGGCCGAGGTGCCCGAGCTGGAGATCACGCGATACTCGATCGACCTGAGATCCATGTCGCACGGGACGGGGACGTTCCGGCGGGTCTTCCTGCGGTACGAGCCGCTTCCCTCGCATCTGATGGACAAAGTCACCGGCTGACAGGGCGGTGACGCGTGTGCCGGACGGTGCCCCGCCGCACAGGAGAGACGCACCGTCCGGCACACGCGTCACAGCATGCACTTATGTAACAGAGTCATCACGAAAGGATTTCGTTTTTCCGGCCAAAGCACACCGGCGCTGGTGCCACACTGGGGAACCATGCGAAACGGACGCCCTCTCCTGGCCGCTGCCGCCCTCGCCGTCCTGACCACGGGAGCCGCCTACACCTTCGGCCCCGAGGCCGCGCCCGCCCGGCCGAAGGCAGCGAAGAGCTCGGCGGTCTCGGCCGAGACGGTCGACTCGACGACGACGACCGCCGCCTCGGCGTCGGCGCGGTGCGACGTGGACGCGAAGTACCCCAAGCGGCAGTTGCGCGGGGTGTGGATCGCCACCGTCAAGAACATCGACTGGCCCTCGCGCACCGGGCTGTCCCCGGCCCGCCAGCGGGCCGAGTACGTCAAGATCCTCGACAGCGCGGTCAAGCGGCGGTTCAACGCGGTGTTCGTCCAGGTCCGTCCCGCCTCCGACGCGCTGTACAAGTCGGACCTGGAGCCCTGGTCGCAGTATCTGACCGGCACGGCGGGCAAGGACCCCGGCTGGGACCCGCTGCCCTTCCTCGTCGCCGAGGCCCACCGGCGCGGCCTGGAGTTCCACGCCTGGTTCAACCCCTACCGCGCGTCCGCCGACGCCGACCTGTCCAGGCTGCCCGCGAGGCACCCCGCCCGGCTCCACCCCGAGTGGATCGTGAAATACGGGGATCTGGCCTACTACAACCCCGGCCTGCCCGCGGTCCGCGACTACGTCACCAAGGTCGTCAAGGACGTGGTGACCCGCTACGACGTCGACGGGGTCCACTTCGACGACTACTTCTACCCCTACCCCGTCGCGGGCGCGAAGTTCGCCGACGGCGCCGCCTTCGCCAGGTACGGCAAGGGCGCCAAGCTCGCCGACTGGCGCCGCGCCAACGTCAACAAGCTGATCGCGCAGGTCGACAAGGCCGTGCACGAGGTCAGGAACAGCGTGAAGTTCGGCGTCAGCCCCTTCGGGATCTGGCGCAACAAGGCCGAGGACCCCAGCGGCTCGGCCACCGGTGGCATGTCCGCGTACGACTCCATCTACGCCGACGCCCGTCACTGGATCAAGAAGGGCACGGTCGACTACGTCATCCCCCAGCTGTACTGGCCGCGCGGGCTCAAGATCGCCGACTACGACGTGCTGATGCCCTGGTGGGCGAACGAGGTCAAGGGCACCGGGGTGCAGCTCTACATCGGCCAGGGCCTGTACCGGGTCGGCACCACCGACACCGCCGCCTGGACCAGGCCCGGCGAGATGTCCTCCCACCTCACGCGCAACCGCAAGCACGGGCAGGTCTCCGGCGACGTCTACTTCAGCGCCAAGCAGCTCCTCACCAACCCCCTGGGCGCACTCGACCGCGTCGTCAAGGACCACTACGCCCGCCCGGCGCTACTGCCGCTCATGAGGGACCGCGGCGGCCAGGCCCCGGCCAAGCCCGCCGACGTGCGGCTCCAGGGCACCTCGCTCAGCTGGAGGAGCTCCCCGGACGCCCGCTCGTACGCGGTCTACCGGATCGCCTCGGGCAAGCCCGGGGAGTGCGCCACCGCCGACGCCCGCGACCTGGTCGCGGTCGTGCCCGCGGCGGCCGGCGAGCGCCAGGCCTTCACCGCGACCGGCGGCGGCACCTACCTGGTCACCGCCCTCGACCGCCTGCAGAACGAGAGCGCCCCCACCGGGACCTGAGAACCGGTCACGACGGTGATCCCGGCCGCTCCCCGGAGCGGCTGGACCCGTGGCACGATCTTCCCCTACGGTGCCAGCACTTGGCAGGAGCTGAAGGGGAGGTCGTTCGTGAAGCGGACACTTGTCGCGCTCGCGGTGGTGCTGGGCCTGCTGTGGCCGGGGGCCGCGCAGGCCACCACGCGGGCGGACGGACGGGTGGTGCTGATCGGCATTCCCGGCCTGCGCTGGAGTGACCTCAGCCCCACCGGCACCCCGAACCTGTGGCGGCTGGCCGGGCAGAGCGCGGTCGGATCCCTGTCGGTCCGCGCGGTGGGCCGGGTCACCTGCCCCTACGACGGGTGGCTGACGGTGTCGGCCGGGGTGAGGTCGGCGGTCGGCTACGGCTGCGGGCTGCCCCCGGCGCCCGAGCCCGACGGGGCGGGCGCGGTCATCCCCGACTACGACTACCTGCACCGGGTCGCCGGGCAGCGCTACGCGGGCGCCCTCGGCGAGGCCGTTCACGCCGCCGGTGGGTGCACGCTGGCGATCGGCCCGGGGGCCGCGCTGGCGCTGGCCGACCGCTCGGGCAGGGTCGACGCGTACGCCCCCACCCCCGAGCGGGTCGGCGCCGACACGCTGGCCAGATGCCGGGTGACGGCCGTCGACGTCGACGACCTCATCAAGCCGTACGTGACCGGCGACCGGCTGCCTTCGGACGAGGACCGGCTCACCGCCCGAGAGCGGGCCGAGGCGCTGCGCCTGGCCGACGCCAAGGCGGGGGCGGTGCTGACCGTGCTGCCCGGGGACGCCGTCGTGCTGCTGGCGGGCCTGTCCGACCACGGCGGCAACCCGCACCTGCGGGTGGCGATGATGCGCGGGGGGCCCGGAGGAGACGTCTCCGGCCGCTTCCTGGGGGCGGCCTCCACCCACCGCGACGACACCACGATCCTGCCGGACATCACCACGACGATGCTCTCCCTGACGGGGGTCGCGGTGCCGCCGGGCGTGATCGGGACTCCCTGGCAGGCGAGCGAGAGGCGCACCGGTGGCACCGAGGCGGCGCGGACCGGGCTGGAGCGGGCCGACGTCGCCGGGGAGACGATCAGGAACGTGGGCGGGATCTTCTTCACCACGGTCGCGGTGCTGCAGGTCGCGTTCTACCTGATCGCCTTCCTGCTGCTGCGCCGCAGGCGGGGGCTGACCGGCATCCGCGTGGCCGCGGTCGCGCTCGCCTCGGTGCCCGTGTCGACGTACCTGGTGAACCTCACCCCCTGGCACCACGCGGGATCACCGGTGCTCGCGCTGGTCGGCGGGATCGCCGGATGCGCGCTGCTGCTGGCCTCGGCCGCGCTGGCGGGGCCCTGGCGCCGGGCACCGCTCGGGCCGCTGGCGGTGGTGGCGGGGGTGACTGCGGCGGTGCTGGCGGGCGACCTGCTGACCGGGACGACCCTGCAGCTCAACAGCGTGATGGGCTACAGCGCCGTGGTCGGGGCCCGCTACTACGGGCTGGGCAACATCCCGTTCGCGCTCTTCGCCACCTCGGTGCTGCTGCTGGCCGCCACGATCGCGCACCGGCTGACGCGCGGCGACCGGGCGGACGCACCGGTGAACGGCCCGGACGCCGAGGCCGTCGTGGCGGACCGGCCCGCAGGCGGGAGCCGCGCGAGCATGGTGGCCGCCGCCGTGGTGGCGGTGCTGGGCGGGTTCGCGATGATCCTGGGCGGCTGGCCGGGCGTGGGCAGCGACTTCGGCGGGGTGATCGCCTTCGTTCCCGGCATCGCGGTGACCGCGCTGCTGATCGCGGGCAAGCGGGTCTCGATCGTCAAGCTGGGCGCGTTCTGCGTGGCGGGCGGCGTCATCGTGATGGCGATCGCCTACCTCGACTACCTGCGCCCGCCGGGCTCGCAGACGCACCTGGGCCGCTTCGTCGGCCAGGTGTTCACCGGCGAGGCCCTGGAGGTGATCGGCCGCAAGCTCGGCGCGATGCTGGGCACGCTGCTCAGCCCCAACCTGATGCCGGTCGTGATCGCCGCGGTGGCGTTCCTCGTCTACGCGCTGCTGCGCCCCGAGCAGGCGACCGCGGGGGTGCTGCCCGCCGCGTTCGCGCACTCCCCCGCGCTGCGCGCCGGGCTGATCGGCACCCTGGTCAGCGGGGTGGTCGGCATGCTGGTCAACGACTCGGGCGCCGCGGTGCTGTCCATGGCGCTGGCGCTCGCCGTGCCGCTGACGCTGTCGGCGGGCATCAAGGCCCTGGACGGGGGCGCCCCGCGCTACGACGACCCGGGCCAGGACCCGGCGAGCAACTCCCTGGTGTCGCGCAGCAGCTGAGGAAGCACCCTGGTCTGGCCGACGACGGGCATGAAGTTGGTGTCGCCGCCCCACCGGGGCACCACGTGCTGGTGCAGGTGGGCGGCGATCCCGGCGCCCGCCACGCCGCCCAGGTTCATGCCCACGTTGAAACCCTGCGCGCCGCTGGCCTTGCGCAGGGCCACCAGCGCCCGCCGGGTGAAGTCGGCGAGCTCGAAGGTCTCGGTCTCGTCCAGGTCCGTGTAGTCCGGCACGTGCCGGTAGGGGCAGACCATCAGGTGGCCGGAGTTGTACGGGTAGAGGTTGAGCAGCGCGAAGACCGTTTCCCCGCGGGCGACGATCAGGCCGTCCTCGTCGCTCATCCGGGGGATCTCGCAGAACGGGCAGCCGTCCTCGGGGCCGGAACCGGTCGGTTTGCTGGCTCCCTTGATGTAAGCCATCCGGTGGGGGGTCCAGAGTCTCTGGAACGCGTCCGGTGTCCCCGCTCCGTGCTGCGCCTCCGGCTCGTTGCTCATGGCCGCCAGCATATTGCCACGCGAATCCCCGCCCTCCCCCGCGTCCCCGCCCGGGGCGGCCGGGATGGCCGGGATTCAGCGCCGGTACGGGACGCGCGGCGTATGTCACACGGTATTGACGGACGAATGCGGCAGATTTCCGGCAGAATCCCCCCAGCACGCCCACCGACAGCCGAGGAGCAACCCATGACCGACGTCTCCGTCGAGGAGCCGACCGAGGAGACCGCGTCCCCTGTGTCCCCCGGTTCCCCCGCGTCTTCCGTATCTTCCGCCGAAACGGGCGGGAGGCCCACCCGCCCGTTCTCCCTCAGCCTGTCCCTGTCCGACGCCACGGCGCCCCCGGCGCCCACCTCGTCCCCGGTGTCCCCGGTGTCCCCGGTGTCGTCGCTGTCGTCAGTGTCCTCGGAGGCGTCGGAGTCGTCCCCGGGCGAGCCGGTCTCCTCCCCGGGTGAGCCCTTCCTCGCCGTGGTCGAGGCGCTCCCCGAGCCGTCACCCGTGTCCGAGGCTCCGGACGACACGCCCGCCCCCGTCCCCGCCAGGACGGCACCGGCCGTGACGCCCCCCTCGCCGTCCCCCGTCTCCCCGGTGGCCTCGGCCGTGGTGAAGGGCCGGATCAAGGTGGCCGACGAGGTGGTGGAGAAGGTCGCGGCCCTCGCCACGCTGGAGGTCACGGGCGTCGCCGAGCTGGGAGCCGACGCCGCCCACACGGTGGAGCCGATGCGCGAGCGCGCGGGCGTCGCCAGGCGCGGCCCCCGGGGCGTCAACGCCCACGTGCAGGACCGTACGGCGGCCGTGGACGTGACGATCGTGGCGGAGTACGGGCACGTGGTGATGGACGTGGCCAACGAGGTCAAGACCAACGTGGCCCGGACCATCAGCCGGATGCTGGGCATGCGGGTCGTGGAGGTCAACGTCGACGTGGCGGACGTCCGCATGCCGGGCGAGACCGGCTCCGAGACTCCCGCGAAGCCGGGAGACGACGCGTAGGACACCGAGGGCCTCGGCGAAGGCCCGGAAAAACGGTGCGGGAGGCCGCGAAAACCCCCGTACGCCGACGACGTCGCGGTCGTGGACGCGGTGACGGCCCGGAAGGACGGTGCGGGGGCCGTGAAAGCCCCGCACACCCGTGGGCGGCCTCGGGCCGCCCACGGGAAGGGGTCAGACCTGGACGCGGCGCTCGATCGCGTCGACGATCTCGGCGATCGCCTCGTCGACCGGCACCCCGTTCTTCTGCTCGCCGTTGCGGAAGCGGAAGGAGACCGCGCCGTTGGCGATGTCGTCGTCGCCCGCCAGGAGCATGAAGGGCACCTTGGACTTCTGCGCGTTGCGGATCTTCTTCTGCATGCGATCGTCGGAGGCGTCGACCTCGATCCTGATACCCCGTTCGCGGGCCTTCTTGGCCAGGTCCTGAAGGTAGGGCGCGTGGGCCTCGGCGATCGGGATGCCGACCACCTGGACCGGCGCGAGCCAGGGGGGGAAGGCGCCCGCGTAGTGCTCGACCAGGACGCCGAAGAAGCGCTCGATCGACCCGAACAGCGCCCGGTGGATCTTGACGGGGCGCTGGCGGGTGCCGTCGGCGGCCTGGTACTCGAGCTCGAAGCGCTCGGGCAGGTTGAAGTCGAGCTGGATGGTCGACATCTGCCAGGTGCGGCCGATGGCGTCGCGCGCCTGCACGGAGATCTTGGGACCGTAGAAGGCGGCGCCGCCGGGGTCGAGGACGAGCTCCAGCTTCTCGGACTCGGCGACCTCGCGCAGCGTCTCGGTCGCCTCCTCCCACACCTCGTCGGAGCCGACGAACTTCTCCGGGTCCTTGGTCGACAGCTCCAGGTAGAAGTCGTCGAGCCCGTAGTCGCGGAGCAGGTCGAGCACGAAGCGCAGCAGCGACGTGAGCTCGTCGCGCATCTGCTCGCGGGTGCAGTAGATGTGCGCGTCGTCCTGCGTCATGCCGCGCACCCGGGTCAGGCCGTGGATCACGCCCGACTTCTCGTAGCGGTAGACCGCCCCGAACTCGAACAGCCGCAGCGGCAGCTCCCGGTAGGACCGCCCGCGGGACTTGAAGATCAGGTTGTGCATCGGGCAGTTCATCGGCTTGAGGTAGTACTCGGCGCCCTCCAGCTCCATGGGCGGGAACATCCCGTCCTTGTACCAGTCGAGGTGGCCGGAGATCTCGTAGAGCTTGCTCTTGGTGATGTGCGGGGTGTTGACGAAGGAGTATCCCGCCTCCTCGTGCCGCTTGCGCGAGTAGTCCTCCATGACGCGGCGGATCACGCCGCCCTTGGGATGGAAGACCGGCAGGCCCGAGCCGAGCTCGTCGGGGAAGGAGAACAGGTCGAGCTCGACGCCCAGCTTGCGGTGGTCGCGCTTCTCGGCCTCCTCCAGCATGTGGAGGTACTCGTCCTGCTTCTCGCGCGACTCCCAGGCGGTGCCGTAGATCCGCTGGAGCTGCGGGTTCTTCTCGCTGCCGCGCCAGTAGGCGCCACCGGAGCGCATCAGCTTGAACGCCGGGATGGACCGGGTGGTCGGCACGTGGGGGCCGCGGCACAGGTCCTTCCAGCGCAGCTCGCCGGTCTTGGCGTCGAGGTTGTCGTAGATGGTCAGCTCCGCGCCGCCGACCTCGACGCTCTCCTCGTCGCCCGCGCCGCCCTTGAGGCCGATCAGCTCCAGCTTGTACGGCTCCGAGGCGAGCTCCTCGGCGGCCTGCTCGTCGGAGACGGGCCTGCGGGAGAAGATCTGCCCCTGCTTGACGATCTCGCGCATGCGCTTCTCGACGCGCTTGAGGTCCTCGGGGGTGAACGGGTCCTTGACGTCGAAGTCGTAGTAGAAGCCGTTCTCGACCGGCGGGCCGATGCCCAGCCTGGCCTCGGGGAAGATCTCCTGGACGGCCTGGGCCATGACGTGCGCGGTGGAGTGGCGGACGATGGCGCGCCCGTCGGGGCTGTCCGCGGTGACCGGCTCCACCACGTCGCCCTCGGCCACCGGGGCCGCGAGGTCCTTCAGCTCGCCGTTGGCGCGGGCGGCGACCACCGAGCGGCCGTCCGCCTCCAGCGCCTCCCCGTACGTCGTGCCTCCCGCCACCACACGCGCGGCTCCGGCGAGGGTGATACGAAGTTCTGGCACGGCGGACACTGTTGCTCCCTGGGAGACGTCGACGAATGGTCTGGGAATCGATGCTACCGGTGCCGGGAACGCGATTTCTCAGGCGTCGCGGCTTCGGCGGTAGCCCAGGGAGGTCAGCTCGGCCCGGGTGCCGCGGAAGACGTTGCGATCGACGGGTTTGTTGGAGTGCTGGTGGATCGTCCATTTGTTCCACGGCCTCGGCACCTCCGGCCTGCCCCGGGGGTGGTCGGGCGCGGCGATCCACAGCGGGTAGGGCTCCAGCCCGGCGCAGTTGCCGTTCCGCGCGAACGACAGGAACGTGTAGACCACCGGCTTGACCCCGGACAGCGCGACGATCGCCTGGCACCAGCTGCGGGCGAACCGCGCCACCCTGGGGGCCGGGAGGTGGTCGTTGGTCTCCAGGTCGAGCGCGAGCAGGTCCCCCCTGCGCAGCCCGCCGGCCCGCTGCACGATCCGCAGGAAGTGCACCGCCTGCGCCTCGGGGTCTCCGGCCGGGCGGGCGAAGTGGTAGGCGCCGCAGACGATCCAGCTCTCGCGCATGCCGTTCCAGTTGGCGCCGAACCACTTGTCGGTGAAGGTGCTCCCCTCGCTGGCCTTGGCGAAGGCGAAGGAGACCCCGCCCCTCGCGTACGCGCCCCAGTTGACGGCGCCCTGCCAGTTCGACACGTCGATCCCCTGCAACATGGCGGCCACGCTAACCACCCGGCTCCCCGGGCACACGCCCGACGCTCCCTCGGCGTACTGCCATTGCGGCCACTTTGGCTAGGCTTGGTCGGCGTGAACGCAGCAGCCCAGATCTCCGGCGCGCACGCGGCCGGCATCGCGACCATAACCTCCGGCGGGACCGTGCTCGACACGTGGTTCCCGTCCCCGCAGCTGGGCGAGCCCTCCTCGCCGGGCACCAGGCGGCTGACCGGGCAGGAGGCGGTCGAGGAACTCGGTCCCGAGGTCGCCGCGCTCCTCGGCCCCGACGAGGACCGAGGCGTGGAGGTGGTCGCGGTACGCACCGGCATCACCAAGCTGTCGGAGGCCCCGGCCGACACCCACGACGCCTACCTGCGCCTGCACCTGCTGTCGGCGCGTCTCGTCCAGCCGCACGGCCAGAACCTGGACGGGCTGTTCGGCCTGCTCAGCAACGTGGTGTGGACCAGCCACGGCCCGTGCGCCGTCGAGGGCTTCGAGCGGGTGCGGCTCCGCCTGCGCGCCCGGGGGCAGGTGACCGTCCACGGCGTGGACAAGTTCCCCCGGATGGTCGACTACGTGCTGCCCACCGGCGTCCGGATCGCCGACGCCGACCGGGTCCGCCTCGGCGCGCACCTGGCGAGCGGCACGACCGTGATGCACGAGGGCTTCGTCAACTTCAACGCCGGGACACTCGGCACCTCCATGGTCGAGGGCCGCGTCTCGGCGGGCGTCGTCGTGGGCGACGGCTCGGACGTCGGCGGCGGCGCCTCGATCATGGGCACCCTGTCCGGCGGCGGCAAGCAGGTCATCTCCATCGGGCGGCGCTGCCTGCTGGGCGCCAACAGCGGCGTCGGCATCTCGTTGGGCGACGACTGCGTCGTGGAGGCGGGCCTCTACGTCACCGCCGGGACCAAGGTGGCCCTGCCCGAGGGGCGGGTGGTCAAGGCGGCTGAGCTCTCCGGCGCCTCCGGCCTGCTGTTCCGCCGCAACTCCACCTCGGGCGCGGTCGAGGCCGTGCCCCGCGGGGGGACGAGCGTGGAGCTGAACAGCGTCCTGCACGCCAACGACTGATCATCGTTTCACCCGCCGGGAGCGTCCCCGGGGCACCCTGGGTTCTCGTAAGTTCCCGGCCCCTGTGGGCGCGGGCGCCCGGGACGCTGTCCGGGGCCGCCGGGGTCGCCGGGGTCGCTGTCCGGAGGCGCTGTTCTGGGTGCCCCGCGCGACCCGGAGGCCGCGGGGCCCGTGGATGTTCGTCCGCGGGCCCCGCAGCTGACAGGGTGGCCTCACGGACCCCACGAGCCTCACCGGCCTCACGGCCCTCATGTCGACGCGGCCTCACCGGAACTCGGGAGCGGGGTCTCCGCGCTGGAAAAGGAGTCAGATGACCGGGCAGGGGATGGCGGGCGACGGTGAGGGCACGGCGGGGGCGGCGGCCCGGTGGGTGACCGGGCTGTTCGCGCCGCAGGTGCTGGTCATCGGGCTGCCTCCGATCGTCGGGCTGATGGCCGACGGCTGGCCGGGCGCGGCCTGGGGCCTGGTGGCCTCGGCCCTGTGCGGCGGGATCCCCGCCGTGGTGATCCTGGCCGGGGTCCGTTCCGGGCGCCTCGACTCCCACCACCTGGTCGACCGGGCGAGCCGGACGGTTCCGCTGCTGGTGGCGGTCGTGGCGGTGGTCGTCGCGCTGACGCTGCTGATCCTCCTGGGCGCGCCCCGGCTCCTGGTGGCCACGGTGACCGCGATGCTGGCCGCGCTCGCGGTGACGGTCCCGATCACCCTCCGGTGGAAGATCTCCTTCCACGCGGCCGTGTCGGCGGGGACCGTGGTGGTGCTGGCCCACGTGCTGCCCGCCGCCCCCACGCTGGCCGCGGGCGCGCTGGTCGTGGCGACGGTGTGCTGGGCGCGGGTCAGGCTCACCCACCACACGCCCGCCCAGGTCGCCGCCGGGACCGTCACCGGAGCGGGAACGGCCTGGGCGGCCCTGAGCGCCTTCGGCGTCTGAGACGGGGGCCCTGGCGCCCCTCGTGCGGGAGAACCCCCTCAGAGAAGACCCTTCAGGAACTCCCGCGTCCGGGGGCCCGGGGCGTACTCGGCGGCGACGAAGTCGGTGACCCCGGCCTGGGCGAGCGCCTCGATCCGCGCCGCCACCTCGTCCTCGTCGCCGACGATCGCCACGTCCGCCGGGCCCTCGGCGCCCTCCCTGTCGAGCACCGTCCGGTACGACGGCAGCTGGCCGTAGGTCTCGAACCGTTCGGCGGCCAGCGCCCTGGCCGCCTCGGCGTCGTCGGTGACGCAGACGGGGAGCGCGCACACGATCCTCGGCGCGGGGCGCCCGGCGGCCCGCGCGGCCTCGGTGACGGCGGGTGCCACGTGCTCGGCCACCGTCTTGGGACCGGTCATCCACAGCACGGTGCCGTCGGCCATCTCCCCGGCCAGCCTGAGCATCCTCGGGGCCAGGGCGGCGACGAGCACGGGCATGTCCTTCGGCCCCGGCGCGTTCAGCCCGATCCGCGCGGTGAGGGTCTCCCCCTGGAAGTCCGCGTTCTCCCCGCGCACGAGCGGCATCAGGATCGACAGGTACTCGCGCATGTGGCGGGCGGGCCGCTCGAAGCTCATGCCGTACATGCCCTCGATCACGATCTGGTGGGAGAGCCCGATGCCGAGCGTGAGCCGCCCGTCGAGGGCGGCGTTGACGGTGAGCGCCTGCTGGGCGAGGGCCACCGGGTGGCGCGGGTAGGTCGGGACGACGGCGGTGCCGAGCTCGATCCCGGGCAGCCCGCTTCCGAGCACGGCGAGCGCGGTCAGCGCGTCGAAGCCGAACGTCTGGGACACCCAGACGGAGGAGAAGCCGTCGTCGGCGCCGCGGGCGATGCGCTCCCGCAGTCTGCCGAGCATGTCCGGGCCCTGGGATCCATTGACGAACAGTCCGAATCGCATCGCTACCGAACTCCATTCTAGTGAGTTCGGTCCAGTCTAGATCGATCATGGGAAGAGGGGGCCGGAAAACCCGGGAGGACTCACGGGAGCTCGGTGAACCGCTCCACCTGGTCGATCTTGCCCGCGATGACGATCACGTCCCCGTACCCCAGCACGGTCCCGGCGTCGGCGTAGGTGAACTCGTCGTACTGGCCCTTCACGCACACCACGGTCACGCCGTACTTGCGCCGCAGGTTGGACTCGCCCAGGGGCACGCCGACGTACTCGCGGGGCGGGCGGGTCTTGACCACCGCGTAGTCGCCGTCCACCTCCATGTAGTCGAGCATCCGCCCGTTGAGCAGGTGGGCCAGCCGCTCCCCCATCTCGTGCTCGGGGAGGATCACGTGGTGGGCGCCGACCCGCTCCAGGATGCGGCCGTGCTCGCGGCTGATCGCCTTGGCCCAGACGTCCTCGATCTCCAGCTCGACGAGCAGGGACGTGGTGAGGATGCTGGACTCCAGGTCGGTGCCGATGGCGACCACCGCCCGGTAGAAGTCGGGCACCCCCATCTGCCGCAGCGCCTCGATGTCGGTGGAGTCGGCGACGACGACGTGGGTGAGCTTGCCCGCCAGGCTCTGCACCACCTTGGGGCGGTTGTCGATGGCCAGCACCTCGGTGCCCCTGCGGAACAGCTCGACGGCCAGGGAACTGCCGAAGCGGCCGAGCCCGACGACCACCACCGGATCGTTCCTTCTGTCAGCCAACGATCGTCCTCTTTCGGGAGTTCGCAGCCACGGGGGGATCCGTCAACGCGAGAAGCCCGGAGGCGGACGACAGCCTCCAGGCTCCTACCTGCGTCACTGCGCGAGCCATCAGGCCCGAATTCGCCTGATCCTACCTCAGGGGAACTCCAGAGGGACTTCCTCCCCGCCCCCGGAATCGCCGCCCCCGGCTTCCCGGCCGGATCCCGCGAGGGTGTCGAGGACCTGCTGGCCGTACTTGGCCAGCTTGTTCTCCCCGACCCCGCTGACCGTGCCCAGCTCGGCCAGGGACGAGGGGACCCTGGTGGCGATCTCGCGCAGGGTCGCGTCGTGGAAGATCACGTACGCGGGCACGCCCTGCTCCTTCGCGGTGGCCCCGCGCCAGGCGCGGAGTAGCTCGAACACCGGGGCCGCCTCCTCCGGCATCTCGACGGGCTCGGCCCGGCGCGAGGTGGACGACTTGGGAGCCTTCGCGGCCTTCGGCGCCTTCTCCGGCTCGCGCCGCAGCGGGACCTGGCGTCTGCGGCCCAGCACCTCCGCGCTCGCCTCGGTGAGCACCAGCGTGCCATAGTCGCCCTCGACGGCGAGCAGCCCCTGCGCCAGCAGCTGGCGCACCACGCCGCGCCACTCTGCCTCGCCCAGCTCCGTGCCGATGCCGAACACCGTCAGGCCGTCGTGGTCGTGCTGGATGACCTTGGCCGTCTTCCTCCCGAGGAGGATGTCGATGATCTGGCCGGCGCCGAACTTCTGGCGGCGCTCGCGCATCAGCCGGAACACGGTCGACAGGACCTTCTGCGCGGCGACCGTGCCGTCCCACGACTCCGGCGGCGACAGGCAGGTGTCGCAGTTGCCGCAGGCGGTGCCCTCCTGGCCGAAGTAGGCGAGCAGCCGCGTGCGGCGGCACTCGACCGCCTCGCACAGGGCCAGCATGGCGTCCAGATGGGCGGCCAGGCGGCGGCGGTGGGCGTCGTCACCCTCGGAGGTGTCGATCATCTTGCGTTGCTGCACGACGTCCTGGAGGCCGTAGGCGAGCCACGCGGTGGAGGGCAGGCCGTCGCGCCCGGCCCTGCCGGTCTCCTGGTAGTAGCCCTCGACGGACTTGGGCAGGTCGAGGTGGGCGACGAAGCGCACGTCGGGCTTGTCGATGCCCATGCCGAACGCGATGGTGGCGACCATGACGAGGCCGTCCTCGCGCAGGAAGCGCGCCTGGTTGGCGGCGCGGACGCGGGCGTCGAGCCCCGCGTGGTAGGGCAGCGCCTCGATGTCGTTCCGCACCAGAAACTCGGCGATCTTCTCGACCGAGTTGCGCGACAGGCAGTAGACGATGCCCGCGTCCCCGGCGTGCTCGGTGCGCAGCAGCTCCAGCAGCTGCCGCTTGGGCTCGTCCTTGGGAGCGATGCGGTACTGGATGTTGGGGCGGTCGAAGCTCGCCACGAAGTGGCGGGCCTCCTCCAGGCTCAGGCGGGAGGCGATCTCGGCGTGGGTGGCCTTGGTGGCCGTCGCGGTCAGCGCGATGCGCGGCACGTCGGGCCAGCGCTCGTGCAGCGCGGACAGGGCGAGGTAGTCGGGCCGGAAGTCGTGCCCCCACTGGGCCACGCAGTGCGCCTCGTCGATCGCGAACAGCGAGATCACCCCGCTGTCGAGCAGCCGCAGCGTCGCGTCGACCCGCAGCCGCTCCGGCGCCAGGTAGAGCAGGTCCAGCTCGCCGGAGAGGAACGCCGACTCGACGGCGCGGCGCTCCTCGAAGTCCTGGGTGGAGTTGAGGAACCCGGCCCGTACGCCGAGCGCGGTCAGGGCGTCGACCTGGTCCTGCATGAGCGCGATGAGCGGCGAGATCACCACCCCGGTGCCCTTCCGCACCAGGGCGGGGATCTGGTAGCACAGCGACTTGCCGCCACCGGTCGGCATGAGCACGAGGGCGTCGCCGCCGGAGACGACATGCTCGATGATCTCCTGCTGGCCCGCCCGGAACGAGTCGTAGCCGAAGACGCGCTGCAGGACCCGCGACGCGTCGCTCACCTCGGGGCCGTTCTCGGGGGAAGCC
The DNA here is from genome assembly GCF_039537505.1 of Streptosporangium oxazolinicum. Classification (NCBI taxonomy): domain Bacteria; kingdom Bacillati; phylum Actinomycetota; class Actinomycetes; order Streptosporangiales; family Streptosporangiaceae; genus Streptosporangium; species Streptosporangium oxazolinicum. The sequence goes on from NZ_BAABAQ010000002.1 coordinate 76,160, forward strand.
ATCGGGACATTGTACGAGGATCTTCCCGCCGGTCGGCGGCGGACGGGCCGGAAGCGCCGGGGCCGTACGGGACACGACAGGGGTGGGACAGGGAAAGGTGCCGCCGGGAGGGTCGGACCTCCCGGCGGCACCGGCACTGCTTTCCCGCGGTCTTCCTACCGGATCACGGGTTGACGTTGATCGTGAAGGTCGACGTCGTGTTCCTGATGTTCTGGAAGTTGTTGCTCAACTGGAGGTTGTTGAACGTGGCCGAGCCGACCGCCGGGCCCTGACCGGGCTCGGGCATCTCGTTGGCCCAGATCGCCCAGCCGGACTTGGCGTCGAAGGCGTCGCCGCTCTTCCTGGCACCGGTGATCGAGACGTTCGTGAAGATCGTGTCGGTCACCGGGTTCTGCGGCTGGCCGCCGACGTAGTTGGTCTGGAACATGATGCCGCCGTAGGTCGGGTCCACGATGTCCACGTTGTTGACGCGGATACCCTGGAAGACCTTGGAGGCGGAGAAGATCCAGATCGCCGGGAAGACCTGCTGTCCCCAGAAGTGTCCGCCGGCGCGGACGATCGAGATGTTCTCGAACCTGGTGGGCGGGCTGGCGCCGAAGCCGTTCATCGGGTAGCCGAAGTCCAGCGAGCTGATCGTGATGCCGGAGTAGACCAGCGTGTCGGCGATGTAGATGTTCCTGAAGACGTTGTCGTACCCGCCGTAGACCGCGACGCCCGCGGCCCGCCAGGTCAGGATGGACGTCAGGTTCTCGTAGACGTTGCCGCGCATGTCGGCGCCGCCGGCGTCGATGGCCGAGAACAGCGCGAAGCTGTCGTCACCGGTGGCGCGGGCCTCGTTGTTGCTGACGAGGTTGTCCGTGCTGCCGTTGGTCATGTTGATGCCGTCGGCGAACATGTTGCGGATACGGGAGTTCTTGATCGTCACACGGTCGGTGTTGGCGCCCCAGTAGAGGCAGACCATGTGCTCGTTCCAGATGTTGTCGATCACGATGTCGCTGACGTTCGAGAAGTCGAACACCTTGCCCGGACCGTCGATGCGCGAGGTGTAGTTGCCGAAGTAGGCGAAGTTCGCGAAGGACGAGCCCCTCGCGGTGCCCTCGGCGCGGAAGCCGACGTCGGTGTTGTCCTGCGTGTCGGGCGCGCGGAACTGGGTGTACCAGGGGCCCGCGCCGACCACCTTGACGGCCTTGCCGTAGACCTGGAACTTGCTGGAGGTCTGGTAGGTGCCCGCCGGCAGGTAGACGCCGATCAGGTTGCCGGTGTTGTCCATCCGGACCCGGTCCAGGGCGTTCTGCACGTCCTGGTGGGTGAAGCCGGTGGGGGTCGTGTACCTGGCGGGGTCGGGGTTCGCGATCGGCGAGACCTGCTCGGTGTTGATGAAGTCGATCGCGTACGTCGTGGTGTTGGCGGGGTCCTTCTGCAGCCTGATCTTGCTGCCGGCCGGGACGGTGGTCCCGAGCATGACGTTGGCCTCGTCGTAGATGTGACGCGGGCCGCCGGAGCTCGGCGAGTTGTTGGGACCGGCCTCGGGGCCGTACAGCCAGGCGTACTTGGACGTCAGGTTGATGGGCTTGAGGAAGGTGCCGTTGACGTAGACGTTCAGCGTCGAGTTGATGCCGCCGCCGCCCGGGGCGTCGGGGATGGAGAAGCGGGTGACCAGGGTGTTGGTGCTGGCCTTGGTGGTGAACTCGACGTAGCTGCCCGTGCTGTTCAGCGTCACGGCCCTGCGGCCGGACGCCTCACCCGCCGGGTCGCCGATCTCGCGGTTCGGGCCGACCACGGTCGCCCCGCCGCCGACGACGGCGTCCTCGGCCTCGTAGAAGTCGTACGGCATGTTGGCGCCGCGGCCGACGAAGAACGGCTGGGTGGAGGTGTTGTTGGCCCGCTTGACCGGCAGCTCGTTGGCGTCGTCGGCGAGGACCGTCCTGACGGTGAACTTGCCGTTGGCCGCCGTCCAGGTGCCCAGGTTCACCGGGCTGGTGGTGGCGCCCGGCGCGATCACACCGGTGTGGGAGCCGGTCAGGGTACGGACGACGGTGCCCGCCTCGTTGAGGACGGTCAGCGTGATGCCGTGGGCGCCGCCCGCGGAGGCGACGGTGCCCTGGTTCTTGATCGCCACGGAGAAGGTGACGACGGCGCCGTTGGACGGGTTGCTGGGGGTCCAGCTGGTCGTGGCGACCAGGTCGGAGGTGTCGACCGGCCTGATCACGAGCGGGGCGGAGGCCGCGAAGGTGTTGTTCGACTCGTTCTGCTCGATGACGGCGTTGTCCTCGTCGACCTTGGCGCTCAGCGGGTAGCTGCCCGCGTCACGGGGACCGGCGTTGGCGGTCACCGTGGCGGACGCCCCGGCGGCCAGCGCGCCGACCGAGGCGGTGCCGACCTTGGTGGTGCCCAGGTAGAAGTTGACGTTCGTCGCGCCGGAGGCCGCCGAGCCGGCGTTGCGCACCGTGGCCGAGAGCGTGACGGAGTCGGTCTCGATGGGCGAGGCGGGGGACGCGGTCAGAGCGGTGATCGTCAGGTCCGGGTTCGGCGCCGGGGTGCCGATGATCTGGAACTCGGCGACCTGACCGGCGGGGGCGCCGGTGTTCGAGGTGATCCTGAGCTGGACGTCGGCGTAGGCGCCGCTGACCGGGATCGTCACCGAGTTGCCGGTCGCCGGGTTGAAGGTGTAGTTGGCCGCCGCCGCCAGGCTGGTGAAGGTGGTCGAGCTCTGCCCGCGCCCGAGGACCTGGATGTTCTGGGTGCGCGTTCCCCAGGCGCTGTCGGGGTTCAGCTTCACCACGACCGAGCTGAGGGTGGCGTTCGCCCCGAGGGCGACGGTCAGCGTGTTGGGGTAGCTGCCGCCGTTGCCCTCCCAGTAGGTCGCCGTGTTGTTGTCGTTGGCGTTGGCGGCCACGAAGGTGAAGACCGAGGAGGAGGCGGTGATCGCCTTGCCGATCGCCAGGTTCGACCCGGGCGGGGTGCTGCCGTTGCGGGTGACGGTGTTGCTGTTGCCCGACTGGTTGCCCGCGGCGTCCTTGGCCTTGACGTAGTAGGACACCGTCGCGGTGGCCGGCTGGGTGTCGGTGTAGGTCAGGACGTTGCCCGCCACGCTGCCGCGCAGGACGTTGTTGGCGTAGACGTCGTAACCGGTCACGCCCACGGTGTCGGTCGAGGCGTTCCAGGTCAGCCTGATCTGGCCCGAGCCCGGCTCGGTGTAGGCCAGGTTCGACGGCGTGGTCGGCGGCGTGGTGTCACCGCCGCCGCTGACGGGGCCGTACACCTCGAACTCGGAGATCTGGCCGGCCGGCCAGCCCGTGTTGGCGGTGATGTTCAGCCGCAGGTAGCGGGCGGTGGTCGCGGCGAAGTTGATCGTCACCGTGTTGCCGGTCGCCGGGTTGAAGGTGTAGCCGGCGGAGCCCACGATGGTGGTGGTGGGCGTGGCGCTCGTGCCCGCGAGCACCGACAGGGTCTGCGTCCTGGTGTTCCAGGCCGCCGCGGGCGGCAGCTTCAGGATGACCTGGTTGACGCTGGTCGCGGCTCCGAGGTCCACCTGGACCCACTGCGGGAAGCTGTTGTTGTTGCTCTCCCAGTAGGTGGTGGCGTTGCCGTCGGTGGTGTTGCCCGCGGCGTAGGGGGCGCCGCCGCTGCTGGCCGAGGCCGGCTTCCCGGCCGCCAGGTTGGGGCCGGCCATCGCCGAGGCCGGTGCGACGACCGCCCCGGCCAGGGCGAGCAGGCTGGTCGCGGCCATCGCCGCCATCAGCCGTAACGCCAGGTACTGCTTTCTCATTGCGTTCCTCTATCTCTCGTCTGGAACGACAGGGTCGGGAGGGAGGCCGTGGCCTCCGCCGGGCGACGCGCTCGGCACCCGGGGGTGCCTCGCCCACGAGGTGCGGATCTCCGGTCCTCTTTTCCGGGTCCTCGGAATCCGGCGGGCGGGCCGGCCGTGTGATCTGTGCGGGCCGATCCGCGAGCCGTGCCTCGTTCGTCGCTGGGGGGTGCTGGTCGCCGTGTACGCCGGTGCTCTTCTTGTGGAGATGACCGGCGGGACGAGCGATGGGTGAACGTCGGATCTGGTGGTGGGTCCCGGACGGGAGATGTCCGGAACCACGGGCCCCTGACCGGCTGCGGCGGCGCGGGACGCTCTGCCGGACGGGGCCGCGATGGCCCTGCCGTCAGCGTCGGCGCGGGGGCGATGAGTGTCGCAACCGGGGCCGCCAGGGCGGCGACCGACCGCGCAATGCCGAAAACGACATCACCTGGGGCCTCTCCGGAGGGGTGGGAGGGATGCGCGGGCGCAGCACATCACTGCCGTAAGTTGCGGAGAACAGAGAGAATTTAACAGGACTTTGCAATATTTTTGCATGGCGCTGACCAAATGTTACATACGTGCTACGGCCGCGTCAACGGGTCGAGAAAGGTGGCTTACTTTCCCCCTTAGCCTTATGTGCGATCTGGCTGATCTGCCTGCTAGAGGGGCTTTCAGGCCCCTCCCCGGCCGGTACGCGAGGGGGGTGCGGCACCCCTCCGGAGGGCCGCCCGCCCGCCGGGACGGAGGGGACGCCGACGCCGGAACAAGATCGGGGAAACATCCCGGAAACACGGCCGCGCGGAACGGCTCGCGCGGCGAGGCCGGGGAGACGGATCCCGCGAGCCCGTACGTCACGGCCCTGACGGACGCCGGAGGACACCGGCCCGGGAGGAGGCCACGCCGAAGCCCCCGCGGACCCGCCGTCCGCGGCCGAGGCCGGGAGGACCCGGCGCGGAAAAGTCGCTCCGAACTATTCAGCCTGAAATACGTTACTCAACAGCTAGAAATCTGAAACATGGCGACATTTCACCGTTCGAACAGGCGCAGCCGGTATGCCGTGGCCGCGGCCTCCCCGCGCGAGGTGACGCCCAGCTTGGCGAGGATGTTGGAGACGTGCACGCTGACGGTCTTCGCCGAGATGAACAGCTCACCCGCTATCTCGCGGTTGCTGCGGCCGGTCGCCACCAGGCCCAGCACCTCGTGCTCGCGCGCGGTGAGCCCGAACCCCGCGCCTTCGGGGACCGGCTCGGCGGAGAGGCACTCCCCGGGGAGCGCGATCCTCGCCCTCCTGGCGAGGGAGCCGATCTCGGCGGCGAGCGGCGCGGCCCCGAGGCGCGCGGCGAGCTCCGCCGCCCGGGGCAGGATCGAAGCCGCCTCGTCGCGCTCCCCCGCCGCGACGGCGGCCCGTGCCACGCCGAGCAGGGCGCGGGCCTCGGCGTAGGGCTGGCGCAGCGCGGCCCAGGCGGCGGCCGCCGCCTCCCACGCCCCCCGGTCGAACACCCCCTCCGCCTGGGCGGCCTCCGCGGTGAAGGTGAGGCGGTGCGCCTCCTGGAGCTCCCCTTCCACGCCGAGCCTCTCCGCCACGGCGCGCAGCCGGGGCAGGGACAGGGACGGCGAGGGCGGCGAGGACGGGGACACGACCACCGGCAGGCAGGCGCGGAGGAGCGGCCACACGTAGCGGGGGGTGGCCTCCAGGTCGTGCTCGTCCAGGGTCCGCTCGACGAGCGCGGCCGCCTCGTCGTCCCGGCCGCGCGCCACCAGCAGCTCGATCTCCCTGCGCAGCTGGGGCAGGACCGTCTGGTCCCTGTACGTACCCGAGGCGAGCACGGCCCGCGAGGCGTGGAAGAGCGAGCCGGCCCGGTCGAGGTCGCCGCGTGCCAGCGCGATGTCGGTGACCAGCCCCTGCAGGCTCGCGCGGTAGGGCGGCGGCGGGGCGACCTCCAGGGCGTGCTCGACCACCCCCGACGCCTCGTCCCAGCGGCCCAGCGAGACCAGGGGCTCGGCGAGGTTGATCGCCAGGAAGGCCCCGGACGTGCGGGCCAGGCCGTAGACCTCGGCGTCGGCGACGCCCCGGCGGGCGACCTCCGCGGCCTGCTCGTGCCGCCCGGCCCCCTCCAGGGCGTCGGACTCGAAGATGACGGCCCGCATCAGCGCGTGGTAGGTGCTGGCCCGGCTCGCGATCTCCCGCGCCCGCGCGAACGCGACGATCCGCTCCTCCGTCCGGGAGTAGCGGCAGCTCGCCCAGGTGAGCGTGACGAGCGCGTGGGCCTCGGCGTCGGCGTCGCCCACCTCCTGGGCGATGCGCATCGCCTCCTTGGCCGTCGCCTCCTTCTCCGCCCGGTCGCGGGAGGTGCTGAGCACACGCGCCAGGTTCTCCAGGACATGGGCGCGCAGGGAGGTCGGCGGCTCGGCCGGGACGAGCTCGGCGGCGGCGCGGAGATCCTCGACGAACCCGGCCCTGCCGAGGTCGTACCTGACGAGCCCGCGCTGCCGCAGCAGCCGGGCCGCGCGGATCGGGTCGGTGGCGGTGTCGATCTCCCGCAGGGCCGCCCTGGCGAGGGAGATGCCCCGCTCGAACTCCCCCGCCAGGTGCGCCACGGTGACGGCCTGCCGGAGCACGTCGACGTGGTCGGCCGCGATCCGCTCGGCGGCGTCGGGCACCGCCTCCCACAGCTCGAGCACCCTGGTCAGCATCCGCAGCTGCTCGTCGTAGGCCGCCGCCTTCCTGGCGGCGGCGGCCGCGTGCCACGCGCTGATCAGCGCCCAGAGGGAGTTGTGCGCGGCGTGCCAGTGGTGGGCGAGCTCGATGGCAGCCCGGGGGGCGGGCAGGATGCCGGGATTGACCTCCAGGGCCTCGGCGAAACGGGTGTGCAGGCGGGTGCGCTCGCCGGGCAGCAGGTCGTCGTGGACGGCCTCGCGGATCAGGGCGTGCCTGAAGGCGTACGTCTCGCCGTCGACCACGAGCACGTTGCCCGCGACCGCCGGGCGCAGCAGCCGGGAGAGCTCGCCGTCGTCGGCCCCGGCGACGGCCGAGAGCATCGTGTGCTCGATCCTCGCCCCGCCGGCGGCGGCCAGCCGCATCAGCTCCTGGGTCTCCTCCGGCAGCCGCTCGACGCTGGCCAGCAGCAGGTCGCGCAGCGAGTCGGGCAGCGTCTCGCCCTCGCCGCCGTTGAGCAGCGCCTCGACGAACAGCGGGTTTCCCTCGCTGCGCGCGTAGACCAGGTCGAGGTCGGCGACCGGCCCGCCGCCGAGGATGCTCGCGGCCTGCTGGTCCACCTCCCGGCGGCTCAGCCTGCGCAGGTCGAGCCGGGTGACCCAGTCGATCCGGCTCAGCTCGGTCAGCAGCGGGCGCAGGGGATGGGTGCGGTGGAGCTCGTCGGCCCGGTAGGTGACCAGGGTGAGCAGGTGCGCGTCGGAGCGCTGGTAGCGGACGAGGAACGACAGCAGGTCGCGGGTGGAGCGGTCGGCCCAGTGGGCGTCCTCGATGACCAGGACCGTCGGCCGGGTCTCGGCGAGCCGCTCCAGCAGGCCCAGGACCTGCTCGAAGAGCCGGGCGCGCGCCTCGGCGCCCTCCCTCTCCGGCTCGCCGAACTCCGGCAGCAGCCGGGCGAGCCCCCGCGTCGCCCCGCCGGGCAGCAGCGCGGCGACGCCGTCGTGGCCCAGGTCGCGCGCGAGCCCGCGCAGCACCGCGGTGAAGGGGGCGAAGGGGAGACCCTCGGTGCCCAGCTCCAGGCACCCGCCGATGAGCGCCAGGGCGTCGCCGGAGCGCTCGGTGAACTCGCGGACGAGGCGGGTCTTGCCCACCCCGGCCTCGCCTCCCACGAACACGGTCGAGGCCGATCCGGCGCGCGCCCTGGCGAGCGCGCCCTCCAGAACGGCGAGTTCGTCGGCGCGGCCGACGAACAGGGGGCTTACCGCGTGGGCTCTCACGTCCCCAGGATGCCACCGGCCACCGACAGAACCCCCGCCGCGACGGGATCCGCGGTACCGCGGGCGTCACTTCACCCTGAGTTCAAGATCCTCGGCGAACTTCGCCCAGGCCGCGGAGAACTCCTTGGCCACCTGACAGACGAGGTCGACGCAGCGCTCGGGAACCGCGTCGACGAGTTGCTCCCGGCTCGGCGCGAGGCAGGCGCTCGCGCCGAGCATCCGGAGGAGGAGCCGGCCACGCTCCCCGGACCGGATGGACGGATCTTTGATCAGGATGCCCAACGCCGATGTCCGGTCGCGGCCGTGCTTCGCCCCCGGGCGGGGCCCGGTCGCGATGCCTGGAAGCGGAACATTTGAGGCATTCGTCTGGTTCTGAGTGGTTGGCGCGGGTGGTGCGGCGGCGGACCGCAGTGAGCTCGGCAAGGGGTCCTCTCCTCGCCTCGGACGCTCACGGACGTCCCGTACCGTGCTCGGCGAGATCCCGGACCGCTGTGCGATCCGACGGAGCGAGGCATGCGGCTCCTCCGCGATCAGTTCGGCCGCGCGCATCCGCCCGGCGGAACCGTCCAGCGGACGGACCCGCCCGTCACGCCCCAGCCGCGCCTTGCTCCGGGTGCCCTGGGGAAACGCCGCACGGCGGATCTCGCCTACCGTCCGGGCGGACAATCCGACGACTCCCGCGATCGCCCTGTCGGACCAGTAGGGGTGCGACCGCACGATCCGGTCGGCGGCCGAGGCGCGGTCGGCGACCGACGGCGGCAGGTCGTGAGCGATGTTCTCCCTGACCGCCACCACGAAGGCATCATGCTCATCACCGTCGAAGAACCGCACGCGGATGCTCTCGTCACCGCGCAACGCCGCTGCCCGTAGCCGGTGCATCCCGTCCACGACCCGCATGGTGGTCCGGTGCACGATCACCGGGGGCAGGACGGTCTCCAGCCCGGAGAGCAGACGTACGTGCTCCGGGTTCTCCCCCGTGCTCCGTGGCGTGTCCGTCGAGAGCAGCGAGCGGACGGGCACCGTCTCGATTCCCGAGAGCCTGGAGCGGTAGTCCTCCTCCAGCGCTTCCTTTCCGGTCCGGTTCACCTGCGACGAGGCTGTTTCCATGGTCTGGTCAACCAATGTGTTTTCCCATCCGACGAAGCCTTTTCGCTTCCCATTGCCGCATCGGGCCGGTCGGCGTCCCCTCCCCGGATCTCACCGGCCCGCCATTCCTGTCCCGCAGGGGATGGACGCGCGGGTCGGCGACTCGTTTCGGAACCGCGATCGGGTCCGGGGCGGTACGCGGCGGGGCCGCCAGGATCAGGGCTCGATGGGCTCGGCGCCGGTCGCGGAACCCCCTCGTACTCGCGCGGGGCGAACATCCGGATCGACGGTGACCGGGCGCCCGAGGAGATCACGGGGTTCCTTCACCGGCAGCGAGCGGATACCGGCGGCCACACCGCCCCGGTGAGGGGCTCTGGCCGGGCGGTGGTCTCACATCCGGTACGCGAGGTGCTCGCCGTCACATCATCGGCCACGACGAGACCCCCGCCCCGCGCGGGGTCTGCCATCATCGTTCCTCCGGCCGCCGGGCTCCGCCAGGCCACCCGGCGCGATCTCCAGGTGCGGGTAGGCCAGCGCGGACGCCTGTAACGGCCCCAGGTCCATGACGCGTATCCCGGCGCGGAAGTCATCGCGGTTGTCGCTGCTTTGCCGGTTGGGCACATGCGACTGTGCCGCGACCTCCCCCCACAGCGCGAACCGCTCCGGTGCCGGCACAATCTCCGTCGTGAAATCGGTCACCAGCATCCATATCCCCCAAGGCCCTCGGTTCCCTGCAGCCTTCAACGGGCCCCGCCTTGATGGACATATCAGGATTTACGACCTAATAGCAGCACGGCCCCCTTTTCGGGGGCCCTTAAATGCCTATTGACGCTCGCATTCGGCGAGGTCGTCCTCCGCGTTCTCCGTGAGCGGCGCGACACCCGGCCAGGCGGCGATCCCGAACGCCCCCTCGGACACGAACCCCCTGTTCACCGTGCACGCCGATCCGGAGGTGGCAGGCTTGGCCGCGTCCAGTCGGGCCGCGCCGGGAACCGCCTCGGCTTGATGATCCACCAAAATCGGGGCAATCAACACGCCGCGTCCCACGCTCAGGCATGCGACAAGCCCAAACGGAACGTCGTTCTACTCCGCGTCACTCACACCCGACCGGGCGGAGGCCCTCCCCCGAGCACCCCGGGATGCGTCACGGCTTCGCCTCGCCGCCGCCGGACGATGGAGAACACCTCTCGCCCTGCCGACAACGGCGAGCGAGACGACCCACCTCGGGCGGCTCCGGAGGGCGCGGCGGCGATGGACCGGATCGTCCCGGACACCACCGAGGAGGCGTCGTGGCTCAGTCGGTCGCGCGGGCCCCCGCAGGCAGGGGAAAGCCCCTCGGCCGGTGTCAACCGAGGGGCTCTGACCTGCTTCTTGCTAGTGTGGGCGATACTGGGATCGAACCAGTGACCTCTTCGGTGTGAACGAAGCGCTCTCCCGCTGAGCTAATCGCCCGCCCTGTGCGGCCCCTCACGGTGCCGACGTGGAAAACCATACAGCAATCCGAGAGTGCTCGCGAAGCGGTATCCGCCACTCAATGATCTTGGAAGACGACACGGTCGGGAGGCAAAGGTCTGAGGATGCATCCGGCGGGGGGCTACGGTGTCATAGCATCGTCCTGATCCGTAGAAGCACCGAACGACCCGCGCTCGACCCGAATCACCCGAGACGCCCCGCCAGGGAGTCGACGGTGACCAAAACGAGACGCAAAACCCTTGCAAATACGGCCCTGTTGGTGATGTTTAGCCAGGTAGATGCCCAAATGTCGCGCTGTGATGTGTGTTACAGAAGGGCGCGGAGGCGGAATCTTTCCTACAGGTTTCTTTGTTCCGCGTGATAGCTCGCGAGGGACGAAGCCGTTCAGAGCAGTAAGAGCAGTGATAGCCCCGCAGAGGGGACCGACGACGAAAAAGGTTTGGCTGACGATGAACAGCGCCACCGTCTCTGCCGAGCTAGGCCTTCGGCTTGTGGTCCCCGACCGTACCACCGTCCCCTTGCTCGCCGGGCTCAGCTATACGGCCGGTGATCCGTACGCGATCAGGATGGCCTTCCACGTCGGCAACGACGAGCCGGTCGAGTGGATCTTCGCCCGTGAGCTGCTCACGGTCGGCATCGTGCGGCGGGTCGGCGACGGGGACGTCCAGGTGTGGCCGGCGCGCGCCGACGGCGAGCGCACGCTGCACATCAGCCTCACGTCGCCGTTCGGGCAGGCCCTGTTCGAGGTGCCGCTCGCTCCGCTCACGGAGTTCCTGCACCGGACGTACGAGCTGGTCCCCGCCGGTCGCGAGACCGACTTCATGGACCTGGACGCCGAGCTCAGCAACATGCTCTGGAGTTCCTGACGGGTTCCCGGCGGGATCGGCCCGAACCGGGCCTGAGCAGGGCTTGAGCGGGACTCACATCCGGGCGACCTCGACACCCTGAACGGAGGCGGGCCCGAGCAGGGCTCATATCCAGGCGATCTCGACGCCCTGAACAGGGTCGGGCCCGAGCCGGGCTACGTCCCGGGCTTGAGCAGGTCCCGCATCCGGGCGATCTCGATGCCCTGCCCCGCCACGACGTCCTTGGCGGTGGCCAGCATGACCCGGTCGGTGCCCTCGCGCAGCTGGAGCCCGGCCATCGTGACCGCAGCCTCGTGATGAGTGATCATGAGGGTCAGGAAAAGCGTGTCGAAGGCCGCCCCCCTGGCGGCCCTGAGCCGGTTCATCTCCTCCAGCGGGAGGGTGTGGGCGTCGTGGCCGCCGTGCTCGCCCGGGGTCCGTCCGGCCGCCTTCAGCCACGAGGTCATCGCCGCGATCTCCGGCCGCTGCGCTGCGGTGATCCGCTCGGCGAGCCTGTGCAGGACCGGCGAGGACGACCGGGACGGCACCAGCGCCGCCATCTCCAGCGCCTGCCGGTGGTGCGGGATCATGCCCTCGGCGAACCTCACGTCGGCCGCGGTGACGCGCGCCTCCGACTCCCCCAGCTGCTCGCCCGGCCTCGCCGTACGGCCACCCTCCCCCGGGCCACCCGGGATGATCACGGGCGCGCCGGACTCGGCGACGAGCGGGGCCGATCGTTCCGACGTCGTCTCCGCGCATCCGCCGAGAACCGACGCCACAATGATCATCGCGGTAACCTGACTCGGCACACGCATCCTCCGCATAGCTCTAATAATGGGGCAAGTGGACCGACGTAATGGGGGCATCGTGCGACCGATCGTGGCATTCGGACTGGCCGCGCTACTTCTCGTGGCCGGGTGCGGGGCGGACCCGACCCCCTCGGCCTCGTCACCGTCCGCCGCCACCTCGGCGCCCGCGGCCGTCCCCGAGGAGAGCCCGAGCGCCCCGGGGCAGACCGAGGAGACCCCCGCACCCGGGATCTCGGGGGACGGCACCCACAGCGACAACATCACGCACCTGGCCAACGTGCCTCCCGGCGCCCCGCTCGACGGGTCCCAGTCGTGGGGCACCGACCTGGCCTTCCAGGGCGACTACGCGTTCGTCGGCAACTTCGACGGTTTCACCGTCTTCGACATCTCCGACCCGGCGAGTCCCTCGGTGGCCAGCCGGGTGCTCTGCCCCGGCGAGCAGAACGACGTCTCGGTGAGCGGGGACCTCCTGTTCCTGTCGATCGACTCGGTCCGGGAGGGCCCGGAGTGCGACGCCCAGCGCGGCGAGCCGGAGTCGGACGGCTTCGAGGGCATCCGGATCTTCGACATCGCGGACAAGAGCCACCCCAGGTTCGTCTCGGCGGTCCGCACCGACTGCGGCTCGCACACCCACACGCTGGTTCCCGGCAAGACCTCGGACAAGGTCTACCTCTACGTCTCCTCCCCCGGCCCGGAGCCGGAGTCGACGACCTGCCCGGCGCCGCACAACAAGATCTCCGTGGTCGAGGTGCCCGTCAAGGCACCGAAGACCGCCAAGGTGGTCTCCACGCCGGTGCTCTCCGACAAGCCCGCCGAGGGGGGCATCGGCGGCTGCCACGACCTCACGGCCTACCCGGAGAAGGACCTCGCCGCCGCCGCCTGCTTCGGTGACGGGATCCTGCTGGACATCGCCGACCGGGTCAACCCCAAGGTGCTCCAGCACGTGAGCGACAAGGAGAACTTCGCCATCTGGCACTCGGCGACGTTCAACAACGACGCCACCAAGATTGTCTTCGGCGACGAGCTGGGCGGCGGCGTCAGCGCGACCTGCGACGCCAACACCCCGAAGACCAAGGGCGCCAACGCGGTGTACGACCTCGGCAAGGACCGCAAACTCAAGCTCCGCGGCTACTTCAAGATCCCCAGGGGGCAGGCGTCCGACGAGAACTGCGTCGCGCACAACGGGTCGCTGCTGCCGGTGCCGGGCAAGGACATCATGGTCCAGTCGTGGTACCAGGGCGGGGTGTCCGTCTGGGACTTCACCGACGCTGACCAGCCCCGGGAGATCGGCTTCTTCGAGCGGGGCCCGGTCCCCGGGGTCGGCGGCTCCTGGTCGGCCTACTACTACAACGGCCACATCTACTCGAGTGACATCACCAAGGGCCTGGACGTGCTCCGCATCGACGACCCGCTCACCGATCCGGCCTCCAAGGTCAAGATCAAGGAGCTGAACGCGCAGACCCAGGTCTCCTACTAGGCGACCGGACGACCTAGGCCACCGGACGACCGGCTCCGCGGGGCGCGCCTCACGGAGCCGGGGACGGGGCTCAGGGATCGGTCAGGGATCGAGGTCGGCGGGGGAGCGCTCGGCGAAGATCCGCATGGCCTTGGCGGTGATCGGGCCGGGCGCGGCGGGCAGCACGGTCTGGTCGACCGCCCGGATCGGCTGGATGTCGCGGGTGGTGGAGGTCAGGAACGCCTCCTCGGCCTCGTACAGGGCCGAGAGCGGGACGTCCTCCTCGGCGCCCCCGCACCACTCCAGGGCGAGCGCGCGGGTGACCCCGGCCAGGCAGCCCGAGGCGAGCGTGGGGGTGAGCAGCCGCCCGTCGCGTACGACGAAGACGTTGCTGCCGGTGCCCTCGCACAGGTTACCCGCGAGGTTCTCGAAGATCGCCTCGCCGCCGCCCCTCGCCTTGGCGTGGAACAGCGCCTTGGCGTTGTCGCCGTAGGAGGTGCTCTTCACCCCGGCGAGCGCGCCGCGCTCGTTGCGCGGCCAGGGCACGACGGTGACGTCGGCGGTGGCCGGGAACGGTTTCTGCTCGTCGACGATCACCACGCTCGTGCACCCCTGGTCGCCCCGGTCGGAGCCGAGCGGCCCCGGGCCGCTGGTGTAGGTGACGCGGACGCGGCCGAGCCGCCACGGCGGGGCCTCGGCCAGGCAGGCGCGGATCCCGTCGGCGATCGCCTCCACGTCGGGGTCGGGCAGGTCCATCCGCCGCGCCGAGAGCGTGAGCCGGTCGAGGTGGCGGGTGAGCGCGAACGTGGCGCCGTTCACGCACTTGATGGTCTCGAAGACCCCGTCACCGACCATCAGGCCGTGATCGAACACCGAGACGACGGCCTCATCCGGAGAGATAAGTGCCCCGTTAAGCCATATGGGTACGTTCATGCGACTCCTTCTGAACCTGATGTTGATGCCAGCGCGATGAGCCGGGATGCCTTCAGCTCGGTCTCGTCCCACTCGCGTCGCGGATCGCTACCCCAGGTTATGCCCGCGCCCGTACCGAACCGGATCGCGTCGGACGACAGCCAGAACGTGCGGATCCCCACCGCCAGCGACGCCCGCCGCCGGTCGGCGTCGACCCAGCCCACGGTCCCACAGTAGGGCCCGCGCGGCTCGGGTTCGAGCTCATCGATGATCCGCAGGGCGGAGGATTTCGGGGCCCCGGTCACCGACCCAGGCGGGAAGGTCGCGGAGAGCAGCTCCGGCCACCCGTACTCCGGAGCGAGCCGCGCCCGGACCGTGGAGACCAGGTGGACGAGACCGGGGTGCTCCTCCACCTCGCACAGGGCGGGCACGCTCACCGAGCCGACCGCGGCGACCCTGCCCAGGTCGTTGCGGACGAGATCGACGATCATCACGTTCTCCGCGTAGTCCTTCTCCAGCAGGTCCCCCGCGGTGACCCCGGTCCCCTTGATCGGCCTGGACTCGACCACGTCGCCGTCCCTGGACAGGAAGAGCTCCGGGGAGGCCGACACGACGCTCAGCCCCGGCAGGCTCACCGTGGCGGCGTGGGGGGCGGGGTTGCCCTCCGCCAGCCGTACGGCCAGGGCGAGCGGGTCCGGCTCCTCCCCCGCCGGGAGCGGCGCGCTCAGCACCCGGCACAGGTTGGCCTGGTAGACCTCGCCCCGCTCGATATGGGCGCGGACGCGCCGCACGCCGTCCTCGTACGCGGCCCGGTCGAGGGAACTGCGCCACGACGACGGGTGCGGCCCGCGCCAGGGGCCGCGCGGCGCGGGCAGCGGGGCCCGGCGGACGTCACCGAACCGGGCGCACGTCACCTTGCCCTCGTAGTCGATCACGACGGCCCACCATCCCTCGCCGTCCAGCGCGGCGAGGTCGGTGGTGAGGTCCCGGAGACCTGTGGCTAGGTATCCGGTTATATGCGCAAAAGAGTCATGCACTTCCCTATTGTCCCGCTTTCCTGGCCAGTAACCGCACCAGGGCGCGGGCGGCGGCGAGCGGGGCGGGCGGCAGGGCCGCGTAGACGGTCCTGCGCGGGGCGAGGTCGCCGAGAGAGCGGAGCACCAGGTCGGACGGTACGGCGTACGCGGCGATGGCGGGCACGAGCGTGACGCCGAGCCCGGCCGCGACGAACCCGAACTTGCCCGTCCACTCGCCGATCCTGACCGTGGCGCGGGGCGCGAACCCGGCGCGGGCGCAGGCCGCGGCGAGCGCGGTGGCCCGGCCGGGCGGGGGCGCCTCGATCCAGGTCTCCTCCCGCAGCTCGCGCAGGTCGACGATCTCCTCCGCCGCCAGCCGGTGGTCGCGGGGCAGCGCGACGAACAGCTCGTCGTCGGCCAGCTCGACCAGCCCGATCTCCTCCTCGTAGGGCAGCTCGGACGGGTAGTCGCTGACCACCGCGACGTCCAGGCCGCCCTCACGCATGCGGCGCAGCAGGCTCCCGCTGGGTCCCTCGATCGGGACGAGCTCGACCTCGGGGAAGTCCGCGCGGAACGCGCGCAGGGCGTTCGGGACGAGCGCGACGTTGGCGGTGGCGAACGCCCCCACGCGCAGCCGCCCCCGGTAGCCGCCGTGGATCCCGGCCAGCTCCTCCTCCGCCCTGGTCAGCCGGTTCAGGACGACCTGGGCGTGATGGTGCAGCGCCTCACCGGCGGGCGTGAGCCGCACCCCGCGCGGCAACCGCTCGAACAGCGGGCCGCCCGCCCGGTGCTCCAGCGCTGCGATGCGGCGGGACACGGCCGACTGGGTGTAGTTGAGCCTGGCGGCGGCCGCGGTGAACGACCCGGTACGGGCCACGGTGTCCAGCAGGCGCAACGCCTCGACGTCGAACACATTCCTCCTTCGCATGGCTTACATGCAATCTAGTCGCTGGTGGAATACCTTCCCGGTTCGTAGCGTGAGGCGCATGATTTCCTTTCTTGGTCTGGGACACATGGGCGTCCCGATGGCCCGGCGTCTGGTGGGGGCCGGGTACGCGGTGACGACGTGGAACCGCACCCCTCGCGCGATAGAGGGGGCCGCCTCGGCGGCGTCGCCCGCCGAGGCCGTGTCGGGCGCGGAGCTGGTCGTCACGATGCTCAGCGACCCCGCGGCGGTGCGGCGGGTGCTCGCGGACGCCGCACCGGGGCTGCGGGCCGGGACGGTGGTCGTGGAGATGTCGACGATCGGGCCCGAGGCGGTGGCCGGGCTGCGCGACCTGCTTCCCCCGGGGGTGGGACTGGTCGACGCGCCGGTCCTGGGCAGCGTGGGACCGGCCGAGGACGGCGCCCTGACGGTGCTGGCCGGGGGCCTGCCCGAGGATCTGGCCCGCTGCCGGAAGGTGCTGGAGGTGTTCGGCCGGGTGCGCGAGGCCGGCGGCCCCGGCGCGGGCGCGGCGATGAAGCTGGCCGTGATGAGCGCGCTGGTACCGGCCCAGGTGCTGCTCGCCGAGACCCTCGCGTACGCGAGGGCGACCGGGGTGGACACCGCGGCCCTGCTGGACGTGCTCGGCGGCACCCCGCTGGGGGCGCTCGTCGAACGGGTCCGCCCGGCCGTCGAGAGCGGCCCGTACGAGACGCGCTACGCCCTCGGCCTCGCGGCCAAGGACGTGGAGCTGGCCGCGCACGGGATCCAGACGCTCGCCGCCTCGGCCGGGACCAGGCTGGCGGGCGCGGTGGCCACCGGACTCGGCGGGGCGGACCTCACAGCGATCTTCACGCACGTGGCCGCGGCCGATCCCGCGGGGGCGGATCGGACGGCCGAGGCGGGTCAGGCGGGTCAGTCGGGGCGGGAGACGAGACCGGCCGGGGACAGCGGGGGACCCTCAAACCGCCCCGGCGTGGAGAACCCGGGGCGGCCCGGGGGTCCCCGGGTGGAGAGGCTGAACCCGGTCACGGTTCCCGCCACCAACGGGCTCTACTCCCACGCCACCAGGGCCGCAGGCCTGCTGTTCGTCTCGGGCCAGGTGGCGCTGGACGAGGAGGGGAAGGTGATCGGCGAGGGGGACATGACGCGCCAGTCCGAGTACGTGATGGACCTGCTGTCACGCGTCCTCGCCGACCAGGGCTGCACGTTCGACGACGTGACCCACATCCGGAGCCACCTGACCGACATGTCGCTGCTGCGAGAGTACGCGGCCGTTCGTGAGCGTTTCATCACCGGCGAACCCCCGGCCAGCACGACCGTGGAGGTCTCGCGACTGTTCCGGCCGGGGCTGCTCATCGAGGTGGAGGTGATCGCCGCCATCCCCGCGGACCGGTGACAGCGGCGGCAGGGGTGACGGTCTCGTCCGCGGACCCGTGGCGGTGTCGTGGCCGCCCTGCTGGCAGTGGCGGTGGCGGTGGGCCCGTGGCGGCGCCGGGCCGCCCTACGACAGGGGGCCGGTGATCGTCTCGGCGGCGGCGACGACCGCGTTGGCCGCGACGAGCTGGACCACCGTCTCGATCTCCGGCGCGAGGAAGCGATCGGGGCCGGGGCCGGGGACGGACTGGCGCAGGACGTCCACCACGGCCCCGGTCGCCGGGGCGGGGCGCAGCGGGGCGCGCAGGTCCAGGGCTCGCGCGGCGGTGAGGACCTCCACCGCGAGCACCCGGGTGAGGCCGTCCACCGAGCGGCGCAGCTTGCGCGCGGCCGACCAGCCCATGGAGACGTGGTCCTCCTGCATGGCCGAGCTCGGGATGGAGTCGACGCTCGCGGGCACGGCCAGGCGCTTGAGCTCGGAGACCACCGCCGCCTGGGTGTACTGGGCGATCATGTGGCCGGAGTCGACGCCGGGGTCGTCCGCGAGGAAGGCGGGCAGGCCGTGGTTGCGGGCCACGTCCAGCATGCGGTCGGTGCGGCGCTCGGAGATGCTCGCCAGGTCGGCGACCGCGATGGCCAGGAAGTCGAGCACGTAGCCGACGGGGGCCCCGTGGAAGTTGCCGTTGGACTCCACCCGGCCGTCGGCCAGGACCACCGGGTTGTCGATCGCCGAGGCGAGCTCCCGCCCGGCGACCAGGGCGGCGTGCGCCAGGGTGTCGCGGGCGGCCCCGGCGACCTGCGGGGCGCACCTGAGGGAGTACGCGTCCTGGACGCGGGTGCAGGTGCCGTCCCGGTGGGAGTCCATGATCTGCGAGCCGCCGAGCAGGGCCCTGAGGTTGGCGGCGCTGGCCGCCTGCCCGGGATGCGGGCGCAGGGCCTGAAGGTCGGCGGCGAAGACGCGGTCGGTGCCGAGGAGCGCCTCCACGCTCATGGCCGCGCTCACGTCGGCGGTCCTGAACAAGCGGGCGAGGTCGTCCATGGCCAGGATGAGCATGCCGAGCATGCCGTCGGTGCCGTTGATGAGCGCGAGCCCCTCCTTGGCCACCAGTTCCACGGGCTCGATGCCCGCCCGCTTGAGGGCCTCCGCGGCGTCGGCCCGCTCCCCCGAGGCGTCGCGGACGACGCCCTCGCCCATGATCGTGAGGGCCACGTGGGAGAGCGGCGCGAGGTCTCCTGAGCAGCCGAGGCTTCCGTACTCGTGCACGACGGGGGTGATCCGCGCGTTGAGCAGGCTCTCCAGCACCTTCGCCGTCTTCGGGCGCACCCCGGTGTGGCCGGTGGCCAGGGTGTGCAGGCGCAGCAGCATCATCGCCCGGGTGACCTCGATCTCGACCTCGGGGCCCGATCCGGCGGCGTGCGAACGTACGAGGGATCGCTGCAGCTGGGCGCGGAGGGAGGGGTCGATGTGACGGGTGGCCAGGGCGCCGAACCCGGTCGAGACGCCGTAGGCGGGGGTGGGGCTCTCGGCCAGCTCGTCCACACGGGTGCGGGCCGCCGCCATGGCGGCCACGGCGTCGTCGCCGAGGAGGACGGGGGCGCCGTGCCTGGCGACCCTGACGACCTCCTCGAAGCTCAGCGGCTCCGGCCCGATGTTCACGACCTCTTTGTCGCGCATGCTGTCAACTCTCTCGCGTAGGGGGGAGTCGTGGTAACTGGTGAAACCACTGCTGGCTCCTTACATCTCAAGATACCGGTCGTATTCGGTTTGGGGAGTCGCCGGGTATTCGCTAGAGTTCTCACCGTGAGTCCGGGCCGGTCCCGGAGGCACGCGGAAGTGGCTCAGTGGTAGAGCATCACCTTGCCAAGGTGAGGGTCGCGGGTTCGAATCCCGTCTTCCGCTCGGAAAAGGGGCGTCAGCCCCCCACTCGGTGGAGTGGCCGAGAGGCGAGGCAACGGCCTGCAAAGCCGTCTACACGGGTTCAAATCCCGTCTCCACCTCTGGTTTTCAGCGAGGACGATTAGCTCAGCGGGAGAGCGCTTCCCTGACACGGAAGAGGTCACAGGTTCAATCCCTGTATCGTCCACCACCGCCCATCCACGGGTAGCTCGAACAAGATCGGCCGTCAAAGTCCCGGCACAGGGGCCTTGGCGGCCTTCTGGCTTCTCTGGGTGATGTCCGTTGTTCCGGGTTGTTGCCAGTACCGGTGCTGACGTTGTGCTGACCCTTGATGACCTCGCTTTGCCCAAGCCCCTTGACTGTGCCGCAACCTGCGTTCAGGCTTCCTGCTTGAGGACAACATCGGGCAACCCGCTAGCGAGGAGCACCGCATGGCATTCCACTTCGTAGGCATGGACCCCAACTCGCCGGACGACAAGTGTTGCGCCGTGTTCGTCGATGACGAGGCAGACAGGATCTTCTTTCAAGGGAAGCTGGTCACCGATCCGGTACTACTGGCCAAGATCGCTGCACACAGCCCCATAGGGGCAGATGAGGTAGTGGTATGGCACCCCGGCAGAATGAAGCCGATCATCGCTGAAGCCATCGCGGGCACTTTCGAGGAAGGCCGAGTAGGGCACGGACCGACGTCGATCAGAGACATGATTCGCGGGGTTCGGCATTCAGCCGTCCATCTGGAGACACGTGACACCTACGATCCCAACCATCCGGCATTCCAGGACTTCCTGGCCGGTGGCTTGGGCCGCTACGACAGAAGCGGATGGACGGACACGGTTCGAGAGGCTGTAGGGCGCGGAGTACGGATACGGCGGGCACGCGTAGTATCTGAGCCCATCAGCGACTACATCCGCTGGGAGCACATGATCACTGACGAGAACGTGAAGGCCGGTGAGGAGGTGCGATGGCTACCGCGCCGCCGAGCGTTCGACCTGGTACTCCCTGGTACGGACTTCTGGATGTTCGACGGACGGGTGGTCTGCTTCAATTTCAACTCCGGTGCGGGCGTAGACACGGAAGCGGACCAGTTCACCAACGACCCGGACACGGTCACTCGGTGTACCGCCATGTTCGAGCAGATCTGGGAACGGGCGACCCCACACGAGGAGTACCAGCCGCAATAGCTCAGATCGGTACGTAGAACGTCACCATGTCGTCATCGCCTTCGTCCTCTTCCAGTGCTCAAGCCGCGCGGCAACATCTCGCCGATCAACTTCGCGAGATTCGCGAGGACGCAGACCTCACCGGCCGCAAGCTGGCCGAGCTGGCAGGCTGGCATGGGGTTTCCAAGGTCTCCAAGATTGAGCATGCCGCACGCCCTATCTCGCCCGAAGACCTGCGCACATGGTGCCGGATCTGCGGTGTGTCACCTGGGCGTACAGAGGAACTGCTGGCCGAGCTCCGTGCGGCGGCCGGCATGTGGGTCAGCTACCAGCAGCTCAATCGGCGTGGGCTCAAGGGGGCACAGGAGTCGGTCAGGGAGCGATACGAGCGTGTGCGCTTGATGCGCGTGTACTCGAACAAGGTCATCCCTGGCCTTCTCCAGACGGAGGGATACACGACGGCCGCACTGGAGGCCGTGCGGCACGAGCAGACCGTCGAAGTGAACGACATCACGGGGGCGGTGACAGAGCGGATGGAACGCCGCCGTGTGCTCCATCGGGCCGACGCCCGCTTCGTGTTCCTCCTCGAAGAGAGCGTGCTGTGGTACCGAACCACGAGACCCGGCGTCCACGCCGAGCAACTACGACATCTGTTGTCGGTGATGCTGATGCCGTCGGTACTGATCGCGATCATTCCTCGCACTGCCGACCGCACCATCACCGGATGGGGCGTGTGGCCCGAGGAATCGTTCACAATGACTGACTTTGCCCAGACGAACGTGGAGTTGGTGTCGGGCTATCTAACGATCACGCAGCCCGAGGAAGTCGCCATGTACGTGTCAGCATGGGAACGTCTGTTCTCCATAGGCACTATCGGTGAGTCTGCGAAGGCACTGATCCTTCAAGCGATCGAAGCTTTGCCCTCGGAGTAGACGGCAAACTTGGACAACTTTTCCGGCTGCGAAAGCGTTCGCTTCTACTGTCTGGGTTATGGCATTCGGACAGACAGCAACAGAGGCCCATGCCGGGGGGCAAGGGGACGACGAGACAGCGAGTCCTGCCGGGCAAGAACCCCCCGAGGGGTTGAGTGACCTCGCGCGGTTGGTCAGTGCGCAAGGTGTCCAGACGTCGATCATTCACTATGTGGGGCTCCGCCTGCGCAGCCACCGTCCGCTTCCGTTTCCGCGAGAAGACCGCTTCGAGTTGATCGCGCACAGCCGCGACGGCTGGGAGGTGGCGAGCGTCACCGTGGGGGAACGTTCCGGCTGCTTCGTGGTCTCGCTGCCCTCGGTGGGGGTCACGACCCAGATGGTGAACGCCGACCAGCCTCACGCGGTGGTGGACCTGATCCTCGCCGCGCTGCCGAAGGAGGCGGCGTGACGCTGGAGATACCGGCGTTCGACGTCACGGAGAGGCCGGATGGCTCTCTTGAGGCACGCCGCAAGGGCGACCCCGCGAACGCCCCCGCCGACGTGAACGCTACGACGCCCCGAGATCTTGAGCTGGGGTGCCTGGCCGCGCGGGTGGCGTGGTCGCTCGCACCGGACGGGGGGACAAGATGACCGGCAACGCGCCGCCACAGCTTCGTATCCCCTACGTCATCGCCCACGCCGACGAGGGCGCACCGCAACCCCTGCGGTTCGCCCGTCGCCCGCTCGGCGGGCTGCGGCTCACCTACCGCAACCCGCGCCGAAGCGACGTCATACACGGCGTGCTGCGTGCCCGCGTCATGAACCACCGCCGAGGGGCGCCGCAGTGGCGCAAGCTCAACACGCTGCGCCAGTGGCTGTGCATGGAAAGAACCCTGTGCCAGGTCTGCGGCCTGGAGGCGACGGACCCGGCCACGGGACGCATTCCGTGGATCACCACCGCCACGGCTTTTCGCGACATCCCCGATGTTCCCAACAGCGGCTACACCAGCGCGCCCGCCACCTGCCGGGCGTGCATTCCCGAATCGCTCAGCATGTGTCCCCAACTCCACGTGTCGTCAGCCGTGTACACCGTGGCCCGCAGTGAGCCCGCCGCCGTCCTGGCGGACATGTTCACCCCCGGCGCTGGCGGACTGGCCGTCCACACCGGGGAACACAACGTCCTGGTCGGCCTGAACGAACCGGCCCTGCTTCGCAGGGCGCTCGCCACACAGCTGATCGTTCAGATTCACGACCTCCAGCCCGCGCCGCACCTGGCGGGCTGAATTCCTCCCTGCTTGATCACCTATCCACCTCCGGAGACACCGTTGCGCCTCGAAACCATCGGAAACGCGATCTTCATCGTCTGCACACTGGCTTTGGCTGAATGGGCGGCGGCTTCGCCGGACTCGGTACCCAAGCCGGTCCTCGCAGGGGTGATCGTGATATGCGCGGTGGTCTTGGTCGCGCTGTTCATCACGAGCCGTCCCTATCAGCGCGGGCGATACAGCAAGCGAGGAGCCTTTCGGCTCCTCGCTCAGGTATTAGCGCCTCTCGGTGAAGCCGGAACTGAGAATGCCCTGCCCGCCGTACTCGGGCCTGTTGGGGCAGTTTGCCGTCGAATACGTATTCGACGGCATGTATTTCCAAGCGCCGTACGCCGAGGTCAAGATGCCGTCGGGATAGTCACAGAAAGCGACCGCCCGATAGGAACCCGTCCCCGCATGACAGGTCGAAATGTAGGAAGTTCGCGAGGCGGCCCCCCCAGAACAATCGGTCGGAATAGCCTGGGCGGGAGCGGCTGTGAATGCAGTCGCAGCGATCCCCGCTGCGCAGGCCAGCGAGAGGCGCACTGTTCGTAGACGCATTACTTCCCTTTCCCTTGCAAGGTGTTTAGCATGCAACAGCAAATAGTGATGATGTTGCGATGCCCGACTGGCGAACACTGAATTAATAATTACACGGAAGAAGTCTCACGCCATTTCCTGTCCGCGCCCTGCTCTTGCCTGTCCGCGCCACATTCCAGGCGAAGGAACCGGCGGGCAGTCGTTGGCTGAGGCGGGCCGCACCCATGCCGCGAGTGTCAGCGCGTTCGTCAAGCGCAGTGACTCGGCGTGCTGGACGGTAGCTGCTCCGGTGCGTTCTGCCCGGCAGGCCGCAGGACTCCCGGCTGGCCCGCACCGTGCGCAGGCGACTACCCGCCGGTGAGAGCCGCCCCCTGCTGGCGGAGCCGCCCGTGCTCCCGGAGCCCGCCTGGGCGGCGGGCACCCCCGTGGGTACCGCCTTCGCCGCGCTGCGGGCGGCGGCGGGCGCGGGCGGGGCGCTGCTCGGCGAGCGGGCCCGCGCGGCCCTGCTGGAGACCGTCGGCGGGTGGGACGGCGATCATCCGGCGATGGGCGGCGGATGGCTGGACGGGCCGCCGGCGGGCCTGCCCGGTGCCGACCGGCCCGGGGCGAGGCTCGCCCCGCTCGCCGCGCCGGCGCCGTACCGCGTCACCGACGCCGACGTCACGGCCTGGCGTGCCGGCCGGACAACGCCGACCTGGTACGGCTGATCGCGTACGGCGCGATCATCGCTGTCGAAGGCGTCGAGGGGTTGATCCGCCGGGATCTGCCCGCACCGTCCGGAGCAGGATCGCGACCGACACCGCCGCCGTCGCCATGAGGGCGGCGCACAGGAGCGCGGCGAGTTGCATCCCGCCGGTGAAGGCGGTGCGGGCGACGTCGAGCAGCTCCGCCGCGGCCTGTTCCGGCAGCCGGGCGGCCACCCCCGCCGCCCCGCCCAGGCTCTCCCCGGCCGCCCCCGAGCCGTCCAGGGGCAGGCTTTCGGGAGCCGTGGCGGCGAACCGCCCCCGGTAGACGGCCAGGCCCACGCTGCCCAGTATCGCGACGCCGAGTGCCGCGCCGAGCTCGGTGGCCGCCTCCAGGACCGCCGAGGCCGAGCCCGCGCGCTCCGGCGGGGCGGCATCGACGATCATCCCGGACGCCAGGGCCTGCACCGCGCCGATCCCGGCTCCCGGCAGGAGCAGCCCGGCGACGAGCAGCCACCGGTCGGAGCCCGCGTCGATCGTGCTCATCACCAGGAACCCGGCGGCGGCGAGCGTCATGCCCGCGCCCATGACGTATCCGGGGCGGACCCGGCGTGAGATCCCCGCGGCAAGGAGCGAGCCGACGAGTGCCATGCCGGCCGCGGGAAGGGTGAGCAGCCCGGCCACCAGCGGCCGCAGCCCGAGCACCAGCTGCAGATACTGCGCGACGAAGTAGAACAGGCCGACCAGCGCGAAGACGGCGAGCGTGCTCGTGACCAGCGGCATGGTGAAGCCCCGGTCGGCGAACAGGCGCGGGTCGAGCATGGGGTCGGCCAGCTCGCGCTGCCTGCGCAGGAACGCGGCGCCGACCGCGATCCCGGCGACGACCCCGAGCACCGCCAGCGGACCCGGTTCGCCGGTGGCGAACTGCTTGACTCCGTACACGATCGGCAGCACCGCCACCAGCGACAGCGCGGCACCGGGCAGGTCGAACCCCGTGGAGGCCGGGGCACGGTGCTCGGGCAGCAGGGCGGGTCCCAGGATCAGCAGCAGGACCATGACCGGAACGCTGATCAGGAAGACCGACCCCCACCAGAAGCGCTCCAGCAGCCACCCGCCCACGATCGGCCCGAGCACGCTCCCCCCGGCGAAGCTCGCGGCCCACAGCGCGACGGCCGTCCGGCGCTGTCGCGGGTCGCGGAACATGTCGCGGATCAGGGCCAGGGTCGGCGGCATCAGGCTCGCCGCCGCGGCCCCCTGCAGGGCGCGGGCCGCGATGAGCAGCTCGGCACTGGGAGCGTACGCGGCGACGACGGACGTGACGCCGAAGACGGCCGCACCGGCCAGCAGCAGCCTGCGGCGGCCGATCCTGTCGCCCAGGGCGCCCATCGGCACCAGCAGGCCCGCCAGCAGGAACGCGTAGACGTCGACGATCCACAGCAGCTGGGGTCCGGTGGGCGCGAGGTCGGCGCTCAGGAAGGGCAGCGCGAAGTACAGCACCGTCACCGTCACCGAGACGAGCAGCACGGGCAGCACCAGCACCGCGAGCCCGAGCCACTCCTTCCGACCGGCTACGCCCTTCACCATGTCCCAACCTCCGTGAGTACGCCGTACGCATATGGACGCATACATCGTACGCACAATGGCCGGAAATCAACAATGATCCACGTTGGGCGGGAGCACATAGATTTTTAGTGTGTTAAAGAAGGCTCCTACCTGCCTTGATTCTGATTTCATCACGCCCACCCCCTCCATCCACATCTATTACGTCACGGAAAAACGCGTGCTAGAGTTTCGTCACCGGCAGTCGAGCGTGACGTAATAGAGTGAGGGAAACGCATGTCGACGTGCGTACAGTGCGGGGAGCCGCTGAGCGCGGCGGCCCGGGGGCGGCGCCCTCGATACTGCTCGCGGGCCTGCCAGGCGCGGGCGTACCGGACCAGGACGGCCGAGCGGGCCGCGTCCCCTCCCCCACCCGAGCCCGCGCCTTCTCACGACGTTTCCGGCACGCTCGCACGCACCGCGGAGGCCGGGCCGGAGCCCCGTGAGCCCCGAGACGGGCTGAGTACCGGGCGGATCGTGCGCACCGCGATCCGCGTCGCCGACACCGAGGGGCTGGACGCGCTGTCGATGCGCCGCGTCGCGGCCGAGCTGGGCGCGGGCACGATGTCGCTGTACCGCTACGTACCGGGCAAGGACACGCTGATCGAGCTGATGGTCGAGGCCGTCTTCGCCGAGAGCGCGCCCCCGGATGCCGCTCCCGGAGACCCCGGGGGCTGGCGCGCGGGGCTCGAACTCGCCGCGAGGCGGGAGTGGGCGATGTACTCCAGGCATCCGTGGGTGCTGCGGGTCATCGCCACCCCCCAGCCGCCGCTCGGGCCGAACGTGCTGGCCGACGTCGAACGGTCGATGCGGGCCGTGGACGGTCTCGGCCTGGATCCGATGACGATGCACTGGGTGGCCATCATGGTGAGCGCCCAGGTGCAGGGCTCGGCCCTGCTGCTCGTCAACGAGGTGGAGACCGAACGGCGCACCGGCGTCACCACGAGGCAGTGGCGTGCCCTGAAGGCGCCGATGCTCCAGGAGATCCTGGAGTCCGGC
This sequence comes from Streptosporangium oxazolinicum, assembly GCF_039537505.1. Lineage (NCBI taxonomy): Bacteria > Bacillati > Actinomycetota > Actinomycetes > Streptosporangiales > Streptosporangiaceae > Streptosporangium > Streptosporangium oxazolinicum. The sequence goes on from NZ_BAABAQ010000002.1 coordinate 102,869, forward strand.
CGGTTCCCGATGCTGTCCAGGCTGCACGAGGAGCGGGGCGACGCGATCGACCTCGACGAGTGGTTCGAGTTCGGCCTGCGGCGCCTTCTCGACGGTCTCACCGTCCTGATAGAGAGCCGCCGTACAGGACCGCCGCACGACGGACCACCGCTCGACAGACCGGTACACGACGAACCACCGCACGACAGACCACCACACGACAGACCGGCGTACGGTGTGGCGCCCACGGGCACGGAGTCCCGAGGCGGTCCGGGGCCCGCGGACACGCGGCCCGGGGCCTCAGGCGACGTCACGCCTCGTGGTGGCGGAGCCCCACCTCAGGCCCGGAGCCTGGCGTAGAACCGGCGGCACTCCTCGTACGCGGGGAGCAGGCCCCGCCGCCGGGCCTCGGCGAGGGTCGGGGCCGTCGCGTCCTTGTCCGACAGCAGCGGCGTCACCTCGGCGGGCCACTCGATCCCCAGCTCCGGGTCGAGCGGATCGACCCCGTGCTCCCGTTCCGGCGCGTATCCCTCCGAGCAGAGGTACACCACGATCGCGTCGTCGGTCAGCGCCATGAAGGCGTGTCCGAGCCCTTCGGAGACGTAGACGGCCCGGTGGTCCTCGTCGTCCAGGATCACCGACTCCCACCGCCCGAAGGTGGGCGACCCGACGCGGATGTCGACGACCACGTCGAGAACCGCGCCCTTGACGCACTTGAGATATTTGGCCTGGCTCGGCGGGACGTCGGCGAAGTGCACGCCGCGCAGCGTCCCCCGGCGCGAGACCGAGTAGTTCGCCTGTGAGAGGGCGAGGGTCTGGCCGGTGGTCTCGCGGAAGGTCTCCCCCCGGAACCACTCGTGGAAACTGCCCCGGTCGTCGGGGAACACCTTCGGTTCGAACACCCACGCACCCTCGATGCCGAGCGGACGCATGCTCACCTCTCCTTCTGTGGCACCGCTTCGTCCGGGAGGGGCTCCCAGAGGAACGGCACGCGTGGCGAGCGCTCCCCAGCGGAGTCTCCAGGACCGCCGGTCCGTTGTGAACCCGCCGCCGTGCGCTGTGAAGGCGCACGCGGCCTTCCGGGGGACCGTTCCAGAGCCCGATGGGCGGGTTGTCCCAGGTGGGCACTGATCGGGCCGGTGACCGGCCGCGCTGTCCACTTCCGGCCATCGAAGGCGCCGAGGGGGCCGCGCGGTCAAGCGGCTCCCGTGGCCGTCGGCGAACCCGGCGCCGGGCCGTGGCGACGCCCTGACGGCCGTACGGCACCGAGGACGCGTAACATCGGCGTTCTGCGACATTCATTCGATTCCTGCTCGCGAACTCACACGGACACACAGAGGATCATGAACGACTCCTTCATCCCCGCCGCCCGCGCGGCGGCAGGTACGGCCGGGCCTGGCGGCACGCCCGCGTGGCGGTCTTCTCGGCCGGAGAACGGCGGCGGGCGACCCGGCGTCGCCACGCCCACTCCGGTGGAGGCGTCATGACGGACCTCCTGCGGAACCCCGTGAAGAACTACGACTGGGGTTCGCACACGGCCATCGCCACGCTGGCCGGGCGCCCCTCCCCCGCGGAGCTGCCCGAGGCGGAGATGTGGTTCGGCACCCACCCGTCCGGCTCCTCGTCGGTGCTGCGCCGGGGGACGTGGCACTCCCTCGCCGAGACGGTGGCCGCCGACCCGGAGACCGAGCTGGGGAAGAAGACCGTCGAGCGGTTCGGCTCGCGGTTGCCGTACCTGCTCAAGCTGATCGCGGTGGACCTGCCGCTCTCGCTGCAGGTCCACCCCTCCCAGGAGCGGGCGCGGGAGGGTTTCGCCCGGGGCACCTACGTCGACCCGTTCCCCAAGCCCGAGCTGATCTGCGCGCTGACCCCGTTCACCGCGCTGGCCGGGTTCCGTCCTCCCAAGGAGGCGGCGGCCCTCATCGGCGGGCTGGGCGTACCGGAGCTGGAGCCCGTCGTCGCCTCCTTGACGGCCGGGGACGCCTCCGCCGCGCTCCGCGCGCTGGTGGAGTGGCCCAAGGACGGCAGGACGGATCTCGTGGCCACCATCGTGCGGGCGGCCACGGCCGCGGGAGGTCCCGAGAACGAGCTGGTCGTACGCCTGGCGGGGATCCACCCCGAAGACCCCGCCTGCCTGGCCCCGCTGTTCCTGCGGCGCCACGAGCTGCGGCCCGGCGAGGCGCTCTTCCTGGGCGCCGGGGTCCTGCACTGCTACCTGAGCGGGTTCGGTGTGGAGATCATGGGCGGCTCCGACAACGTGCTGCGTGCCGGGCTGACCGGCAAGCCGATGGATGTGGAGGAGCTGCTGCGGGTCACCGACCCCTCGGTCCCGGCCCTGCGGGTCGAGCCGGTCGGCAACCTCTATCGCACCCCCGCCCCCGAGTTCCGCCTCGGTACGGCCGTCCCCGGCTCCGGCCTCACCCTGGAGGGCGGGGTGCCGCGCATCCTGCTGTGCACCGAGGGCGAGGTCGAGACCGGCGGGCACACCCTGCGTCCCGGCGAGTCGGCCTTCGTCCCCGCCGCCCACGGGCCCGTCGAGCTGTACGGCTCCGGGACGGTCTTCTGGGCGGAGCCGGGGACCGAGTAGGCACCGCACCCCACCGAACCGCGCTCCCCCGGCCGTCCGTCGCGACGCCGGGGCCGGAGGGGCGCGGGCCGGGAGCGCGGGCGGAGGGCTCGGTGCCCCCGGGGGTCGAGCCGCCTCCGGCCGGGGACATGAGCGCGCGGGACGGCGGGCGCCTTCGCGCCCATACCAGCCTGCTGTGTGCGTCCATACCGGCCTGCTGTGCGTGTCCATACCGGCCTGCTATGGCGGATAACCCCGGCGGGAGGCGGGGCGTCCCCACCAGCGAGGCTGGAGGTATCCGATGACACCGTCCGACGACCTCACAGATCCAGACCTCCGTCTGGAGCTGATCCTGGTCGAGGTACTGCACCACGAAGCCGAGCACCTCGCGACCGGCTGAGCGTCCCGGTCCCGGCTCCCACGGGGGGCGCCGGGGCCGGGACGTGCCGTTCGGTGTCTCCGGCGGGCGACCGGCCTGCACCACCGCCCGCTATCTCACCTTCAAGCCTCATAAGAGGGGCAATCACAATTTCGTGGATCCCCGCAACCGGTATGAGCAGGCGATATAACGTCCGCCGAAACGCAACGCGTTCACGGGAACGCGCGGTGTTATGGGCGAAGGCCTCACGGAACCCTCACCCGGTGGAGTTAACAATGGAACCCGCACTGCTCGTCGTCGCCGTGCTCGTCATATGGGTTATCTCCGACTGGATACGTAACTACCTATCCAAATGCCGCAAGTGCCAAGGATCCGGCACTCTGAAGGCCACCTTCTTCCCTCGCCAGTACCGTCCCTGCCCGCGCTGCAGCAAGGGCGAGGTCAAGCACGGTTTCGCCCCCAAGAAGTGACCCGGAGGCAGGACGTGAAGCATCTCCCAGCGCGCCCATCCGCCCTCCACGGGAAAGCGGAGTCCCGCCCGGCACACGACGCGTACACCGGGATTTCCCGGAAATCCCCCGTACCGGCCGGACGCGTGCCCCTTTCCCACCGCCGTTCGAACCTTTCACAGGGGATTGACGTTTCAGTATCGTGAAGTCTTTCCACGGTGTGCGCGTCGCCCTGGCCGTGACGGCGACATGCGCGGCGGCCGTACTGATCTCACAGGCGGTGCGCGCGCCGTCGTCCGTGCCCACGTCGTGCCCGGAGCGATGGGGCGGCGACGGGCCCGGCGGCTGGGTGCCCGCCGCCACCGACCTCGACGGGGCCGGGGAGTCACTCGTCCCCGGAGAGCCACTCTCGGCGATGATCTGCGCCTACCCGGGAGACAGCACGCGCCCGGGAGGCGAGCGGCTCGCCGGATCCCGGGTCCTGACCCGCGAGGCCGGGGCCATGGCCCACGACCTGGGCTACCTCCCGGTGACCACGGACGACCCCGGCGGTCCGTGCGCGCGAACGGGCGGGGCGATGACGAACTATCTCATCCGGTTCACCTACCCTCGCGGGGAGGCCCTGTGGGTGGGCAGCGCCGAGGAGGTCAACTCCTGCGTGACGACGACGAACGGCACCGTCGGCACCCGCTCGTACGTCGGCCGGGACATCACCGCCGCCTACCGGACCGGGACGTGGAGCCCCGTGCGGCCGGACGACCCCTGCCACGGGCCCACCGGCCGCCGGGGCCAGAACGAGCGGATGGTGCCCGGCGAGCCCGTCTCGGTCCTGGTCTGCGGCCAGGCCGCCTCGTACGGCGGTCACTCCCCCCGGCTGGAGCACGGCAGGCAGGCGGCCGAGACCCTGGCCGCGACACTGAACTCCCTGGACACCCGGCCCAGCGAGAAGGCGTGCCACGGGACCGAGAGCACGCGGGACGGTGACCTCCGGGTCCTGTTCGGCTACCCGGACGGTCCGCCCGCGGACGTCCGGGTCTCGCCGTCCTGCGATCCGGGCGTCGACAACGGGCTGCTCCAGGCGGGCCTCGACGACACCGTCCGCGACCAGGTGGCACGACTCGCGCCACCCGCCTAGACACCGCCACCTGCCCGGATACCGGTGCCCCGCGGCCCGGCGGCGACGCCGCCTTCACATCGTCCGCCGGTCACTTCCGGTTTCCGCCGGCCGGCTCGGGGCGGCAGGTGTCGAGCATCTCGCCGAGGGCGGCCTTCTCCTCGGCGGTGACGGTGAGGCGGTAGTGGTACTTCACGTCCGCCCAGGCGCGGGCGTACAGGCAGCGGGAGGCGGCGAGCGGCGGCCTCCACGACTCCGGCCCCCGATCGCCCCTGCTCTTGTTCGACGCGGCGGAGACGGCGAGCAACTGCGGCCGCTCCAGATCGTTGGCGAAACTCTCGCGCTCGGCGTCGCTCCAGGTGTCGGCGCCGGAACGCCAGGCGTTGGCCGGCGGCACGATGTGGCTGACATCGACGTCGTCGGCGGAACTGAGGGTGCGCCCGTCGTACGCCGAGTACCAGGAGCCCGACACCGCCCGGCAGGCGCCGTCGCGCTCCACGTTCTGGCCGTCGCGCGCCAGCACGATCTCGCGGGCGTCGCAGGCCGAGGCGCGCGGGCTCCAGTGCGGGAAGCGGTCCGGGCTGTAGCCGGCCATCGACCGCGGCTCCACGACGGTCAGCAGGTTCAGCTCGGCGCGGGCGATCGGCGGGACCGACGGCTCGGGCAGCCTGGCCATGGCCGCTGCGGGCCCGGCGAGGAGGACGGGAAGGGCTGTGAGGGCGGCGGCCGTACGGCGCCATGGTCGTGTCAGCATGTGCCACCACTACCAGCGGAGATCGCTTCGAGTAACGAGAAACGCCGCCACCGTCACGGAACGTGGTAGATATGCGGGAGAACATTCCGCCCGGCGGGAAGGGAGCGGCCGAGGCTCGTCCCGTCTCCCGATCGCGGGTCGACGCCGCTCCCGGGAACAGGGACACCGGGGCGTAAGCCGGCGTCGTCGATCGTGCGGAGCGACCACAAGACCCAGGAGAACGAGGGCTTCAGGTCCATTCTGCACTAAAGCAATTCTGCCGCTGTATTCGTTGAAACAAAAGGGGTGGCTGTTTCCCGTCACCCCGACACCTCTCCGCGGGGCCGACCACGTGCCGCGGCGAGGAGCAGGGCGCGACTCTCGTACCGGGAAACGAGGGCGCCGACGTGGTCCCCGGCCTGTCACGACGGGGACCACCGTGGCGCCGGTCCGGTTCGGTTGACCGGCGCGCCACCGCGAGACGGCCCCTTCGACCGCTCCCGCGCAAGCGGTGTCCCCGTACGCGCACCGCCGCCGTGAATTTCCCGCGCGGACAGGCAATCACCTGGCACGCATCGTCAACACGAATCGTGTTCACGCGTGTCACCATTTCACAAAGCGTCCGCGAATTCCCATCAAGGGCGGACAGAAGCATGAAAGGTACGGCCTGATGAATCGAACGGCAAAACTCTCCGGTGCGCTCGCCACCCTCGGCATGGCCGCCGGACTGCTTTTCACCCCGGCCGCGGCGTCGGCGGACGCCGAGGCGACGCTGGCAAGCCCCGTGACCCTTAGATTCGCGGACAACACCACCCTTTCCCGGAACGCCCCGGGAACGGTGAATTTCCTCCCCAAACTGGCCACCACGGTGAGCGGGGGAACCTGGTCGGGATACGTCCAGTACAACGATGGCTCCAGGGTCAATTTCTGCCCCTCGCAGACCGTCAATGTGAGCTCCAAGCCCTCCAAGGCGCTCTTCGTGTCATCCACGAAGGGGTCGTGGTGCCCGTAAGGCCCCCGCTCGGATTCACCGTGACGGCGGGTTACTACCAGTGGCTGTGAACGCGGCCGTATCGCCCCAAACCCGCGCCGGGTTCGGACGGCCTTTCGTCAGCGCGTAAAGAACCCGCCACGGAGTCCTGTTCCCGCCCGCGCGATTCCTACCGGGACGGTCCCGCAAGCCCCGGCGGGACCGTCCCCCGGGCATGGTCGTCCCAGTGCTGTTTCTTCCGCCCTTGGACCTCCAGGCTCATCGCCGAGGAGCCCACCTCTCGCCCGGCCTCGGTCACCGGCCCCCCTCAGGACCGGTGGCCGCGTTCGGCCGGCGGGTTCCCGCGGTCGCCCGACGTCCGTCAGGGTGTCCGGCGAGACCCCACGAGACGTCGTCACATTTCCCGGTCGCGTGACGTCGTGGGCTTCAGCACCTTCTTCGCCTTCGCCATCAGCGTGAGCGCCACCGCCGCGAAGGCGAGCGCGAGCAGGGTGAAGAAGGTGAGCGACAGTTCGTCCGTCCAGCCCAGCAGCCGGGGCGAGGCCGTCGAGACGGCGAACAGCCCGAAGAACAGCAGCGACCATCCGTACGACCTCACCCGCAGGACCCCGCCTCGTCCGGAGATCACTCGCGGAACCCGGCCCGTCACCAGCACGTGAACGCCGTGCGCGGCCATCGCGCATCCGGCGGCCAGCAGGGCCCAGCCGAACGCGATCGACAGTGCGTGCAGGGTCATCGGGATCACACCTCCCTGGCCGCCGACGGTGAGCGGAGACGACATTTCCGATCTCCGGCCGCCTGCCCCGCGAGAGGTGCGGCAAACACGGCGGCCCGCGGATCCGACGTGCCCCCGCCCCCTCCGGGAGGGTTCCCCGCCCGGCCGCCTCCGGCCCGGCCCCCCGTTCTCGCCACCGGTATCCGCGCCGTGGGAACGCCGTGGGAACGCCGGGAAAACGAGGTGAGATCGCCGGAGCCCGTCGGTAATCTCACCTCACCAGGTCGGGATGGGGCAGTGGTAGCCCAGCGGGCTCATAATCCGCAGGTCGCAGGTTCGATTCCTGCTCCCGATACGCGGTGACCGCTGCGCTCGTGCGTCCAGCAGCCCAGGACGACCGGGAGCCCTCCGGGGCCCGGCGGCGCCGGTTCGAAGATCGCGGGAGCCGCCGCCGAGGTCGCCCGGCACCACGACACGATGCTCGTCGTCGGCTCCGAGGAGGATCCGGCACGCGAGCGGCAACCGCTGCGGGACATATGCGCCCACCACTCGACCGGCCCGGACCGCCGTCGAGCCGCTGTTCCGGCGGATCGCGGGAGACCGGCCGTGGCCCCGCGACCGTGATGTTTCCCACAGAGCCTGTCGAACGGGGCATCCCACCGCACCGGGTGACCGCGGGAAGCGGCCGTGCCACCGGTCCGGGAACAGGGGCGAGAGCCACCCCAAAGGACCATGTATAGCAAAAATCACCAGGCGTCACGATACGTTACAAAATGGCCACATTGGAAGGGGGGTAATTGACATGTTCGTAACGCGGGTGGATTCTCTACCCGCTGCCGTCATGACAACGATGTCATGGCTGATCGGAGGGAACCGGCATCGTTATGACCACTGACTTCTGCCTCCCGCGGCCTTGTGTGTAGCCGAGAGCCACGCTCAGGCACGGACACATCCGCCGGCGGGCGCCGCGACGATCACCCCCGCCAGACCTCATCGCCGGACCTCACGACGAGGCGGCCGGTCTCGCCCCCCGACGGACCCGCGGCGCGTGACCGCGTACGACCGAGGCGGCGGCGCACGCACACGCCACCACCAGTCGGGGAATCGTGCGAAGGATGAATCACTTTAGATTTTGTGGAAAGCCCCTGTCTTCCCGGTGCGGCCCAGGCCGCACCACGGTCGGCGAACTGATGACGAACCTCCCGGAGGAAAGCATGTCGGTGGTGGCTTGGCGCGGTCCCCTGCGGCCGGACGTGTGCGGACCCCTCCGCCGGCCCGGAGACGGCGACACCGCTGTCTCCCGGCCGTACCCGGCACGGGTCCGGGCCGCGGTGAGCCGGTCATGAGCGACGCGTCCGTCCTGTTGGAGATGCGTTCGATCACCAAGGAGTTCCCCGGGGTCAAGGCGCTCTCCGATGTCAACCTGGTGGTGCGGGCCGGTGAGATCCACGCGATCGCCGGGGAGAACGGCGCGGGCAAGTCCACCCTGATGAAGGTGCTCAGCGGGGTCCATCCGTACGGCACCTACTCCGGCGAGATCCTCTACCGGGGCGCGGAGAGCCGCTTCTCCGACATCCGGGCCAGCGAACACTCCGGCATCGTGATCATCCACCAGGAGCTCGCCCTGGTGCCCGGCATGTCCATCACCGAGAACATCTTCCTCGGCAACGAACCGGGCCGAGGCGGCGTGATCAACTGGAAGGTCGCCAACCGCCGGGCACTGGAGCTGATGGCCCAGGTCGGCCTGGAGGAGGACCCGGACACGCTGATCAAGGACATCGGCGTGGGCAAGCAGCAGCTCGTGGAGATCGCCAAGGCGTTCGCCAAGGACGTGAAGCTCCTCATCCTCGACGAGCCCACCGCCGCCCTGAACGAGGCCGACTCCCAGCACCTGCTGGACCTGCTGCTCGACTTCAAGCGGCGCGGCATCACCTCGATCATCATCTCGCACAAGCTCAACGAGATCGCGCGGATCGCCGACGCCATCACCATCCTGCGGGACGGCCGGACGATCGAGACCCTCGACGTCAAGGCGGACGGCGTCGACGAGGACCGCATCGTCCGGGGCATGGTCGGCCGGGAGCTGCACAGCCGCTTCCCCGACCACACTCCCGACATCGGCGAGGTCTTCTTCGAGGTCCGCGACTGGACGGTCCGGCATCCGATCTCCGCCGAGCGTCTGGTGGTCAAGAACTCCAGTTTCACCGTACGCCGGGGCGAGATCGTCGGGTTCGCCGGCCTGATGGGGGCAGGGCGCACCGAGCTGGCGATGAGCGTCTTCGGCCGGTCGTACGGCACCTACGTCTCCGGGAAGATCTTCAAGGACGGCCGGGAGATCGTGCTGAGGTCGGTGTCGGACGCCATCGCGCACGGCCTGGCGTACGTCAGCGAGGACCGCAAGTCGATCGGCCTGAACCTGCTCGACGACATCAAGACCTCGATGGTGTCCGCCAAGCTGTCCAAGGTCTCCACCCACGGCGTGGTCGACCCGGTGCGGGAGCATCGGGCGGCCGAGAGCTACCGGACGAGCCTGCGGGTCAAGGCCCCCACCGTCGACGAGGGGGTGACGAAGCTCTCCGGCGGCAACCAGCAGAAGGTGGTGCTGGCGAAGTGGATGTTCACCGACCCCGACCTGCTGATCCTCGACGAGCCGACCCGGGGCATCGACGTGGGCGCCAAGTACGAGATCTACGGCATCATCCAGCGACTCGCCGAACAGGGCAAGGGCGTCATCGTCATCTCCTCGGAGCTGCCCGAGCTGATCGGCCTGTGCGACCGGATCTACACGGTGTTCGAGGGGACCATCACCGGCAACATCGACCGGCGAGACGCCGACCCGGAGCTACTGATGAAGCAGATGACCTCAGCGAAGAAGGCACGTCGATCATGAGCCGCGTGAAAGAACTCCAGAAGTCCCTGTTCGGGGGGACGACCTCCAACGCCCGGCAGTTCGGGATGATCTTCACGTTGGTGGCGATCGTCCTGCTGTTCCAGATCCTGACCAACGGCCTGACCCTGAACTCCGGCAACCTCATCTCGCTGGTGAGCCAGTACTCGTACATCCTCATCCTGGCCATCGGGATGCTGATGGTCATCGTCGCCGGGCACATCGACCTCTCCGTGGGCTCGATCGCCGCGTTCGTCGGCATCGTGGTCGCGAAGGTGATGCAGGACTACTCGGTGCCGTGGTTCCTCGCCATCCTGATCGGACTGGGGGTCGGTGTCCTCATCGGCGCCTGGCAGGGCTTCTGGGTGGCCTACGTCGGGGTGCCGGCCTTCATCGTCACCCTGGCCGGCATGATGTTGTTCCGGGGCGGCAACCAGTACATCGGCAACGCCGACACCATCCCCGTGCCCGAGGGGTTCAGGGTGATCGGTGCCGGCTTCCTGCCCGAGGTCGGCCCGGACACCGGGTACAACAACCCCACGCTCCTGCTCGGCCTGCTGCTCTGCGTGGCGGTGCTGGTCCGGGAGTGGAGGGCCCGCCGGACCCGGCGGGAGATGGCGGCCGACGTCGCCCCGATGTGGATCTCGGCGATCCGGGTCGCCGTCCCGATCGTCGTGGTGGTGTTCGCGACCCTGCAGTTCGCCGGCGGACGGGTCGGGACCAGCTTCCCGATCTCCGGGATCATCCTCGGCGTCCTGGTCGTGGTCTACGGGTTCGTCACCCGCAACACGGCGGGCGGCCGGCACATCTACGCGGTCGGCGGCAACGCCCGCGCCGCCGAGCTGTCCGGCGTCAAGCTCAGGCGGGTCAACTTCCTGGTGATGATGAACATGTCGGTCCTGGCGGCCCTGGCCGGCATGATCTTCGTCGCCCGTTCGGCCGCCTCCGGGCCGCAGGACGGCATCGGCTGGGAGCTGGACGCGATCGCCGCCGTCTTCATCGGTGGCGCGGCGGTCTCCGGCGGCCTGGGCACGATCAGCGGGTCCATCGTCGGCGGTCTCGTCATGGCCGTGCTCAACAACGGCCTGCAGCTGATGGGCGTGGGGTCGGACCGGGTGCAGATCATCAAGGGCCTGGTCCTGCTGCTCGCCGTCGCGCTCGACGTCTACAACAAGAGGCAGGGGCGCTTCTCGGTCATCGGATCGCTGACGCGTCCGTTCCGCCGGGAGACACCGACCGGCCCTGCGTCCAGCACGGAGACGGACCAGGACCGCGGCAAGAGTCCGGTGGCCGGCTAACCGGCCCCCGTCGACGGGGCGGAAGACCTCCGCCCCGTTCCACATTGAAGAAGGGCACCTCTGAAAATGCGCAATATCCTCGTCAAGGGCGTGGCGGCCGGGGCCATCGCGCTTCTGTCACTCACCGCCTGCGCCTCCGAGCGTTCGCAGACCCCCGCGGGCGACACGGGCGCCTCCGCGGGCGCCACCGGTGCCGCGCAGGGCTTCGCGGCCGACTCGCTGATCGGCGTCGCGCTGCCGTCGAAGACCTCGGAGAACTGGGTCCTCGCCGGTGACCTGTTCACCAACGGCCTGAAGGAGGCCGGTTTCACCTCCGACGTGCAGTACGCCGGCTCCTCCACCACCGTCGCCGACCAGCAGGCGCAGATCTCGGCCATGGTCACCAAGGGCGCCAAGGTCATCGTCATCGGCGCGACCGACGCCGCGCAGCTGAGCACCCAGGCGGAGGCCGCCAAGGCGGCCGGCGCGACCGTCATCGCCTACGACCGGCTCATCAAGAACACCGACGCCGTCGACTACTACATCGCGTACGACAACTTCAAGGTCGGCCAGCTCCAGGGTCAGGCCCTGCTGGACGGCATGAAGGCGAAGAAGGCGGACGGCCCGTACACCATCGAGCTGTTCTCCGGCTCGTCGGACGACAACAACTCGGCGGTCTTCTTCGACGGCGCGATGGACGTGCTGAAGCCGAAGATCGACGACGGCACCGTGGTGGTCGGCTCCGGCCAGACCGACGTCAAGCAGACCGCCACCGACGGCTGGAAGGCCGAGAACGCCCAGCGGCGGATGGACTCGCTGCTGACCTCCACCTACGGCAGCAAGGCCCTGGACGGGGTGCTCTCCCCCAACGACACGCTGGCCCGCGCCATCATCACCTCGGTCAAGGGTGCCGGTAAGGACCTGCCGGTGGTGACCGGCCAGGACTCCGAGGTGGAGTCGGTCAAGTCGATCGTGGCCGGCGAGCAGTACTCGACGATCAACAAGGACACCCGCGAGCTGGTCAAGCAGACCATCCAGATGGCCAAGGACCTGCAGGCCGGTAAGCAGCCCCAGGTCAACGACACCAAGTCGTACAACAACGGGGTGAAGGTCGTCCCGTCGTACCTGCTGGAGCCGCTGATCGTGACCAAGGAGAACGTCGTGGAGGCGTACGCCAACGACCCCAAGCTGGCCCCGCTCACCAAGGAGTGACGCCCGGCTGAAGTCAGCCGCGTTCACGGGTCCCCGGAAGCTCGCAGCCGGGGACCCGTTCTCGTTGCCGCGTGGCGTCGTTCTCACGGTGCGCGGGGCGGTCGTCGTCCGTCGGCAGCCTGACGAAGCGATGACCTGAAGGCCTCGAGCGAACGCCCCTGACCGGGAAGCCTGGTCGGGGGCGTCATCCGGCGCCCGCGCCGGTGGCGGGGTCCACGGGGACGACGATCCTCGTGATCCGCGGCCCGCGCGACCGCGGGCTCTTTTCCGTACGGTGGGATTATGTTCTTCGAACCCCCTCCAGCACAGGAAGAATCGGCTCGCCCGCCCAAGCCCGGACTGCCGGGCTGGTACGCTCCGCCGGCGGAGGAGATGGGCACGGTGGTGACCAGCGGCCTGGTGCTGGCCCGCACCCCGAACATCGTCATCACCCTGCCGACGATCCAGGCGTTCGGCACCGGCTGCCTGATGAACGTGGACATCGCCATGAGGCGGCATGCCATGTCCCCCGATGACTTCCAGGCCCTCCAGCTGTCCGTGTACCCCCACATGGTCACCGGTGTGGGCGCGGGCCGGCTGCCGGACAACCTGCTGCGGTTCGGTGTGCGCTTCGCCGACGGCACCAAGGCCACCACCGTGGGACAGCGTTTCGACCTGGCGCGGCTCCCGCAGGATCCGCCACCGGCCCCGCGCCTTTCCTGGCTGCTCGGCGGCGCGTCCCTGCGCAGCGGTGACGACGACGCGGGTGTCGCCGCCATGGGGCTGTGGCTGTGGCCCCCGCCACCCCGGGAGACCTTCGAACTCGGCGTGGAGTGGCCCGCCGGCGGAGTCGAGCTGAGCCTCACCGTCCTGGACGGCGCGGCCATCGTGTCCGCCGCCGAGCGATCGGTGCCGTACTGGCCGGATTCCGCACAGGGCGAGTAGGGCCTGACCGGCGGGGACCGCCGAGAGTCCCCGCTCGACGCCTGCCACGCGTCCGGGTCAGGCCGCTCGGCGCGTGCTCCCGGGGACGTCCCGTGGGTGGCGCGCCCCGTGCGCCAGGGTCTTTCAGAGCACCCTTGTCATGAACACGCTGTACGGGTCGGGCCGGTAGTCCGCGAACGGCTCGCAGTAATCAAACCCGAACTTCTCATACAGCTTCCGGGCGGGCAGGAAGAACTCGGTCGCGCCGGTCTCCAGGCTGAGCCGGGTGAATCCCATGAGCCTGGCCTCGGTGATGATGTGCTCCAGCAGCAGGGACGCGGTCCCGCTCCGCTTGCGCGTCGGCGCGGTGCGCATCGACTTCACCTCGGCGTGGCCCGCGTCCAGCCTCTTGATCGCACCGCAACCCACCAGGCTGTCACCGTCCAGGACCGACCAGAACGTGATCTCGGGCCTGCGGAGCCCGTCCAGATCGAGGGCGTGTTTGCTCTCCAGGGGCGTGATGGATCGCATCTCCTGAACGTGCTCCTCGAGAAATCCAGCGATCTCCGGGCCGGAGAGGTCGTCGAGGACAATCTTCATTCGCTCGCCTTTCTTCGGGACCTCGGTCCCGCGGGTGCCGCGTCACATTCTCGAGCCGCCTGGAACCGGAACCGGTCCGTGGGGGGCGTTCGAGGAGTTCACCACCCGCGGGGACGACTCCGGCGCGGACCAGGGTAACAAGCGGCCCGAAGCGACCAGCGGCCCGGGGCGAGGGGCCAGGGCGACAAGGCGAGGCGGTTGACCGCCCCGGCGGGACTGAACGCCGCGCCCCGGCCCGGCGGCGCGTGAACCGGGTCCCCTGGGTGACCTCGGCGCGGGATCGGGCGCCGGGAGACACCGCTCAGACGGCGATGGGCGAGAAGGCGGCGGCGTCGCCCTTGCGAACCACGCTGGTGTCACCGTTGACGCCGATCGGGATGTCGCCGGCCAGCGTGATGCGGTGGAGAAGCCGGGGCAGGTCGTCGTAGTCCGCGACGGCGTAGTGCTGGGTGGCCCGGTTGTCCCAGATGGCGATGTCGCCCTCCCGCCAGTTCCACCGCACCGTGTTCTCCAGGCGGGTGATGTGCCGCTGCAGCAGGGAGAACAGGTCGTGGAAGTCGGCGCTGCTCAGGCCGGTGAACGACCTGACGAAGTGGCCGAGCAGCAGGGACGGCTCGCCGGTCTCCGGGTGGACGCGGACGACGGGGTGCTCGGTCTCGAACTCGCTGCTCCGGAACTGCTCGCGGTACTCCTGCTCCTTGACGTCGATCCCGCCGATCTGCGGGCGCTGCGCCGCGTAGTCGTACAGGTTCGAGTGCACCGCGCGCAGCCGGCCCGCCAGCGCCTGCAGGCCGGGGTGCAGCCGCCGGTACGCCTCCACCGTATTGGCCCACACCGTGGTCCCACCGTAGGGCGGGAGCGTGATGGCGCGCAGTACGCTGATCGCCGGGATCCGGTCGACGAAGGTCACGTCCGTGTGCCAGCTGTTGGCCTTGCCCTGTTCGGAGTCGATCGGGAGCACGGCCTCACCGTCGCCCGCCACCGTCGGGTGCGGCTTGGTGACGGTGCCGAGCAGCCTGGTGAACGCGTGCTGGTCGGCGTCGGTGGCGTGGTGCTGGTCGCGCAGGAAGACCACGCGATGGCGCAGCAGCGCGGCGCGCAGCTCGGCGACCGCCGCCGCGTCGGCGTCGCCGCCCACCCGGATGCCGCCGACGACCGCGCCGATCACGCCGCCGACCCGCGTGACGTCGATGTGCTGGTAGGAGCCGTCGGCGACGGCAGGCGTCCCGTGGTCATGGAGCTGGGTCATTCCCTGACACCTTTCGATGGCGATGTACGGATGGGCCGTATCACAGCGTGTGCCGGAGAAGGGACAACCAGACGGGGTTGTCCAGCGGGTGGGGCTCGCTCACCCGGCCACCTCAATGACGATCTTGCCTCGCGCGTGACCCGCCTCCACCGCCCGCAGTGCCTCGGCCGCCTCGTCGAGCGGGAAGGTCTCGGTCACGTACGGCCGCAGCACGCCCTGCTCGACAAGCCGCGCCACCGCCTCCAGCACCTCGCGGTCGCGCTTACGCGCCACGGGCGAACCGCCCAACCGCGCCACGGTGTCCCGGTCGGCGGCGGTGATCAGCTTCGCGGGGTCGCCGAGGAGACCGGCCACGGCCACCAGCGCGTCCCCGCCGACCAGGTCGTAGATCGCGTCGACTCCGCCGGGGGCGGCGGCACGCACCCGGTCGGCGACATCCGGCCCCGGCTCGACGTGGAGCACGCCGAGCCGCTCGACGAAGTCCTTCTTGGCGGCGCTCGCGATGCCGATCACCCTGAGCCCGGCGTTCCCGGCGATCTGCGCCGCGGCCACGCCCACCCCGCCGCCGACACCGATGATCAGCAGTGTGGCACCGGGGGGCAGTCCGAGCTGGTGCACGCCGTCGTAGGCGGTCGCCGCCGCGATGGGCAACGTGGCGGCGTCCGCGAACGACACGGCGTCGGGCTTGTGCGCGGCCAGCTCGACCGGCAGGAGCGTGTACTCCGCGTATCCGCCGGTGAGGGGGTTGCCGAACACCGCGTCACCGGGCGCGAACCCTTCGACGCCCTCGCCGACCTCCTCGACCACCCCGGCGACCTCGCCGCCGAGGACGGCCGGCAGCTCGGCCGCCGCCGCGCCGGGCGGAAGGTAGCCCGCCCTCCGCTTCCAGTCGACGGGGTTCACCCCGGCCGCCCTCACCGCGACCAGGAGCTGACCGGGACCGGGGACCGGCCGGGGAAGGTCGGCGAACGTCTCCGTCTCGGGGCCGCCGTGCTGGGTGTACGTGTACGCCTTCGGCATGTCGTTCCTCTCCATCTCCTATATTCCTACATGAATAGTAGAGATAACAATCTTATTCCCGGAACGACCAGCATGAGAGGGATGCCGGGAAAACTCCCGGCGGCGGGCCGGGCCGGCGAAAAATCGCTCGCCTCCCCCAGCCCCCCTGGGTCAACATGGCCATGACCATGGAGGTCCGGAGAGACGGAGGACCATGCTGGGATCACCCGATTCACCCGGAGAGAAACCGTCCGCCCGAAGATCCGCCGTCCTGCTGGCGCTGCGCTACTACAACGGGGAGCTGCTGACCCAGTGGCGGGTCGCCGTGCCCGCGCTAATCCTGCCGGCGCTGGGAAACACCTGCCTGTTCTACATGGCGCCGCTGGCGGTGGGCGCGATCGTGGGGCGTCTGGCCGACGGCGGGGCCGACGGCGAAGACGTCACCATCGCCGTGCTCATGCCGTACGTGCTCGGCTTCGGCGCGCTGCTGCTCGCGGGCGAGGTCCTGTGGCGGGTGGGCCTGCACTTCCTGTACCGCACGGAGGCCCGGGGCATCGAGCGGCTCGGGGCGACGGGCATGGACGAGCTGCTAGCCAAGGACGCCGCGTTCTTCCACGACAACTTCGCCGGAGCGCTGACCAAACGGGTGCTGAGTTTCTCCAGCGGATTCGAGAGCTTCGTGGACACGCTCACGTTCTCGATCATCGCCAAGGTGGTGCCGCTCGCGTTCGCCTCGGTGGTGCTGTGGCAGTACCACCCGCTGCTGGTCTTCGTGCTCCTGGGCGTCATCATCGTCACCGGTCTCCTCGTCGCCCCGCTCATTCGCCGTCGCCAGAGGCTGGTGGACCAGCGCGAGGCGGCCAAGGTGCGGGTGTCCGGGCATGTCGCCGACGTGCTGACCAACATGGAGACGGTCCGCGCGTTCGCCGCCGAGGACCGCGAGGCCGCGAAGCACCGGGCCCGGATCGCCGAGCAGCGCAGGCTGTCGCTCCGCTCCTGGGACTACGGCAACCTCCGGGTGGACACCGTCATCGCACCGCTGTCGATCCTCACCAGCACCGTCGGCCTGCTGCTCGCCATCGCCCTCCGCGGCGGCCTGGGCGTGGAGGCGGTCGTGGTGACGTTCAGCTACTACACGACCTCGATCGGCATCATGTTCGAGTTCAACCAGATCTACCGGCGCATGGAGAGCGTGCTCACCGAGTCCGCCCAGTTCACCGAGCTGCTCCTCACGCCGCCCGCGGTGGTCGACCCGGACGACCCGCAGCCGCCGCGTCCCGCCGGCGCCGGTGTCCGGTTCGAGCGGGTGACGTTCGCGTACGCCGGCAATCCGCCCCTGTTCGACGGCCTGGACCTGGACATCCCCTCCGGCACCAAGGTCGGCCTGGTCGGCCGGTCCGGCGGCGGCAAGAGCACCCTCACCCGGCTGCTGCTCCGCCTCATGGACATCGACGGCGGCCGGATCCTGATCGGCGGCCAGGACATCACCCGGCTCCGCCAGGCCGACCTGCGCGGCCTGATCGCCTACGTTCCCCAGGAGCCCGCCCTCTTCCACCGGTCGTTGCGCGACAACATCGCCTTCGCCCGGCCGGACGCCACCGACGCCGAGATCCACCGGGTCGCGCGGGCGGCGCACGTCACGGAGTTCGCCGAGACCCTGCCCGACGGCTTCGACACGCTCGTCGGGGAGCGCGGCGTCAAACTCTCCGGCGGCCAGCGGCAGCGCGTCGCCCTCGCCCGCGCGATCCTGCGCGACGCGCCGATCCTGTTGCTGGACGAGGCCACGAGCGCGCTGGACTCCGAGAGCGAGACCCTCGTCCAGGAAGCCCTGTGGGGTCTGATGCGTGACCGTACCGCCCTCGTGGTCGCGCACCGGCTGAGTACCGTCGTCCGCATGGACAGCCTGGTGGTGCTCGACCAGGGGCGCATCGTGGAACAGGGCGACCACCGCGAGCTGCTCCAGGCCCAGGGGCCGTACTCCCGCCTGTGGCACCACCAGTCCGGCGGTTTCCTGCTCGAAGAGGACCCCTCGGACGCCGTCCACCGCTGACGTCCGGAGCATCTCCGAGCCGCAACTTTCGCCACTTGGATGAAAGTTTCATCAGCACGGTGTCGTCCGCCCAGATCATCAGGGCGAACCGAGCACGGCGTTTGAGGTTCCACGGCCCGCGTGCCTACGGTGCTGGTATCCGCACAGGATGCCCGTGATGCCCAGCGATCCGATCAAGGAGTCCATCATGCGCGCCCGCGTCGTCCCGGCCCTGATTCTGGCTCTGCTCGCGCTGGTCGTCACCGCTCCCGAGGCCCGCGCCCAGGTGGTGGGTGGCTTCGACTTCTCCCGGGCGCAGGTCTCCGTCACGGGCCTTCAGGTCCCCTGGGGCCTGGCGTTCCTGCCGGACGGCGACGCGCTGGTGTCCGAACGCAACACCGGGCGCATCCTGCGGGTGCGACCGGGCCAGACGCCCACCGCGGTCGCCACCATCAGCGGGGTGAGCGCCTCGGGGGAGAGCGGCCTGCTCGGCATCGCCGTGTCGCCCGCCTACGCCCAGGACGGCTGGGTGTACGCGTACTTCACCAGCACCGCCGGGGACAACCGCCTGGTCAGGCTGCGGCTGACCGCGCCCCAGACGCAGACGGTGGTCTACTCCGGGGTCCCGAGCAACACCTTCCACGACGGCGGCCGCATCGCCTTCGGGCCGGACGGCATGCTCTACGTGGCGACCGGCGACGCCGGAAACACCGCCAACGCGCAGAACGTCAACAGCCCCGCCGGGAAGATCCTGCGCATGACGCCCACCGGCGGCGTGCCCTCGGACAATCCCATCGCGGGCTCCCGCGTCTGGACCTACGGCCACCGCAACGTCCAGGGCCTGACCTGGGACTCCCAGGGCAGGATGTACACCGCCGAACTTGGACAGAACACCCGGGACGAGGTCAACCTGATCGTCGCGGGCTCCAACTACGGCTGGCCGACGTGCGAGGGCACGTGCGCCAACCCCTCCTTCCGCAACCCGATCGTCACGTGGACGACCGCCGAAGCCTCGCCGAGCGGGCTGGCCTGGGCCAACAACACGCTCTTCGTCGCCGCGCTGCGCGGCCAGCGGCTCTGGGCGGTGCCGCTGACCGGCGCCGGTACGCCCGGCACGCCGCTGGCCGAGTTCCAGTCCGCCTACGGGCGGCTCCGCACGGTCGCGGTCGGACCCGACGGCTGGCTCTGGGTGACGACCAGCAACCGGGACGGCCGCGGCACCCCGGTGGCGCAGGACGACCGCGTCGTCCGCGTCCCACCGGCCGCCACCGAGGGCGACACCACCCCGCCGACCGCGCCGACCGGTCTCGCCGCGTCGGGGACGACCTCCACCGCCACCACCCTGACCTGGACCGCCTCCACCGACGACACGGGCGTGACCGGCTACGACGTCCTGCGCGCGCCGGGCGCGTCCGGCGGCGCCTTCACCCGGGTGGGGACCTCGGCCACCACCTCGTTCGCCGAAACGGGGCTCACCGCGAACACCACGTACCGCTACCAGGTTCAGGCCCGCGACGCGGCGGGCAACCTCTCACCGGTGTCGAACACGGCGACGGTCACCACTCCCCCGGGCGGCGGGGGCACCGGCGGGTGCTCGGTGACGGCGGCCGTCCAGTCCCAGTGGGGCAACGGGTACGTGATCCAGCCGGTCACGGTCACCAACACCGGCACGTCCGCGATCAACGGCTGGACGGTGACCTTCACGCCGCCGAGCGGCCACACCGTCACCGGCTCGTGGAACGCCACGCTGACCACCGCCGGGCAGACCGTCACGGCAAAAAGCACCGGGCACAACGGCGCGCTCGCTCCCGGCCAGAGCACCACCTTCGGCTTCCAGGCGAGCCGCCCGAACGGCGACACCCAGACACCGTCCGGCTACCGCTGCACGAGCCCCTGAGCTCCGGCCGCGTCGTCCGGCGTCGCCGGGGATCGCTCCCCCGGCGACGCCGGACGGCCCGCCGCCCCCTTCACGGCCGAGGAAGAGCAGGCGGAGCCGGTGACCACCGTCGCGGCGACGATCGTGCCGGTACCGTGGTGCACCGCCGCGCACACCATCACATGCTCGCCACCGGCGGTCATCTGTGTCTCCCAGGCACGCACCGCCGCCTGATCCCGCACCCGCCGGAACGCCATCCGCACCGCGGCACCCACGACGGCGCACAGGAACAGCGTGGAGCCCCCGCCCGGAAAGGGCAGGGGCACCGCGCGTCGCTCGTCTTACTCGCCGATCTTCTTCGCGTACAAGGTGATCAGCGTGTCGACCGTCACCTTCCGCCCGGCGGCGGGCGTCTGCTTGGTCACCACCCAGTTGCGGTCAGACACCTGGAACCGGTTCTGCCCGGTCGCGTCTTTGTCGTTCAGGACGTAGAACCCGGCGGCCTGCATGGTGTCCTGCCCTTCCTGCAGGTTCATCCCGACAACATCCGGCAGCACCTTCCTCTCCGCCGCCTCCTCCTTCTCCTCGGCCGGGGCGGGAGCGGGCTCCTTGTCGTCCTGCCCGGTCGGCTTGGCGCTCTTCTCCACAGGCACCGGCGCGGTGACGGTCACGACGGGCGCCGCAGTGTCCGCGTCCGCCCCGCACCCGGCGAGAGCGGCAGCGAGTGCGGCGGCGGCGAAAAGACCGGTGATCCTCATACGGGACGCTCCTGTGCTGTGGCGGACGGGTAGGTGAGGACGGTTCGGCCGGCATGCTGGTTCACCGGTGAGCGTCGTTCTGTTGGTGCGCCAGGACCATGGTGTCACCCCCGCCAGGCAAGGGCGGGGACGACACGCGATCGCTACAGCTGTCGCCTGTCAGGGGAGGGTGAGGGCGTCGCCTTCTCCCGGGCGGATCACCTTCTCCTGGATGACGTGCAGGTCGACGACGCGACCGTCGGGGTCGGTGAGGACGTGTCGGCCGGGTGTGAGAGTCCGGACGGTGGAGCCGGCCGGGACGGTGAAGCCGAGGCGCAGGCTTCCGGTGACGGGACGGCGACCGCCGGCGGGGTAGAGCTCGAACACGGTGCCGCCGAGAGTGGCGGCGTAGTGTTCGGGGCCGGCTCCGTGCCGCTCCTTGGCGAAGGTGAGGCCGAGCCCGGTGTAGAAGGCGTGGCAGGCGTCGAGCCGATCGGTGTAGACGACGATCAGGCTGGCGTGAATCACAGGTGTCTCCTCGATGACAGTGGACAGGGCACTCACCCCGGCTGCGGCAGGCTGCCGCCGATCGCCGTGGCCCTGGTCAGATCAATCGCCCAAGGAGAAGTTTCTTCGTGGCGAGCCCGGCGATGGCCGCGACGAATGCGGAGACGAGCAGAGCACGGACCCCGGTGACGACCGCCCGAGACTCGTCAATGCCCATCAGCGGGTTCCCCCGGCGACGCGGAGAACGGTCAGGCCAAGAGATCTCCACATGCGGACGCCCCAGCGGCTTGTCCGGGTCGCTGTCCGCGGTGCAGGCCACAGGCACCTCTCGCTGGGTGATCGCCTTGACAACGCCGACACGTCCAGGTCGATGGTCGGTCCACCGCACACGGTGATGGTGAAGGGCGGCACCGTGACGGCGGTGAGAGCGAAAGGGAGCGTACAGGCAGTCTCGGATCCGGCCGGGAAGGCCACGGAGGCTTGAGCAGCGGGAAAACCTGGAGGCCCAACCTGGTCGGCATAACCGGGCAACCGGGACGCATGGGGTGGCGTCTCCTCCCGTCCGTATCCTCTGTCCCTGGAGCCCCTGCATGCGCTCTCCTCGCATTTTCGCTCTTCTCACCGTGCTGGCCTCCACCGCCCTACTCACCCCGCCGGCCCAGGCCGTGACGACCGCGCAGACATCGGCCGCGACGACCTACCGTGGAGAAGGCGATCGACTCCTACGGGTTCGGGCGACGGCCAAGCCGGGCATCGTGAAGATCACACATGACGGGGAAGGATACTTCTCCGTGTGGTCGCTTAATCCATCGGGGAAGGAAGACGACCTCCTGGCCAATCAGGTAGGCCCCTACAAGGGAACCGCCGCGTTCAACACCGGCGCCTCCAACAGGACCGCGGCGTTCAGCATCAAGGCCGATGGCGCGTGGACTCTACAGGTGCTCCCCCTGACGAAGGCGCGCTCTTGGTCAATCACCAGCCGTGGCACAGGAGATGACGTGCTTCGGTTGAGCAGCACGAGCCGCGGCCTGCGTAGCCTGAAGGTTCGCCACAGCGGCGACGGATACTTCTCGGTGTGGACACTGGACGCGAACGGCCGGATTCACAACCTGGTAGCGAGCAAGGTCGGGACCTACGCCGGCACCGTGTCGTTGCCGCCGGGCACCCGGTACGCCTCGGTCAAGGCGAACGGCGCCTGGTCGATCGTCCGCAGGTGATCAGGGATGACGGAGCCCCGCTGCACCTCATGACCGAGGCACTCGTGAACGATCGCCGAGGGCCGCGACACCTGTCCACCCCGTCCGCCGTCGGCTCGCGTTCGACCTCAGGGGGCCGCCTTCGCGAAGGCGGCCCCTCGCCGGAGTCGGCACCGACGACAGGCCATCTCCCAGGGGCCTCACGGATCACCGCGTAACAGCACGGCATGGGACGGCGAGAGGCCCCGTCCGGAAAGGGAGAGGGCTCCTCGCGTCCTGCCGCTAGCGGCAGTCGACCCAGGCGACCCGGGAGCTGTTGTACGAGCAGGAGTCGACGAGCTTGCCGAGCGGATCCCGCACGAACCCGGCGTCCGAAGTCTGGTTCCAGATGTAGGCGAACGTCCCACCGGCCCTACCCCAGTGACGGGTCGTGGCGGTGTCCTTTCCCTTGCCCGTCCGCACGGTGACCGTCTTCCCCGCCCCGAGGGTGAACGCCCCGAACATGTAAACGTGGTCCGCCGCTTTCGTCTTGTCGCGAAGCGTCCAGCCTCTGAGGTTGATCGCTTTCCTGGTGGTGTTCTTGAGTTGCGCCCACTCGCCGTTCAGGCTGACGTTCGCCCCGTTGTCCGGCGATCCCGGCGAGTTGTAGTAGATCTTCGTGATCTGGATCACGGGCAGCGCGGCGGCCTGCGCCGGCGCGACGGGAACGATCGCCACGGCTAAAGCGGCAGCGGACAGGGCCAGGGGGAAGAAGCGCACTATTGAGTCCTAAAACTGGAAGAAGGGGGGCAATGATGAGACGGCTCACTCAAGGGCGCGGTTGGCCGGTGAACGTCGTTCTGTTGGCGCTCCAGGGCATGACAACGCTTCCATCGCGACGACCAAGGCAGCGCCTATGAATTCTGTGCATCTCACTTCGGGCATGGACGAGCACGCCGTAGTGATCACGCAGGTCGCGGATAGGCGACGGCACGCCGTGCTTGAAGATGTCGGCTTCCCACATCGGCTCCCTTGGCCCCTGGGACGTCGGGTAATGGGGCCCGGCCCCATCGATGCCGGGCCTTGAGTGGTCACAGACGACGAGATCAGCAACGTGCTCCTTGACCCCGCAGATCTCCGCTGGCTGTACCCCCCTACGACGGCGGCGCCAACGTGATCCTGCCCACGCTGGCCGAACGCGATGCCCTCAAGAACCGCCGCCGTTCCTGGCCATCCACACACCCACGAGGTCCCTGAAGGATGTAGTGAACTGCGGCAACCAGCGCCGTCGATGCTTGACCACTACTCACAGGCCAAGGGGCCGGGCAGATCCGACGGAGTCGAGCGAGGAGCCTGCCACCCACGTGACATCCTGAGCGCACCTGACTCCAACCGACTCCCGAAGATCGAAAAAGGGGCTCCGGAGAGACTCCGAAACCCCTGCCGACCAGCTAGAACCTGGTCGGGACGACAGGATTTGAACCTGCGACCCCTTGACCCCCAGCCACGAGTTGGGTGTCTGGGGCGATATGAGGGTGTCGGACGGGGAGCCTTCTACCTGGGGAAACTTCCGAGAAGGCCGGAGGCGGTCGAAGCCAGTTTGAAGAGGTTGGCTCCCGAGGTTGGCTCCCGAGGTTGGCTCCCTTACCCCAAGAAATCAGCGGTAAGCGTCCCCAGCAGTTCGACGATACCCAGGTGGTGAGCCGGAAGGTATTTGTATCCGACTTACTTCGATGCAGACCTACCATGTAGTCCCCACACCACGGTGTCACCTTTTCTTACAGAGACGCACCAAGTCTTGTTGCCACTGCAGCGCACGTCGGTTCTGACCCGCCCTGCAGCCACATAAGCACTATACTTAGGACCTGGCAGTCCCTAGTTTAGCGGGCGACGTGCAGCCGAGTTGAGCCACAACGTCGCGAGCAGAACTACGAATTACCTCTACGTGTGATAGAAAGTATTTAAAGATGCTAATTTCAGCATCATCTTATAGAATTTCCTGCCAACAGTCGCCACGAATAGAACGGATGATCACATGGAATTTAGTCTTGATGAGCAGGGCGTGTCGCTCAATAATGATGTCAACTACGCAGATGAGACGTACGTAAGGTTTCAGGTGTCCCCTTACCGGAGAGCCTTCCTAGTCCGAGAAGACGATAAGGAAGGGCTCCGTGATGCTATGTTGGCGGCTTGCACTATATGGGGCGGACAAAGAAGTCTCATTATCCCACTTCAAAACGAAGGTACAATTCACCCAAGATGGTGGGACCTAGCGAAGTCTCTCCAAACATCCGTCATCGTAGATTTCACAGTTGATTCTCACGGTAAAACTTCATATAAAGAAGAGACTTCGACGCCCTACCCTATCGTTTCAGCTATGCCTCTAGATGACATTACGTT
The DNA here is from genome assembly GCF_039537505.1 of Streptosporangium oxazolinicum. Taxonomy (NCBI): domain Bacteria; kingdom Bacillati; phylum Actinomycetota; class Actinomycetes; order Streptosporangiales; family Streptosporangiaceae; genus Streptosporangium; species Streptosporangium oxazolinicum. The sequence goes on from NZ_BAABAQ010000002.1 coordinate 127,646, forward strand.
CTGGAATGCTCATCCATTGAGCACCTACTCGTCTAGCACTCAGATCTCAAATTTGGAAATGTTCCTACCGGCAGAGGCATCTCTTGTGGCGGTCGCGGGGAGTGGCCACATTGCACTTCAGGAAGAAGTTGAATGGTGGAGGCGCAGTGGAGCAAATATATGCGAAGGAGTGGATTCAATAGAGCTCGCGAAGGCTCAAATTAACGGTAATACAATTCTAAACGCAACCAGCCTTCACGACTTTGATGCAGTTTTAGTAGCACCCCTAATGCAAACGCTAGGTGTAGTTTGGGTGGCGCAAGATAAAAACAGTTTTTGGGATGCGCTATGGTTTTGGAATGCGCGCGCAATACGACCGAAAGGAAGCCTTGAAGGAACATCAGTGCTCCTTACTCCAGAGGATATAGCTAACGACGGAGTCAAGGAAAGGCTTAGAAAGGAAATAGCAAGAACGGCAGCCACTACACCAGACTTAGCCGCCCAGAGCGCTACCTTAAGCAAAGATGAAATATCCGCCATAATGGACAGCATGAGCATTCGGCCTTACGCTGGCACACGCGTCAGCGAACGAATATTTGCAACACCGTCTGATGCAGAACGCGAACTATCATACGTAGTACAAAACCATTCTAGCTTCTATTGGAGCGGCGATCGATCCATTGGGCCTTACAAGGAGGTGCGTGTCACTCTTCGCCGTCCACAAGCTCAGATACGTACAACTTCCCCCCTTCCATGGAACCGAGAGTTGGCTGGCCGAGGGGCCATATCTTTAAAAATTTCAGCTCCAGAGATCACAGGACCACTTCGCAACGAGGTTGCGAAGCTGTACCACCAAAAAGCCATTTGGTGCGATAGCCAACTCGAAATATCCCACACCCCTGACCCTGAATACCATCTCACCCTCGGAATGCCTACGGCTCTTCAGGTTCTTATTGCAGCATGCGCAGAAAGAAATGCAAGCTTCTCACTGAACGACAAAGGGCAACAAGTAAGGGGAGTTTTACAAGCAGGGGTCGACCCAGCCATATTCCGTAGATCAGAAACGCTCGCTGCAATTATTACCTTAACTCCAGAAGCGAGTCGAGAGCTGGTTCGAGAACTACGGAAGCTACGAGGCAATACCACGATAAGCGAAGCAGTAGAACGAGAACTCCTTCAAGTGGCTGCCATAAATCGAGTGAGCGCAAAAACTCTCACAAACATACTATCGCATGAACGGTGTAGAGGTATTTCAGCACCTGCTATGGCAAATGCCCTGGAAAAGCTTGTTGCATATAACCTCGTCTTAAGAGGGTGGCAAGTCGAGTGTAGGCTGTGCTCATTGCACGATTTTCAGGAGATTCAAGACGTCGACAGAATTGCTACATGTTCAGGGTGCGGCTCTCCTGCTCGCTACACGACCGCTTCATCAGGGGAGCCCGAGCTTTACTACAGGTTGAGCACTCTCTTGCAAAGAGTCAGTCTTAACGGCGGCCTGGCTCCTCTTGCCGCAACAGCAGTGCTTCTAGAAGAAGGGTCATACATCGTTCCCGGCGCAGACTTTAAGGTTGATTCTGAGCCACAAGGAGACCTTGACTTGCTTGGCTGGCAGGCAACTACTCTTTTTTCCGCAGAGGCAAAAATGAGTGCTGGCGGGTTCATTTCCCAGAATCATCAGAAGGACGCACTCAAGAGTAAAGCCATCGGCGCTGACATGCACATTGCGGTGTGCCTAGAAGATATTCCGGAATCCATCGGCGTGGACATCAAGCAAGCCTGCAAGGCAGAGGGGATATCAGTAAGAATTCTAGACCGTTCACAACTACTTGTTTAAAACCTAAAGAACGCGACACTCACCTAAGCCCTTCCCGTTAGGAATCGGCATTCCATGGAAACGACGGTGTTTTTTGGAGCATCTAGTCTGTGGACCGGGACATTGTCCAAACGCGTTCAAAGCTATCGAGGTAGGTCATCGCTGCACTATTGGCCTCAGTACATGTTAAGTAGATTACGGGCGCCTCGGAGGCGCGTGTGCCGTACGCGTGGAGGTTGACCAAAAGTTCGTCGTCTGCGCGGTAGATCGAGTTGTAGAGAACTGTGCCGTGTAACCGAATCTCGATTCCTGGCGTGGTCAGGAGTGGTCGGCACAGAGTGAGGGCGTTCCTGGTCCTGGCGACCATGACGTCACCTCCCACGCCTTCATCGACTCCCCGGTCTGCCACCTGTGAACTCTCCGGGTCGCCGAGAAGGATGCGTACCCTGACCCCGGCCTGTGCCCGTTCGACGAGAACGTGGAGAAGCCCCGTGTCCTCTGCGAGAAACAAGCCGCTGTAGACGAGGATGCCGATTTCGTGTTCTGCGGATTCGAAGAACTTGCGCCAGGTGTCGGCCGGTACGGCCCAGCGGTGTGAGTAGACGGCCTTGATCTCTCCGGAGAGTTCCCGCCCGCGCTGGGTGTCTTCCGCCCAGAGGTCGGTCTCGTCGACCTGGAGAAGGTCGGCGACCGCCAAGCGGTGACGAGGATGGGGAACCCTGCCGCGTAGCCAGCGGCCCACGGTCTTGGGGTCCACGGCCAGGCGGGCGGCGATGTCGACGGGTTGCAGTCGCGCTCGTATGAGCGCGTGGCGAAGGTTCTCGTTCATCGGGCACACCTCCACAGCGGGGTCCGTGCTGTGACGCTAACATGAGACGTCCCTAGACGTCCCCGAAGTGTGGTGGAGAGGTTCCATGCTCCCCAACAGGCTCATGGCACAGAGCGTGATGAACCATCGCTCTGCCCTCCAACCTCGATGGGAGCTCCGTCACATGGGCACCGTGAAAGAGAACCAGCACGCCTACCAGACCGATCTGCTCACCGCCCTGCGCGGGCAACTCGTTTCCCGAGAGATCATCGCGGTCCTGGTCGCTGATCAGAAAGACCGGCCGTGCCTGGACGTCACCGACAGCGCGTTCATCAGCCGCCGGGTCTACGTCCACATCGCGTTCCAGTGGTTCTACTGGGGTGACCAGCCTGATGAGCGGACCTCCTGCCTGCGCCTGTTCCAGGCGGCCGACATCATCGCCGAAGCCGCTCAGAAAGGGTGGCGCGAAGGTGAGCAGGGAGAGCTTGGCCTGGACTTCAGCAAGATCATCGACGCGTACCGCGCCTGACCCGATGGCACCTGAGGAAAGCAAATGGCTGACCGGTGGGCTGGTCTATCCCCAGATCGCCGCGCGGCTTCGTGCTCGGATCGCGACGGGCGACTACCCGCCGGGGAGCCTTCTGCCCTCGGAGGCGGCTCTCGTCGCAGAGTTCCGTGTGTCCCGGACCACCGCCCGCCGGGGCCTGGCGGTCCTGGAGAGTGAGGGGCTGATCATCGCGATGCCCGGCAAGGGGCGCGTGGTGAGAGATGACGGCTCGATGCTGGGGGCGTCGTATCGCTACCAGACGATTGCTCATGATCTCCGTGAGCAGATTCGCGCCGGGACGCTTGCCGTCGGGACCACGTTGCCCAGCGAACGCGCGCTACGACAACGGCACAGGGCATCGCGCAACACCGTTCGGCAGGCTCTCGCCGAGCTGGAACGCGAAGGGCTGATCACGACGGAACACGGCAAGGGGCGATTCGTTCGCCCGATTCAGGGTGAGACGTCCTAGGACGTCTCACCCTGAACTCTGGCTCTGCTCTGGGGGACGGTGTCTATCGTGAGCGGCATGGGACAAGCTGAGTGGGCGCGTGACCTGGCCCGACAACTCCTTGAGCAGCCGTTGCCGCGCCGCTGGGCGCATACGCAAGGTGTTGCGGCACAGGCCGAATCGCTGGCCCCGATTCTCGGCGAGGAATCCGATCTGCTGACCGCGTCGGCGTGGCTGCATGACATCGGTTACTCGCCCGAGCTGGTTGCCACCGGGTTTCATCCCCTTGATGGGGCGCGCTACCTGCGTGATGTCCACCAGGCCGACGACAAGCTGTGTCGCCTGGTGGCGCATCACTCCTGCGCGATCTACGAGGCGACCGAACGCGGCTTGATCGACGCGCTGAACGGCGAGTTCACCAGGGAGCGCCCCGAACTGGTGGAGGCGCTGACCTACTGTGACATGACGACCGGCCCCGATGGGTCTCCCCTCGATGTCGCCGACCGGCTCACCGAGATCCATCTCCGCTACGGCCCCGATCACCTGGTCAGCCGCTCGATCACCAACGCGACGCCGTGCATCACCTCGTCGGTGCGTGCGGTGCTGGCCGCGCTATCCGATGTGCGGGCCGGTGGCGTCGTCTAGGGACTTCAGGAAGTGGCCGATCCGCAGGCGCATCGACCGGTCAGAGGTGAGCGAGTCGATCTCGTCACGAGCCACCCACCGGACCTCTTTGGACTCGTCGCTTGGTGTGGGTTTCCCTGCGATGGGGCGGGCGGTGAGCACGATGGAGAACTCTTGCCGGGCTTCGCCGTTGCTGGTGTAGAGGATCACGTGCCGGGGGTCGGTGTAGGTGCCGACCAGGCCGGTTATCTCGCAGGTGATCCCGGTCTCTTCCAGCGTCTCCCGGATGGCCGCTTGCGGCAGGGATTCGCCGAGGTCGATCGCGCCGCCGGGTACGGCCCAGTTGTCGTTGTCGGAACGGCGGATCATCAGGATCTCGCCCGCGTCGTTGGTCACGATCACGTTCACCGACGGAACGAGGCTGTTGGGTGCGGGGGCCTCGGGGTCGTCGTAGAAGTCCATACGGCGCGCCATGGCTCAGGACTCTATCGGCCGGCTCTGGTTCCAGACGGCTTCGAAACTATCGACGTAGGTGGTCACCATGCCGCCGCCGGCCGCCTTCCGCAGGTGCATGACCGGCGCATCGGCGGCGAACTTGCCGTAGACATGGGTGTTGACGAGCAACTGGTCGTCCCCGCGGTAAATGGAGTTGTACAGGATGGTTGGGTGGAGCCGGATCTCCATTCCTTCGACATCCCGCAACGGCCGGTAGAGGAGTACGGCGGTTCTGATCTGCGCAACCATGCCGTCCCCCAGGCCCTCGTCCTCACCGCGTTGGACGATTTGCCGGGCGTCCGGATCACCGAGCAGGATCCGCACCCGCACACCGGCCTTCGCCTTGTCAGCGAACAGGCGTAGCAAGCCGGTGTCCTGGGCGATGAAGATGCCGCTGTAGACCAGTACCCCGATTTCCTGTTCAGCTGCTGAGAATAGTCGTCCCCATGCGTCCCTCGGCACGGTCCAACGGTGCGGGTAGACGGCGACGATTTCGCTCTCGGAGACAACCGCCGCTTGGGCGGGAGTCATCGCGTCCGGCCACAGGTACGCCTCTTCCATGCCGAGGAACTTGGCGACGGCGAACCGGTGCTTGCGATACGGCGTACGACCTCGGGTGATCCACCGCTCCACGGTCTTGGCGTCCACCTGGATGGCTTCGGCCAACGCGTCGATGGTGGTGCCGCGTTCGAGGAGTGCCACGCGTAACCGCTCGTTCGCCATCTCACCTGCCCGGTAGAGGGGACGTCCAGGGACCTGGCAATCGTAGACCGGACGTCCTGAACATGTCTCGTCCTGTAGTGATCACGTCCCGCTTCTCTGGCGCACTCTCGGTAGCGCAAGCAAGACCGCAGCTACCAAGGAGAGATCGGCATGATCAACAACATCCCCCTGATCATCGGCATCGCGCTCGGTACGGCCGTCGCCGTCGGCTACGTGCTCGTCCTGATCGGAATGCGCCAGGAAGACCGTCACATGCGGTTGGCCGACGTGCCCCCGACCCGCGCGGCGGGCCTGGCCAGGCGTGTCACCGGCTGCCACGTACGAAGCGGCACCGCTACCGCCCCGCATGCTCCCAGAAGGGCGTGAGTCGTGTACATCCCCCTGTTCACCGTGTCCCTCGCTCTCTTCCTGGCCGATGCCGTGCTGGTGACATACATGCTGCTGTCCGCGCCGAGGACCGCCGCAGGAACATCACCGCCCCGGCACGCTCATCGAGGCCATGACACGGCGCCTACTGGGCGTACGCGTCCGCGTGCTGGTGGAGGACATCAGCGATCTCGTGGGCCACGTCAGCACGCACGTGACCGAGACGGTCTACCGTCACGAGATCAGGCCCGCGCTCACCAAGGGCGCCCAGGCCATGGACAAGATCCTGAAGAGGCAGAGCCGGTCCGCGTGACTCAGTGGCTCCCCGTTTGGCTCCCAAAGATCGAAAAAGGGGCTCCGGAGAGACTCCGAAACCCCTGCCGACCAGCTAGAACCTGGTCGGGACGACAGGATTTGAACCTGCGACCCCTTGACCCCCAGTCAAGTGCGCTACCAAGCTGCGCTACGTCCCGGTTGTTCGTCGCCCTCGCGGGCTGAACGGTCTTAACCTTAGCGCAGATCGAGGGGGCTTCGCACACGGCGATGCCCGCGAGGGCAGGCGATCGTGTGAAGGGCGGGGATACCGTGGGGCGTAAGGCGTTGATCGACCAGGAGGAGCTACGGCGGCTGGCCGGGCGGGGGTTGTCGAACGCGGAGCTGGCCGCGCGGTTCGGGGTGAGCGAGTCCGGGATCTTGCAGGCGAAGCGGGCCGCCGGGCTCTCGAAGCCGATGCTCGATCACTCGCGGGCCATCCCGTGGAAACTGGACCGCGCGCACAGTCAGTCCGGGCCCGCGACGAACCTGCGGAATCTGTCGTCCGTGGCGCAGGGGCGGGTGATCCCCGCCGAGAAGCTGAACACGGCGCTGCGCTGGGCCGGACGGCTGGTCGCCGCCGGAATGGACATCTCGTACGAGCCCGGCCGGGGGTTTCTGGAGGTTCCCGCCTCTCCCGGGGACTGGCTGGTGGAGAGGATGCTGAACGAGGCCCGGAAGGCCGCCGACGCCGCCGAGGTCATCGAGGATCCCGAGAAGGAGTGACCGCGGGAGCCACGACCGATATCTCAGTAAAGGGATATTCATAACCCGGTAAACCTCCGTAAAACATCGAAGCCAGACCGAGTAGTGGCACGCCACAGATGTCGATAGCCGGTTTCGAGCCTTGACCCCAGGGCAGCGCACGGGTACAAGCGCCTACACAACCGGAGGCAGACATGTCCACCGTGATCTGGGTGGCCGTCGTCGTGGTCGCGGTGGTGGCGATCGTCGCAGTCGGCTATCTCGTGCTGCAGCAGCAGCGTCGGCATCGACTTCGCGACCGCTTCGGCCCCGAGTACGAACGTACCGTGCAGGAGCGCGAGAACCGGCGCGATGCCGAGCAGGAACTCATCGCCCGCGAGCAGCGCTTCGGCTCCCTTGACATCCGCGCCCTGGACGCCGGGACGCGCGAGATCTACACGAAGAAGTGGATGGAAGTCCAGGAGCGTTTCGTGGACGCTCCCGGTTTCGCGGTGACGGAGGCCGACCACCTGGTCACGTCCGTGATGGCGGAGCGAGGTTACCCGACCGAGGACTTCGAGCAGCGGCTCTCCGACCTGTCGGTCGCGCACGGCCGCACTCTCGACCACTATCGGCAGGCTCACGAGATCAGCACCCGGGCCGCCCACAAGGAGGCCTCCACCGAGGAACTCCGGCAGGCCATGGTTCACTACCGTGCCCTGTTCGAGGAGTTGCTCGCGGCCCCCGGCAACTCCGCCAACGGCGACGCTGACCCCCGGCGGACCGAGACCGCGGCCCCGGACGCCCGGCGGGCCGAATCCGCCGAGCCGGAGACCACCAACGACGCTGAGCGAGCCTCCCGACGCGACCCCCAAGGACGGTGACCTGACATGAACGACCGATTCACCCCGGACAAGGACCGGCTGGTCCACAAGGCGGACAAAGCGGACAAGGACGACGACCGGACGGTCCGCGAGTTCGACGAGAACGACCCGAACGCGACGCGGCACGGACAGGACGTGACCCCCGAGTTCCAGGAGCCGCGCCTCGGTGACGCCGACCGCACGGACACCTCGCCCCTCGACCCGGACACCGGTACGCGCGGCCCCCTGGCCGGTGACCGCGACGACGTCCTCGTCGTCGAATCGAGCGGCGAACGGCGCGCCACCGGTTCGGATGTCCTCGACGACGATCGGCACGACGTTCCAGGTGGTCCCGGTGACGGCGGGAACGACAGCCCGTTCGCCCACGCCCAGCCCCCCGCAGCGACCCCGGGCACTCCGGGCACTCCGGTGACCGGCACCGGCGCGCCCGACCCCGTGCCCGGCGCGGGCTCCCCTGCGGTTCCCGGTTTCCCCGAGGGCACCGCGGACCGGCCGGACGACGTGCTCGACGAGGGTACGGGCTTCACCGACGCCGAGCCGGCCGACCAGACGCCCGCCGCCACCGCGCCCGCCACGGCCGGGACCCTGTTCGACCAGGACTCCGACGACATACGTCGGCGCTGGCAGGAGGTCCAGGCCGGTTTCGTGGACGACCCGCGTGACGCGGTGGAACGAGCCGACTCCCTGCTCGACGAGGTCACGAGCTCCCTCAGGAACGCGCTGGAGACCCGGACCGGCGAGCTCCAGGGGCGCTGGAAGAACACCGAGAAGAACGACACCGAAGACCTCCGGACCGCCCTGCGTGACTACCGGGCGACTCTGGAACAGCTCCTGAACATCTCCGCTGGGACGAGGTAACCATGCTCGCAATCGCCGCCGCCGTCGTGTTCGGCCTCGGATTCCTGCTCGACCTGATCAACACCAGGCTCGGCCCGCTCACCGGGACCGGCTTCCTGCTCCTCGGACTCCTGCTTCTCGCGCTGCACCAGGCCGGGATCGGCTCGGCCGGCCCGAGGACCACCACCGGGGGCGGCGGCTGGCGCCGCAGGCGCTAGACCTGCCGGAGGCGGACCCCGCACCGGGGAAGGCCCCCCGGAGGTATGGCTGTCAAAACGGGAAGGGCTCGTCCATATGGACGGGCCCTTCCCGTTTTTCCACCCCGTCCGGTGCCGGTGGTGCGGCCACGGTGAGCCCGGACGTCGGCGCTTCGTCGCCGTCTGGCCGGTGTCAGGGGTTCAGCAGGCGGCGGGGACCCGGTCCGTGTTCGGCGAGTGCGTCGCCGGGGTTGACCAGCGCGCACTGCTCGAACGACAGGCAGCCGCAGCCGACGCACTCGGTGAACCGGTCGCGCATCCTCTCCATCTTCTCGATGCGAGTGTTGATCTCCTCGCTCCAGCACGCCGACGCCTTGATCCAGAACTCCCGGGTGGGCGGGACACCCTCCGGGAGGAAACCCAGCACGCCTCCGATCACCGACAGCGGCATGCCGACGCTCTGCGAGGCGCGGACGAACGCCACCCGGCGCAGTGTGCTGCGGTGATAGCGGCGCTGGTTACCGGTGGTACGGCGGCTGGAGATGAGTCCCTGCCGCTCGTAGAAGCGCAGCGCGGAGGTCGGCACACCGCTGCGCTCGGACAGCTGGCCGATGGTCATCTCCTCGGCGATCATCGCGGGTTCTGACATGGGCCCACCCTAGCTTGACGTGAACCTTTGTTTAAGTACGAGGCTGTTCACACGGTGTCGCGAGGACACCGGAAACCCCCTCACCCGGTGGGTACGGACGCCGCGCGAGGGCGGGACCGCGCCTTTACCCCGCCTGCCCCCCGACGGACGTAGCCCAGACTCCCGGCCTCTCTCCGTACCCACCGGGAAGCAAGGAGACCGCGATGACCGAGACGGTTCCCCGGTGGATCAGCCGCCACTCCCGTCCCCTCACCACCCTCGACCCCCAGGCCCTGCTCGCCGATCTGCTGCCCCTGCGCGACATGGCGCGCGACGCCACGGTCGTCGCCCTCGGTGCGTCGACCCGCCAGGCCCACGAGCTTTCCGTCATCGCTCACCGGATCCTGAGGTTCCTGGTCGAGGAACTGGGGTTCCGCTCCCTCGCCCTGGAGGGCGACGACGCGGGGCGCCTCAAACTCGACGAGTACCTACGTACCGGGCGGGGCGATCCGAGGGCGTTACTGGCCGACGCCCGGTCCTTCTGGCAGACCGAGGAAATCCTCGGCGTCATCCGGTGGATGCGCGCCCACAACGAGCGGCACCCGTCCGACCCGGTTCGTTTCGCCGGCGTCCCCGACCACCCCCGGCAGGCCGCACCACGCGACCTCGAAGCCATCGAACGACGCCTGGCCGAGGACACGATCCGGTGGCACGAGCACACCGGGGACAAGATCGTCTATTGGGGTGGTATCGCGCACACGGTCAACGGCGCCCCGCGGACCATCTCTCCGTCATCCCCGCCGGCGACGCACCACAACGCGGGCAGTCACCTGCGCGAGCGCTTCGGGCCCGGTTACCTGTCCCTCGGGTTGACCTTCCATCACGGCTCGCTGCCCTATCCCGTTCCCGCCCCACCGACGGACTTCGCCGAGGCCCCCCTCGGCGCCGCCGACCCGGACACCTTCCTGCTGGACCTACGCGCCGAGAGGCCCGATCCGGTTCGGGCCTGGTCCGACACACCGACCAGGACGCGGCTGATCGGTCCCGTCTACGATCCCGGGAACGACGCCGCGTACCACCTGTCCGGCGGCTCACTCACCGGTTGGTTCGACGTCATCGCCCACCGCCGGCAGGTAACGCCGGTCCACCCCATCACCGGTTGAATCACCGGCTGAGCGGCGTACTCCCCCGAGCCGATCATCGGCACATCGCCGGTCCGCGCATGCGGAGCCTCGGCGGTGCCTTCACGGGGCATGGGAGAACCGACGCCGACGGTGCGCGCCTCGCGCCGGTGAAGGTCAAAAAACGGTAAAGGTCCAAAAAGGGGAGGGCGGCGCCACGTGGCCACGTGGCGCCGCCCACGATCCCCGCGGACGGGGCCTCCGGCGTATCCCGGAGAAAGGCGTTCCCAGATTCCCGGAGAAACCGGAGAAAACGGATCAGACCTTGAACGACATGGTGATGAACGTGCCCGAGGCCCCGGTCTCGAACGTGATGTCGGAGCTGACCATCCGGGCCACCCACAGGCCCATGCCGCTGGTCGCGTGGGGTCCGGGGGGCGTCTCCCCCGGAGCGGGTCCCGGGTCCCACCGGCCCTCGTCGTGGATCTCCACGACGAGGGTCCGGCCGACCGTCCACATCCGCAGCACGGCCTTGGCGGTGGTGTGACCGTGGGTGACCGCGTTGGTGGCCACCTCGTTCAGCGCCACCAGGAAGTCGGCGAGGCCCTCCTGGGACATACCGCTTCGCACGGCCTGGGTGGCGGCGAAGTCACGTACGTCGGGAAGGTCGGGAAGGCAGAAGGCGAGTTCGGCGACAGTGGCACCGGCGGGGATCATCCGGGAACGGCCGCCACTCGCCGTGAAGCGAGCGGGACGAACACCGTCCTCGTTCAACCGAGATCCGCCTCCCCTGTCCCAGTCCGCCGTTGTCCTCAGCATCCGGGATCCATTCAAACGCACCTTACGCCACGTCCGTTGTCGCCGACTGAGGTGCCCTGTAACGGGCGGTGTATTCAGCATTCGGCGACAAGTTCCTCACGGAGCTGGTCAAGCACCTTCCGCAGGATACGGGAGACGTGCATCTGGGAGATCCCGAATTCCGCCGCTATCTCGGCCTGGGTCATGTTGCCGAAGAAACGCAGCAGGAGGATGTTCTTCTCACGATCCGGCAGCTTGTCGATCAGCGGCTTGACCGCCTCGCGGTCCACGAGGGTGCCCAGCGCGTCGTCCTCGTCGGGGATCACGTCGCCCAGCGCGGCGGCGTCGTCGTCGGCGCCGAGGGGGGCGTCCAGCGAGAGCGCGCTGTAGGCGGCGGAGGCGTCGAGGGTGAGCAGGACGTCCTCTTCGGAGATCCGCATCTTCACGGCCAGCTCGGCGACCGTGGGGGCGCGGCCGAGGTCCTGGCTGAGGTCGGCGACCAGGCGGTTCAGCTCGGCCCTGCGCTCCTGGTAGACGCGGGGGACGCGGATGGCCCAGGTGCGGTCGCGGAAGTGGCGCTTGACCTCACCGGTCATGGTGACCACGGCGTAGCCGCGGAAGGGGTGCCCGAGGGTCGGGTCGAAGCCGTTGATGGCCTTCATCAGCCCCACGTACGCGGCCTGCAGGAGGTCCTCCAGCGGCTCGCCGCGGTAGCGGTAACGGCGGGCGATCTCCATGGCGAGGTGGCGGTGCATCTCGACGATGCGCTCACGCAGACGCTCGGCGCGGTACTCGGAGATCTCAGGCAGGGACATCTCGGCGAGGAGGTCCTCAGCGGTCATGTCGGTGATTTCGAGTGCCTGAACAGACATTGCTGCTCCCTGGTATTACTGTCGGGCGAGCCGACCACGGAAGCAACATCCGGGCAGACGGCATCGCCTCGACCAATTTTCGAGGCGAGGCCCTCTGCTGGACCTCTGCTTCCAGTATTCCCCTGAATCCTGGAGTATTACTCGCCCCCAGGTAACAGTAAGGTTGCTAATCGAATGGCACGAGGAGGCCCTGAGTGACGGTGTCGGAGAACGGCGAGAGATCGGCAGCCCTGACTCTCACGTCGGCGCTGGTCAGCGGGATCAACGTGATCCGGGTGACGGGTCTGCTGGACGCGACGACGAGGGATCAGTTCGCCGACTACCTGGCGGCGGAGACCGGCGAGCACGGTCTCGACATGGCGCTGGATCTGAGCGGGGTGACCTTCATGGACTCACGCGCGCTCGGACTCATCGTCCACCACTGGCAGGTCAGCACCACCGCGGACGCCAAGTTCGCCCTCATCGGGGTGGAGTACGCCAAGACCAAGGTGATGTGGATCACGGGTCTGGCCCAGCGGCTGCCCCTGTACGACACGATCGACGACGCGATCGCCGCCTTCGGCTAGCGGCCGATCGGCTCGACCGGCCTCGGCCAACCGGTGGTGGTCCCCGGACGATCCCCGGTTGGCCGAGGTGATCCGTCAGGGACCGTCAGGGAGGGGGACCGGGCCTCGGTCCCCTACCTCGGCCGGGGCCTCGATCCTCTCCTCACCTCACCCGGAGCCTCGGTCCTCTTTCTTCGCCTCGCGGTTGCGCTGGTGCTCCTCGACCAGCAGCTTGGCCAGGTCGGCGACCTTCACCTGGTGGTGCTGCGAGATGCGGCGCAGCTCGTCGAAGGCGGCCTCGGCCGAGCAACCGCTCGACTTCATGATGATTCCCTTGGCCTGGTCGATGATCGCCCGGCCCGCGAGGGCCTCCTGCATCTGGGCCGCGTCGGTGCGGACCTCGTCGTAGTCCCACATGTTGGCGAGGGCCACGCCCACCTGCTCGGCGAGCATGTCCGCCAGCGGCGGGACGTTCCTGGCCGCGAAGACGCCGGAGCGCACCCCGTACATGCCGAGGACCAGGACGGCGCGCTCGACGACGATGGGCATCGCCAGGACCGAGCGGACGCCGCAGCGGACGGCCATGCCGGTGTACGCGGGCCAGCGGGGCTCGCGCAGGACGTCATGGACGATCACGTGGCGCCCGGTGGCGCGGGCCTCGGACGAGGGCCCCTCGCCGATCTCCCCCTCGCTGTCGAGGAGGACGATGAGCTCGCTGTGGGAAGCTGAGACGACCATCCGTTCCTGACGCCAGAGCTCGGCGGAGCCGCCCGCGCAACCGGGCACGCCGCCCGCGAGGGTGGCTGTGAGACCGCGCAGTACGCTCTCGCTCGATGTTTCCTCGCTGACCCTGCCGAGGACCGCGAGATCCCGGGCGAGAACGGGGGTGACCATGTCCATCGTGCGACTCCCCTTCCCTGTGTCGCTAACTTAACCACTATCCGACCGCGCATCGATTCGGCCTACCGGGTGGCGTACCGTCTACGACGGGACCAGCCCACTCCGGCCCCTGACGAGGACGAGCATTGACCGACGCCATTGGCCTTCAGACCCTGGAGCAGGCGCTGAACGCGCTGACCACCAGGGTCTCCTCCCTGCGCGAGGCGAAGTCCGCCTACCCCGCCGACCCCCGGTCCACACTCGACGCGGCGCTCGCGGAGCTCGACACCGCCCGCGAGCTGCTGGACGCCTCGGTGCGCGAGCTGCGCAAGGCGCCCAAACGGTCGGGAGAGCGGGAGAGCGGGTCGCAGCGGGAGCTCAAGCTGCTGCGGCAGGTGTTCCGCACCTTCCCCATCCCGGTGGTGGTGCTGGACGCCTCGGGGGTGGTGCGGCGGATCAGCGCCGAGACGTCCCGGATGCTCGGCAGCCCGGCGGGATACCTGATCGGCCGTTCGTTCCCGCTGTTCGTCGACGTCTCCCGGCGGGCGGCGTTCCGCTCGCACCTGACGGCGGTCCAGCAGGGCGGCCAGACCGCGACCCTCCAGACGCGGCTCGCCCACCAGGGCCGCGCGCACACGGTGCAGCTGGCCGTCACCCGGCTGACGATGCCGGGAGAGCCGCAGGAGATGATCGCGGTCATGATCCTGCCGCTGGAGGCGCAGGTGGCGGGGCCGCCGCCCGGCCCGGCCGACCGCTCGGACGCCACCCTGGTCATGGCCGCGGCGCGCCGGCAGGAGCTGCTGGCCAGGATGACCCGCCTGCTGCTCGACGAGGAGAGCCTGCGCCAGCCGGTGACCGTCACCCGGGCCTCCCGGCTGCTGGCCGCCGAACAGGCCGACTGGGTGATCGCCGACGTGGTCCGCGACGGCATGCCCCGGCGGGCCTGCGTGCTCGGCCCGAGCGACAAGCCGGTGACCCAGCTGGTCCGCCTCGCCGAGGGGATGAACCCGCTGACCGCGCCGGCCATCGCGCACGTGCTGACCGGCGGCTCGGGCGTGGTGCACGAGATGCTGGAGGACGACGGGCTGCTCGGCGACGTCCCCGCCGGCCCGCCGCTGCTGCGGGTGATGGGGGCCGCCTCGATGCTGATCGTGCCGATCGGCGGCGAGGACGGCGTGCTGGGGGCCCTGACCCTGGTGCGGCTGCGCGACCGCGAACCGTTCTCGCTGGCCGATCTGGGGCTGATGGAGGAGATCGGCGCCCATCTGGGGCTCGCGCTGCGCGCGCGGCGCAGCTTCCAGACCCGCTCGCGGGCGGCCGACGCGCTGCGGACCAGCGTGGTGCCCCGGAGCCTGCCGGACATCCCGGGATTCGAGGCCGCGGCCATCTACAACGCGGGTTCCAGCCCGGTCGGCGCCGAGTTCTACGACGTCTTCCGCGCCGGTGAGGGGTGGGGTTTCGCCCTCGGGGGCGCGGCGGGCAAGGGTGAGGAGGCCGCGTCGGTCAGCGCCATGGTGCGCAACGGCCTGCGCGTGCTCAGCGTCTGGGAGACCGATCCCGGCGAGGTGATGCGCAAGCTGAACCAGGCCCTCACCGCCCAGGACAACGGCATGTTCGTGATGGCGGTGACCGGGTTCGTCAAGGCGCGCAAGATCAGGCTGGCCAGCGCGGGGCACCACCCCGCCGCGCTGCTGCGGCCCGACGGCGGGGTGCGGTTCACCGCGGGGGGCGGCGTTCCGCTGGGCATCGCCCCCGAGGCGGAGATGTTCACCGAGGAGCTCGCGCTGACCTCGGGCCAGACCCTGGTCTTCTACTCCGACGGCCTGGTGGCCTCGCGGAACGAGCTGGGTGAGTCCTACGGCGAGACCAGGCTGGCGGACGTGCTGGCGCGCTGCGTGGCGCAGTCTCCCGCCGAGATCGTCAAGACCGTGGAGGAGGATCGGCACGCGTTCTCCGGCGGGAGAGTTTGGGATGAGATCGTGATACTCGCCCTCCGTGTCGTATAGCTTGGCTAACTCGGTGTGACGCGCCGGTCCCACCGAGCGATGTCGAGGGGCCGCACCCGGCGGCACCCGTGTCCGGCGGAGAGGGGCGGAGATCTCATATGACCTCCATCCACCAGGCCGCGGTGTACGGCTCCGACGGGTGCTTCCTCGCGATGGCGCTGCCGTTCGTCCAGGACGGGCTGGCCAAGGGCGACCCGGTGATGGTCGCGACCACCTCGGCCAACCTGGAGCTTCTCGGGGACGCCCTGGGCAGGCAGGGCTGGCTGGTCGACTACGCGGAGACCGCGTTCCTGGGTCGCAGGACGGTGGAACGCGCCACCGCCTTCCACCGCTACTGGCGGCGGCGCGGCCCCGAGGCCCCGCGCGGCGGGCACGTGCGGATCCTCGCCGAGCCGGTGTGGGCCGGACGCGCCCCCGCCGACGTACGGGCCTGGCAGCGCATGGAGTCGGGCCTGAACCTGCTGCTGCGCGACACCAACGTGTGGATGATCTGCCCGTACGACGAGCGGACGGCGGATCCGAGGGTGGTGGCCACCGCGCGGCGCACCCACCCCACCCTCTCCAAGGACGGCGTCTCGATGACCTCCTGCCCCGAGTACACCGATCCCGCGGACTTCATCGCCGAGTGCGACTCCGTCCCGCCCCTCGAACCGCCCGGCGACTCGGCCGCCGCGTACGTGGAGACACTCCACGCCCTGCGGGTGTTCGTCACCGGCCACGCGTCCTTCATGGGGCTGAGCCCCGACCGCGCGAGCCAGCTCTCCGTCGCCGCGCACGAGGTGGCCGCCCTGCTGGAGCCGCCCGTGACGGTACGGCTGTGGGAGCGGCTGGGCGCGATCACCTGCCACGTCGACCGCCGGGGTGGGCGGGTCGCCGACCCGGTCGCCGGATTCCTCCCGCCGGATTCCGCGACCCGTCCCGGCGACGGGCTGTGGAACGCCCGGCAGCTGTGCGACCGCCTCGACATCCACAATGACCAGGGCGGATGTGTGATCCAGTTGCACGTCCCGAGCGCCAGGGCCGAGGAGTCCCGGCAGAGCAGGAAGTATTAGAAAAGGCTTGGCTTCGTCTCAAGGGTTTGGCTTCCGCGGAGATCGGGGTATGGTTAAGGCCATACAGACGTGTGCCTAAGACGCAGGCACCCCTGAAGGAATCACAGGCTTTCCATGCCTAATCTCCTCCCAGAGGTGTGCCGTGAACATTGCATTCGTCTCCTCCGAGGCTCTCTCCTCCACCCAGGACGAGTCCGACCTCGCCGCCCAGCGCGCTCACCTGATGGCAGTGGCCCGTGAGCTCGGCCGCGAGCACAAGGTCACGATCTACACCCGGAGGAACTCCGACTCGGAGAAGGCCAGGGTCCGCGTGTCGCAGGGCGTCACGCTGGAGAACCTGACCGCCGGGCCCGCGCGGGACCTTCCCGAGGACGGCGTGCTGCCCTACCTGTCCGACCTCGGCGACCAGCTGATGCACCGCTGGGGGCAGGACCGCCCGGACGTCATCCACGCGCACTCCTGGACCGGCGGGCTGGCCGCGATCGCCGGGGCGAACGGCCTCAACGTGCCGTTCACCCAGACCTTCAGCAGCGAGAACTCCCGCGACGCCAAGAAGGTCCGGCTGCAGCGGGCCATCGGGCGCCGGGCCAGCGCGGTGATCGCCGGGTGCGGCGACGAGGAGAGCTCGCTGATCCGGCTGGGCGTGCCGCGCCGCAACATCTCGGTCATCCCGTGCGGCGTCGACGTCGAGCGGTTCCGCCGCCAGGGTCCGGCCGCCGCCCGCGGTACCCGGCCCCGCCTGCTGCACGTGGGCCCGCTCTCGGCCGACAAGGGCGTGCACACCGCGATCCGCGCGCTGGAGGGCATTCCCGAGGCCGAGCTGGTCATCGCCGGTGGTCCCGCGTCCGTGGACCTGGAGCACGACGCCGACGCGCACCGCATGATGCTGCTCGCCAAGGAGATCGGCGTCGACGACCGGATCACCGTTCTCGGGCACGTCCCGCACGCCTCGGTCGCCAAGCTGATGCGCAGCGCCGACGTGGTCGTCTCGCTGCCCAGGGAGGCCCCGGCCGGTGTCGTGGCGCTGGAGGCGATGGCCTGCGGCGTTCCCGTCATCGCCTCCGCGGTGGGAGCCCACCTCGACTCCGTGGTGGACGGGGTGACCGGCCTGCTGGTGCCCGCCGACCGCCCGGCGCAGACCTCCCGCCTCACCCGCGAGCTGCTCGCCGACCCGACCCGCCGCACCGCGCTCGGCTTCGCCGGTGCCGACCGCGCCCGGTCCCGCTACTCGTGGGAGCGGATCAGCCAGGAGCTCGTCCACGTCTACGAGACCGCTCTCTCCGGCTCCGCCCGCTGAGCGCCCCCGGCCGCGTCGGCCGGACGTCGCGGGCCGCGCGGAACACACCCCGAGACCGGGGGTCCCCGAGGGGGGACCCCCGGTTTTCGCGTACGGGCCCGCGTCGCGGGTGTGCGGGACTCGCGGCTACGACCGCGACCGGGTCGCGCGGCGCCTCATCGACGGCGAGGGCGACCGGCTCCACCTGCTCGGGGTGGAGTTCGCCGGACTCCACCAGCCGGGCCGGCGCCCGTCGTGGGGCGTCAGCGTCGTTCATGTGTTGCACTTCCCGAACCATTGGGACGTGTGTGAAAAAGGAATACCTCTGTTACCGGGGTGCGATCGTTGCTTTGATGGCTCCATGTCGATTCGTGGCACGCTTCTGGGTGTTCTGGCCGCCTCCCTCGCGTTCTCCTCGCTGCCCGCGACGGGCGCGTCCGCGGGGACGGGCCCGTCCGCCGGGCGCGGGTGGGGCGCCCCGGTCCTGGTGGAGAACTTCGACGGCACCCGCGTCGACGGCCGCAGGTGGGTCGTCTACCACTCCCCCGGCGCCGAGACCAACCCGCGCACCGGGCGGGCCTCGACCGTGGGCGGCGGCGTGCTGCGGCTCAAGGGGGGCTTTTACGGGGGCAGGGACCTGTCGGGGGGCATCGCGACCCGGAGCGCGCAGCGATACGGGCGCTGGGAGGTGCGGCTGCGGGCCGAGCGCGGCGCGGGCTACACCCCCGTGGCGCTGCTCTGGCCGTCCGACCAGGGCGGCGGGGAGTACGCGGAGGTCGACTTCGCCGAAATCATCGACCCGGCCCGCAGGTCGGGCGGGATCTTCGTGCACCGCGGCGACCGGCCCCAGGCCCAGCGGCAGATGCGGGCCGACTTCACCCGGTGGCACACGGTCGCGGTCGACTGGCTGCCCGGACGGCTGACGTTCTGGCTGGACGGCAGGAAGGTGTGGGACTACCGGGGGCCGAACGTGCCGAGGAGCCGCTCCATGCACCTGACGCTCCAGAACGACGTGACGTGCAACGAGTGGTCGCCGTGCCGCAATCGCTCCACTCCCCCGACGGTCAGCATGTACGTGGACTGGGTGAAGGTCTACCGGGCCCCCGTCTGACGGGGCCCCGTCTGACGGGGCCCTGTCTGACGGAAGCCGGTGGTCGGAGCCGACGGGAGCCGAGGCCCGGAGTCGGTGGGAGCCGGGTCTCAGAGTCGGGTTCTCAGAGTCGGGTTCTCAGAAGAGTGAGAGCCGGGCTCAAAGCCGATGGGAGCCGGGACCCGGGGCCGACGGGAACCGGGGGTCAGAGCAGGTGGGCCGCCTTGAGAGCGAGGTGGATCAGCAGGCGGTCCTCGCCGTCGGCGAGGTCCCTGCCGGTGAGCCGCTCCGCCTTGGCCAGCCGGTAGTAGAGCGTCTGGCGGTGCACGCCGAGCGCGCCGGCGGTCTCCTGGACGTGACCGGCGCGGTCGAGGTAGCCCTCCACGGTCCTGGCCAGCTCCGGATCCTCGGCCAGCCCGGCGACCTCCTCCGCCAGTTCCCGCAGCCCCGCCGGTGACATGCGGGCCAGCAGCCGGTAGACGCCCAGCCCCGGCCAGGTGGCGACGGGGGCGAGCGCGGGCACCCGGCTCGCGACGCCGAGCGCGTGCACGGCCTCCCGCCAGCTCCGCCAGGCCTGCGCGGGCTCGTCCCTGGAGGCGCCGACGCCCACCACCGTCCCGTACGTGCCCCGGACCCGGTCGGCCAGCTCCTCCGCCTGGCCCGCCGGGACCAGGAGGGCGACCAGCGGCTCGCCGCGTACCGGAAAGGCGGGGTCGGCGAGCACGGCGCGCGGGAGCGTCCAGAGGGCGGCGACCCGCTCCGGGGAGGTGCGGGCGGCGATCGCCGTCACCGGGCCGCGCACGTCGTCCAGCCGTGACAGCGCCCGGGAGCGTTCCTCGGCGTCGGAGGAGAACAGCTCCCGCAGGTTCGCGCCCAGGTCCTGGCGGCTGCGGGCCTCCTGGGCGAGGACGGTGGCGGCGCGGGAGACCAGGTCGCCGACCGAGGCGAGGGCGTCGTCGCCGAGCGTTCCGTCGTCGAGGAGCCACAGGTAGCCGTAGGTCACCTCGTGGTGCCGCAGCGGCACGCACACCCGCGCGAGCACGCCCAGGTCGGCGTCGGCGGGGATGCGCACGGGCCCGCGGGCCCCGGCGATGCCGTAGCCCTCGAAGTAGGCTCGCACCTGGTCCGTCGCGCGGCGCCGCAGGATGGACTCCTGGCGCACCACGTCGATGTCGCCGCTCTGCGCGGCGTAGGCCAGGAGCTGGAAGACGCGGTCCTCCAGGGTGGCCGAGGCGCCGAGCCTGGCGGCGATCTCGTCTACCGTCTCCTGTAACACCCCACCATTGTCGTACATGTGTATGAACGCCCCGCCCGTTGATCGTGGCAGATGCACATGCTGGCCGGGCGGGCGGAGGTTTTAGGCTGGAGGCATGCTCGGTTCTCTCCTTCTCGGCGCGTCCCGGTTGCCGCTGGTGCGGCGCACGGTCTCCGGGGTGCCGCTGACGCGCAAGGTCGTCGATCGTTTCGTCGCGGGCGAGACGCCCCAGGAGGCGGTCGAGGCGATCCGCGGGCTCGCCGCCACCGGTCTGACCGTCACCGTCGACCACCTGGGCGAGGAGACGAGAGACTCCGCCGCCGCCACCCGGACGGCTCGGGCGTACGTCACGCTGCTCGGCGCGCTGGGCGGGCTGGGGCTCGGTGACCGGGCCGAGGTGTCGGTGAAGCTCTCCGCGGTCGGCCAGGCGCTCGGCGCCGACGGCGACAAGATCGCTCTGGAGAACGCGCGGCAGATCTGCGAGGCGGCCGGCGCCCTCGGGTCGACCGTGACCCTCGACATGGAGGACCACACCACGGTCGACTCCACGCTGGAGACCCTGCGGGCCCTGCGCGAGGACTTCCCCTCCACCGGGGTCGCCGTGCAGTCCTACCTTTTCCGCACCGAGGCCGACTGCCGCGACCTGGCGTACGAGGGGTCGCGGGTCCGCCTCGTCAAGGGCGCCTACGCCGAGCCCGCCTCGGTGGCGCACCGGCGCAAGAGCGAGGTCGACAGGGCCTACGTGCGCTGCCTGCGGATCCTCATGTCGGGCGCGGGCTACCCGATGGTGGCGACGCACGACGACCGGCTGATCTCGATCACCGAGACGCTCGCCGACCGGTTCGCCAGGTCCCGGGGCGACTACGAGTACCAGATGCTCTACGGGGTCAGGGCCGACAAGCAGCAGGCCCTGGCGGGGGCGGGTCACACCGTGCGGGTCTACATCCCGTACGGAGACGACTGGTACGGCTACTTCATGCGCCGGCTGGCCGAGCGCCCGGCGAACATCGCCTTCTTTCTTCGTGCCCTTGGAGGCAAGTGATGGATGCCATCTCCACCGTTCCCGCCCCGGTCAACGAGCCGGTGCTCGGTTACGCGCCCGGCAGCGCCGAGCGTACGGCGCTGGAGAACCGCGTCAAGGAGCTGGCCGGGGCCCAGCTGGATCTGACGATGACGATCGGCGGCGAGCGGCGGATGGGCGGCGGCGCCCCGATCGACGTGGTCCAGCCGCACAACCACGCCGCCGTGCTGGGCCGTACGGCGGACGCGAACGCCGACGACGTGCGCGCGGCGATCGACGCCGCGCTGGCGGCGGCGCCCGCGTGGCGCGCCCTGTCGTTCGACGAGCGGGCCGCGATCTTCCTGCGGGCCGCCGACCTGCTGGCCGGTTCCTGGCGGCAGACGCTGAACGGCGCGACGATCCTGGGCCAGTCCAAGTCCGCGCAGCAGGCGGAGATCGACGCGGCCTGCGAGCTGATCGACTTCCTGCGCTTCAACGTGGACTTCGCGCGCCGGCTCCTCGGTGACCAGCCGGTCTCCTCGCCCGGTGTGTGGAACCGGATGGAGTATCGGCCGCTGGAGGGCTTCGTCCTCGCGATCACGCCGTTCAACTTCACCGCCATCGCCGCGAACCTGCCGTCGGCCCCGGCCCTGATGGGCAACGTCGTCGTCTGGAAGCCCTCCCCCACCCAGCAGTTCTCCGCGCACTTCACCATGCGCCTGCTGGAGGAGGCCGGGCTGCCGCCGGGCGTCATCAACATGGTGACCGGCAACGGCGCGGCCGTCTCCGAGGTCGCGACGACCCACCCGGAGCTGGCGGCCATCCACTTCACCGGCTCCACACCCACCTTCCAGCACCTGTGGTCCACGGTCGGCGCCAACATCGCCTCGTACCGCTCCTACCCGCGCCTGGTCGGTGAGACCGGCGGCAAGGACTTCGTGCTGGCCCACCCCTCGGCCGACCCAGCGGTGCTCACCACCGCGCTGATTCGCGGCGCGTTCGAGTACCAGGGGCAGAAGTGCTCGGCCGCCTCCCGCGCGTACGTGCCGCGCTCGGTCTGGTCGGTGATCCGCGACGAGCTCGTGGGCGTCGCCGAGTCCCTGACCGTCGGGGACGTCGCCGCCGACCTGTCCGCCTTCATGGGCGCGGTCATCGACGGGCGGGCGTTCGCCAAGAACAGGGCCGCGATCGACCGGGCCCGCTCGCTCGACTCGATCGACGTGCTGACCGGCTCGTACGACGACTCGACCGGTTACTTCGTGAGGCCGACCATCCTGGAGTCGGCCGACCCCACCGACGAGATCTTCGTCAAGGAGTACTTCGGGCCGATCCTCGGCGTGCACGTCTACGACGACGCGGACTTCGACACGGTCCTGGACCAGATGGAGGGCGTCTCCCCGTACGCGCTGACCGGTTCGATCATCGCCCGGGACCGCTACGCGATCGCCTCGGCGTCGGAGCGGCTGCGCTTCGCGGCGGGCAACTTCTACATCAACGACAAGCCGACCGGCGCGGTCGTCGGCCAGCAGCCCTTCGGCGGGGGCCGCTCGTCGGGGACGAACGACAAGGCCGGGTCGATCCTCAACCTGACCCGCTGGGTGAGCGCCAGGGCCATCAAGGAGACCTTCGCCCCGTCGTCCGACCACCGCTACCCGCACATGGGCTGACGCTCGGCGGTCCGGTCGACAGGAGCCCGGCCTAAGCAACCCGGCTACCCGCACACCGGATGATCGCGGTCAAACGACAATACCCGGGACTCGTGTCGAGTTCCGGGTATCTCGCCCTCTCTCCAGTCGAGCTGGGCCACGACCGGGATCTCCCCGCCTCCGCGAACGGTTCCGCGAGGTGCGGCCTGGTTCCCAGCGGCTTTTTGGCCCATGTCGCTTTCATCGGCCAGAGCACCTGATCCACACGGTCAGGCAGAGAGTACGTACTCCCCCAGCACTTGCAGCCACCTCATCGACGGCTGTCTCGCAGGAACGTACTTGGCTCTCAAACCGGCACAACCACACGACATCACAAATCCAAGCTGGGTATCCGGAGGTCGGGTCCCAGGAACCACAGGTTTGCGACATTTACATAGCCGACTATAAGATAGCCGACCATGGAAACCATTGACGTGCTGGCGATCTGCGGGAGCACCCGGGAGGGATCACACAACCGGTCGCTGCTGCGAGCCGCGCGACGACTGGCGAAGGCCCCGCTACGGGTAGAGGTGTGGGACGACCACGCCCGGATTCCCCGTCTGGACGCCACTCGGGGGCGTCCCTTCCCCCCGGCCGTCGGCGCCCTGCGCGAGCGCGTGGCGGCGGCCGACGCGCTGCTGCTGGTGACGCCGGAGCTGAGCCGCGGCATCCCCGGGCAGATGAAGGACCTCGTCGACTGGCTGTCGATCCTCGCGCCCCCACGCCCGCTGGTGGGCAAGCCGGTGGCGCTGATGAGCGCGTCGACCAACCGGTTCGGCGGAGTCTTCGCCCAGTTGCAGCTCGGCGACATGCTGCGGCGGGTCGGCGCCGAGGTGCTCTCCGACTTCGATGTGGCGGTCGGCTTCGCCCACCGTTACCTCGACGCCGACGGAGTCCTGACAGAGGAGGAGGCGCGAGACGACATCACCCGGCTGTGGCGGCGCGTCCTCGCCCGCGTCGCGGATGACCGTCCGGCGGTGCCGGCGTGACCGCCGGGCGACAGGTCGCGGCCGCGCGGGGGCCGATCGGTTACGCCCTCGCCGAGGCCACCAGGGCGCACCGCGCCGAGATGCAGCGCCGGATGGCCGAGCTCGGCCTGCACCTGGGCCAGGAGCTTCTCATCGTCGACCTTCACCACAATCCCGGGACCACCCAGGCGGACCTCGTCCAGCGCATCGGTATCGAACAGCCCACCATCGCCAAGGCGATCACCCGCATGGAGCGGGCCGGGTTCGTCGAGCGCGCCCCGGACCCCGGCGATCGCCGGGTGACCCGGTTGCGACTGACCGAACGCGGCGAGGCCGTGGTCGACGCGGTCGTGACCGCGTGGGCGCACGTGGAGAGCGAGGCGAGCGCCGGGCTCTCCCCGGCCGACGCCGCGCTTCTCATCAGGCTGCTGCACACCATCCGCGACAACCTCACCTGATCACCACCCGCAGGAGAAGACATGGAACTCGGACTCGCAGGAAAAGTCGTCCTGGTGACCGGCGCGAGCACGGCCATCGGCAGGGCCACCGCGCTGGCCTTCGCCGAGGAGAAGGCGCACGTCGCCGTCGGCTACCACACCAACCTCCGGGCCGCGGAGGAGACCGTCGCCCTGGCCGAACGGCACGGCGCCCAGGCGATCGCCTGGCGGCTCGACCTCGGCAGCCCCGGCTCGCTGCGGGCGGCGGTCACGCACGCCCGCGACCGGCTCGGGCCGGTCGACGTCCTGGTCAACAACGCCGTCCGCTGGCCGGACTGGCCAGAGCCGGGCGAACTGTTCGAGACCGCGCCGACCGAGCGGTTCAGCACGTCGGTGACCGCGAACCTCGTCGGCCCCTACCTGCTCGCCCGCGCCGTGCTGGCCGACATGCGGGCGAGCGGATGGGGCCGCATCGTCAACGTCTCCACCGGACTGGTCGAGGACGGCTTCCCCGGCAACGTCTCCTACGTGGCCGCCAAGGCGGGTCTGCACGGCCTGACCCGCGTGATGTCCAGGGAACTCGCCTCCGCGGGCATCCTCACCAACGTCGTCATGCCGGGCTTCACCCCCGCGGACAAAACCATGCCGCAGCACCTCCTCGACAAGGCGGGCGAGGCCGCCGCGACCAAGCGCGTCAGCCACCCCGACGACGCCGCACGCATGATCGTCTACTTGTGCTCGGCCGCCAACACCAACACCACCGGCGAGGCCATCAGGACCGACGGCCACTTCCTCACCCCGGCCTGATCGCCACGTCGTCTCCTCTCACGTTCGCCGAAGAGCGGAAAACCGTCGAAGCGTCCACGACCCGTCGCCGGGTGGCCCGCCCCCTACTCCGTCATGCTCTCGCCCGTCTCTCGTTCCGGTCCGCGCCGGTACGGAGAGTAAGGCGAGAGGGCGGCGAGAGACGCCGCTCATAGCGTCGGTCGCAAGCTTTGACAGGAGTCCATCGAACGGGGAGGAGACGCGATGATGGCAGCCCGGGATTTACGGGTGACGATCGTCGGCGCCGGACCGGTCGCTTGTCTGGTGGCGATCGAACTGCGGAAACGATCATTCGAGGTGAGTCTCTACGAGCGCGGCTCGGACGTGCGCCTGGCAGACGGAGCCCGAGGGCACTCGTTCAACCTGACCCTGACCAGGCGTGGGCTCACCTCGTTGGACGAACACATCGTGGACATGCTCTATCGCAACGGAGTCGTGCTGCCGCAGCGGGTCATCCACCACGTGGACGGGACGACGTCCCGCCAGCCCTACGGCACCGACCCCGACCTGCACCACCTGCTGTCGATCCCCCGGGGCCTGTTGCACGAGATGCTGCTCGACGAGGCCGAGAAGGCCGGGGCGCGGCTGAACTGCGGGTTCGAGTGCATCGGGGTCGAGCCCGGGTCGGGGTCGGCGACGTTCGTGGACGGCGGGGCGGGGATCGTGCGGACGAGCGCGGACCTGCTGATCGGCTGTGACGGCGCGAACAGCATCGTCCGCCACGAGATGTTCCGGCGCGGGGCGCAGATGCGGATCTCCCAGGACTACGTCGCCGACGGCTTCGTGGAGATCCGCATACCCGCTCTCCCCGGTGGCGGCCACGCGCTGCTGGACGCGGCGCGTGACCCGGACCGGCCGCGGCACACCCGGCACGGACTCCACATCTGGCCCCGCGGCGAGTTCATGCTGCTGGCCCAGCCGAACGTGGACGGCTCGTACACCGCGGGCCTGTGGATGCCGATGGTCGGCGGGGACGGTGGGGACGGCGAGGGCGGCGAGCGGCTCGGCTGGGATCGGGTGCGCACGCCGCGCGAGGACCGGCCAAACACGGCCGGGCCCGCGTCCGACGCGCGGGGGACGCGGTGAGGCGGCGGTGCCCGGGTCTCCGATCGGAGACCCGGGCACCGCCGCCTCAGGTCGCGCGTGGCCGGGACCGGGGCCCGTCACCTCGTGCCGGACGGCTCCGGAGCCATGGCGCGGCCATGCGGGTCAGAGCCGGGTGACGGCCGCGTTCGCTCCCCGGACGCTCAGGGGGTCGGCGTGGGAGTGGGGGTCGGGGTGGGGGGCTCCGTCACGGTGGGGGTCGGTTCGGGGGTGGGGACGCCCGGCGTCTCCGTGGGAGGAGCCGGGGTCTCCGTGGGCGGCAGGGGGGTCTCCGTGGAAGGCGGCGGGGGCTCCGAGGGAGGCGGCACCGTGGGGGTCTCGACGGGCGGCGTGGGACAGACGGCGGGCGTGCGCCACCTGCTGCCCGGCCGCCACTGGTTGGCCGACCACCAGCCGCCGTCGCGCCAGAACTTCTTGCTGGGCCGCGTCAGGTCGAAGACGTAGGCGGCCGTCGCCGTCTCACCCGAGGTCGTGGCGGTCACCGAGACCCAGTCGCCCTCCCTGAGCGCGTTGCCCCGCCGCCCCGAGAGGGACTTGGTGGTCTCGGCGATCGTATACACCTTCTCGAAGCCGTCCTGGCTCTTGACGGTGATCGAGTCCTCCGCCAGAGCGGTCGCCTCGCCGGTCTGGGCGAACACCGTGAAGCCGCAGCCGTCCTTCGCCGGTAGGACGAACTCGCCGTGCAGCGTGCCGGGGAACGCCAGCGGCGGCACCTTGGGCGGCGGTGTCGTGGTGGTGGGTGACGGCGTCGGCGTCTCGGTCGGGGTCGGGCTGGGGGTCGGGGTCAGCGTGGGCGTCTCGCTCACCGTTACCGACGGGCTGGGAGTCGGCGTCTGCGATTCCGTCGGGGCGGGCGGCGGCGATGCCGCTGCCGCCGAGGACACCCCGACGCCGCCCGACGCCGCCAGCACGACGGCGGTGGCGACGACCATCGGGCGCGAGACGCGCCGCGATGGTCCGCCCGATCCGCTCGACGACATCGCGTTGGGCCTGTCGGGATTTTGTAGCGTCACCTTGTTCCTCCATCTGGTTTGATCCGGAACCAGCGGGGGCGTCGATGGGGTGCTCACGCCCGCCGCCGAGACCGAGGACCACCGCCCGGCCGTGGTCCTCCGTCGAGGGGCGCGGGGAAGACTGCCCGCTTCCGGAGAAGCCATGCCGACGAAACCAGCGACGAGCCAGCGAAATCGGACCTTTCGCCAGCTCAACCCCACGTTTCGCGAATTAGAACAAATCCCCTTCCGGGCCTATGGGGCTGTCCGGAAGGGGTGATGTGACGCTAGCCACTCGACTCCAGCTCGTTGTCCAGGATCTCGAAGAGCTCGTCGGCGGTCACCGAGCGCAACGCGGTGATGTCCTCCTCCTGGCCGGTCGCCCCCCATTTCGCGGCCAGCCCGCGCAACCGGGACGCGATCCGCCGCCGCTGCTCCTCGCTCCACGCCACGTCCGTCAGCGCGGACTCCAGCTTGGCGATCTCGACGTCCAGGGCCGGCTCGGTCACGTCGCCGGACAGCTCACGGAGCAGGTACCCGGCGATGGCGCCCGCCGAGGGGAAGTCGAACACCAGCGTCGCGGGCAGCCGCAAACCGCTGGCGGCACCGAGCCGGTTGCGGAGCTCGACCGCGGACAGGGAGTCGAAGCCCAGGTCGAGCAGGCCGCGGCCCGGTTCGATCGCCTCGCGGTCCTCGTGACCGAGCACGGCGGCGATGTGGGAACGCACCTCGTCGAGCATCAGCCTGTCGCGGGCCTGACCGATCTCGGCGGCCACCCGCCGGGCGAGGAGCCGGCCGCCGTCGGGTCCGGCCGCCCTCCTGGGCGGGGTGCGGACCAGGCCGCGCAGGATCGGCGGCACCTCCTCGGTGGCGGCCCGCACCCTGATCCGGGCGAGGTCCAGCCGCGCGGGCAGCAGCAGCGGCCGGTCGAGCCCGAGCGCGGCGCCGAACAGCGCGAGGCCCTCCTCCGCCTCCATCGGCAGGACGCCGGTGCGCGCGATCCGGCGCAGGCCGGTCTCGGGCAGCCTGCCCGCCATGCCGTCGTGGTCGGCCCACGAGCCCCAGGCCAGCGCCGACCCCGCCAGCCCGGCCGCGTGCCGCGCCTGGGCGAGGGCGTCGAGGAAGGCGTTGGCCGCGGCGTAGTTGGCCTGTCCCGCGCTCCCGAACACCCCGGCGACGGAGGAGAACAGCACGAACGCCGCGAGGTCGGCGGACGCGGTGAGCTCGTGCAGATTCGTCGCCACGTCGACCTTCGCCCGGAACACGGTGTCGATCCGTTCGGGGGTCAGCGCCCGCACCGTACCGTCGTCGAGCACGCCCGCGGTGTGGAGGACGCCGGTGAGCGGGTGCGCGGCGGGAATCCGGTCCAGCAGCGCCGCCAGCTCGTCCCGGTCCGCCGCGTCGCAGGCGGCGACCTCGACCTGCGCGCCGTACCCCCTGAGTTCCGCCGCGAGATCGGCGGACGCGGCCGGGTCCCGGCGACCGGCGAGGACGAGGTGGCGGACGCCGTGGCCGGTCACCAGTCGCCTGGCGACGAGCCCGCCGAGCCCGCCGGTGCCGCCGACGATCAGCACCGTGCCGTCGGGGTCGAGCGCGCGGCCCTCCCCCGACGGCCCCTGGACGGCTCTGGCCAGGCGTGGCGCGCGGATCGTCCCCTCGCGGACGGCGAGTTCCGGTTCGGCCGAGCCGATCGCCTTCGGCAGCGCCCGGCGCGAGACCTCCTCGCCGTCGAGGTCGACCAGGGCGAACCTGCCCGGGTTCTCCGCGCGGGCGGAGCGCACCAGCCCCCACACCGGCGCGTACGGGAGGTCCGGCGCGTCGCCGTCCGCCGTGACGACGGCCCCGCTGGTCAGCACGGTGAGGCGGGCGGCGTCGAACCGCTCGTCGGCGAGCCAGCCCCGCAGCACGCCGAGCACGTCGCCGGTCACGGACCGCGCGGTCGCGCCGGGCACCCTCGGCACGGGGTAGACCACGACCTCCGGCACCGCGCCGCCGTCGTCGATCGCACCGGCCAGAGCCTCCAGGTCCGCGTACCGCTCCGCCCCGTCCAGCCCGAGGTCGTCCCCGCCCAGTACGGCGCGGCGGGCCGGTGCCGTTCCCTCCGTGGGAACCGGTGTCCAGTCCAGCTGGTACAGCGACTCATGCCCGGCCTCCCCCGGCCGCTCGGCCGGGATCGGGCGCGAGACGAGCGAGCCGACGGAGAACACGGGCGCCCCGTCCTGGTCGGCGGCGTGCAGGGAGACGCCGTCCTTCCCCCCGGGTCCCCCGGGTTCCTCGGGGGCGAGCCGCACCCGCAGCGCAGAGGCTCCCCGCGCGTGGATCGCCACCTCGGTCCACGCGAACGGCAGCCGGGGCTCGCCACCGGGAGCGGCGACGAGACCGGCGTGCAGGGCGGCGTCGGAGAGCGCCGGGTGGAGCTGGAAGCGCCCGGCCTGCGCCCGCGCCTCGTCCGCCGGCGTGACCTCGGCGAACACCTCCTCGCCCCGCCGCCAGGCCGCGGTGAGCCCCTGGAACACCGGGCCGTAGCCGAGCCCCCGGGCCGCCAGGCTCTCGTACGCCCCGTCGAGCCCGATCGGCTCCGCGCCGGGCGGAGGCCACGACGACAGGTCGGCCGGGAAGTCCGGGAAGTCCGCCACCGGCTCGCCCGCCACCCCGGTCGCGTGACAGGTCCAGCCGGTCTCCCCACCGGCGGAACCGGCGGACTCGATCCTGGAGTGGACGCCGACCGGCCGCTCCCCCTTCTCGTCCGCCGGGCCGACCACGACCTGCAGCAGGACGGACCGATGCTCGGGCACCCGCAGCGGGGCCTGGAGCGTCAGCTCCCGCAGCGCGGCGCATCCCGCCTCGCCCGCCGCCGTGAGGGCCATCTCGACGAGGCCCGTACCGGGCACGAGCACCGAGCCGCGCACCGTGTGGTCGGCGAGCCAGGGGTGGGAGCCGAGCGACACCTTCCCGGTCATCAGCACGCCGCCGGAACCGGCGAGCCCGACGGCCGAGGTGAGGAACGGGTGCTCGGTGTCCCGCCGGCCGAACGCGCCGGTGCCGCCCGCCGGGTCCGAGGCGTCCAGCCAGTAGCGGCGGCGCTGGAAGGCGTAGGTCGGCAGCTCGACCCGGCGGGCGCCGGTACCGGCGAAGAAGGTGGGCCAGTCGACCGGCACACCCCGGGCGTGCAGACGGCCGACCGCCTCGACCAGCGTGTCCGCCCCCGGCCGGTCGGCGCGCTGGCAGGCCAGGAAGAGCCGCGCGTCGTCCGGGGACTCCTGGCCCATCGCGGTGAGCACGGCGTCGGGGCCGAGTTCCAGGAACGTCGTCACCCCCTGGGCGGCCAGCGTCTCCAAGCCGTCGTGGAAGCGCACGGTGGCCCGCACGTGGCGGACCCAGTACCCGGGCGTGCACAGCTCCTCGGGATCGGCCACCTCCCCGGTCACGTTGGAGACGATCGGGATCCTCGGCGGGCGTGGCGACAGCCCGCCGACCACCAGCGCGAACTCCTCCAGCATCGGCTCCATGAGCGGGGAGTGGAACGCGTGCGAGACGCGCAGCCGCTTCGTCCGGACGCCGTCCAGCCTCCTGACCAGCGCCGACACGGCCTCCTCGGTGCCGGAGACCACCACCGAGGCGGGGCCGTTCACCGCCGCGACGCTCACGTCGGCGGTGAGCAGCGGCACGATCCGGGCCTCGGGGGCGTTCACCGCGACCATCGCGCCGCCTGCGGGGAGGGCCTGCATCAGGCGGCCCCTGGCGGCCACCAGCACGCACGCGTCGGCCAGCGACAGCACGCCCGCCAGGTGCGCGGCCACGACCTCGCCGACGGAGTGGCCCGCGAGCAGGTTCGGGCGCACGCCCCACGACTCCAGGAGCCGGAACATCGCCACCTCGACGGCGAACAGGCCCGCCTGGGCGAACACCGTCCGGTCCAGGAGCTTCTCCTCCTCGGACGCGTCCGGCTCGCCGAACACCACGCTCGCCAGCGGGCGGTCCAGCAGCGGGTCCAGCAGCGGGTCCAGCAACGCGCAGACCGCGTCGAACGCCTCGGCGTAGACGGGGAAGGTCTCGTACAGCTCGCGTCCCATCCCGGCCCGCTGC
This sequence comes from Streptosporangium oxazolinicum, assembly GCF_039537505.1. Lineage (NCBI taxonomy): Bacteria > Bacillati > Actinomycetota > Actinomycetes > Streptosporangiales > Streptosporangiaceae > Streptosporangium > Streptosporangium oxazolinicum. Next base: position 158,982 of record NZ_BAABAQ010000002.1, read on the forward strand.
GCGCCCTGCCCGGTGCACAGGAACGCGACGGGTCCCGGAGCGGCGGGAGATCCGGCGGGCCGCGTGCCGTCGCGCAGCCCGGCCAGGCCGCGCAGCAGGGCGGCCCGGTCACGGCCGGTCACCACCGCGCGGTGGTCGAGCGCGGCGCGGGAGGTGGCCAGCGACAGCCCGACGTCGGCGGGGGACGACTCCTCGCGGTCCCGCAGGAAGGAGAGCAGGCGCCCCGCCTGCGCCCTGAGCGCGGTCTCCGTACGGCCGGAGAGCACCCACGGCACAGCGTGGCCGGGGCTCTCACCACCGGATTTCTCACCACCGGGACTCTCATCACCGGGGTTCTCTCCGCTGGGACCCTCGGCGCCGGGCGGGCCCGGCTCGGGCTCGGCGGCCTGCTCGATGATCGCGTGCGCGTTGGTGCCGCTGATCCCGAAGGACGACACGGCCGCGCGGCGCGGGCGGCCGCTGTCCGGCCAGGCGATCCGCGCGGTGAGCAGCTCGACGGCGCCCTCCGACCAGTCCACCTCGCTGGACGGCGCGTCCACGTGCAGGGTCCTGGGCACGACCCCGTGCCGCATCGCCTGCACCATCTTGATCACTCCGGCCACGCCCGCCGCCGCCTGCGTGTGGCCGAGGTTGGACTTGATCGAGCCGAGCAGCAGGGGCCGGCCGGCCGGCCGGTCCTGACCGTAGGTGGCCAGCAGGGCCTGCGCCTCGATCGGGTCGCCGAGCCTGGTGCCGGTGCCGTGCGCCTCGACCACGTCGACGTCCGCCGTGGCCAGGCCCGCGCTCGCCAATGTCTGGCGGATGAGCCGCTGCTGGGCCGGGCCGTTCGGGGCCGTCAGCCCGTTGCTCGCCCCGTCCTGGTTCACGGCGGAGCCGCGCACCACGGCGAGCACGGGGTGGCCGTTGCGCCGGGCGTCCGACAGCCGCTCCAGCAGGAGCATCCCGGCCCCTTCCGACAGCCCGGTGCCGTCGGCGGCCTCGGCGAACGCCTTGCAGCGGCCGTCGGCCGCCAGGCCCCGCTGGGAGCTGAACCCGATCAGCGTCGCCGGGGTCGACATCACCGACGCCCCGCCCGCCAGCGCCAGGTCGCACTCGCCGCGCCGCAGCGCCTGCGCGGCCAGGTGCAGGGCGACCAGCGACGACGAGCACGCGGTGTCGACGGTCATCGCCGGTCCCTCGAAACCGAAGGTGTAGGACAGCCGCCCGGAGGCCACGCTGCCCAGGCTGCCGTTGCCGAGATAGGGGGCCACCTCGTCGGGGACGGCGGTGAGCCTGCTGCCGTACTCGTAGTACATCAGCCCGGCGAACACGCCGGTGCGGCTGCCCCGGAGCGACGCCGGGTCGATTCCCGCCGCCTCCAGCGCCTCCCAGGAGATCTCCAGCAGCAGCCGCTGCTGCGGGTCCATGGCCAGCGCCTCGTAGGGGCTGATGCCGAAGAACTCCGCGTCGAAGTCGGCGGCGTCGTGGAGGAATCCGCCGGTACGGGTGTGCGTCGTGCCCGGGGTGGCGGGGTCGGGGTCGTACAGCGCTTCGAGGTCCCAGCCCCGGTCGGTGGGGAACGACGACCGTCCCTCCCCACCCGAGGCGACCATGGACCACAGCTCCTCGGGGGTGTTCACGCCGCCGGGGAAGCGGCAGCTCATCGCGACGATCGCGATCGGGTCGTCGCCGGGCGACACGGGGGCGGCGGCCACGGTCGCCCGGCCGGTGCCGAGCAGCCGCGACAGCAGGTACCCCGCCAGCGCCTTGCCCGAGGGGTGGTCGAACACGAGGGTGGCGGGCAGGCGCAGCCCGGTGGCCGCGCCCAGCCCGTTGCGCAGCTCGACGGCGGTGAGCGAGTCGAAGCCGAGATCCTTGAAGGCCCGGCGCAGGTCGACCGTCTCGGGGGTGGCGTGGCCCAGGGCCGCGGCGACGTGGGAGCGGACGAGCTCCAGCATCGCCTCTTCCCTGTCGGGCTCGGTCAGCCCGGCCAGCCGCTGCGCCCATCCCTCGGCACCGCGCTCGGCGGCGACCCTGCGGGCGGGGGCACGGACCAGGCCGCGCAGCAGCGCGGGCAGCGACGCGGCGCGGGCGCGCAGCGCGGGGAGGTCGAACGCGATCGGTACGGTGACGGGCTCGTCCAGCGCGAGGGCCCGGTCGAACATGTCCAGGGCGGCCGGGGAGGAGAGCCCGAGCACGCCGGACCGCGCCATCCTGGCCACGTCCTCGTCGGTGAGGTGACCGGTCATCCCGCTGCGCTGGGTCCAGAACCCCCAGGCGAGCGACGTCGCGGGAAGGCCCAGCGCCCGGCGGTGCCTGGCCAGGCCGTCGAGGAAGGCGTTGGCGGCGGCGTAGTTGCCCTGCCCGGGGTCGCCGAGCACCCCGCTGGCGGAGGAGAACAGGACGAGCTCGACCGAGGGCAGCTCGCGGGTCAGCTCGTGCAGGTGCCAGGCGGCGTCCACCTTCGGCCGCAGTACCGCGTCCATCCGCCGGGGGGTGAGGGAGGAGACCGTCCCGTCGTCGAGGACGCCCGCCGCGTGCACCACGGCGGTGAGCGGGTGCTCGCCGGGGATGCCGGCGAGCAGGCGCCCGACCGCGGCCCTGTCCGCCACGTCGCAGGCGGCGACGGTCACCTCCGCGCCCAGTTCGGTGAGCTCGGCGCTCAGCCGTGCCACGTCCCCGTTCGCCGGGCCGCTGCGGCTGGCCAGCAGCAGGTGCCTCACCCCGCGTTCGGTGACCAGGTGCCGGGCGAGCACCGCGGCGAGCCCCCCGGTGCCGCCGGTGATCAGCACGGTTCCCTCGGGATCCCACACCCTCGGCGGGACCTGGGCGACGGCCTGGAGGGGGGTCCGCGCCAACCGGGGCACGAGCACCTCGCCCGCGCGTAGGGCGAGCTGCGGCTCGTCCGAGCCGAGTGCCCGCAGGACGTCGACCGGCAGGGGCCCGTCGAGATCGACGAGGACCAGGCGCTCGGGGTGCTCGGCCTGGACCGACCGCACCAGCCCCCACACCGCCGCGCCGGTCAGCACGTCGGCCGGTGCGTCGGCCTCGCCGGGCGCCGACGTGTCCGTCTCGCCGGGACCGGGCGTTACGGCGTGAGCGGGCGTCACGGCGGCCGGGCCGGAGCCGGTCGCGGCACCGGGCACCGGCGCGTCGGCCCCGCCGGGACCGGGCGTCGCGGCGACCCGGTCCGGGCCGATCGCGACACCGGCCTCGGTGAGGACGACGAGCCGCGAGTCGGCCAGCCGGGGATCGGCCAGCCAGCCCTGCAGGAGCGCGAGCGTCCGGTTCGCGCCCGACCTGACGGCGTCGGGAACCGCCGGGTCGCCCGGTGCGCGCGGGCACGCGGCGAAGACCACCTTGGGGGCGGGATCCCCCGCGTCCAGCGACCGCGTCAGGTCGGCCAGGTCCCGGCGGGACGCGCAGCCGCTCAGTACCGCCCCCACCCCGAACTCGTCCGCGCCGAGCACGGCGAACGGCCCCGACGGTGCCGGGTCCGTGATCGGGAGAGGCGTCCAGGTGAGCCGGTAGAGGGGGTCGCCCGTCGTGCGGGTCAGGGCCTCGGGGACGGACCGCACGGCCAGCGAGGCGACCGAGCAGACCGGCCTGCCCTCGGGGTCGCCCGCCTGCACGGTGACGGTGTCGGGGCCTGACGGCGCCAGCCGTACCCGCAGGGACGAGGCGCCGGTCGCGTACAGTTCCACACCGGTCCAGGAGAACGGGAGCCTGATCGGCCCCTCGTGGTCGACCAGGCCGGTGTGCAGCGCCGCATCCAGCAGGGCGGGGTGCAGGCCGTAGCCCGCGCCGTCCGCGTCCCGGGGGAGGTCGACCTCGGCGAAGACCTCCTCACCACGCCGCCACATCGCGCGCAGCCCCTGGAACACCGGCCCGTACCCGTACCCGAGGTCGGCCAGCCGGGGGTAGAAGCCGTCCAGCGCGACGCGGGTCGCGCCGGGCGGCGGCCACGCGTCCTGGGCGAAGGGTTCGGCGGGCGTCGCGGTGCCGAGCACGCCGTCGGCGTGCAGCGTCCACGGCTCCGTCTCCTCCTCGGCGCGCGAGTACACCGACAGGGCGCGCCGGTGCAGCGCGTCCGAGGGCTCCACCACGACCTGTACTTGCAGGCTCCCCCGTTCGGGCAGGGTGAGCGGGGTGTACACCGTCAGCTCCTCAAGCGCGGGACAGCCGGCCTGGTCACCGGCCCTGATCGCCAGTTCGACGAAGCCGGTGCCCGGCATCAGGATCGTGCCCGCCACGGCGTGGTCGGCCAGCCAGGGGTGCGACTCGACGGAGAGCCGCCCGGTGAGCACCACCCCGTCCCTGCCCGCCAGCGAGACGGCCGCGCCGAGGATCGGGTGGGAGAGCGAGGTCAGCCCGGCGGCGGCCACGTCCCCGCGCGGCTCGACCGCGTCCAGCCAGTACCGCTCGTCCTGGAAGGCGTACGTCGGCAGCCGGACCCGGCGGGCGCCGGTGCCCGCGAAGAAGGACGGCCAGTCCACCGGCAGGCCCCGGACGTACAGCTCGGCGGCCGAGGCGGCGAAGCGGCGCAGGTCCCCCTCGTCGCGGCGCAGCGTCCCCGCGGCGGAGGCGGCGGAACCGCTCTCGTCGATGGTCGCCTGGACGTTCACGGTCAGCACCGGATGCGGGCTGACCTCGATCAGGAACCCGTACCCCTCGTCCAGGACCGCGCGGGTGGCCTGCTCGAAGCGGACCGTCCGGCGCAGGTTGGTGTACCAGTACTCGGCGTCGAGCAGCTCGCCGTCCAACCGGCCGCCGGTCACCGCGGAGAAGAACGGCACGGTGGAGGGTGCCGGGCCGATCGGCCCCAGGTCGGCCAGCAGCCGGTCCCTGAGCCGCTCCACGTGCGCCGAGTGTGACGCGTAGTCCACCGCGATACGGCGGGCCCGCACCCCGTCCGTCTCGCAGCGGGACAGCAGTTCGTCCAGGGCGTCGCCGTCGCCGGAGACCACCACGGCCGAGGGGCCGTTGACCGCGGCGATCGTGAGCCTGTCACCCCAGGCGGCCAGCAGGTCCCGGGCGTCGGCCTCCGGCAGCGACACCGACGCCATGCCCCCCTGGCCCGCCAGTTCCTCGGCGATCGCGCGGCTGCGCAGCGCGACCACCCGCGCGGCGTCCCGGAGGGAGAGCGCGCCCGCGACGTACGCCGCCGCGATCTCCCCCTGGGAGTGGCCGACCACCGCGGCGGGCTCCACCCCGTGCGCGCGCCACAGCGCCGCCAGGGAGACGTTCACGGAGAACAGCGCCGGTTGCACGACGTCCACCCGGTCCAGGGAGGAGTCACGCAGCACGTCCAGCAGCGACCAGTCCACGTACGGGGCGAGGGCCTCGGCGCACGCCGACAGTTCGGCCGCGAAGGCCGGGGACGACTCCAGCAGGTCCAGCGCCATCCCCCGCCACTGCGAACCCTGGCCGGGGAAGACGAAGACGGCCTTGCCCCCTTCCTCCCCGGCGACCCCCCGCACCAGCCCTGCGGCCGGGACTCCCCCGGCGAGCCCGGCCAGGCCGGTACGCAGGCCGTCGAGGTCGTGACCGACCACGACCGCGCGGTGCTCGAAGGAGGCCCTGGTCGTCACGAGGGACAGGCCCGCGTCGAGCGGGCCGAGCCCGGGACGCTCGTCCACGAAGGCCAGCAGGCGCGCGGCCTGCCCGCGCAGCGCGGCCTCGTCCCGCGCGGACAGCACCCACGGCAGTACGGCGGCGGCGGAGCCGGACCCGTCGCCGCCGTCCCGAGGCTCCTCCGACCCCGACTGGGTTTCGACCTCGGCCGCCTCCAGGATCACGTGCGCGTTGGTGCCGCTCACCCCGAACGAGGAGACCCCCGCGCGGCGCGGCCTGTCGTACTCCGGCCACGGCCTCGCCTCGGTCAGCAGGCTGACGGCCCCCGCCGACCAGTCCACGTGCGGCGAGGGCTCGTCCACGTGCAGGGTCCTGGGCAGCACCCGGTGCCGCATCGCCATCACCATCTTGATCACCCCGCCGACCCCCGAGGCGGCCTGCGAGTGCCCGATGTTGGACTTCAGCGACCCCAGCCAGAGCGGGCGGTCCGCCGGGCGGTCCCTGCCGTAGACCGCCAGCAGGCTCTGCGCCTCGATCGGGTCGCCCAGCCTGGTGCCGGTGCCGTGCGCCTCGACCACGTCGACGTCGCGGGAGGTGAGCGCCGCGTTGCCGAGCGCCCGCCGGATCACCCGCTGCTGGGAGGGCCCATTGGGCGCCGACAGCCCGTTGCTGGCGCCGTCCTGGTTCACCGCCGTGCCGCGGACCACCGCCAGCACGGGGTGTCCCGCGCGGCGGGCGTCCGAGAGCCGTTCCAGGACCAGCATGCCCACGCCCTCCGACCAGCCGACCCCGTCGGCGGCGGACGCGAAGGACTTGCACCGCCCGTCGGGGGCGAGCCCGCGCTGCCTGCTGAACTCGACGAACGTCCCCGGCGTCGCCATCACCGTGGCGCCACCCGCCAGCGCCAGGCCGCACTCGCGCTGCCGCAGCGCCTGGACCGCCAGGTGCAGTGCCACCAGCGACGACGAGCACGCGGTGTCCACGGTGACCGCAGGGCCCTCCAGCCCCAGGGCGTAGGCGATCCGCCCGGAGGCGATGGCGCCCGCGCTGCCGTTGCCGAGGTAGGCCTCGAACTCCTCCATGCCGCGTTCGCGGACCCGCGCGCCGTAGTCGTGGTACATCAGACCGGCGAAGACACCGGTCTGGCTCTCCCGCAGCGAGTCGGGGGCGATCCCCGCGTTCTCCAGCGCCTCCCACGACGCCCGCAGCAGCAGCCGGTGCTGCGGGTCGCTGGTCAGCGCCTCGCGCGGCGACATCCCGAAGAACCCGGCGTCGAAGTCGGCCGCGTCGTGCAGGAACCCGCCCTGGTCGGTGTAGCTCGTGCCCGGCCGCTCCGGGTCCGGGTCGTACAGGCTCGCCACGTCCCAGCCCCGGTTGACGGGGAACCCCGAGATCGCGTCCCCGCCCTCGGCCACCAGCGACCACAGGTCCTCGGGTGAGCGTACGCCCCCCGGGTAGTGGCAGCTCATCCCGACGATGGCGATGGGCTCGCTCGCCTGGCCGGTCACCTCGCGCAGCCGCTCGGTGGTCTCGTGCAACTCGGCGGTGACCCGCTTGAGGTAGTCGCGGAGCTTGGCTTCGTTCCCCATCACACATCCGTCCGCTCTGCTTGCGACGTGCCCAGCTTGCTGTCGATGAAGGCGAAGATCTCGTCGTCGGAGGCCGCGTCGAGGTCGTCGGCGACGGTGTCCTCCTCACCGGTCCGGTGGAGGTCCTGCCAGGTGGCGACCAGGGTCCTGAGCCTGGCCGTGACGTCCGCGCGCGCGTCGTGGCCGAGCGCCTCGATCTCGTCCGGATCCGGCGTCGCCAGGATCGCCTCCAGCCGGTCGAGCTCACCGAGCAGGGAGAGCGGCGCGGCCACCGGCTCCGGGCGCAGACGGTCGTTCAGGTGTCTGGCCAGGGCCGCCGGGTTCGGGTAGTCGAACACGAGGGTGGCCGGCAGCCGGGTGCCGGTGACGGCGTTCATCCGGTTGCGCAGCTCGATCGCGGTGAGGGAGTCGAAGCCCAGCTCGTCGAATGGCCGGGAGGACCGTACCGCCTCGACGGATACATGGCCGAGGACCGCGGCGACCTCCGCCCTGACCAGGGCGAGCAGTTCCTCCTCCCGCTCCGCCTCCCCGAGCCCGGAGAGCCGGTCGGCCAGGGACGGCCCGTCCGTGGCCGCCGAGGCGGAGCGCCGCCGCCGTCCCGGCACCAGGCCGGTCAGCAGGGCGGGAAGCAGTCCCGCGTCATGCTGCTCGCGCAGCACGGCCGGGTTCAGCCTGACCGGTACCAGGGCGGGATCGTCCATCGTGACCGCCAGGTCGAACAGGGCCAGCGCGTCCGCGGTGGGCAGCGGCGAGACACCTCCGCGCCCCACCCTGGCGACCCCCTCACCGGTGAGGTGCGCGGTCATCTCGCTCGTCTGCTCCCACAGCCCCCAGGCCAGCGCGGTGCCCGGCAGCCCCAGGGACCTCCGGTGCGCGGCCAGCGCGTCGAGGAAGGCGTTCCCCGCCGCGTAGTTGCCCTGGCCCGCCGTGCCGAGCGTGCCGGCGGCGGCGGAGAACAGCACGAACGCCGACAGGTCCAGCGCCTCGGTGAGCTCGTGCAGGTGCCAGGCCGCGTCCGCCTTCGACCGCATCACCTCGTCGAGCCGCTCCGGGGTGAGGGTGGAGACCAGGCCGTCGGCCAGCGATCCGGCCGCGTGCACGACCGCCGTCAACGGGTGCCGGGAGGGAATGTCCGCCAGCAGTCGCGCCAGCGCGTCACGGTCGGTGACGTCGCAGGCGGCCAGGACGACCTCCGCGCCCAGATCCGCCAGCTCCGCCCGGAGGCTCTCCGCCCCCGGCGCGTCCGCTCCGCGCCTGCTCGCCAGCAGCAGCCTGCGGGCGCCGTACTCGGCGACCAGGTGCCGCGCGAGCAGTCCGCCCAGGCCACCGGTGCCCCCGGTGATCAGTACGGTGCCCTCCGTCAGGTCCGGTCCCGCGGACCGGTCGCCCGGCGTCGCCCGCACCAGGCGGGGCACCGAGACGGCTCCGGCGTGCACGGCGATCTGCGGTTCGGCGCCGGTGATCGCGGCGGGCAGCAGCCGCCACGACTCCGGGTCCTCGTCCACGTCGGCCAGCACGATCCGGCCGGGGTGCTCGGCCTGGGCGGAGCGGACGAATCCGGCGACCGCGGCCGAGGCGAGGTCGGCGGGCGTACCCGTCCTCCGGGTCAGGATCACCAGGGTGGACGCGGCCAGCCGTTCGTCGGCCAGCCAGGATCGCACCGCCGCGAGAGTCCGCGCGGTCGCCGGGCGCGCGTCGTCCGGGGAGGTGGCGCCGACGGGGAACAGCACCGCCCGGGGCGACGGCGCACCGGCGTCGAGCGCCGCTCGCAGAGCGTCGATGTCGGTGTGCTCCACCATCTGAACCGGGGTGGGCTCCACCGTGCGAACCGGGGCGCCGGTGACGGGCGCGTCCACCCAGGCGATCCGGTACAGCGAGTCCTGGACGGCGGGCCCGGTCTCGGGACTGACCGCCTGGACCGGGCGCAGCACCAGCGACCCGATCGACACCACGGGGGCTCCCTTGGGGTCGGCGGTGTGCACGGAGACGGCGCCGTCCTCGGCCGTGGAGATACGGACCCGCAGGCCGGTGGCTCCGGTGGCGTGCAGGGCGACGTCGTTCCAGGCGAACGGGAGCGCGGCGCCCGCGTCGGGGTGACCGGTCAGCCCGACGGCGTGCAGCGCGGCGTCCAGCAGGGCCGGATGCACGCCGTACCGTCCCGCCTCGTCCCTGACCTGGTCGGGCAGGGCCACCTCCGCGAAGACGTCCGCGCCGCGCCGCCAGGCCGCCTGGAGTCCGCGGAAAGCCGGGCCGTAGGCCAGGCCGCCCTCGACGACGTCGTCGTAGATCGCGCCGAGTTCGATCGGCGTCGCACCCTCCGGCGGCCACACCTCCAGACTGTCCGGCTCGGCCGGGGTGCCGGGGGTGAGGGCGCCGACGGCGTGCCGGGTCCAGACCGCGTCCAGGGGGGCCTCGGCGGCGCGCGAGTGCACGGTGAGCCTGCGCCGCCCGTTCTCGTCGGCGGCGTCCACCGCGACCTGGATCGCCACCGCGCCGGTTTCCGGCAGGACGAGCGGGGCCTGGAGGGTCAGCTCCTCCAGGAAGCCGCAGCCGACCTGGTCTCCGACCCAGACTCCCAGCTCGACCAGGGCGGTGCCGGGGAACACGGCCACCGCGCCGACCCGGTGGTCGGCCAGCCAGGGATGCGTCGCGAGCGACAGCCTCCCGGTCAGGACCGTCGTCTCCGCGTCGGCCAGCGAGATCGTCGCGCCGAGCAGCGGGTGCTCGGCGTCGGCCAGCCCGACCGAGCCCATGTCACCGGTGTCGGCGACGGTGTCGAGCCAGTAGTGCTTCCGCTGGAAGGGGTAGGTCGGCAGGTCGATCCGCTGGGCGCCGGATCCGGTGAACAGTGTCGGCCAGTCGACCGTGACGCCTCGGGTCCATGCCTGGCCCAGTCCGCGGATGGTGGCTTCGACCTCGTCGTGGTCCTTGTGTGCCAGGGGGGTGAAGACGGCGTTCTGGGTCTCCATCGCCGACAGGGCAGGGCTCGGTCCGGCTTCGATGAGGGTGGTGACGCCCTCGGCCTCCAGGGTGCGTACCGCGTCGCCGAATCGGACCGGTTCGCGGACCTGCCGCACCCAGTAGTCGGCGGACGTGATCTCGTCGGGGTCGGCGAGGTGGCCGGTCAGGGTCGATACCAGGGGGATGCGGGGCCGGTTCCACACCACCGACTCCAGGACCGTGCGGAAGTCGGTCAGCATCGGCTCCATGAGCGGGGAGTGGAAGGCGTGCGAGACGTTTAGCCGTTTAGTCCTGATCCCGTCCAGCTGATTCAGCAACGCTTCGACCGCCTCCTCGTCACCGGAGACCACCACCGACGCCGGGCCGTTGACCGCCGCCAGGCCGACCCGCTCGTTCAGGTACGGGGCGATGTCCGCTTCCGAGGCGGCTACTGCGGCCATCGCCCCACCCGGAGCCAGAGCCTGCATCAACCGGCCGCGTGCCTCCACCACCCGGCACGCATCCTGCAGCGACCACACCCCCGCCACATGAGCAGCGGCGATCTCCCCCACCGAATGACCACCGACGAAGTCCGGAACCACCCCCCACGACTCCAGCAGCCGGAACAGGGCGACCTCGAAGGCGAACAGCCCCTGCTGGGCGTACACCGTCTGGTCGATCAGCTCCGAACCACCGAACACCACCTCCTTGACCGCTGCAGGGCAGGCGGCGTCGAAGGCTTCGGCGAACACCGGGAACGCGGCATACAGTTCCGCTCCCATCCCGGGCCGCTGCGCCCCCTGGCCGGAGAACAGCACCGCGCACCGGCCTCCCGCGACCGTCCCACTGACCAGCCCCTCCCCCACCATCACCGCACGGTGGTCCAGAGCGGTCCGGGTCGTGGCCAGGGAGTATCCGATGTCCAGCGCGTTCCCGGCCCACGACGCCAACCTCGTAACCTGCGCACCCAACCCCTCGGCGGTCTTGGCCGACACCACCCACGGCACCACCGGCATCGCCCTCTCCACCACCCGAGCCACCGGCTCCTCCGCCACCCCCTCCACGATCACATGCGCGTTCGTCCCACTGATCCCGAACGACGACACCCCCGCACGACGAGGCCCTTCGCGCTCGGGCCACGGCCGGGCCTCGGTCAGGAGCTCGATCGCGCCCGAGGACCAGTCCACGTGCGGTGAGGGCTCGTCCACGTGCAGCGTCTTCGGCATCACCCCGTGCCGCATCGCCATCACCATCTTGATCACACCCGCCACCCCGGCGGCGGCCTGGGCGTGCCCCATGTTCGACTTCACCGATCCCAGCCACAGCGGAGCCGACCGGCCCTGACCGTAGGTGGCCAGCAACGCCTGCGCCTCGATCGGATCACCCAACGTCGTCCCCGTGCCGTGCGCCTCCACCACGTCCACGTCGGACACCTCAAGGTCGGCGTTCGCGAGCGCCTGACGGATCACCCTTTCCTGGGAGGGGCCGTTCGGCGCGGTCAGGCCGTTCGACGCCCCGTCCTGGTTGACCGCGCTGCCCCGTACCACCGCCAGCACCGGGTGCCCGTTGCGGCGCGCGTCGGACAGCCGCTCCAGCAGCAGCATTCCCACGCCCTCGGACCAGCCCGCGCCGTCGGCGGTGGACGCGAAGGACTTGCAGCGGCCGTCGGGCGACAGCGCCCGCTGCCGGGAGAAGCGGACGAACATCTCCGGTGTCGCCATCACCGTCACGCCACCGGCCAGCGCCAGCGTGCTCTCTCCCTGCCGCAGCGACTGGCAGGCCAGATGCATGGCGACCAGCGACGACGAGCACGCCGTGTCCACCGTCACCGCCGGGCCCTCCAGACCGAAGGTGTAGGAGAGCCTTCCGGAGACGACGCTCGCGGCATTGCCGATCTCGACGTTGTAGTCCTGGACGTTGGTGCCGACGAACACGCCCACTTGGCCGCCGCGCAGTGAGACGGGGTCGATGCCCGCGCGTTCGAACGCCTGCCAGGAGTTCTCCAGCAGCAGGCGCTGCTGCGGATCCAGCGACCGGGCCTCGCGCGGGGAGATGCCGAAGAACTCCGCGTCGAACTCCGCGACGTCGTGCAGGAAGCCGCCCGCGCGGGCGTAGTTCTTGCCCGGCCGGTCGGGGTCGGGGTCGTACAGTCCCTGGACGTCCCAGCCTCGGTTCTCGGGGAACGCCGACACCGCGTCCACCTCCTCGTCGACCAACCGCCACAGGTCCTCGGGGGATCGGACGTCCCCGGGGAAGCGGCAGCTCATCGCGACGATGGCGATCGGCTCGTCGGTCCCCGCGCTCGCCGTCGCGACCGTGACGGGCTCGTGCCCCGTCCCGGCCAGTTCGGCCTTCAGGTACGCGGCGACCGCCGAGGGGGTGGGCCGGTCGAAGACCAGGGTGGCCGGGAGGACCAGCCCGGTGGCCGTGCTCAGCCGGTTGCGCAGTTCGACCGCGGTCAGGGAGTCGAAACCGAGCTCCTGGAAGGCCCGATCGACGGGGACGGCCTCCGTTGAGGCGTGCCGCAGCACGGTGGCCGCCTCGATCCGTACGAGATCGAGGAGAAGGGGCTCGCGCTGCGCGTCGGGCAGCTCCGCGACGCGGCGGGCCAGCTCCGATCTCTCCGCCTGGCCGGCCGGTGTGTCCGGGGTGACCAGTACGCGCTGGACCTCGGGAATCCGGTCGATCAGCGGGCTGGGCCGCGCGGCGGTGAAGGCCGGGGCGAACCTCTCCCATTCGATGTCGGCGACGACGAGATCGACGTCGTCGTGATCCAGTGCCTGACCGAGGGCGGCGAGGGTGAGCCTCGGGTCCATCGCGCGCAGGCCCTGGCGTCGCAGCCGTTCCTCAAGGTCGGTCTCGACGGCCAGCCCCTCCCCGGCCCACAGCCCCCAGGCGACCGATGTGGCCTTCAGCCCGCGTGCCCGCCGCCGCCGCGCCAGGGCGTCCAGGGAGGCGTTCGCCGCCGCGTAGGTGGCCTGCGCGGCGCTGCCCCAGATCCCGGCCGTCGAGGAGAACAGCACCAGCAGGTCCGAATCGCGGTCGAGCAACTCGTCGAGATACTCGGCACCGGTGACCTTCGCGCCGAACACGGCCTCGGTGTCGCTCATCGTCGTCTCGTCCAGGGTGGCCCAGCCGCCGATCCCCGCGGTGTGGAAGGCGGCCGTCACCCGGTGTTCCGCCAGCAGGTCACGCAGCGCCGACCGGTCCGTCACGTCACAGGACGCGATGGTCACGCGCGCGCCCGCCCGGCCGAGTTCCTCCGCGAGCTTCCCGGCGCCGGGCGCGTCGGCTCCTCGGCGACCAGCCAGTACGAGGTGCTCGGCTCCTCTGCCGACGAGCCACCTGGCCACGTGCGCGCCCACGCCTCCCGTACCCCCGGTCACCAGGACGGTGCCGTCCGGGCGCCAGGTCTCGGCGGGTTCGGCGATCGGCGCGCGGTGCAGGCGGCGTACGAAGACTCCGGAGGCGCGCACCGCGAGCTGATCCTCGTCGGAGGAGCCCGCGACGGCGTTCACCAACCGGCTCAGTGCCTGCTCGTTCATGCTCTCGGGCAGTTCGACGAGCCCACCCCACCGGCTGGGACGCTCCAGGCCGATCGACCTGCCCAGCCCCCAGAGCCGGGCCTGGCCCGTGTCGGCCTGGCCGTCCAGGGTGAGTGCCCACAGGGGTGCGGCCGTCCCGGCGTCGCCGAGGGCCTGCGCCAGCAGGATGGTGTTCGCCACGCGCAGGTCCACGAGGGGATGGCCGGGGTGTGGCCGGTCCTCCAGCGCCAGCAGGGACAGCACCCGATCACAGGAACCGCCGGTGGCCCGCCGGATCCGGTCCGCCAGGGCGTCCCGGTCCTGCTCGGTCAGCTCCAGCGTCAGCACGGTGATGCCGCGCCGCTCCAGCGTCCGTAGCGCCACCACCCAGGGATGGTCGAGATGACCCTCGGGGACCACCACGAGCCAGCTCTGCGGGGATACGCGCACGGGCACATCGGGTACGGCTTCCCAGCCGACGCGGTAACGCCAGCCGTTCACGGTGGACTGCTCGTCCCGCTGCCTGCGCCACGAGGAGAGGATGGGCAACATGGTGCGCAGCGCGCCGTCCTCGCCGTCCGCCATGCCCAGGGTGATGGCCAGCCGCTCGACGTCCCCCTGCTCCACGGCCGCCCAGAAGCGCGACTCCTCGTGGTTCTCCTCCACCGCGGCGACGTCGGCGTTCAGCCAGTAGCGCTGTCGTTGGAAGGGGTAGGTGGGCAGGTCGATCCGCTGAGCACCGGATCCGGTGAACATCTCCGGCCAGTCGACCGCCACACCCCGGGTCCACGCCTGGCCCAGTCCGCGGATCACGGCCTCGACCTCGTCGTGCTCCTTACGCGCCAGAGGGGTGAAGACGGCGCTCTGGGTCTCCATCGCCGACAGGACAGGGCTTGGCCCGGCTTCGATGAGCGTGGTGACGCCTTCGGCTTCCAGGGTGCGCACCGCGTCGCCGAACCGGACCGGCTCACGCACCTGCCGCACCCAATACTCGGCGGACGCGATCTCGTCGGGGTCGGCGAGGTGGCCGGTCAGGGTCGATACCAGGGGGATGCGGGGCCGGTTCCACACCACCGACTCCAGGACCGTGCGGAAGTCCTCCAGCATCGGCTCCATCCGCGCCGAATGGAAAGCGTGCGAGACCCGTAGCCGTTTGGCCCTGACCCCGTCCAACTGGTTCAACAGCGCCTCGACCGCGTCCTCGTCACCGGAGACCACCACCGACGCCGGACCGTTGACCGCCGCCAGGCCGACCCGCTCGTTCAAATACGGGGCGATGTCTGCTTCCGAAGCGGCTATCGCGGCCATTGCCCCACCGGCGGGCAGGTTCTGCATCAACCGGCCGCGTGCCTCCACCACCCGGCAGGCGTCTTCCAAAGACCACACCCCGGCCACATGAGCAGCCGCGATCTCTCCTACGGAGTGTCCGCCGACGAAGTCCGGGACCACGCCCCAGGACTCCAGCAGCCGGAACAGGGCGACCTCGAAGGCGAAGAGCCCCTGCTGGGCGTACACCGTCTGGTCGATCAGCTCCGAGCCGCTGAACAGCACCTCCTTGACCGCTGCCGGGCAGGCGGCGTCGAAGGCTTCGGCGAACACCGGGAACGCCGCATACAACCCCGCTCCCATCCCGGGCCGCTGTGCTCCCTGGCCGGAGAACAGCACCGCGCACCGGCCTCCCGCGACCGATCCGCTCACCAGCCCCTCCCCCACCACCACCGCACGATGATCCAGAGCGGTCCGGGTCGTGGCCAGCGAGTAGCCGATGTCCAGTGCGTCCCCCGCCCACGACGCCAACCTCGCGACCTGCGCACCCAACCCCTCAGCCGACTTGGCCGACACCACCCACGGCACCACCGGCATCGCTCGCTCCACCACCGGAACGACCGGCTCCTCCACCACCCCCTCCACGATCACGTGCGCGTTCGTCCCACTGATCCCGAACGACGACACCCCCGCCCGACGAGGCCCCTCCCCCACCGGCCACGGACGGGACTCCGCCAACACCTCCACCGCACCCGACGACCAGTCCACATGCGACGACGGCTCATCCACATGCAGCGTCTTCGGCATCACGCCGTGCCGCATCGCCATCACCATCTTGATCACACCCGCCACCCCGGCGGCGGCCTGGGGGTGTCCGAGGTTGGACTTCACCGACCCCAGCCACAGCGGAGCCGACCGGCCCTGACCGTAGGTGGCCAGCAACGCCTGCGCCTCGATCGGGTCACCGAGCGTCGTCCCGGTACCGTGCCCCTCCACCACGTCCACATCGGCGGACCCCAGACCCGCGTCGGCGAGGGCCGCCCGGATGACGCGCTGCTGCGAGGGACCGTTCGGCGCGGTCAGGCCGTTCGACGCCCCGTCCTGGTTGACCGCGCTGCCCCGTACCACCGCCAGCACCCGATGCCCGTTACGACGAGCGTCCGACAACCGCTCCAGCAGCAGGACACCCGCCCCCTCCGACCAGCCCGCGCCGTCCGCGGCGGTGGCGAACGATCTGCACCGGCCGTCACCGGACAGCACTCCCTGCCGGGAGAACTCGACGAACATGTCCGGCGTGGCCATCACGGTCACGCCACCGGCCAGCGCCAGCGAGCAGTCACCCTGCCGCAACGACCGGCAGGCCGTGTGCAGCGCCACGAGCGAGGAGGAACAGGCGGTGTCCATGGTGACGGCCGGTCCCTCGAACCCGAACGTGTACGCGACCCGGCCGGAGACCAGGCTTCCCGCCCCGCTGCTCCCGGGGTAGTCGTGGTACATCACACCGGTGAACACCCCGGTCGAGCTGCCGCGCAGCGAGGCGGCGTCCATGCCCGCGCGTTCCAGCGCCTCCCACGAGATCTCCAGGAACAGGCGTTGCTGCGGGTCCAGCACCGGCGCCTCACGCGGTGAGATCCCGAAGAACTCCGCGTCGAAGTCAGCCGCGTCGTAGAGGAACCCGCCCTCGCGGACGTAGCTGGTGCCCGGCCTGGACCCGCTGGGGTCGTACACCGCGCCGAGGTCCCAGCCCCGGTCGGCGGGGAAGTCGGAGATCACGTCGAGGCCGTCGGCCACCAGCCGCCACAGCCCCTCCGGGGAGGTCACCCCACCCGGGTAACGGCAGGCCATTCCCACGATCGCGATCGGCTCCAGGTCGGCCGCCACGGTGGGCGCCGCCGTCTGGACGGGAGCCGTACCGAGCAACTCGTCCCTGAGGTGGCGTGCCAGCACGATCGAGTTGGGGTAGTCGAAGACCAGGGTGGCGGGAAGCCGGAGGCCCGTCGCCTCGTTCAGCAGGTTGCGGAGCTCCACGGCGGCCAGCGAGTCGAAGCCCAGCTCGCGGAAGGCGGCTCCCGGCTCCGCGGACTCGTTCGCGGAATATCCGAGCACGGTGGCGACACGGGTACGGACCAGGTCCAGCATCACCCGATCCCGCTCCGGCTCGGTGAGGGCGCCGAGACGACGGGAAAGCGCGGGGTCGGCCGAGGCGCGTCCCGGTTCGACCACCCGGCGGGACCTGGTCCGCAGCAGGCCGCGCAGCAGTGGCGGGATCTCGTCGGTGCGGGCGTTCAGCGCGACGCGGTCCACCCGGACCGGTGCGAGGACGGGCCTGCCAAGCCCGACGGCCGCGTCGAACAGCCCCAGCGCCTCCTCGGTGGCCAGTGGCGGCAGCCCCAGCCGGGACATGCGTCGCAGGCCCGCCTCGTCGAGCAGTTCCGCCATCCCCTCGGCCTCGGCCCAGAGCCCCCAGGCCAGCGAGGTGGCGGGCAGTCCCGCCGCCTCGCGATATCCGGCCAGCGCGTCGAGGAAGGCGTTGGCCGCGGCGTAGTTGGCCTGGCCCGCGCCGAGAACGAGGCTCGCCGCCGACGAGTAGAGCACGAAGGCCGAGAGGCCGAGCTCCCTGGTGAGCTCGTGCAGGTGCCAGGCCGCGTCCACCTTCGGACGCATCACCCGGTCCACCTGCTCGGGGGTGAGCGAGCCGAGCACTCCGACGTCCGCCACCCCCGCGGCGTGCACGACGGCGGTGAGGGGGTGCCGTGGGGACACCTCCGCGAGTACGGCGGCCAGCGACGCCCTGTCGGTGACGTCACAGGCGGAGACCGTGACCTCGGCACCCAGCGCGGCCAGCTCGTCCCGCAGCTCCGTCGCCCCGGCCGCTTCCGGGCCTCGGCGGCTGACCAGCAGCAGGTGCCTGACCCCGCGCGCCTCGACGAGGTGGCGGGCGAGCAGCGCGCCCAGCCCGCCGGTGCCTCCGGTGATCAGCACCGTTCCGTCCGCGGACCAGTTCGACGCCGCCTGGCCGGGGGCCACCGGGGCGAAGCGGGGCACCCGTGCGGCACCGGCGCGTACCGCCACCTCCGGCTCGCCCGACGCGACGACCGCGGCGAGCAGCCGTTCGGAGGAGGGGTGATCGTCCAGGTCGACGAGGCAGAATCGCCCCGGATGCTCGGCCTGGGCGGAGCGCACCAGCCCCCACAGCGCCGACTGCCGGAGATCCACGGCCGTGTCGTCGGCGCCCGTGCTCACCGCCCCGCGTGTCACCACCACGAGCCGCGAGGAGGAGGCCCGCTCGTCGGCGAGCCAGGTCTGCAGGTCCCGCAGCGTCCGCCGGGTCGCCGCCCGTACCCGTCCGGGCAGGTCCTCGTCGTCCGCCCCCGTGGCACGCGTCGGCTCGTCCGCGTCGAGGGCGTACGCCAGCAGTACGACGTCGGGCATCGGCGTGTCCGGCCCGATCGTACGGCCCAGGTCGGCCAGGTCGGGGCGGTCGGGGCCGCCGACCTCCGGCCGGTGTCGTTCGTCCCGCACCGGAGCGAGAGAGATCAGGGGCCAGTCCACCTCGAACAGCACGTCGCGTCCCGGCCGCCCGAGCTGGTCGGCGGAGACCGGGCGGGCCAGCAGCCGGGAGACACCCGCGACCGGCGCTCCCGACGAGTCCGTGACCGTCACCGACATGGCGTCCTCGCCGACCGGCCGGATCCACACCCGCAGCGCCTCGGCACCGGTGGCCAGCAGCGAGACGCCATGCCACTCGAAGGGGATCCGCGTCCCCGTGGCCTCGTTCAGCAGCCTGGGGTGCATGGCGGCGTCCAGCAACGCCGGATGCAGGCCGAAACCGGCGCCGCTCATGTCCTCCGGCAGGGCCACCTCGGCGAAGACCTCGTCGCCCCGGCGCCACATCGCCCGCAGCCCCCGGAACGCGGGTCCGTAGTCATAGCCGCGCGCGGCGAGGCTCTCGTAGGCCCCGTCGAGCTCGACCGGTGTCGCGTCCGATGGCGGCCAGGCGTCCGGCTCCATGGAGGGGAGGTCGGCGGCGGGCTCCACGGGGCGGACCGTGCCGGTGGCGTGGCGGGTCCAGGGGAGGTCCGGATCGGAGTCGTCGGGCCGGGAGTGGATGGAGAACGCCCGCAGCCCGGTCTCGTCCGGTGTGCGGACGATGATCTGGAGCCGTACCGCTCCGGTGTCGGGCAGCACCAGCGGGCTCTCCAGCGTGAGACCTTCGAGAGTGCCGCACCCGACCTCGTCACCGGCCTGGATGGCGAGTTCGACGAAGCCGGTGCCGGGGAAGATCACCGCCCCCATCACCCGATGATCGGCCAGCCAGGGTTGCGTCTCCACCGACAACCGCCCCGTCAACACCACCCCCTGCGAATCGGCCAACACCACCGCCGCAGCCAGCAAAGGATGACCAGCCGCGCTCACCCCCACATCACCCGAGACAACACCCCCCTCCAACCAATAACGCCTCCGCTGGAAGGGGTAGGTGGGCAGGTCGATCCGCTGGGCGCCGGACCCGGTGAACAGCGTCGGCCAGTCGACCGTGACGCCTCGGGTCCATGCCTGGCCCAGTCCACGGATGGTGGCTTCGACCTCGTCGTGGTCCTTACGCGCCAGGGGGGCGAAGACGGCGCTCTGGGTCTCCATCGCCGACAGGGCAGGGCTCGGTCCGGCTTCGATGAGCGTGGTGACGCCTTCGGCTTCCAGAGTGCGCACCGCGTCGCCGAACCGGACGGGCTCGCGGACCTGCCGCACCCAATACTCCGCCGACGCGATCTCGTCGGGGTCGGCGAGGTGGCCGGTCAGGGTCGATACCAGGGGGATGCGGGGCCGATTCCACGACACCGACTCCAGGACTACCCGGAAGTCGTCCAGCATCGGATCCATCCGCGCCGAATGGAAAGCGTGCGAGACCCGTAGCCGTTTGGTCCTGATCCCGTCCAGTTGGTTCAGCAGTGTCTCGACCGCGTCCTCGTCACCGGAGACCACCACCGAGGCCGGGCCGTTGACCGCTGCCAACCCGACCCGCTCGTTCAGGTACGGGGCGATGTCTGCTTCCGAGGCGGCTATCGCGACCATCGCCCCACCCGGGGGCAGGTCCTGCATCAACCGGCCGCGTGCCTCCACCACCCGGCAGGCATCTTCCAAAGACCACACCCCCGCCACATGAGCAGCCGCGATCTCCCCCACCGAATGACCCCCGACGAAGTCGGGGACCACCCCCCACGACTCCACCAACCGGAACAACGCCACCTCGAACGCGAACAACCCCTGCTGGGCGTACACCGTCTGATCGATCAGCTCCGAACCCCCGAACACCACCTCCTTGACCGGCGCCGGACACGCAGCGTCGAAGGCCTCGGCGAACACCGGGAACGCCGCGTACAGCCCCGCTCCCATCCCGGGCCGTTGCGCCCCCTGACCCGAGAACAGCACCGCACACCGGCCCCCGGCCACACCATCCGCACCCGGGACGAACGCCGCCAGCTCATCACGATCCGGCCCGCAGAACACCGCACGATGATCCAAAACCGTCCGGGTCGTCGCCAGCGAGTACCCCACATCCAGCGCGTCCCCCGACCACGACGCCAACCTCGTAACCTGCGCACCCAACCCCTCAGCCGACCTGGCCGACACCACCCACGGCACCACCGGCAACCCACGCCCCACCGCCGGAGCAACCGACTCCACGACCCCTTCCACGATCACGTGCGCGTTCGTCCCACTGATCCCGAACGACGACACCCCCGCCCGGCGGGGTCCTTCACGCTCGGGCCATGGCCGGGACTCCGCCAACAGCTCCACCGCACCCGACGACCAGTCCACATGCGACGACGGCTCGTCCACGTGCAGCGTCCTCGGCATCACCCCGTGCCGCATCGCCATCACCATCTTGATCACACCCGCCACCCCGGCGGCGGCCTGCGTATGACCCAGATTCGACTTCACCGACCCCAACCACAAAGGGACGGTTCGATCCTGACCGTACGTCGCCAGCAACGCCTGCGCCTCGATCGGGTCGCCGAGCGTCGTCCCCGTACCGTGCCCCTCCACCACGTCCACATCGGCGAACTCCAACTCCGCGTTCGCCAACGCCTGACGGATCACCCGCTGCTGCGCCGGACCGTTGGGCGCCGTCAACCCGTGGCTGGCGCCGTCCTGGTTGACCGCGCTGCCCCGGATCACCGCCAGCACCCGGTGCCCGTTACGGCGGGCGTCCGACAGCCGCTCCAGCAGGACCAGGCCCGCGCCCTCGGACCATCCGAGCCCGTCGGCCGCCTCGGCGTAGGGTTTGCACCGGCCGTCGGCCGCCAGCCCGCGCTGGCGGCTGAACTGGAAGAACACGCTGGGCGTCGCCATCACGGTCACGCCACCGGCCAGCGCCAGCGAGCACTCTCCCCTCTGCAGCGCCTGGGCGGCGAGGTGCATGGTGACCAGCGACGACGAGCACGCCGTGTCCACTGTTACCGCTGGTCCCTCCAGGCCGAAGGTGTAGGCCACCCGTCCCGAGACGACGCTCCCCGCGCTGCCGAGGCCCACGTTGGCCTCCTGGCCGGATGTCAGCGAGGACGGCCGCGAGCCGTACTCGCCGTACATCACCCCGGCGAACACCCCGGTGTCGCTGCCGCGCAGTGAGTCGGGGGCGATGCCCGCGTTCTCGAAGGTCTCCCAGCCGAGTTCCAGCAGTAGCCGCTGCTGCGGGTCGATGACCAGTGCCTCGCGCGGGCTGATCCCGAAGAACGCCGGGTCGAACTCGGCCACGTCGTGCAGGAACCCGCCCTGCCGGGTGTAGGACCTGCCGGTGCGCTCCGGGTCCGGGTCGTAGAGGCCGGGGTCCCAGCCTCGGTCGGCAGGAAAGTCCGAGATGGCGTCGGTCCCCCCGGCCACCAGCCGCCACAGCTCCTCCGGCGAGGTCACCCCGCCGGGGAACCGGCACCCCATCCCGATGATCGCGATCGGCTCGTTGGAGGCGGAGACCAGATCGAGGTTCGCCTGCTTCAGCCGCTCGTTCTCTCTCAGCGCGCTCCGCAGCGCTCGGACAAGCTTGTCGTCAGAGTTCGCCATGGGCTTTCCCATCGTCAGTCACAGATCAGGAGTCGATCTCGTCGCTCAACGCCATGCGGATGAGGTCGTCGGCCGCCATACCGTCGAACTCGTCGGCCTCGTCGTGGTCGTGCGTGTCCGGCTGCTCCGAGGGGGCACCGGCCAGTCGCAGCAGCGGGCCCAGCAGTCCCGACCGGCGCAACCGGCTGATCGGGATGGAGGCGAGCGCGTCCCTGACGGTCGTGTCCCTGTCGTCGTCCACCGGCCCCTCGGCCGTGCTGACGGCCAGCTTGCTCCGCAGGTGGCCGGCGAGCGCGTCCGGCGTGGGGTGGTCGAACACGAGCGTCGGCGGCAGGGAGAGCCCGGTGGCCGAGGCGAGCCGGTTGCGCAGTTCCACCGTCATCAGCGAGTCGAAACCGAGCTCCTTGAACGGCCGTCCGGGGTCGATGCTCTGCCTGCGGTGGTTCGCGACCGTGGCGATCTGCGCGGTGACCAGCTCGACGAGCCTGACGTGCTGCTCGCTCGCGGTCAGCCCTTCGAGCCGGAGCGCCGGTTCCGCGGACACCCGCGTACGCGGGGTGTGCCTCGGCACCCCCCGGAGCAGGCTTTCGAGCACCGCGGGCGCGGTGTCCTGCTCGCGGAGCCCGGCCAGGTCCAGCCGGATGGGCATGACGCACGCCGTGTCCACGGCGTGGGCCAGGTCGAAGAGCGCGAGCCCCTCCTCGCTGGGGAGCGGGACGACCCCGATGCGGCGCATCCTGGCGAAGTCGGCCTCGCCCAGCTGCCCGGTCATCCCGCTGGCCTGGCCCCACAGTCCCCAGGCGAGCGCCGTCGCGGGGAGCCCCTCGGCGCGGCGGTGCACGGCGAGGGCGTCCAGGAAGGTGTTGGCCGCCGCGTAGTTGGCCTGTCCCGGGCCGCCGAGGATCCCGGCGGCGGCGGAGAAGAGGGTGAACATGGACAGGTCGTGGTCCCTGGTCAGCTCGTGCAGGTTCCAGGCGGCGTCCACCTTAGGGCGCAGCACCGCCTCCAGCTGCCGGGGGGTCATCGCGGTGATGACCGCGTCGTCGAGCAGGCCCGCCGCGTGGACCACGGCGGTGAGCGGATGCTCGGTGGCGATCGAGCCGAGCAGGTCCGCGAGCGCGTCCCGGTCGGCGGCGTCGCAGGCCACGATGGACACCTCGGCACCGAGGCCGGTGAGCTCGTCGGCCAGGGCCGCCGCCCCCTCGGCGTCGGGGCCTCGGCGGCTGGTCAGCAGCAGGTGTCTGGCTCCGTGCCGCGTGGTGAGGTGCCTGGCCAGGAGGGCGCCGAGCGTGCCGGTGCCGCCGATGATCAGGACCGTTCCCCGGGGGTCGAGCAGGGGCCGGTGCTCCCGGGCCGCCGTCGCGGGCAGCCTGGCCACCTGCGGCGAGTAGGCCCGTCCCTCGCGGAGGGCGACCTGCGGGGCTCCGGTGGCCAGCACGCTCGCGAGCACCTCGCGTGACAGCGCCCGTTCGCCGACGCCGTCGTCGAGATCGTCGAGGTCGACGATGGTGATCCGGCCGGGGTGCTCCGTCTGGGCGACCCTGAGCAGACCCCAGGAGGCCGCGTGGGTCAGGTTGGCGACCCGGTCGCCGGGCAGGGCAGCGACCGCGCCCCGCGTGACCACGACCAGGTGGGACGGGCCGAAGGTCTCCTCGGTGAGCCAGGACCGCACGAACCCGAGCAGGTCGGCGGTGACGGCGCGGGTCACCGAGGCGAGGTCCCCGGTGACGGCACGGGGCACCGGCGCGGGATCCGCGGTGCCGTTCCGGAGTGTTGGCTCCGGGTCCGCGCTGCCGTTCCTGAGGGTCGGCTCCGGGTCCGTGGCGGCCGGTGCGGTGAGGACGACGACGTCGGGGACCGGCGAGCCCGAGGCGATCGCCTCGCGCAGGGCCGATACGCCCGTGTGGCGCGCCGCGCCCGGCAGCTCGGAACCGAGCACCGCCCAGTCCCCCTCCCGGGGGGCCGGGGAGAGCGGCAGCGCGGTCCAGTCGACGTGGAAGAGTGACTCGTGCCGAGGCGCGGTGAGGGAGGCTCGCAGCTGCTTCTCCGAGATGGGAAGCATCACCACCGACTCGACGGAGGCGACCAGCCTGCCCGACTCGTCGGCGACGGCGATGGTGGTCCCGCCGCCCTCGGGCACCGACATCCACACCCGCAGCGCGCGGGCCCCGTACGCCCGCAGGTCCACGCCGCGCCACGTGAACGGGATGCGCGGCCGTTCGCTGCTCTCGTCGGGGTCGGCGACCAGCGCGGTGAGCTCGTCGGGGATGAGGTCGGCTCCGAGCGCGTGCATCGACGCGTCCATCAGCGCGGGATGCAGGTCGAAGGACGCGGAGCCGACCTCGTCGAGCAGCCGTACCTCCGCGAAGAGGTCCTCGCCCCGCCGCCAGGCCAGGCGCAGCGACTGGAACGACGGCCCCCAGGTGTACAGGCCCCGCTCGTTGTGGCGCGGGTAGAACTCGCCGGTGTCGATGGGCACGGCGTCCCGTGGCGGCCATTCCAGCAGTTCGGCGGGGGCGGGCCTGGCGGACACGTCCTCGGCGGGGGCCAGCACGCCCCTGGCGAGCCCCACCCAGGGCTGCCCGGCTTCCGTCGCCCGGCAACGCAGGGTGAGCGGCCGTGAGGCGTCCTCCCCCGGGACCCCGACTCTCAGCTGGATCTCGAACACCCGGTTCTCGGTGAGCACGAGCGGCAGCTCGTGGGTGAGTTCCGCCACCCGCGCGCAGCCGAGTTCCCTGCCCGCCCACGCCGCGAGCTCGACCCAGGTGGTGCCGGGTACGACCACGCTGCCGAGCACGTGGTGGTCGCCGACCCACGGCTGCGAGCGCTGTGACATGCGCCCGAGGAACAGCACTCCCAAGTCGTCCAGGTCGATCCTCGACCGGATCAGCGGGTGGTCCACGGTGCCCGTGCCGCCGGGCGTGTCGTCCGCGGCGAGCCGGAGCCAGTAGTGGCCGCGTTCAAAGGGATAGGTGGGCAGCTCCGCGGGACGGGCGCGGTGCCCGGCGTGGCAGGAGGCCCAGTCGACGGGGATCCCGAGCACGTGGGCCTTCGCGAGCGCGGTGACGACGGTCGCGGACTCGGGCTGTCCCGCCCGCATCAGCGCGACGAACCCGCCGGGGACGCTCTGCTGCGCCAGCGCGCTGAGCACGGCGTCCGGTCCCAGCTCCAGGTAGGTGGTGACGCCCTGGCCGTGCAGCGTGCGCAGGCCGTCGTGGAAGCGTACGGCCTGCCTGGCGTGCCGTACCCAGTAGTCGGGCGAGCGGAGCTGCGCCTCCGTGGCGAGCTCCCCCGTGACGTTGGAGACGATCGGGATCGAGGGGGCCGCGAAGGAGAGACCGGCCACGACCCGCCGGAACCCCTCGCTCACGGCGTCGAGGTGCGGCGAGTGGAAGGCGTGGCTGACCGTGAGCCTCGTCGCCTTGCGTCCGGCGGCCGCCCATCGGGCACCGATCTTCCCGACCGCGCTCCGGTCGCCGGAGACGACGACCGCCGACGGGCCGTTGACCGCGGCGATCGACACCCTGTCCTCGAACCCGGCCAGCGACTCGCGGACCTCGTCCTCACCCGCCTGGATCGCGATCATGGCGCCGTCGGCCGTGATCCGCTGCATGAGCCCGGCCCTGGCGGTGATCAGCGTCGCCGCGTCGGGCAGCGTGAGCACGCCGGAGACGTGCGCCGCGACGATCTCGCCCACGGAGTGCCCGATGAGGTAGTCGGGCCGTACGCCGTGGTGCTCCAGCAGCCGGTGGAGCGCGACCTCCAGGGCGAACAGCGCGGGCTGCGCGTACTCGGTCCTGCCGAGCAGCGCCTCGCCGGGGCCGAACAGCACGTGCGCCAGAGGGTGCTCAAGGTGCGGGTCCAGGTACTGGCAGACGGTGTCGAAGGCGTCGGCGTACACCGGGTTGCCCTCGTAGAGCTCCCGGCCCATGCCCGCCCGCTGGCTGCCCTGGCCGGTGAAGAGGAAGGCGGTCGCACCGGGCGGTACGGCGGCGGCGCCGAGTACGACGCCGGGTCCCCGCTCGCCCTCGGCCACCAGGTCGAGGGCCGCGAGCAGTTCCGCCCTGGTGGCGCCGACCACCACCGCGCGGTGGTCGAACACCTGCCGGGTGGTCGCGAGCGCGTGGCCGACGTCGGCGTCGCTCAGCCCCGGTTCCCCGGCCAGGTGGTCGGCGAGGCGGCGCGCCTGGGCTCGCAACGCCGTCTCCGACCTCGCCGAGATCGGCCACGGAACGACCGCCGGAACGGATGTCCCAACATGCCCTCCGGCCCGTCCCCCGTCCCGTTCCCCGGCCCGCTCAGGGACCGCGGACCCCTGCTCGGAGGACGCCGGAACCTGCTCAGAAGCCGTGGACGACCTCTCAAAAGTGGATGACCTCCCAGGAGCCGCAGGGGCCTGTTCGAGGATGACGTGCGCGTTCGTGCCGCTGATGCCGAAGGAGGACACGCCCGCCCGGTACGGCCGCCCGGTCTCCGGCCACGGCGTCGGCTCGGTGATCAGCGAGACCGCGCCCGAGGTCCAGTCGACGTGCGGGGTGGGCCGGTCGACGTGCAGCGTCGGGGGGAGCAGGTCGTGGCGCATGGCCATCACCGTCTTGATGATCCCGGCGACTCCGGCCGCGGCCTGGGTGTGGCCGATGTTCGACTTGAGCGAGCCGAGCCAGAGCGGCCTTCCCTCGTGCCTGTCCTGGCCGTAGGTGGCCAGCAGCGCCCGCGCCTCGATCGGGTCGCCGAGTACGGTGCCCGTGCCGTGCGCCTCGACCGCGTCCACGTCGGAGGGGCGCAGTCCCGCGTTGGCCAGCGCCTGGTGGATCACCCGCTCCTGGGAGGGCCCGTTCGGCGCGGTGAGGCCGTTGCTGGCGCCGTCCTGGTTCACGGCGCTGCCCCGGACGAGGGCGAGCACCCGGTGGCCGTTGCGTTCGGCGTCGGAGAGCCGTTCGAGCAGCAGCAGTCCCGCGCCCTCGCCCCAGCCGGTGCCGTCGGCGGCGGCGGCGAACGGCTTGCACCGGCCGTCGGCCGCCAGCCCGCGCTGGCGGCTGAACTCGACGAAGGCTCCCGGGCTCGCCATCACGGTGACGCCTCCGGCCAGTGCCAGCGCGCACTCCCCCGACCTGAGCGCCTGGGCCGCCAGGTGGACGGCCGTGAGCGACGAGGAGCAGGCGGTGTCCACGGTGACGGCGGGCCCGTGCAGCCCGAAGGTGTAGGCGATCCTCCCGGAGGTGACGCTGGAGGCGTTGCCGGTTATCAGGTAGCCCGCCGCCTCCTCCTGCGGGTGGGCCAGGCCGCCGCCGTACTCCTGCGCCCAGGTGCCCACGAACACCCCGGTGTCGCTCTCCCGCAGGCCCGCGGGGGCAATCCCGGCGCGTTCGAAGGTCTCCCAGGCCAGTTCGAGCAGCAGTCGCTGCTGCGGGTCGATCGCGAGGGCCTCGCGCGGGCTGATGTCGAAGAAGCCGGGGTCGAACTCGGCCGCGTCACGCAGGAAGCCGCCCGTCCTCGCGTAGGTGGTCCCGGGGTGGTCGGGGTCCGGGTCGTACAGCGCGTCCACGTCCCAGCCCCGGTCGGTGGGGAACTCCCCGATCGCGTCGCTCCCCTCCGACACCAGCCGCCAGAGGTCCTCCGGTGACCGGACGCCGCCGGGGAGCCTGCACGTCATGGCGACCACGGCGATGGGGTCGTCGTCGGCGGCCTCCCTGGTCGCGGGGACGTCCCGCGCGTCGCCGTCACCGGTGAGCCTGGCGAGCAGGTGACCGGCCACGGCGGTGGGCGTCGGCCAGTCGAAGGCCAGCGTGGTGGGCAGTGCCAGCCCGGTGGCCGTGACGAGCCGGTCGCGCAGCTCGACGGCCATCAGCGAGTCGAAGCCGAGCGCGCGGAACGGCTGGGCGAGGTCGAGGGCGTCGGCGGTGGCCGCCCCGGCGACGGCCGCGGTGTGGGCGCCGACGAGCTTCACGAGGTGCTCGTGCCGCCGCGCGGCCGTCAGCCCGGTCACCTGCCGCCGCAGCTCCGAATCCGCGCCGGTCTCGGGGCCTGCCTCGGGCCTCGTCTCCAGGGGGATCTCGTCCAGCAGCGGCCGGGGGCGGGCGACGGCGAACGCGGGGGCGAACCGCGCCCAGTCGACGTCCGCGACGGTGACGCACGCCTCGTCGTCCGCGAGCGCCCGGTTCAGCGCGCTCATCGCCGGTTCGACCGGCATCGCGCGGATGCCGTGCCTGCTCAGGCCGCCGGTCACCCCGGCCTCCGCGCCCATGCCGCCGCCCGCCCACAGCCCCCAGGAGACGGCGGTGGCGGGAAGCCCCAGCCCGCGCCGGTGTTCCGCCAGGGCGTCGGCGAACGCGTTCGCCGCGCTGTAGGCCGCCTGGCCCGCGCTGCCCCACACGCCCGCGATCGAGGAGAACAGGACGAAGGCGTCGAGCTCGTCGGCGCCGAACAGGTCGCTCAGGTGGCCGGCCGCCGCCGCCTTGGCGTCGACCTCGGCGAACTCGGCGAGTGTGGTACCGGTAATCGGCGTGTTCTGGTTGACGCCCGCGGCGTGCACCACCGTCCTGATCGGGCCGTGGTCGCGCCGGACCCGCGCCACGAGCGCGGCCAGGTCGTCCCGGTCGGCGGTGTCGCAGGCGGCGACGGTGACCGTGGCACCGAGCCGGGTGAGCTCCAGCCGCAGTTCCTCCGCGCCGGGCGCCTCGGGTCCGCTCCTGCTGACCAGCACCAGGTGCGTCGCGCCCGCCCGCGCCAGCCGGCGCGCGGCGTGCGCGCCCAGCGCGCCGGTGCCACCGGTGATCAGCGCGGTGCCCCGCGCCTTCCACTCCGGTACGGCGGAGCCGCCACGGGCCGAGGGGACGAGCCGCCGGGCGAACACCCCCGAGGCGCGGATCGCGAGCTGGTCCTCCGGTGTCCCGATCGCCGCGCGCAGGCGGCCGAACGCCTTGGCGTCCACGGTCTCCGGCAGGTCGGCGAGCCCGCCCCACCGCCGGGGGTGTTCGAGTCCCACGACCCGGCCGAAGCCCCAGACCCGCGCCTGCGCCGGGCGGCCGAGCCGGTCGAAGCGGCCCGCGCGCACCGCGCCCCGGGTGATCAGCCACAGCGGCGCCTCCCCGCCCACGTCGTCGAGCGCCTGCGCCAGCGCCAGCGTGGCCGCCATCCCGGCGGGGACGTTCGGGTACGCCGGATGCGGCCGCTCGTCCAGGGCGAGCAGCGACAGCACCCCGGCGACCTCGCCACCGGCCCCGTCTCCCACCTCGTTCTCGGTCCGCAGCCGCGCGGCCAGTGCGGTACGGTCGTCGGCCTCGGTCACCACGATCCGCCGCGTGTCGAGACCCGCTCCGGCCAGCGACGCCGTCAGGGCCGCCACCCAGGGGTCCTCGGTGTGCGTGGCGGGGACGAGCAGCAGCCAGGTGCCGGTGGGACCGGCCGGGGCGCCGGGCCGGGCCGCGGGAACGGGCCGCCACGCGACGTGGTAGCGCCATCCGTCCGCGAGATCCTGTTCGCGCTCTCGCCTGCGCCAGGCGGCCAGCGCGGGAAGCACCGAGGTCAGCGCCGCCCGCTCCGTGTCGTCGATGCGCAGCGTCTCGGCCAGCGACCCCAGCTCGCCCTCGTCGACGGCCTCCCAGAACGGCCGCGCCCACCGGTCGGCGGCCTGACCGGTCCGCTTCGGCGACAGCCAGTAGCGCGTCCGCCTGAACGGGTAGGTGGGCAGGTCGATCCGCCGCCCCTCGTGGACGGTCTCCGCGTCGATGGACACGCCGTGGACCCGCGCGGTCGCGACGGCGGTGACGACCTGCCGCGCGTCGTCCCTGTCGCGGCGGAGCGCGGGGATGGCCGAGGAACCGCCGACCAGGCCCGCCAGCGTGCCGTCCGGGCCCATCTCCAGGTAGACGCCCACCCCGAGCTCGCCCAGGGTCAGCACCCCCTCGTGGAAGCGGACCGGGTCGCGGACCTGCCGCACCCAGTGGTCCGGGTCGCGCAGCTCGTCGGCACCGGCGATCCGGCCGGTACGGTTGGTGACGAGGGGAATGCTCGGGGCGTTGAAGGTGAGCCCCTCGATGGCCCGCCGGAACGCCGCGAGCATCGGGTCCATGTGGTGGGAGTGGAAGGCGTGGCTGACCTGGAGTCTGCGGGTCCGGTATCCCCGTTCGGCGACCGCGAGCGCGAGGGCCTCGACGGCGGCCTCGTCGCCCGAGACGACCAGCGAGTCCGCGCCGTTGATCGCGGCGACGCTCACCCCGTCGCCGAGGAGGGGGGCGAGCCGGTCCTCGGGGATGCGCAGCGAGACCATGGCGCCCCCCTGCGGCAGGGCGTCCATCAGCCGGGCGCGGGCCGCGACGAGCGTCGCGGCGTCGGCGAGGGTGAACACCCCGGCGACGTGGGCGGCGGCGATCTCCCCGACGGAGTGCCCGAGCAGGAAGTCCGGGACGACGCCCCAGTCCTCGAACAGCCGGTAGAGCGCGACCTCCAGGGCGAACAGCGCGGGCTGGGTGAAGCCCGTCCTGTCCAGCCGGGCCCCTCCCGACCTGATCACCTCGGCCAGTGAGCGGCCGAGCAGCGGGTCGAGCAGGCCGCACACCTCGTCGAAGGCCTTGGCGAACACGGGGTGGGTGTCGTGGAGCCGGCCGCCCATCCCGGCGTACTGGCTGCCCTGCCCCGCGAAGAGGAAGGCCGTCTTGACCGGGGCGTCGCTCCGGCCGTGGACGAGGTTCGGGGCGGGCCGCCCCTGGGCCAGGGCGGTGAGCCCGGCCAGCAGTTCCGCGCGGTCGTCGCCGACGATCGCGGCCCGGTGCGGCAGCGCGGTCCTGGTGACGGCGAGCGAGTGGCCGATGTCGGCCACGGCGGGCTCGGGGCCGGTCGTCGCGAACTCCAGCAGCCGCGCGGCCTGGTCCCTGAGCGCCTCCTCGCCGTGGGCGGAGACGAACCAGTGCGTGGGCCCGCCGTCAGCGGTGTCGGCGCCGCGCTCGGAATCGGGCTCGGGCTCCGCCGGGGCGGCCTGTTCGAGGATGACGTGGGCGTTCGTGCCGCTGATGCCGAACGAGGACACCCCGGCCCTGCGCGGGTGCCCGTTCTCGGTCCACGGCCTGGACTCGGTGAGCAGCGCGACCGCGCCCGCCGTCCAGTCGATGTGCGCCGAGGGCTCCTCCACGTGCAGCGTCCTGGGCAGGACGCCGCGCCGCAGGGCCTCGACCATCTTGATCACGCCCGCGACGCCGGCCGCGGCCTGGGCGTGCCCGATGTTGGACTTGACCGTGCCCAGCCAGAGGGGCCGATCCGCCGGCCTGCCCTGCCCGTACGTCGCCAGCAGTGCCTGGGCCTCGATCGGGTCGCCGAGCACGGTGCCCGTACCGTGCGCCTCGACCGCGTCCACCTCGGCCGCCGCCACCCCGGCGTTGGCCAGCGCCTGCCGGATCACCCGCTGCTGGGCGGGACCGTTCGGCGCGGTCAGGCCGGTCGACGCGCCGTCGGAGTTCACCGCGGAACCGCGCACCAGCGCGAGCACCCGGTGGCCGTTGCGCTCGGCGTCCGACAGCCGCTCGACCAGCAGGACGCCCACCCCCTCGCCGAGCCCCGTGCCGTTCGCGGCGGCGGAGAACGCCTTGCAGCGGCCGTCGGGCGACAGGCCGCGCTGGCGCGAGAACTCCACGAGCAGTCCCGGCGCGGACATCACCGTCACGCCACCGACGACGGCGAGGCCGCACTCCCCGTTGCGCAGGCCCTGGATCGCCAGGTGCAACGCGGTCAGCGACGAGGAGCAGGCGGTGTCCACCGTCACCGTCGGCCCCTCGAACCCGAAGGTGTAGGCCAGGCGGCCCGAGGCGACCGCGGGCAGGTTGCCGGTCAGCAGGTAGCCCTCCACGGATTCGGGCCCGTCCTGCATCCTCGGCCCGTAGTCCTGCGCCATCACCCCGGCGTAGACGCCGGTCTGGCTGCCGCGCAGCGACCCGGGGTCGATCCCGGCCCGTTCGAAGGACTCCCACGCGACCTCGAGCAGCAGCCGCTGCTGCGGGTCCATGGCGAGCGCCTCGCGCGGTGTGATCCCGAAGAACTCGGCGTCGAAGGAGTCGGCGTCCGGCAGGAAGCCGCCCTCCCGCGCGTACACCGTGCCGTGCCCGTCCGGGTCGGGGTCGTACAGCCCGGCGTCCCATTCGCGGCCCGGCGGGTACTCGCCGATCCCGTCGCCGCCGGAGGCGACGAGCCGCCACAGGTCCTCGGGAGAGCGGACGTCACCGGGGTAGCGGCACGCCATGCCGACGATGGCGATCGGCTCCGCGGCCCGGCCCTCCAGATCCCGCACCCGTTGGTTGGCCCGGCGCAGGTCGGCGGTAACCCACTTGAGGTGTTCCAGCAGTTTGTTCTCGTTATCCATCAGATCCTCACTCCGCCCGCCGGGTCATCAGGACTTGCCGAACTCGTTCTTGATGATGGTGAAGAGCTCGTCCGCGGTGGACGCCTCCAGGTCGTGGTCCAGCCCGGTGCCCGAGGTGCCCGAGGTGCCCGAGGTGTCCCACCGGGCCAGGAGCGCCCGCAGCCCGTCGGTGATCGCCGCCCGCTCGGTCTCGCTCGGGGTGAGCGCGGACGAGGCCGCCCGCCACCTGCCGAGGTCGTCCAGCAGGCCCGCCGCCGTGGGCGTGTCGTCCGGCACCAGCTCGGCGAGCAGGTGGCCGGTGAGGGCGGTCACGCTCGGGTAGTCGAAGACGAGGGTCGCCGGCAGCCGCAGCCCGGTCTGGCCGGTGAGCCGGTTGCGCAGCTCGACCGCGGTGAGCGAGTCGAAGCCCAGCTGCTCGAAGGTGCGGCCGTCGCCCACGGCCGAGACCGACGCGTGCCCCAGCACGGTGGCGACCTGGCGGCGGATCAGCTCCAGCACGGCCGTCTCCCGCTCGGCCGGGGAGAGCCTGGCCAGCCGCGTGCCCAGCGGTTCGGCACCGGTCTCCGGCCGCGCCGGGGCGTCCGCGGCCCCTCGGCGCCGCGAGGGGACGTCGATCGCGCCGCGCAGCAGCGGCCGTACGCCGTCCGGCTCGGCCCCGGCACTCAGCCGTACCGGCACCAGCACGGCGTCGGTCCTCGTCCTGGCGGCGTCGAAGAGGGCGAGCCCGTCGGGGGTGGCCAGCCGGCCGATGCCCAACCTGGACATCCTCGCCCGGTCCGCGTCGGCCAGGTGCCCGGTCATGCCGGAGTCCTCGGCCCACAGGCCCCACGCGAGCGACGTGGCGGGCAGCCCCCGCGCCCTGCGGTGCTGGGCCAGTCCGTCGAGGAAGGCGTTCGCCGCCGCGTAGTTCGCCTGGCCGGGGATGCCGGCCACCCCCGCGATCGAGGAGAAGAGCACGAACATGCCCAGGTCCGCGTCACGGGTCAGCTCGTGCAGGTGCCACGCCGCCTCCGCCTTGGGGCGCATCACGGCGTCCAGGCTCCGCCGGGTCAGCGAGGTGACCAGCCCGTCGTCCAGCAGTCCCGCCGCGTGCACGACGCCGGTGAGCGGCCGGTCGGCAGGCACCTCCGCGAGCAGGCCCGCCAGGGCGTCGCGGTCGGCGACGTCGCAGGCCGCCACCGTCACGTCGGCGCCCAGCCCGGTGAGCTCCTCCACCAGCTCGCCGACGCCGGGCGCCTCGGCCCCCCGGCGGCTGGTGAGCAGGAGGTTGCGCACGCCGTGCCCGGTCACCAGGTGCCGGGCCGTCAGCGCCCCGAGGGTTCCGGTCCCGCCGGTGATCAGCACCGTGCCCCGGAGGTCGAGCGCCGCCGGCATCAGGAGCACGACCTTGCCGACGTGCCGGGCCTGCGACAGGAAGCGGAACGCCTCGGGCGCCCTGCCCACCTCCCAGGTACGGACCGGCAGCCGTCGCAGCGCCCCCCGCTCGAAGAGCGCGAGCACCTCGGCGAGCATCGCGTGGACCCGCTCGGGGATCGCCTCGTCCCCCTCCGCGGCGGCGAGGCGGGTCAGGTCGAACCACCGGTAGAGCACGTCCGGGTGCGCGGCGGCCACCTCTTCCGGGTCCCTGAGGTCGGTCTTCCCGATCTCGACGAACCGGCCGCCCTTGGGCAGCAGGTCCAGGCTCGCGTCCACGAACTTCCCGGCCAGCGAGTTGAGCACCACGTCAACGCCCCGGCCGCCGGTGACCGCGAGGAACCGGTCGCGGAACTCCAGGCTGCGGGAGGAGGCGATGTGGTCGTCGTCCAGGCCCAGCTCGCGCAGCGTGTCCCACTTGCCGGGGGAGGCCGTGGCGAACACCTCCGCGCCGAGGTGCCTGGCGAGCTGGACCGCCGCCATGCCGACCCCACCGGCCCCCGCGTGCACCAGCACCGCCTCGCCCGCGCGCAGACCGGCCAGGTCGACCAGGCCGTAGTACGCGGTGAGGAACACGGTGGCGATCGACGCCGCGTCGCCGAAGGACCAGCCGCCGGGCATCGGGGCGAGCGAGCGCCCGTCGGTGTCCGCGACCGGGCCGAAGGCCCCGTCGAACAGGCCCAGCACCCGGTCGCCCTCGCGCAGATCGGTCACGCCGGGTCCCACCTCGACGACCACGCCCGCGGCCTCGATCCCCATCAGGACGTCCGGCTCGGGATACATGCCCAGGGAGACGAGCACGTCCCTGAAGTTGAGGCCCGCCGCCCGTACGGCGACCCGGACCCGCCCCGGACCCGGCGGGCCGGACTCGGCGGGGCACTCGACGAGGGCGAGGTTCTCCAGCGTCCCGCCGGGCGTGCGGTCCAGCCGCCAGCGGACGGCGTCCGGGGGCGGGGTCAGGACACCGCCGCCGGGATGCCCGGAGGCCCGTGCCAGCCTCGGCGCGAAGGCCCGTCCCGCCCGGATCGCCAGCTGGGTGTCCGCGCCGCTCTCCAGGTATCCGGCCAGCTCGGCCGCCTCCGCCGGGGGCGCGTCCGCGTCGAGGTCCACGAGCGCGATCAGGCCCGGCTGCTCGGCCTGCGCCGCGCGGACCATGCCCCAGATCGCGGCTCCGGCCAGGTCGGGCACGTCCCCGTCGCCGTCGACGGTCACCGCGCCCCTCGTCGTCACGACCAGCCGCGCGCCGGGAGACCTGTCCTCGGCCAGCCAGGCGCGGATCCCGGCCAGCACCCGCCACACCTCGGCCCGCACCTCGCCGGGCCCGGTGGCCGCCGTTCCCGCGGGCAGCACTGTGATCTCCGCACCCTCCTCGGTGGCCGTCGGCGCCTCGGCCCACTCCAGGCCGAACAGCGAGTCCGGCTCCGTCCGTACGGAGGTCACCAGCTGGTCCGGCGAGACGGGCCGGAAGACGAGGGAACGGGCGGAGACCACCGGCCCGCCCTCGGCGTCCACGGCCGTGATCGACACCGCGTCCGTCCCCGCCGGAGCCACCCGTACCCGCATGCTCGACGCACCCGCGGCGTGGAGCTCCAGCCCGCTCCAGGAGAACGGCAGGCGCAGATCGGCGTTCCCGTCGCCCCCAGCGTTTCCGGCGCCCTCGGCGTTTCCGTTACTCCCGGCGTTTCCGGCGTTCTCGTCGCCCCCGGCGCCCCCGCGCAGCAGTGCCGCGTGCAGGGCGGCGTCCAGCAGGGCCGGGTGCAGCAGGAACAGCGCCGCGTCACCGCGCGCCTCCTCGGGGAGGGCCAGCTCGGCGAACACCTCCTCGCCACGCCGCCACAGCGCCCGCAGCCCGCGGAACACCGGGCCGTAGTGGTAGCCGCGCTCCGCCAGCCGGAGGTAGCCCTCCTCGACGTCCACGGCCACCGCGCCGTCGGGCGGCCAGGCGCCGTCCTCGGCCACCGGCCGGACCGGCACGGTCGTCGAGGGAGGCGATTCGACCAGGGTCCCGGTCGCGTGCAGCGTCCACGCGGCTCCCGGGTCGCCCTGGGGCGCGGAGTGCACCGAGACGGCACGCGTACCGGGCTCGGCCGGGGCCTCGACCCTGACCTGTACCCGCACCCCGCCGCGCTCGGGCAGCACCAGCGGCGTCCGCAGGGTGAGCTCCTCGATGACGCCGCACCCCACCTCGTCACCCGCCCTGACGACCATGTCCACCAGCGCGGTTCCCGGCAGCACGGGAGCGTGCGCGACCGCGTGGTCCGCCAGCCACGGGTGGGTCTCCAGGGACACCGTCCCGGTCAGCACCGTCCCGTTCGGCGCCGTCCCGGTCGGCACCGTCCCGGTCGCCGTCTCGGTAGCGGCGAGGGGGAGCATCGCCCCCAGCAGCGGGTGGCCGGTGGCGGTGAACCCCAGCCCCGAGACGTCACCGGCGGCGGCGGACGGGGCCAGCCAGTACGGCTGGCGCTGGAACGGATAGGTCGGCAGATCCACCCGGCGAGCCGGGGCACCGGCGAAGACCGGCTCCCAGTTCACCGGCACGCCCCGCACCCAGGTCCGGGCCAGGGAGGTGAGGAAGCGCCTGGGCCCCTCCTCGTTCCTGCGCAGGGACCCCACCACGAGGGCGTCGTCCCCGACGGTGTCCTCCACCCCGGCGGTCAGCACCGGATGCGGGCTCACCTCGACGAAGACGCCGTGGCCCTCGTCGGCCAGGCGCCGCACGGCCTCTTCGAACCGGACGGTCTCCCGCAGGTTCCTGAACCAGTACCCGGCGTCCAGCGTGCTCGTGTCCACCCAGTCGCCGGTGACGGTGGAACAGAACCCGACCGTGCCCGCCCGGGGAGTGACCGGCCGGAGCGCCGCGAGCAGTTCCTCGGCGATCGGCTCGACCTGCGGGGAGTGGGAGGCGTAGTCGACCGCGATCCGCCGGGCCCTCACCCCCTCCGACTCGCAGGCGGCGGCCAGCTCGTCCAGGGCCTCCGGCTCGCCCGCGACCACCACGGCCGACGGCCCGTTCACCACCGCCAGGGAGAGCCGCCCCGCCCATCGCGCGATCCGCGCGGACGCCTCCGACGACGACAGCGCGACCGAGAGCAGCCCACCGGCTCCCGACAGCCGTTCCGCGACGATCCTGCTGCGCAGGACGACGATCCGCGTGGCGTCCTCCAGCGACAGGGCACCGGCCACGTACGCGGCGGCGATCTCCCCCTGGGAGTGCCCGACCACCGCGTCGGGCTCGACACCGTACGAGCGCCACAGCCCGGCCAGCCCGGCCATCACCGCGAACAGCGCGGGCTGGACGACGTCGACCCGCTCCAGCGAGGGCGCGCCCGGCGCGCCGCGCAGCACGTCGGTCAGCTTCCAGTCCACGAACGACGACAGCGCGCCCTCGCAGTCGGCGATCACCTTGGCGAACGCCGGGGACCATTCGAGCAGGTCCTCGGCCATGCCGAGCCACTGCGACCCCTGGCCGGGGAAGACGAAGACCGTACGGCCGGGGTCCGTGGCGACGCCCTCCACCACCTCGGGGACCTGCTCCCCCTCGGCCGTCGCGGCGAGCGCCCGTCCGAGCTCGTGCCGGTCGGCGACCACGGCGACCGCGCGGTGGTCGAAGGCCGAGCGCAGGCGCAGCAGCGACGCGGCGACGTCCACCGGCTCGACGCCGCTCGCACCGTTCGTGCTCTTCTCGGTGTTCTCGGTGTTCTCGGTGTTCTCGGTGTCGAGGAGCGGTGCGAGCCGGGCCGCGGCGGCCCGCAGTGCCTCCGCCGACCTGCCGGACAGCACCACCGGCACCACCGGCGGGACGGAGCCCTCGGCCGTCGCCTCCCCGCTCTCGGGCGCCTCCTCCAGGATCACGTGCACGTTGGAGCCGCTGATCCCGAACGAGGAGACCCCGGCCCGGCGCGAGTGCCCGCCGCGCTCCCACGGCACCGCCTCCGTCAGCAGCCGCACCGCGCCCGCCGACCAGTCCACGTGGGGAGAGGGCTCGTCCACGTGCAGCGTCTTCGGCAGCGTCGCGTGCCGCAACGCCTGCACCATCTTGATCACGCCGCCGATGCCCGCTGCCGCCTGGGCGTGCCCGATGTTCGACTTCAGCGATCCCAGCCACAGCGGTTCCGGCCGCGTCCGGCCGTACGTCGCCAGGAGGGCGTGCGCCTCGATCGGGTCGCCGAGCGCGGTGCCCGTACCGTGCCCCTCGACCACGTCCACCTCGTGCGCGGCCACCCCGGCGTCCGCGAGCGCCTGCCTGATCACCCGCTGCTGGGCCGAGCCGCTCGGCGCGGTCAGGCCGTTCGACGCGCCGTCGGAGTTCGTCGCCGTGCCGCGTACCAGGGCCAGCACCGGGTGGCCGTTGCGCCGCGCGTCCGACAGCCGTTCGAGCAGCACCATTCCCGCGCCCTCGGCCCAGGCCGTTCCGTTCGCGCCCGCGGCGTACGCCCGGCACCGCCCGTCCGCGGCCAGCCCGCGCTGCCGGGAGAACTCCACGAACATGCCGGGCGTGGCCATCACCGCCACCCCGCCCGCCAGGGCGGCCTCGCACTCGCCGCGCCGCAGGGCCTGCACCGCCAGATGCAGGGCCAGCAGGGACGAGGAGCAGGCGGTGTCGACGGTCATCGCGGGCCCTTCGAGCCCGAGGGTGTAGGCGATCCTGCCGGACGCGACACTGGGGCTGCCGCCCGTGAGCAGGTATCCGTCGAGCCCTTCCTCCGGCGCGTGCAGCGGCGGGCCGTAGCTCTGCGCCATCGCCCCGACGAACACCCCCGTACGGGTGCCGCGCAGCGACCCGGGCACGACGCCCGCCCGTTCGAGGGCCTCCCAGGACGTCTCCAGCAGGAGCCGCTGCTGCGGGTCCATCGCCGTCGCCTCACGCGGTGAGATGCCGAAGAAGGCCGGGTCGAAGCCGGAGACGTCGTCGAGGAACCCACCGGCGCGGGTGTAGCTGGTGCCGAGCCGGTCGGCGTCGGGGGCGTAGAGCCCGTCCAGGTCCCAGCCCCGGTCGGCGGGGAACTCGGAGATGGCGTCGCGCTCGTCGGCGACGAGCCGCCACAGGTCCTCGGGAGAGGCGACGCCACCGGGGAACCGGCACCCGATGCCGACGATGGCGATCGGCTCGTCACTTCCGGCGGAGACCGTCGGCTCCCCGGCGCCCCCGAGCGGGTCGGCGGCCCGGCTCGACAGGTGCTCGGCGAGCGCGAGGCACGTCGGGTGGTCGAACAGGAGCGTGGTCGGCAGCGAGAGCCCGGTCGCGGCCACGAGCTGGTCGCGGAGCTCCACCGTCAGGTGCGAGTCGAAGCCCAGTTCCTTGAACGTACGGCTGGTGTCCACGAGCTCCGGCCGGGGATGGCCGAGTACGGTCGCCGCGTGCGCGCGGACCAGCTCCAGGGTGGGGCGGCGCCGGTCGGCCGGGGACGCGGGTACCTCGGCGTGCGCGTTCGTGTACGCGTTCGTGTCGGTGTCGGTGTTCGTACCGGTGTCGAACCAGTAGCGCTCGCGCTGGAAGGCGTAGGTGGGCAGGTCGACCCGCCGGGCACCGGACCCGGCGAACAGCGCCGACCAGTCGACCGTCACACCCCGGGTCCACAACCGGCCCACGGCCCGCGTCAGCGCCTCGGGGTCGGGCTGGTCCTTCCGCACCGGGGAGACGAACAGGGCGGCGTCCTGGGCTCCCATCGCCGACAGCGCCGGACTCGGCCCGGCTTCGAGGAGCGTGGTGACGCCCTCGGCCTCCAGGGTGCGCACCGCGTCGCCGAACCGGACGGGTTCGCGGACCTGCCGCACCCAGTACTCGGCGGACGCGATCTCCTCGGGATCGGCGAGCGCGCCGGTCAACGTCGACACCAGCGGAATCCGGGGCCGATCCCACGACACCGACTCCAGGACCGTACGGAAGTCCGCCAGCATCGGATCCATCCGCGCCGAGTGGAAGGCATGCGAGACCCGTAGCCGTTTGGTCCTGATCCCGTCCAACTGGTTCAGCAGTGCCTCGACCGCGTCCTCGTCACCGGAGACCACGACCGAGGCCGGGCCGTTGACCGCTGCCAGGCCAACCCGCTCGTTCAGATACGCGGCGATGTCCGATTCCGAGGCCGCTATCGCCGCCATCGCCCCACCAGGGGGCAGGGCCTGCATCAACCGGCCACGCGCCTCCACCACCCGGCAGGCGTCCTCCAGCGACCACACCCCGGCCACGTGAGCAGCGGCGATCTCCCCCACCGAATGCCCGCCGACGAAGTCGGGGACCACCCCCCACGACTCCAGCAACCGGAACAACGCCACCTCGAACGCGAACAGCCCCCGCTGGGCGTACACCGTCTGGTCGATCAGCTCCGAGCCGCCGAACAGCACTTCCTTGACCGGTTCCGGACACGCGGCGTCGAAGGCTTCGGCGAACACCGGGAACGCCCCGTACAACCCCGCTCCCATCCCGGGCCGCTGCGCCCCCTGACCCGAGAACAGCACCGCGCAGCGACCGGTGGCCGAGGCGACGTCCCTCGACACCTCCGGGCTGACGCCGTCCCGGGCCAGTTCGGTCAGCGCGGCCAGCAGTTCCGCGCGGTCGCCTCCGGTGACCACGGCCCGATGCGTGAGGCTCGCCCTCGTGGTCGCCAGGGACAGACCGGTGTCGAGCGGATCACGTCCGGGCCGCTCTTCCACGAAGGACAGCAGCCTCTCCGCCTGCTCCCGCAGCGCGGCCCGCCCGTTCCCGGACACCACCCAGGGCACCAGGCTCATCCCGCGCCGGATCGGCTCCTCGCCGCTCGCGGGCGGCGGACCGGAGAGCACGACGTGGCAGTTGGTGCCGCCCATGCCGAAGGAGCTCACCCCGGCGAGCACCGGCAGGTCGGGGCGTGGCCACGGTCCCGTCTCCGACTGGACCCGGAGGTTCAGGCTCTCCATCGGGATCGCCGGGTTGGGCGTCTCGTAGTTGCGGCTGGCGGGCAGCTCACCGTGCCCGATGCTCAACACCACCTTGAGCAGCCCGACGATCCCCGCGGCGCCCTCAAGGTGCCCGACGTTGGTCTTCGCCGAACCGACCGCCAGGGGGTGTCCGGGGGCGCGTGCCGCGCCGAGGACCGCGCCGAGGGCGGCCGCCTCGACGGGGTCGCCCACCCGGGTACCGGTGCCGTGGAGCTCGACATACTGGATATCACCCGGCTCCACGCCCGCCCGTTCGCAGGCGAGCCGGATCACTTCCTCCTGCGCCCTGCCCCGGGGCACCGTCAGGCCCGCGCCACCTCCGTCGTTGTTGATCGCGCTACCCCGGATCACACACCTGATCTCGTCGCCGTCGGCGACCGCGTCCGCGAGTCTCTTCAGCAGGACCAGCCCGCCGCCCTCGCCGCGGACGTATCCGTTCGCCCTGGCGTCGAACACGAAGCACCGGCCGTCCGGTGAGAGCGCGCCGAACTTGGCGGCGCTCACGGTGCTCTCGGGCGCCAGGTTGAGGTTGACGCCACCGGCCAGCGCGAGCGTGGACTCGCCCCGCAGGAGGCTCTCGCAGGCCAGATGCACCGCCACCAGGGACGACGACTGCCCGGTGTCCATGGTCATGCTGGGGCCCGCGAGCCCGAACGCGTAGGAGATCCGGTTGGCGATGATGCCGCGGTGCAGGCCCGTCAGCGTGTGCTGGGTGATGGCCGGCAGCCCCCGCCGGTGCAGCAGCGCCGCGTAGTCGTCCGCGACCGCACCGACGAAGACGCCCGTGCGGCTCCCGGACAGGGTGTCGGGAGCCAGCCCCGCGTCCTCCAGGACCTCCCAGCCCAGCTCCAGCATCAGTCTCTGCTGGGGGTCCATGGCGACGGCCTCGCGCGGCGAGATGCCGAAGAGAGCGGCGTCGAAGGCGACGACCTCGTCGAGGAAGCCGCCCCAGCGGGTGTTGGCCTTGCCGGCGACGGTCACGTCACGGTCGTAGAGGGCGTCGGCGTCCCAGCGGCCGGCGGGAACCTCGGTGATCGCGTCCTCACCCGATCGGAGCAGCCGCCAGAACGCGGCCGGCCCGTCGGCGCGCGGCAGCCGCGCGGACAATCCGATTATCGCGATGAGATCATTACGTTCCGAATATGTTCCAGGAGTATTTTTCTCGCCGCTGCCAGCCATCGCTAGTCGCGAACCTCCACGCTTCGGCGCCATTTGGGTGACGCCTGAATGAAATAAACAACAAAAGAAAAGGGAACCGGCCTGTTTTTTCTGGTGGCGGGTTTTCCTGACCGCGATTCAAGCCGGTGCCGGCCGGTTTCAGGACGGCACGGTCCGGTTCAAGCCGGTGCGGATCGGTGCGGGTCGGCGCGAGTTGGCGCGGGCCGGTTCAGGCCGGTGCGGGCTGCGGCGAAATCGGCTCGTCCCACGGGATTCGGTGGTCGTAGACCCAGCTGAGCGCGGCCGCCTCGTTGAGCGCGATCCGCTTGAAGAACAGCGGCATGAGCAGGTCCCGCGCGCGCCTGCGCGCCTGGCTGCCGACGATCAGCAGGTCACCCGCCCTCCTGCCGAAGGAGACCACCTTCTCGACCCTCGGGCGCCGGATCCGCTCGAACGTGGCCATCGCCTCGGGGATGTCGGGGATGTCCCGCAGGCACTTGCCGAGTACGAGGGAGTCCTCGATCGCCATCGACGCCCCCTGCCCCGCGGTCGGGGACACCGCGTGCACGGAGTCGCCGATGAGGAGCATCCGGCCGTTGCTCCACCGGGGGACGGTGGGCAGGTCGTTGATCGGCCACGGCGCCCAGATCTCCGGGGTGGCCTTGATGATGTCCACGGCCGGGGTGTTGTCCTTGGCGAACAGCTCGCAGAGGTGGGCTCGCCAGTCCTCCCGGGTGATGGAGGCGAGTTCCTCCCTGCTCGGCTCGTTCGGCCAGGACGGGGCCGCGTACCACCAGATCTCCCCGTTGGGGTGGTGGATGTAGCAGAAGAAGCAGCGTTTGCCCAGGTACATGAACTCGGTTCCCGGCTCGCCCGGCACGGAGATGTCGCGCGCGTAGCCGCCGGTGTTGATGAGCCTGCCGTAGCGCGGCTTCGGCGCGTTCGGGTCGATGATCGTCCGTACGGTCGAGTGCAGGCCGTCGGCGCCGATGAGCAGGTCTCCGTGCACCTCCGTGCCGTTCTCGAACCGGGCGACGACGCCGTCCGCGGTGTTCTCCGCCCCGATGAACCGCATGCCGAACTCGACGTGGATGTCCCTGCGCAGCGCCTCGTCCCGCAGCGCCCCGTACAGGTCGCCGCGCTTGACCGCCCGGCTCACCGTCCCGTCGTCCAGCTGTTTGCCGTTCGCGACCTTGGACAGGCGCCTGCCGCTGCCCATGAAGTAGCGGTTGTAGGGGATGTCGAATCCCGCGTCCAGGGCGGTGGTGATGCCGAGTTCGAGCAGCGCGCTGCGGCCGTTGACCGCCAGCACCAGGTTGGCGCCGATCCCCTCGGCGCTCTTGTCGTAGGCCTCGAAGACCCGCGGTTCGATGCCGGCCTTCTGCAGCGCCATGGCGGCCACCGGTCCGGCCACGCCGCCCCCGATGATCAACGCAGTGGTCATGCTCTCTCCTGTCGAAGGATGTTTACTTACGAGCAGACAAGAAGCCCCGGCTTGCCGGAATGGCAAGCACAGCCTATGCATGAAAGGGCAGAGAAACCCATGACACGTACGGAAGTGCCGGGGGGTTAGGGGGCACGTAGGGGTAGGGGAAGAAATTCACTGGGGCGTAGCGTCATGAGCGTGACGACGATATTTCACCTCGCCAATGGGACACGCCACTCGGCGGTCCGGACAGCAAGGGAATCAATGAATCCTCGAAAAAGCTTGGACAGCGGCCAGGCGGCCGGGAAAATTGACCGATGTCGAATGGTGGAGCTTCCCGAGCATTCCGATCCTCGGGGCCTTCTCACCGTGGTGGAAGGTGGGAAAGATGTTGACTTTGACATCAAGAGGGCCTACTTCATCCACCATGTCCCCGAGAAGGTGACGCGGGGCGCGCACGGTCATCGGCGGCTGCGCCAGTTGATCGTCGCCATGCACGGCAGCTTCGAGGTCATCGTTGATGACGGCTTCGAAAAGGAGCGGTTCGTGCTGGACCACCCCAGCCGGGGTCTCTACGTCGTCCCGATGATCTGGCGCGACATGGTGAACTTCACGCCGGACGCGGTGGGGCTGTGGCTGGTGTCGGAGCCCTACGACGAGTCGGAGTACTACCGGGACTACGCGGAGTTCCTGCGCGACGCGAGGGCCTCCCGGTGAAGGCGCCCTTTCTCGACCTGAAGGCGCCCTACACCGAGTTGCGCGCCGAGCTCGACGACGCCGTCCAGCGCGTGCTCTCCTCGGGCTGGTACCTGCTCGGCCCCGAGCTCGAAGCCTTCGAGCAGGAGTTCGCGGCCTACTGCCGCAACACTCACTGCGTGGCCATGGGCAGCGGTGGCGA
Organism: Streptosporangium oxazolinicum; assembly: GCF_039537505.1. Classification (NCBI taxonomy): domain Bacteria; kingdom Bacillati; phylum Actinomycetota; class Actinomycetes; order Streptosporangiales; family Streptosporangiaceae; genus Streptosporangium; species Streptosporangium oxazolinicum. The sequence goes on from NZ_BAABAQ010000002.1 coordinate 203,068, forward strand.
CGCGCTGGAACTCGTGTTGCGGGCGCTGGGCGTCAGCCCGGGAGACGAGGTGATCGTCCCCTCCCACACGTTCATCGCGTCCTGGCTGTCGATCTCGGCCATCGGGGCGCGACCGGTCCCCGTGGAGCCGGACGAGCGCACCTACACGATCGACCCGGCCCTGATCGAGGCGGCGATCACCCCGTCCACCAGGGCGATCGTGCCGGTGCACCTCTACGGCCATCCCGCCGACCTGGTGCCGATCGCCGAGATCGCCGACCGTCACGATCTCGCCGTGGTGGAGGACGCGGCCCAGGCGCACGGTGCCCGTTACCGGGACCGCGTGGTCGGTGAGGGCTCGCTGGCCGCCGTCTTCTCCTTCTACCCGGGCAAGAACCTCGGCGCGCTGGGAGACGGGGGCGCGGTCGTCACGGACAACGCCGATCTGGTCGCCCGGCTGCGGCTGCTGCGCAACTACGGCTCCCGGATCAAGTACCAGCACGAGATCCAGGCGGGCAACTCCCGCCTGGACGAGCTGCAGGCGGCCATGCTCCGCGTCAAGCTGGCCCGACTGGACGACTGGAACGCCCGCAGGAGGTCGGTCGCCGAGCGCTATCTCAAGGAGCTGTCCGACCTCGACGACCTGGTGCTGCCCGAGGTGGCCCCGTGGGCGGACCCGGCCTGGCACCTGTTCGTGGTGCGCTCGGCGACCCGGGAGCGGCTGCGGGAGCGCCTCGCCCAGGCCGGCGTCGGCACGCTGATCCACTACCCGGTCCCGGTGCACCTCTCTCCCGCCTTCGCCTCCGATCGTCGGCTCGCGGGCTCGCAGCCGCTAGCCGAGCGGATCGCCGACGAGGTGCTGAGCCTGCCGATGGGACCGCACATGTCCGACGACGCGGTCGACTCGGTGGTGGCCGCCGTACGCGCCGCGGTGTGAGTCCCGGCCGGGCGTGGGATCACCCCGCGCCCGGCCGGGAAGCGGGGTGACCTCCCGGCTCACCCGGGCTCACCAGAATCACCAGGGCTCGGGCCCGCCGGAGCCCTGGATCACCAGGGCTCCGGCTCATCGGGGCTTCGGCTCACCAGGGCTTCTGCTCTTCGGGGCTCAGGATCACCAGGACCCGGGTTCACCGAGGTTCGGGCACCCAGGGCCCAGCGGAAACACCCCGCCTCCGGCTGGAGACAGGGTGGCCGCGCGGGAGCGCGAAGACCCGTCCGCGAGCGGGTGACCACGCGTGGGCGCGAAGACCCGGCCGGGAGCGGGGTGACCATGCGGGGGCGCGAAGACCCGGCCGGAAGATCAGTCCCTGACCCCGAGGAAGATGCCCCTGCCGGACGGTCCGCCCTCGATGTAGGTGGGCGTGCAACCGGCCTTCCTGAGGGCGTGCTCGTACTCCTCGCGGGTGAACAGCGTCATGAACAGCGTGTCGGTGAAGTGCCGGATCCCCTCCTCCGCCTCCGCGACGAGGTAGTGCACCTCCATCCGGGTCATCCTGCCCTCCACCCGGGAGTGGGAGACCCTGACGACCGTGCGCCCGTCCTCGCTCGCGCTGTCGCCGGCGACGTAGCCGGGGGCGAAGCGCTCGGGGAACCACCACGGCTCGATGACCAGCACCCCGCCGGGGACCAGGTGGTGGGCCAGCCGGTTCACCGCGACGTCGAGTTCCCCGGCGTCAACCATGTGCGCGATCGAGCTGAACATGCAGGTGACCGCGTCGAACGTACGGCCGAGGTCGAAGTCGCGCATGTCCCCCTTGGTCAGCGGCACGTCCGGCAGCCGCCGCTTGGCCAGGGCGAGCATGTCCTCGGAGAGTTCCACGCCCTCCACGTGCTCGAACAGCTCGGCGAAGTGCGCCAGGTGAGGGCCCGTCCCGCACGCCATGTCGAGCAGCGACCGGGCGTCCGGTCTGGCCTCCCGCACCAGCCGCGCCACGGAGGCGGCCTCCCCCGCGTAGTCCTTGCCTCGGCTGCGGTAGATCATGTCGTAGATCTCGGGGAGTTCACCGTCGTACATGCTGTCGTCCTCTCGAACCGGTCTTGGAAGGTGCGGGCCGGGTCAGCTCTGACCGCTCTCCGGCTGTGCGAGCCACCACGGGTTGGCCCGCGCCCACGCGATCGTCGCGCCCAGACCGTCGCGGAGCGAGGTGGTGCTTCGCCAGCCGAGGACGGCGGCCGCCTTGCGCGCGTCGGGGACGCGGCGGCGCAGGTCCTGGTAGCTGTTTCCCAGCCGCTCCTCCATGTCCACGGGGATGACATCCGGCTCCACACCGGTGAGCTCGGCGACCAGCTCGATGGCCCGTCGCACCGGGGTCTCGTCCGAACTGCCGATGTTGAAGCACTCGCCGTCGGCCTTGGGGCTGGTGGCCGCCAGGATCGTCGCGGTGATCGCGTCGTCGACGAAGGTGAAACAGCGGGTCTGCCCGCCCTCGTCGTAGACCACCGGCGCCAGCCCGCGCAACGCCCGGTGGATGCTGCGGCTCACCACGAAGGCGGGCCGCTGCCTCGGACCGTAGACGTTGAAGTAACGGACGATCGTGGCGCGCAGGCCGTACGCGCGCACGAACCCGAAGGTGAGATGCTCGGCCAGCGCCTTGCTGGAGGAGTAACTCCAGCGCTCGGTGGCGGTGGAGCCGAGAACCCGGTCGGCGTCCTCGGACCACGGGACGGCGGGGTTCTTGCCGAACACCTCGCTGGTGCTCGCCACCACGACCTTGGCGCCCGTCTCGTTCGCGAGGTCGAGGACGTTCCTGGTGCCGAGCAGGTTGATGTCGATGACGTCCAGCGGGCGGTCGAGATAGCGGTCGACGCCGACCACGGCCGCCAGGTGGTAGACCACGTCGACGTCCGGTGTCATCACCTGGGCGACCTGGGCGCGGTCCCGGATGTCACCGGCCACGTAGCGCGTGTCGCCCGGCCCCTGGTCGGGCGGCGGTGAGCCGCCGTCGAACACGGTCACCTCGTCGCCCCGCTCCACGAGCCGCGACACCAGATGACTGCCGACGAAACCGCATCCGCCGGTCACCACCACCTTCGCCATGGCTCTACCGCCCGATCCCGCGGTAGGCGAAGCCCACCCGTCTCAACTTGGCGATCGTCTCCCTCGGGTAGTAGGCCCGGCCGTCGATCAGCACGCAGGAGCCGGACACCATCTCGCGGAGTTCGGTGAAGTCGATGGTCCCGAACTCCCTGTGCCAGGCGAGCACCGCCACGCAGTCGGCGCCGGACACCGCCTCCTCGTACGACTCGGACACCTTCAGCCCGAAGGTCTTCTCCACCTCGTCCGGGTGCACCAGCGGGTCGAAGGCGGTCACCTCGACCCCGGCGTCGCGCAGGCCGGACACCACCGGCTGGGTGGGGGTCTCCCGCAGGTCGCCGGTGTCGTTCTTGAAGGCGAGCCCGAGCACCGCCACCTTGGCCCCCTCGGGTCGCTTGCCGAGCTTGGCGAGCTCGGTGAGGATCAGCTCCACGGTGTACAGCGGCATGCCGGCGTTGACCTCGCGGGCCGCCGGAATGGTGAGCATGTCGATTCCCCGGCCCTTGGCCGCCTGCCACACCATCCACGGATCCTTTGTCAGGCACGAACCGCCGACCCCGACGCTGGGCAGCAGGATGTTGACGTTCCCGTTTCCCTTCGGAATGGTGTTGGCGGCCGATATCACGTCCAGGACGTCCATATCGAAAGTGGCGCAGAGTTTGGCCAGTTCGTTGGCGAGCGCGATGTTGTGGTCGATCCACCAGTTGTCGGCGAGTTTCACCATCTCCGCGGCCTCCAGCGAGGCGCACGCGATGACCTCGACCCCGATCGCGCGCCGCCAGAAGGCCACGGCCGCCTCGGTGCTCTCCTGGCACCAGCCTCCGACGACGATCGGGAAGCTCCGCATCTCCGCCAGTGCCGTACCCTCCGAGAGACGCTCGGGGCAGAACGCGAGCCCGAAGTCCACCCCGCAGGTGAGGCCGCTCCGCTCAAGGATCGGGACGACCAGCTCCCTGGTCGCCCCCGGTGGCACGGTGCTCTTGAAGATGAGGAGCTGGCCTCGCCGGATCCGCTGGCTCAACTCCTCACAGGCGCCCTTGAGCTGGGCGTCCTTCAACACACCTCGGCCGTGGATGGGGGTGCCGACCGCCACGATGACGACGTCCGCCCCGGTGATCGCGTCGTAGTCTGTGGTCACCCGCAGCTTGCCCGCGTCGAGCCCGCCGGCCATCAGCTCGGGCAGGCCGGTCTCGCTGAACCGGCAGTGCCGGTTGTTGAGCTCCTCGACGAGGGTCGTGTCGGTGTCGACACCGATCACCTCGACGCCCCTGTCGGCGAGGACGGCCGCCACACAGGAACCGACATAACCCAGGCCGAGAACGGCCGCGGTGATGTCTTCGGAATCCGGCAGGAATTGCATGCTCGCTCCATAGGGAATCGCACGGAGATTCAGAACTCGCGCAACATCGGCACACCGGGAAAGCCGTTCGCCGCGACCGCCCCGACCCAGAACAGCACCGTCGATTGGAGGCATGGAAAAAGCGAAAAGGTCCGCGAGACGTCGAATTCACCGACAGTGCTTGTGTAACGAGACTATGGTCGGCGACTTTGCCGCGACAACCCCTATCGGAGCCCCTAGCTCCCCTGAGCAGGGGGATCCGGCTGCGGCTCGGCGGCGGCATCCGGCGTCTGCGACGTGGCGGTGGGGAGGCTCCTCAGGACCGCGCGGATGGCCTCACCCAGATCCTCACCGGACGGGGCGCGGCCGGGGTCGAGGAGCCACTGCAGCGCCAGGCCCGGAAGCAGGGCGAGAACCAGCGAACCGATGGTGCGGGCGGCCCCCTCGTCGATCCCCGAGGTGGCCTTCATGATCACCGCGGCCATCCCCGCACGGGTCTCCTCGAAGCTCGTCGCGAGCTGCTCACGAAGCTCCGGAATGTGCTCGGCCTGGGCGAACGCCTCCACGCTGGAGACCCAGAGCGGGCGGTGCGTGGCGAAGGACTGGATGAGGTGCGTCCACGCCTTCTCGAACTGCTCGATCGGATCGGCGTCGGCGTCCCAGGACAGCGAGAGCATGACCGCGTCGAGCTCGTCGCCCCACTCGGCGAACGACTCGATGATGGCGGCGGTCAGCAGGGCTTCCTTGGAACCGAAGTGATAGCCGATGGAGGCGAGGTTGGCGCCGGAGGCGGCGACGATGTCGCGGGCGGTCGTGCGCCCGTATCCGCGCTCGTGGAGGCAGCGTTTCGCACCCGCCAGCAGATCATCCCGGTGTCCCACGATCATCATCTTACCTGATCATCGACCTGGCAGGCCGCCCCGTCATCGTCTATACAAACATATAAGACATATGTACATTGATCGCATGACAGTCCCAGCGAAGGCAGGGAAGCGCGAGTGGGCAGGGCTCGCGGTCCTGGTGCTTCCCACCCTGTTGATCTCCATGGACATGACGGCGCTGTTCTTCGCGCTGCCCAACCTGAGCGCCGACCTGGCTCCGAGCAGCGCCCAGCTGCTGTGGATCATGGACATCTACGCGTTCCTGCTCGCCGGTTCGATGATCACGATGGGCACGCTGGGCGACCGGGTCGGCCGGCGCAGGATGCTCATCATCGGCGGGGCCGTGTTCGGCGTGGTGTCGGTGGCGGCCGCGTTCTCCAACTCGGCGGAGATGCTGATCGCCACGCGCGCGCTGCTGGGCCTGGCCGGGGCCACCCTGGCACCCTCGACCCTGTCACTGATCCGCAGCATGTTCCTCGACGACCGTCAGCGGCGGACGGCGATCGCCATCTGGACCGCCGGGTTCTCCGGCGGCGCGGGGCTGGGCCCGATGCTGGGCGGCGTGCTGCTGGAGCACTTCTGGTGGGGATCGGTGTTCCTGGTCAACGTCCCGGTCATGCTGTTCCTGGTGGTGCTCGCCCCCCTGCTGCTCCCCGAGTTCCGCGACCCCAACCCGGGCAGGTTCGACCTGTTCAGCGCGTTCCTCTCCCTCGCGGCCGTCCTGCCGGTCATCTACGGCGTCAAGATGCTCGCCGAGGACGGCGTACGGTGGTCGCCCCTGGCCGCGATCGTCTTCGGGATCGTGATGGGGGTCGTCTTCGTACGACGGCAGCGGCGGCTGACCGACCCGCTCATCGACGTGCGGCTGTTCGCCGACCGGGCGTTCAGCACCTCCATCGGGGCCAACGTGCTCAGCATCTTCGGCATCGTCGGCTTCGGCTTCTTCGGCACCCAGTACATGCAGCTCGTCCTGGGGATGCGACCGCTCACCGCGGCGCTGTGGACCCTGCTGATCGCCCCGGCGATGGCGGTCTCCGTACTGTCGGCCTCCCTGCTGGTGCGATGGTTCCGTCCGGCGTACGTGGTCGCCGGGGCACTCGCGCTGATGGCGGCGGGCTTCGCCGCGCTCAGCCAGGTCTACATCGGCGATTCGCTGCTGATCGTGGGGGTGGGCTTCATGCTGCTCGCGGGCGGCTCGGGCGCGGTGGGCGCGCTCGCCGTCGACATGATCGTCGCGGCCGCGCCGCCGAAACGGGCGGGTGCGGCCTCGGCGCTGTCCGAGACCGGATCGGAGTTCGGCGGCGCCCTCGGGGTCGCGATCCTGGGCAGCGTCGGCGCCACCGTCTACCACGCCCGGATGGACGACGCGATCCCGCCCGGACTCCCGCCGGAGGCCGCGGAGGCGGCCAGGGACACCCTCGGCGGCGCCATGGAGGTCTCCAGATTCCTGCCGGATCCGGCCGTGTTCGTCCGGGTCGCGCAGGAGGCGTTCACCGAGGGGATGCGGACGGCGGCGACCGTCGGCGCCGCGATCCTGGCCGTGACCGCGGTCCTGGCCGTGCTACTGCTGCGGCACCTGCGGTCGGACGCCCAAAAGGACTCGGACGCCCAGAAGGACTCAGACGTTCAGAAGGAATCGGACGCCCAGCGAGACTCGGATGCTCAGGACGAGGCGGCCGTCACGGCGGACCTGACGAACGAACGGTGAATCCCCGGGGCCGAGCCCCGGGGTTCACCGCTCCGAGATCACAGCGTGGCGCGCAGCCATCCCTCGATCGCCCGAGCCGTCGTACCCGCGTGCGCCTCCTCCATCATCGTGAAGTGGTCGCCCGGCACCTGCAGCGTGGTGTGAGCGGACTTGAGGCCGGCCCGCCAGCCGTCCTCCCCCTCGGGGACGTCACCGAGAATCGAGCTCTCGGCGCGGACGAACAGCACCGGCGCCTCGATCTCCTCCAGCGTCACCTCGCCGATCAACCGGACGTAGCGCCCCATCGACGACAGCCGCGCGCTGTTGAACGGCCCGATCTCGGGCTCCCTCTCCAGCAGCCCGTAGAGCATCTGATCCCAGACCGCCTTGTTGTCCTCGTCGCGGACCAGGTAGGTGTCGAGCATGACGACCGCCTCGGGGCCTCGGCCGAGCCGCTCCAGATGACCGGCCGCGGCGTGCGCGAAGATCCCGCCCGAGGACATCCCGGCGAGCACGAAGGGCCGCTCGCCCACATCCGCGCGCACACTCTCGGCGAACACCTCAACCGCCGCCTCCACCGACTCGGGCAGGCTCTCACCCCGGGAGATACCGAGCACCCGAAGGGCCGAGACCTCTCGCTCACCGCGGAAGTACCTGGCGAAACGCGCGTACTGCTGGACACCGCCGAGCGCCATCGGCGAGGGGAAGCAGTACAGGACCGGACGCCGAGGCCCGTCAGCCAGCTTCACCGGCGCCGGAACCTGTTCGAGGTCTTTGACGGAGGCGAACGAGGGCCGGGTGGCGGCCACCCCGTCCAGCATGTCGAACCCCCGCTGCATCCGGCCGGAGTAGACCGCATCCCTGAAGATCTCGCTCAGGGTGTCGGCGGCGTCGGACACGACGAGGGCCGGGCTCTCCACGAGTGGCGGGCTCTCGGCCAGCGCGTCCACGAGGTGGCGGACGAGGTCGTCGGGAGTCGCGTGGTCGAACACGACCGTGGCCGGGAGGTCCAGCCCGATGGCCGCGCTCAACGCGCCGCGCAGTTCCATCGCGGTCGCGGAGTCGAAGCCGGACTCGAAGAATCCGGCTTCCGGATCGACGCTGTCGGCCGACGGGTGGCCCAGGACGTACGCGGTACGGGTCAGCACCAGTTCCCGTACCCGCTGCCGCCGCTCCTCCGGCGAGAGACCCGGCGGCAACGGCTCCACCTCGGGCACGGCGGTGAGGGCCTGGCCCGCGAGGTCACCCGACGGAACGCTCAGCCAGTAGCGCTGTCGTTGAAAGGAATAGGTCGGCAGGTCGATCCGCTGAGCGCCGGACCCGGTGAACAGCGTCGGCCAGTCGACCGCCACACCCCGGGTCCACGCCTGACCCAGTCCGCGGATCACGGCCTCGACCTCGTCGTGATCCTTACGCGCCAGGGGGGCGAACACGGCGCTCTGGGTCTCCATCGCCGACAGGGCAGGGCTCGGTCCGGCTTCGAGGAGAGTGGTGACGCCTTCGGCCTCCAGGGTGCGCACCGCGTCCCCGAACCGGACCGGTTCACGCACCTGCCGCACCCAATACTCCGCCGACACGATCTCCTCGGGATCGGCGAGCGCGCCGGTCAACGTCGACACCAGCGGGATGCGCGGCCGGTTCCACACCACCGACTCCAACACCGTACGGAAGTCCTCCAGCATCGGATCCATCCGCGCCGAATGGAAAGCGTGCGAGACCCGCAGCCGTTTGGCCCTGACCCCGTCCAACTGGTTCAACAGCGCCTCGACCGCGTCCTCGTCACCGGAAACCACCACCGAAGCTGGACCGTTCACCGCCGCCAACCCAACCCGCTCATTCACATACGGGACGACATCCGCTTCCGAGGCGGCTACTGCGGCCATCGCCCCACCCGGGGCCAGGGCCTGCATCAACCGGCCACGCGCCTCCACCACCCGGCACGCATCTTCCAACGACCACACCCCGGCCACGTAAGCAGCCGCGATCTCTCCTACTGAGTGCCCGCCGACGAAGTCCGGGACCACCCCCCACGACTCCATCAACCGGAACAGGGCGACCTCGAAGGCGAACAACCCCCGCTGGGCGTACACCGTCTGATCGATCAGCTCCGAACCGCCGAACACCACCTCCCTCACCGCTGCAGGGCAGGCGGCGTCGAAGGCTTCGGCGAACACCGGGAACGCCGCGTACAACCCCGCTCCCATCCCGGGCCGCTGCGCCCCCTGGCCGGAGAACAACACCGCGCACCGGCCTCCCGCGACCGACCCACTGACCAGCCCCTCCCCCACCACCACCGCACGGTGATCCAGAACCGTCCGGGTCGTGGCTAGCGAGTACCCGACATCCAGCGCGTCCCCCGCCCACGACGCCAACCTCGTAACCTGCGCACCCAACCCCTCAGCCGACTTGGCCGACACCACCCACGGCACCACCGGCAACCCACGCCCCACCACCCGAGCCACCGGCTCCTCCACGACCCCTTCCACGATCACGTGCGCGTTCGTCCCACTGATCCCGAACGACGACACCCCCGCACGACGAACCCCCCCACGCTCCGGCCACGGACGGGACTCCGCCAACAGCTCCACCGCACCCGACGACCAGTCCACATGCGACGACGGCTCATCCACATGCAACGACCTCGGCATCACCCCGTGCCGCATCGCCATCACCATCTTGATCACACCCGCCACCCCCGCAGCGGCCTGCGTATGACCCAGATTCGACTTCACCGACCCCAACCACAACGGAACCGACCGACCCTGCCCATAGGTGGCCAACAACGCCTGCGCCTCGATCGGATCACCCAACGTCGTCCCCGTACCGTGCCCCTCCACCACATCCACCTGATCCGCCGACACCCGAGCATTCACCAACGCCTGACGAATCACCCGCTGCTGCGCCGGACCATTCGGAGCCGTCAACCCATTCGACGCCCCATCCTGATTCACCGCACTACCACGAACCACCGCCAGCACCCGATGCCCATGACGACGAGCGTCCGACAACCGCTCCAGCACCAGCAGTCCCATGCCCTCGGCGAAGCCGGTTCCGTCGGCGGAGGTGGCGAACGCCCTGCACCGGCCGTCGGCCGACAGCCCCCGCTGCCGGGAGAACTCCACGAACGTCCCCGGCGTCGCCATCACGGTCACGCCACCGGCCAGCGCCAGCGAGCACTCCTCACCGCGCAGCGACCGAACCGCCAGATGCAACGCCACCAGCGAGGAGGAACAGGCGGTGTCCACCGTCACCGCCGGACCCTCCAAACCGAAGGTGTAGGCCACCCGCCCGGACACGATGCTTCCCGAACCGAAGCTGCCGGGATAGTCGTGATACATCGCCCCCGCGAACACGCCGGTCCGGCTTTCGCGCAGCGCGACGGGGTCGAGTCCGGCGCTCTCCAGCGCCTCCCACGCACCCTCCAGCAGCAACCGCTGTTGCGGGTCGGTGCCCAGCGCCTCCCGGGGCGACATGCCGAAGAACGCCGGATCGAACTCCCCCGCGTCGTGCAGGAACCCGCCCCGCCGGGTGTAGCTCGTCCCCGGACGGCCCGGCTCGGGGTGGTAGAGCTTCTCGATCTCCCAGTCCCGGTCGCCGGGGAACTCCGTGATCGCGTCGCCACCGTCGGCCACCAGCCGCCACAGCTCCTCCGGCGAGGTCACCCCGCCCGGGAACCGGCAGGACATACCGATGACCGCGATCGGCTCGTGTGACTGGGCCAGGAGTTTCCTGTTCTGCTCGCGCAGTCTTTCGCTCTCCTTGAGAGACGCGCGGAGTGCTTCGACGACCTTCGTGTCAGGACTCGTCATTGCGGCGTCATCCTCTTTCGTTGTCGTGCGTTCCCAGGGCCATGCTGATCAGGCTTTCGGTGTCCATCTCGTCGATGGCCCCGTCGGCCGGTGGGTCATCCGCGTCGGGCTCGCGTTCGCGGCGGACTCCGGCGAGCTCGAACAGGCTGTCCAGCAGACCCGCCTCACGCAGCCGGGCCAGCGGAATGGACTGCAGGATCGCCCGGATCTCCGATGAGTCGTCGGAGGCGGGCAGAGCGACGGTGAGTTCCTTGTCCAGCGCCGAGGCCAGGGCCCGGGGATTCGGGTGATCGAAGACGGCCGTGACGGGCAGCCTCAGCCCGGTGGTCGCGTTGACGCGGTTGCGGAACTCCACCGCCGTCAACGAGTCGAAGCCGAGCTCGGTGAAGGCACGGTCGGGTTCGATGTGGGAGGCGTCCGCGTGGCCGAGCACCGCCGCGGCGGTGGCCCGCACCAGTTCCACCAGCTCCGCCGACCGCTTCTCCTCCGTCAGTCCGGTGAGGCGATCCCGCAGCGCCGCCGAGGCGTCCGTGCCACTCGCCGTACGGCGGAGCGGGGTGCGCACGAGACCGCGCAACACCGGCGGCAGGTTGTCGCCGAGCGCGGCGAGCGCGGTGGCGTTCAGCGCGATCGGCACCGCCGAGGGGGCGCCGGTCGCGCAGGCCGCGTCGAACAGTTCCAGGCCCCGTTCCGGGGTGAGCGGCTCGATGCCCAGCCGCTCGACCCGGCGGGCGTCGGCACCGGCCAGCCCGCTCGCCATGCCCTCGCCCGCCCACACTCCCCACGCCAGTGAGAGCCCGGGAAGGCCGAGGCCCTGCCGGTGCCGGGCCAGGCCGTCGAGGAAGGCGTTGGCGGCGGCGTAGTTGCCCTGTCCGGGTGTGCCGAACATACCCGCGGCCGAGGAGAACAGCACGAAGGCGCCCAGGTCGAGATCCCTGGTCAGCTCGTGCAGGTTCAGCGCGGCGTCGACCTTGGGACGCAGGACCGTGTCCATGAGCTCCGGCGTCAGGGACGGCAGCACGCCGTCGGCGAGCACTCCCGCCACGTGTACGACCCCGGTCAGGGGATGGTCACCGGAGATACCGGCCAGCAGCCGCCGTGTCTCGTCCCTGTCGGCGAGGTCGCAGGCGGCGACCTCGACGTGCGCGCCGAGGCCGGTGAGATCGGTCACCAGCTCGGTGACACCGGGCGCTCGATCGCCACTGCGACTGGCCAGCACCAGGTGCCTGACACCGTGGCCGGTCACCAGGTGCCTGGCCACCAACCGGCCCAGCGTGCCGGTGCCACCGGAGACGAGCACGGTGCCGCGAGCGTCCCACCGTACGCCGGTGCCGGGGACGACCGCGACGTCTCCCTCCGCATCGGGAGAACGGCCGATTCGCGACAACCGTGGCATCCAGACCTGGCCGGCTCGTACGGCGAGTTGGGGTTCGCCCGTCGCGACGGCCGCGACCACGGCGCGCTGGGACTCGGCGTCGTCGTCCAGGTCCACCAGCACGACGCGGCCGGGATTCTCCGACTGCGCGGACCGGACCAACCCCCACACGGCCGCACCCGGCAGATCGGTGACCTCGGAACCGCCCGCCTCGACCGCTCCCCGGGTGACGACGACGAGCCTGCCCGTCCGCTCGTCACGTATCCACTTCTGCAGGATCGCCAGGACCCGATGCGTCTCGGCCCGTACGGCGTCGGCGGTATTTTCTCCGGGGCCGGAGCGGAGGACGACGATGTCGTCCTCACCGGCCATCACCGGATCCTCGGCGGATTCGACCGCCACCTGATCGGCCAGTGCGCGGGCAAGCCCGTTGCCCGTCGTGGTGGCGACCGGTTCGGCCGGGCAGGGCACCCAGTCCAGCCGGAACAGCGACTCGTGTTCTGGGGTCGGCTGGTCGAGCGCGGCCGGTCTGAGCAGCAGTGCCGCCGAGGCCACCGGGGTGCCCGTGGCATCCTTCACCTCGACCGCGACCGCCTCCGCGCTCTCCGCCCGGATCACGACGCGCAGATCGGAGGCTCCGGTGGCGTGCAGTTCCACATCGGACCAGCTGAACGGCAGCAGGACCTGTTCGCCTCCCAGACCGCTCGCCGCGACCACGTGCAGGGCGGCGTCCAGCGCGGCCGGGTGCAGCCCGAACCTGGCGGCCTCGGTCCTCGCCTGCTCTGCGAGCTCCGTCTCCGCGTACAGTTCCCCGTCCCTCCGCCACGCCCTGCGCAGCCCTTGGAAGGCGGGCCCGTAGCTCAGCCCGGCGTCGGCCAGCCGTTCGTAGAATCCCGCCAGCTCGATCGGCTCGGCGTCCGGAGGCGGCCACGCTCCCGCAAGCGCGGGCGGACGACGGGTCCCCGCCGTGAGCAGGCCGGTCGCGTGGTGTGTCCAGAGGGCGTCGCCCAGCGCGCTGTCGTGGCGGGAGTGGACGTTGACGGTCCGCGAACCGTTCTCATCGGGGGCGCCCACGGCGAACTGGACGTCGACCGCTCCCCGTTCGGGGATGACGAGGGGCGCCTGGATCGTCAGCTCCGCCAGGCGGTCGAGGCCCACCCGGTCCCCCGCGTGGAAGGCCATCTCCACGTAGGCGGTCGCGGGCAGGATCACGGCTCCGCCTACGGTGTGATCGGCCACCCAGGGATGCGTCCGCCTGGACAGGCGGGCGGTGAACAGCAGTCCCGCCGAGCCCGCCAATTCCACGACGCTCGCGAGCAGCGGGTGCCCCGAGGTGAAGGATCCGCTCGCCGTACTGCTGTCCAGCCAGTAGTGCTCGCGTTGGAAGGGATAGGTCGGCAGGTCGATCCGCTGAGCACCGGACCCCGCGAACATCGTCGGCCAGTCGACCGTGACGCCCCGGGTCCATGCCTGGCCCACCCCACGGATCGTTGCCTCGACCTCGTCGTGATCCTTACGCGCCAGAGGAGCGAACACGGCGCTCTGGGTCTCCATCGCCGACAGGGCAGGGCTTGGCCCGGCTTCGAGGAGCGTGGTGACGCCCTCGGCCTCCAAGGTGCGCACCGCATCCCCGAACCGGACGGGTTCGCGGACCTGCCGCACCCAGTACTCCGGCGACGCGATCTCCTCGGGATCAGCGAGCGCGCCGGTCAACGTCGACACCAGCGGGATACGGGGCCGATTCCACACCACCGACTCCAGGACCGTGCGGAAGTCCTCCAGCATCGGATCCATCCGCGCCGAATGGAAAGCGTGCGAAACCTTTAGCCGTTTGGCCCTGATCCCGTCCAACTGATCCAGCAACGCCTCGACCGCGTCCTCATCACCGGAGACCACCACCGACGCCGGACCATTGACCGCCGCCAACCCAACCCGCTCATTCAGGTACGGGGCAATGTCCGCTTCCGAGGCGGCTACCGCGGCCATCGCCCCACCGGGGGGCAGGGCCTGCATTAACCGGCCGCGTGCCTCCACCACCCGGCAGGCATCTTCCAAAGACCACACCCCGGCTACGTGAGCAGCGGCGATCTCCCCTATGGAGTGTCCGCCGACGAAGTCCGGGACCACCCCCCACGACTCCAGCAACCGGAACAGGGCGACCTCGAAGGCGAACAGCCCCTGCTGGGCGTACACCGTCTGGTCGATCAGCCCCGAACCCCCGAACAGCACCTCCTTAACCGCTGCAGGGCAGGCGGCGTCGAAGGCTTCGGCGAACACCGGGAACGCGGCATACAGCTCCGCTCCCATCCCGGGCCGCTGTGCTCCCTGGCCGGAGAACAGCACCGCACACCGACCCCCCGCGACCGACCCACTCACCAACCCCCCACCCACCATCACCGCACGGTGATCCAGAACGGTCCGGGTCGTGGCCAGGGAGTATCCGATGTCCAGCGCGTTCCCGGCCCACGACGTCAACCGCGTGACCTGCGCACCCAACCCCTCAGCCGACTTGGCCGACACCACCCACGGCACCACCGGCAACCCACGCCCCACCACCCGAGCCACCGGCTCCTCCACCACCCCCTCCACGATCACGTGCGCGTTCGTCCCACTGATCCCAAACGACGACACCCCCGCACGACGAGGCCCTTCGCGCTCCGGCCACGGCCGGGCCTCGGTCAACACCTCGACCGCGCCCGAGGACCAGTCCACGTGCGGTGAGGGCTCGTCCACGTGCAGCGTCTTCGGCATCACCCCGTGCCGCATCGCCATCACCATCTTGATCACACCCGCCACCCCCGCAGCGGCCTGCGTATGACCCAGATTCGACTTCACCGACCCCAACCACAAAGGGACGGTCCGGCCCTGACCGTACGTCGCCAGCAACGCCTGCGCCTCGATCGGATCACCCAACGTCGTCCCCGTACCGTGCCCCTCCACCACATCCACCTGATCCGCCGACACCCGAGCATTCGCCAACGCCTGACGAATCACCCGCTGCTGCGCCGGACCATTCGGAGCCGTCAACCCATTCGACGCCCCATCCTGATTCACCGCACTACCACGAACCACCGCCAGCACCCGGTGCCCGTTACGACGAGCGTCCGACAACCGCTCCAGCACCAGGACCCCGGCGCCCTCGGCCCAGCCCGTACCGTCGGCCGACGAGGAGAACGCCTTGCACCGGCTGTCCCCGGCCAGTCCGCCCTGGCGGCTGAACTCCACGAAGGTCTCCGGTGTCGCCATCACCGTCGCTCCACCGGCCAGGGCGAGCGAGCACTCCCCCTGGCGCAACGACTGACCGGCCAGATGCAGCGCCACCAGTGAGGAGGAGCAGGCGGTGTCCACCGTCACCGCCGGACCCTCCAGACCAAAGGTGTAGGCCACCCGCCCGGACGCGATGGCGCCGGTACTGCTGCTGCCGATGTAGTCGTGGTACATCAGACCGGCGAACACCCCGGTCGAGCTGCCCCGCAGCAGGGCCGGGTCGATCCCCGCCCGTTCGAAGGCCTCCCACGCCGTCTCAAGGAGCAGCCGCTGCTGCGGATCGACGATCAGCGCCTCGCGAGGGCTGATCCCGAAGAACCCGGGATCGAACTCCCCCGCCTCGTGCAGGAACCCGCCCTCCCGCACGTAGCTCGTCCCCGGCCGGCTCCGTTCCGGGTCGTACAGCTCCCCGAGGTTCCAGCCGCGATCGGTCGGGAATCCGGAGATCGCGTCCTCTCCCCGGTCGAGCAGCCGCCAGAGGTCCTCGGGCGAGCGCACCCCGCCCGGATAGCGGCAGGCCATCCCCACGATCGCGATCGGCTCCTCCGCACTCACCGTGGAACTCGCGGAGAGGGTGGCCTCCGGGGAAGGCGCACCCAGGATCAACTCACCCAGGAAGCGCGCCAGCGCGGCCGGAGTCGGATGGTCGAACACCAGGGTCGCGGGCAGCCGCAGGCCGGTGGCGGTCCCCAGCCGGTTACGCAGTTCCACGGCGGTCAGGGAGTCGAAACCGAGGTCCTGGAAGGCGCGGTCCTGGTCGATCTCACCGGGCGAGCCGTACCCGAGAACCGCCGCGACCTGGCCGACCACCAGGTCACGCAACGTCTCCAGGCTCTTGTCCTCCGTCATCGCGCGTACCCGCTCAGCGAGACCACCGGCCGGAGAGCCGGGATCGGCGGACGGGCGCGCCGGTCCCCACAGCCCGTGGAAGATCGGCGGCAACGTGCCGGCGTCGCGCAGTGCCGAGGTGTCCAGCCGGACGGGGATCACCGTCGCCTCGTCCACCCCGATCGCGGTGTCGAAGAGCGCCAGCCCCTCCTCCTCGGACAGGGGGAGCACCCCGTTGCGGGAAATGCGGGAGCGGTCCGCCCGGACCAACGTCTCGGACATCCCCGACTCCTGCCCCCACAGCCCCCACGCCAGCGAGAGGGCGGGCAGCCCGTCGGCTCGCCGACGGGCCGCGACGGCGTCGAGGCAAGCGTTCGCGGCGGCGTAGTTGCCCTGCCCCGCGTTCCCGAACACTCCGGCGATGGAGGAGAACAGTACGAACGCGGTCAGGTCGAGGTCCCTGGTCAGCTCGTGCAGGTTCAGCGCGGCGTCGACCTTCGGCCGGAACACCGTGTCCAGGCGTTCCTCCGTCAGCGAGGCGATGGTCCCGTCGTCCAGCACCCCGGCGACGTGCACCACGCCGGTCAGCGGTCGTTTCGCGGGAATCGTTTCGAGCAGGGCCGCCAGCGCGTCCCTGTCGGCCACGTCGCAGGCTCTCAGCTCGACGGTGGCCCCGAGACCGGTCAGTTCCGCGACCAGTCCGGTGTCGGTCGCGGACCGGCTGACCAGCAGGAGGTTCCGGACTCCGTGCCCGGTGACGAGATGTCTGGCGACCAGGCCGCCGAGGAAGCCCGTGGCCCCCGTGACCAGGACGGTGCCCGCGCCGTCGAACGCGTTCGGCGGGGAGCCGTCCTCCGCCCGTGCCCTGGCCAGGCGCGGGGCGTGGAGCACCCCGCCACGTACCGCCACCTGGGGTTCACCGGTGGCGAGCACCGAGGGGAGGAGGCGGGCGATGTCGGCGGTTTCCCGGTCGGTGTCGACCAGCACGATCCTGGACGGGTTCTCCACCTGCGCGGACCGCACGAGTCCCCACACCGTCGCGGCGGCCACGTCCACCTTCTCGTCACCGCTCACCGCCATCGCGCCCCGCGTGAGCATGACCAGCGTCGACGTGGCGGCGCGGTCGTCGGTGAGCCAGGACCGCAGTACGGCCAGCGCCCGGCAGGCGGCGGCCCGCACCGCCCGCGCGTCGTCACCGCCGTCGCACTCGACCACCACCATGTCCGTCAGATCGGGCGCCGGGGCGTCGAGTCGCTGCCAGGCCAGCCGGTAGAGCGAGCCGGATGGCCCGGAGACGGACTGCCCGGAGGCGGAACGGGCGTCGGGCAGCGGCCGGGTCACCAGCGCGTCCACCACGGCGACCGGTGCGCCCGCGCCGTCGGCGATCCGCATCGCCACCGCCCTGCCGGCCGCGTCCCGCACCAGGCGCACCCGCACCGTCGACGCGCCACCGGCGTACAACGTGACGCCGGACCACGAGAACGGCAGCCAGGCCCCGCTCTCCTCATCCCGTACGGGGTCCTCGGCGATTCCCGCCATGCCCAGCACGTGCAGGCTCGCGTCGAACAGCGCGGGGTGCAGCCCGAACCGCGCCGCGTCGGCCGTCGCGACCTCGGGCAGGCTCACCTCGGCGAACACCTCGTCCCCGCTGCGCCAGGCCGCCCGCAGCCCGGTGAAGACCGGCCCGTAGACAAGCCCGCTGTCGGCGAGCCGCTCGTAGACGCCGTCGACGTCGATCGGCTCGGCACCGGCGGGCGGCCAGCTGCGCAGGTCGAAGGAGGACGACCGGATCACCGTGCCGAGCAGGCCGGTGGCGTGCCGGGTCCAGGGAGAGTCCGGCCCGAGGTGCTCGGCCCTGCTGTGCACGGACAGCGTTCTCCTGCCGGTCTCGTCCGGCTCGCCGACCGTCACCTGAACCGTCACGCCGCCCCGCTCGGGAAGCACCAGCGGACTCTCCAGCGTGAGCTCCTCCACGTTCGAACAGCCCACCTGGTCGCCCGCCCGCACGGCGAGCTCGACGAAGCCGGTGCCGGGGAAGATCACCGCCCCCATCACCCGGTGGTCGGCCAACCAGGGTTGCGTCTCCACCGACAACCGCCCCGTCAACACCACCCCCTGCGAATCGGCCAACACCACCGCCGCCGCCAGCAAAGGATGACCAGCCGCACTCACCCCCAACAACCCCACATCACCCGAACCAACACCCCCCTCCAACCAATAACGCCTCCGCTGAAAGGGATAGGTCGGCAGGTCGATCCGCTCAGCACCGGACCCGGTGAACAACATCGACCAGTCGACCGCCACACCCCGGATCCACGCCTGACCCACCCCACGGACCACGGCCTCGACCTCATCGTGCTCCTTACGCGCCAACGGGACGAACACACCGTCCCGCGCACCCATCGCCGACAACGCGGCACTCGGCCCGGCTTCGACGAACGTCTTCACCCCCTCGGCCTCCAGGGTGCGCACCGCGTCGCCGAACCGGACCGGCTCACGCACCTGCCGCACCCAGTACTCGGCGGACGCGATCTCGTCGGGGTCGGCGAGCGCACCGGTCAACGTCGACACCAGCGGGATGCGCGGCCGGTTCCACACCACCGACTCCAGCACCGTACGGAAGTCGTCCAGCATCGGATCCATCCGCGCCGAATGGAAAGCGTGCGAGACCCGTAGCCGTTTGGCTCTGACCCCGTCCAACTGGTCCAGCAGCGCCTCGACCGCGTCCTCGTCACCAGAGACCACCACCGACGCCGGACCGTTCACCGCCGCCAACCCAACCCGCTCACTTAAACACGGGACGACATCCGCTTCCGAGGCCGCCACCGCCGCCATCGCCCCACCAGCGGGAAGAGCCTGCATCAACCGGCCACGTGCCTCCACCACCCGGCAGGCATCTTCCAACGACCACACCCCCGCCACATGAGCAGCCGCGATCTCCCCCACCGAATGACCCCCGACGAAATCCGGAACCACCCCCCACGACTCCACCAACCGGAACAACGCCACCTCGAACGCGAACAACCCCCGCTGGGCGTACACCGTCTGATCGATCAGCTCCGAACCACCGAACACCACCTCCCTCACCGCTTCCGGGCAGGCCGCGTCGAAGGCTTCGGCGAACACCGGGAACGCCGCATACAACCCCGCTCCCATCCCGGGCCGCTGCGCCCCCTGACCCGAGAACAGCACCGCGCACAACCCACCCGCGACCGGTCCCTGATCCGTACCCTCCTCGGCCACCGCGTCCAGACCTGTGGTCGCCGTGGCCTCGTCCCGGGCCACCACCACGGCCCGGTTCTCGAAAGCGGTCCGGGTCGTCGCCAGCGAGTACCCGACGTCCACGAGGTCGGCCCCGGCCGCCAGCAGCGAGGAGACGCCCGTCGCCTGGGCCCGCAGCGCCTCCGGCCCGCGTCCCGACAGCGGCACGACCACGCCGCCCACCGGTCGTCGCCGTGCCTCGGGGGCCCCTCCCTCGATCGGGGGCGCCTCCTCAAGGATCATGTGCGCGTTCGTCCCGCTGACGCCAAAGGAGGAGACTCCCGCCCGGCGCGGCCGATCGAGCCCCGGCCACGGCAGCGCCTCGGTGAGCAGCCGGACGGACCCCGCCGACCAGTCCACGTGCGACGACGGCTCGGTGACGTGCAACGTCTTCGGCAGTGACGCGTGCCGCAGCGCCTGCACCATCTTGATCACGCCGCTGATCCCGGCGGCGGCCTGCGCGTGCCCGATGTTCGACTTCACCGACCCCAGCCACAGCGGGCCGGTCCGGCCCTGCCCGTACGTCGCCAGCAGTGCCTGCGCCTCGATCGGGTCGCCGAGTGTCGTCCCCGTGCCGTGTCCCTCCACCACGTCCACCTGGTCGGCGGTCACCCCCGCGTTCGCCAGCGCCTGCCAGATGACGCGTTGCTGCGACAGGCCGTTCGGCGCGGTCAGGCCGTTGGACGCGCCGTCCTGGTTGACCGCGCTGCCCCGGATCACCGCCAGCACCCGGTGGCCGTTGCGGCGGGCGTCGGACAGCCGCTCCAGCAGGACCATTCCCGCGCCCTCCGCCCAGCCCGTGCCGTCCGCGGAGTCGGAGAACGCCTTGCACCGGCCGTCCACGGCGAGCCCGCTCTGCTTGCTGAACGCCAGGAACGGCGCGGGCGTCGACATGATGTTCACCCCACCGGCCAGCGCCATGGAGCACTCCCCCTGCCGCAGCGACTGGCAGGCCACGTGGAGTGCCACCAGCGAGGAGGAACAGGCCGTGTCGATGGTGACGGCGGGTCCCTCGAAGCCGAACGTGTAGGAGACCCGGCCCGAGATCACACCTCCCGAGCTGGCCGTGCTCAGGTACGCGGCGGCGGTCTCCGGGGCGGCGGCCAGCAGGGTGGAGTAGTCCTGGCCGCCGCTGCCGACGAAGACGCCGAGTGAGGTGCCGCGCAGGGACTCGGGCACGAGGCCCGCCCGTTCGAGCGCCTCCCAGCACACCTCCAGCACCAGCCGCTGCTGCGGGTCCATGGTGACCGCCTCGCGCGGGGAGATCCCGAAGAACCGCGCGTCGAAGTCGGGCGCGTCGTGCACGAATCCGCCCTCGTGGGCGTACTCGTCCCCGATGACGTCGCCGAGTGCCCAGCCTCGGTCGGCGGGGAAACGCCCGACCGCGTCCCGTCCCTCGTCGACCAGCCGCCACAGGTCCTCGGGCGAGCGCACGCCACCGGGGTACCGGCAGCCGATCGAGACGATGGCGATCGGTTCCTGCTCGCCCCTGTCCACCTGACGCAGCCGTTCGCGGGCCTGGTGGAGATCGGCCGTCACCTTCTTGAGGTAGTCAAGCAGCTTGTCCTCGTTCGCCATGTCCAGCCCCGCCCATTTCCACCCGAAGCCTCAGGTGATGCCGAGTTCCTTGTCGATGAAGTCGAAAACGTCGTCCGCGGAGGCGGATTCGAGCTGGTCGGCCACGCTGGCAGCGGTCGTGCCCGCGTCCTGGCCGGCCAGCCTGAGCAGCAGCGCCCTCAGCCGCTCGGCCACCCTGTCGCCCTCGATCTCCGCGCGTGAGCGGTCGGCGACCGCCGCCTCCAGCCGGTCGAGCTGGGCCAGGATCGGCAGCTCCACCACGTCGCCGGAGGAGAGCAGGGTTCCGAGGTGCTCCGCCAGCGCGGCGGGCGTGGCGTAGTCGAACACCACGGTCGCGGGCAGCTTGACGCCCGCCGCCCTGTTCAGCCGGTTGCGGAGGTCGACCGCGGCCACCGAGTCGAAGCCGAGGTCCTTGAACGCCCGTCCCGGGTCGATGTCGTCGCTCCCGTAGCCGAGGAGGGCGGCGATCTGGGTACGGACCAGGTTCAGCAGCGCCCGCTGCCGCTCGGCCGAGGTCAGTCCGGCGAGCCGTTCGGCCAGGGGTGACCCGCCGCCCGGCTCGTCGTCCGTCCCGGACGCCTCGGCCAGTACGGCGAGCGCCTCGGGCAGGTCCCGCAGGAGGGGGCGCGGCCTGCCGAGGGTGTACGGCGGGACGAAGCGCGTCCAGTCGGTGTCGGTGACCACCAGGTGGCTCTCGTCGCGGTCGAGCGCCTGGGCGAGCGCGGTCAGGGCCAGGTCCGGGTCCATCTCGCGGATGCCGAGTCGCCGCAGGTGCGCCCCCGCGGCCTCGTCCACCATCCCGCCCCCGCCCCAGGAACCCCACGCGATCGACGTCGCGACCTGTCCCCCGGCCCGGCGCCGGGAGGCGAGCGCGTCCAGGAAGGCATTGGCTCCGCCGTACGCCGCCTGTCCCGCCGATCCCCAGACGGCGGCGCCGGAGGAGAAGAGCACGAAGGCGTCCAGCGGGTGCCCGGCCAGCAGCTCGTCGAGGTGCCGGGCACCCGCGATCTTGGCGCGGACCGCGTCGGCGAACTCCTCCGGCTCCATCGCGGCGAGCGGCTTCGGCTCGGGCAGGATCCCGGCCGCGTGCACCACGGCGGTCACCGCGTCGGACGCGGGCAGGGAGTCCAGCAGACGGCTCAGCGCGTCCCTGTCCGCGACGTCGCACGCCGCGACGGTGACCCTCGCCCCCAGTTCGGACAGCTCGGCGGCCAGCTCGGCAGCGCCCTCGGCCGCGAGGCCGCGCCTGCTGGTCAGCAGCAGGTGTCCGGCCCCGTTCTCCGCCAGCCGGCGCGCCACCCGCGAACCGACCCCGCCGGTGCCCCCGGTGACCAGCACGGTCCCGCGTGGCCGCCAGGTGCCGCCCGTGCCGTTCCCGGGCAGCGGGGCCCGCACCAGGCGGAGGGCGAACGTCCCCGAGGACCGGACGGCGACCCTGTCCTCGCCGTCCTCGCCGCCTTGGCCGTCCCTGTCGTTCCCCCCGGCCAGCAGTCCCGCCACCCGGCGGGCGACCGGCTGGTCCACGACCGTCGGCAGGTCGACGGTGCCGCCCCACGTGCCGGGGGCGTCCAGGGCGAGCACCGTGCCCAGGCCCGTCACCACGGCCTGCGCCGGGTTCACCGGCTCCGCGCCGTCCGGGACCGGTGTCGCGTTCCTCGTCGCGCACCAGAGGCGGCCGGTCGGTCCGACCGCGCCGAGCGCCCGGACCAGGGTCACGGTGGCGACGACGCCACGGGACAGTTCCGGGTGCCGGGGGTGCTCGCGGCCGTCGAGCGCGAGCAGGGAGAGCACCCCGGCGACGGCCTCGCCGCCGAGCCCTTCGAGTGCTTCGAGCTTTCCGCGGAGCAGGCCGGTGACCGCCTCCGCGGGCGCGTCGTCGGCCACCTCGACCGGCACGATCCGGGCACCGGAGGCGGCGAGCCCCTCCATCAGGAAGGGTTCGGAGAACCCGGCGGGGACGACGACGAGCCAGATCCCCACCAGGGGCCCGGACGCGTCGGCCACCGGCCGCCACTCCGCGCGGTAGCGCCAGCCGGTCACCACGGACTCGTCCCTGGCACGGTTCCACCAGGAGGACAGGGCCGGGAGCACGCCCTCCACCTCGGCGGGCTCGACCCCCAGGGTCCTGGCGAGCGCGGGGCCGTCGCCGTCGGCCACCCGCGCCCAGAAGTCCTCGTCCGGCAGGGGGTTCGCGGCCCGGACGACGTTCCGCGCCCAGTACCGCCGAGTCTGGAAGGCGTACGTGGGCAACCCGACCCGGCGGGCTCCGCCGTACATGCCGGACCAGTCGGGGCTCACGCCACGGACGTGCAGTTCCGCCACCGACCTCAGCAGGCGGTCGGGACCGCCGTCGTCGCGGCGCAGGCTGCCGGTCACCACCGCCTCGCGTCCGAGGTCGTCGAGCGTCTCCTGCAGCCCCATGGTGAGCACCGGGTTCGGGCTGATCTCCACGAACGCCACGTGATCCGTACCGGCCAGGTTGCGCACGGCCGCCTCGAACTCGACGGTCCGCCGCAGGTTGGTGTACCAGTACCCGGCCTCCAGATCGGCGGGCCGGATCCAGTCACCGGTCACCGTGGAGATCATCGGTACCGTGCCCGCCCTCGGGCTCACCGGCGCGAGCTCCCGCCGCAGCCTCTCCTCCAGGGGCTCCACCAGCGCCGAGTGGGACGCGTAGTCGACCGGCACCCGCTTGACGCGTACGCCCTCCTCGGCGAGTTCGGCCAGCAGCTCGTCGAGCGCGTCCGAGGCTCCGGACAGCACCACGGAGCCGGGGCCGTTGATCGCGGCGATGGAGAGGTCACCGGCCCAGCGCGTGAGCCGCTTGCCCGCCTCCTCGGCGGGCAGGGCCACCGAGGCCATGCCGCCGGACCCGGCGAGCGACTCGCGGATGGCCCTGGAGCGCAGCGCGACGATCCTGGCGCCGTCCTCGATCTCCAGCAGCCCGGCCACGCAGGCGGCGGCGATCTCGCCCTGCGAATGCCCGACCACCGCGTCCGGCCCGATGCCGCGCGACCGCCACTCCTCGGCGAGCGAGACCATGACGGCCCACAGCACCGGCTGCACCACGTCCACCCGTTCCAGCGTCCGGGGATCGGGGTCCCGCAGGACGTCGGTGAGCCTCCAGTCCACGAAGGGCGCCAGGGCGCGCTCGCACGCGGCGATCCGCTCGGCGAACACCGGCGACGCGTCCAGCATCCCGACGGCCATGCCCACCCACTGCGAGCCCTGCCCCGGGAACACGAAGACCGTCTTCCCGCTCAGGTTCGCCGTTCCGGTGACGACGTCCGCGCCGGTCTCGCCCGCCGCCACCTCGCCGACCCCGGCCAGCAGCCCGGCACGGTCCCGGCCGACGACCACGGCCCGGTGCTCGAACGGCACCCTGCTCACCGCCAGGGACAGGGCCACGTCGGCGGGGTCGAGCCCGGGACGCTCGTCCAGGTGGGAGAGCAGCCGCGCGGACTGCGCGCGGAGCGCCGCCTCGGAGCGCCCGGACAGCGGCCACAGCAGGACGCCGGGGCGGGCGGCGCCGTCCTCACGCTCCTCGCGGTCCTCGGCGGGCGCCTGTTCGAGGATGACGTGGACGTTCGTGCCGCTGGCCCCGAAGGACGACACGCCCGCGCGGCGGGGATGGCCGTTCTCCGCCCAGGGCATCGGCTCGGTGAGGAGTTCGACCGCCCCGGCCGCCCAGTCCACCTTCGGGGTCGGCTCCGCCACGTGCAGCGTCCGGGGCAGCGTGCCGTGCCGCATCGCCTGCACCATCTTGATCACCCCGGCGACCCCGGCCGACGCCTGCGGGTGCCCGATGTTCGACTTGATCGACCCCAGGCGCAGCGGCCGGTCCGCGGGCCGGTCCCGGCCGTAGGTGGCGAGCAGCGCCTGCGCCTCGATCGGGTCGCCCAGCGTGGTGCCCGTACCGTGCGCCTCGACCGCGTCGACCTCGTCGGGAGTCACCCTGGCGTTGGCCAGCGCCTGCTCGATGACACGCCGCTGCGAGGGGCCGTTCGGCGCCATCAGGCCGTTGGAGGCCCCGTCGGAGTTCACCGCGGAGCCACGGACGAGGGCGAGGACCTCGTGCCCGTTCCGCAGGGCCTCGGAGAGCCGTTCGAGCACCAGCACCCCCACGCCCTCCGACCAGCCGACCCCGTCGGCGTCACCGGAGAACGAGCGGCACCTCCCGTCCTTCGACAGGCCCCGCTGCCGGGAGAACTCCACGAACATGTCCGGGGTCGCCATGACGGTGGCGCCACCGGCCAGGGCCAGGGAGCACTCGCCCAGGCGCAGCGACTGGCAGGCGAGGTGCAGGGCGACGAGCGAGGAGGAGCAGGCGGTGTCCACCGACACCGCGGGCCCGACCAGTCCGAGGCTGTAGGCCACCCGGCCGGAGACCAGGCTGCCCGCGCCGGTGCTCCCCGCGTAGTCGTGGTACATCACGCCCGCGAACACGCCGGTCATGCTGCCGCGCGCGGCGGCGATCATCCCGGCGCCCTCCAGCGCCTCCCACGACACCTCCAGCAGCAGCCGCTGCTGCGGGTCGATCCCGGCCGCCTCGCGCGGCGAGATCGAGAAGAAACCCGCGTCGAACTCCCCGGCGTCGTACAGGAACCCGCCCTCGCGGACGTAGATCTTGCCCGGCCGGTCCGGCTCGGGGTCGTAGAGTCCGGCGACGTCCCACCCGCGATCCCGGGGGAAGTCTCCGATGGCGTCCCCGCCCTCGTCGACCAGCCGCCACAGGTCGGCGGGCGAGCGCACCCCGCCCGGGTACCGGCAGGCCATGCCCACGATCGCGATCGGCTCGGCGGAGCGGTCCTCCATCTCCCGCAGCCGCCTGCGCGTCTGCCGCAGGTCCGCGGTGGCGCGCTTGAGGTAGTCCCGAAGCTTGTCGACCTTGTCGTCATCGGCCATCGGCTGTGCACCAACTCCGCGAGTAGTACGTGGCTCGTTCAGGGGGTGCCGAGCTCGGTGTCGAGGGCCAGGAAGAGCTCCTCGTCACTGACGGCGTCGTAGCCGTCCTCCACCGTCTCGGGCTCGGCGTCGCTGTGCCGTTCGCGCCACTTGCGCAACAGCGCCTCGAGGCGCGCGGTGATCCGGGGATGCGAGCCGTTGAGGTCCGCGGCCGAGAGCACCGACTCCAGCTGGTCGACCACGGCGAGGACCGGGGTGGCCGCGTCCGCGTCCGCCGGTGCGATCTCCTGCCCGAGGTAGCGGGCGAGCGCCGCGGCGTTGGGGCTGTCGAAGACCAGCGTGGCGGGCAGGCGCAGGCCGGTGGCCGAGGCCAGGGTGTTGCGCAGCTCGACCGCGAGCAGCGAGTCGAAGCCGAGCTCCTGGAACGCGCGGTCGGGGGCGATCGAGTCCGGCCCGCCGTGTCCCAGGGTCGCCGCCACCTGGGTGCGGACGAGTTCGAGGAGGAGGTGGTCGCGTTCCTGCTCGGGCAGGGTGGCGAGCCGTCCTCGCAGGTCGGTGCCGCCCGCGTTCCCGCCGGTGGCCGGAGCGGCTCGCCGTACGGGCTCGCGGACGAGACCGCTCAGGATCGCCGGGATCCCGTCGGGCCGGGAGCGCAACGTCTCGACGTCCAGCCGCATCGGCACGACGGTGGCGTCCTCCTCCAGGTCCAGCGCCATGTCGAAGAGGGCGAGCCCCTCCTCCTCGGACATCGCGGGTACGCCGAGTCTTCGCAGGCGGCGCAGTCCCCCCTCGTCCAGGTACGCGCTCATCCCGCTCTCGCTCGCCCACGGCCCCCAGGCGAGGGACGTGGCGGTCAGACCCCGCGACCTGCGGTACTCGGCGATCCCGTCGAGGAAGGTGTTCGCCGCGGCGTAGTTGGCCTGGCCCGCGCCGAGCACCAGCCCGGCGGCCGAGGAGAACAGCACGAACGCGGACAGGTTCATGCCCTCGGTCAGCTCGTGCAGGTGCCAGGCCGCGTCCGCCTTCGCCCGCAGCACCGTGTCCACCTGCGTCTCGGTGAGCGCGCCGAAGACACCGTTGTCGACGACGCCCGCCGTGTGGATCACGGAGGTCAGCGGCCGATCCGGCGCGATGGTCGCCAGCAGGTCGCGGACGGCGCCTCGATCGGACACGTCGCACACCGCGATCCTGACGTCCGCGCCCAGCAGGGTGAGTTCCTCCCGCAGTTCGCGCGCGCCCGGCGCGTCCGGGCCGCGCCTGCTCGTCAGCAGCAGCGACCGTACGCCGTGCTTGACGACGAGATGGCGGGCGACCAGCGAACCGAGGCCACCGGTCCCGCCGGTGATCAGAACCGTTCCGCCCGTGTCCCAGCGGTCGCCCGCTCCCGCGCCGTCGTCGACGATCCAGGACAGGCGGGGCACGTGCAGCTCGCCTTTCCGGATGGCCGTCTCGGGTTCGCCTCCGGCGACGGCGGCGGTGATCGCCCGTTCCGAGGACTCCTGCCCGTCCAGGTCGACCAGCACGAGCCTGCCCGGGTTCTCCGCCTCTGCCGCTCGCACCAGGCCCCACAGGGCGGCGTCCGCGAGGTCGGTGACGCCCTCGCCCGGTATCGCGGCCACCGCGCCCCTGGTCACGACGACCAGCCGCGACGTCGACCACCGCTCGTCGGCCAGCCAGGACCGCACCAGGCCCATGACCCGGTTGACCGATTCCCGCAGCCGTACGGTCACCGGACCGTCGTCGCCGGGGACGCGGGACAGGATCACCACGCCGGGCGGGAACCCGCCGCCGTCGACCATCGCCGTCAGCGACGCCATGTCGGGATGGTGGGTCATCCCCGGCAGGGCACCGGCCCGCGGTCCGACGACGGCCCAGGTGTCCTGGGCGAGGAGCGTGGCCGGAGGGGGTGGCGTCACCCAGTCCAGCCGGAACAGCGACTCCTTGCGCCGCGTCCGGGCGGCGGTGACCTGCTCCGCGGACACCCGGCGGGCGAGGACCGACTCCACCGTCGCGACCGGTGCTCCCGTGACGTCGGCCAGGTACGCCGTCGTCGCGTCGGGTCCCGACGGCACGAGCCTCACCCGCACCGACGACGCCCCCACCGCGTGCAGCGAGACGTCCGTCCAGACGAAGGGAATCCAGGTCTCCCCCGCCGCCCGCCGCCCGCCCTCGTCGAGGAGGGTGGCGTGCAGTGCCGCGTCCAGCAGTGCCGGGTGCAGTCCGAACCGTGCCGCGTCCGCCGCCGCGTGGCCGGGGAGCTCGACCTCGGCGAAGAGCTCCGCACCGCGCCGCCACGCCGCCCGCAGCCCCTGGAACACGGGTCCGTAGGCGTAGCCGTGCCCGGCCAGCCGCTCGTACAGCGCGTCGAGCGGGACGGGCACGGCGGCGGGCGGGGGCCAGACGCTCAGGTCGGCCGGGATCGGGGCCGGGGCCGGGGTCAGTGTCCCTCCGGCGTGCCGCGTCCAGGGCGCCTCCGGCGAGACGTCGTCCGCACGGGAGTACACCGCCACCTGCCGGTTGCCCGCCTGGTCCGCCGCCTCCACCGTGACCTGCAGGTGAATGTCGCCGTCCTCGGGCAGGACGAGCGGCGCGGCCAGGGTCAGCTCGGCCAGGGTGGGGCAGCCCACCTCGTCACCCGCGCGGATCGCCAGTTCGACGAACCCGGTGCCGGGGAACATCACCGCGCCCATCACCCGGTGGTCGGCCAGCCAGGGCTGCGTCTCCACGGACAACCGCCCGGTGAGCGTCACCCCGCCGGAGCCCGCCAGCGGCACCATGGCGTCGAAGAGGGGGTGCCCGAACGAGGGGGCCGAGGACGTGTCACTCCGCAGCCAGTAGCGCTGTCGTTGGAAGGGGTAGGTCGGCAGGTCGATCCGCTGAGCACCGGACCCAGTGAAGAACGTCGGCCAATCGACCGCCACACCCCGGGTCCACGCCTGGCCCAGTCCGCAGATCACGGCCTCGACCTCGTCGTGCTCCTTACGCGCCAGAGGGGCGAACACGGCGCTCTGGGTCTCCATCGCCGACAGGGCCGGGCTCGGTCCGGCTTCGAGGAGAGTGGTGACGCCTTCGGCCTCCAAGGTGCGCACCGCATCCCCGAATCGGACGGGCTCACGCACCTGCCGCACCCAGTACTCGGCGGACGTAACCTCGTCGGGGTCGGCGAGACGGCCGGTCAACGTCGACACCAGCGGGATGTGCGACCGATTCCACACCACCGACTCCAGGACCGTGCGGAAGTCGTCCAGCATCGGATCCATCCGCGCCGAATGAAAAGCGTGCGAGACCCGCAACCGCTTAACCCTCGTCCCGTCCAACTGGTCCAGCAGCGCCTCGACCGCGTCCTCGTCACCGGAGACCACCACCGACGCCAGGCCGTTGACCGCCGCCAACCCGACCCGCTCATTCAGATACGGGACGACATCCGCTTCCGAGGCCGCTACTGCGGCCATCGCTCCACCGGGGGGCAGGGCCTGCATCAACCGGCCACGTGCCTCCACCACCCGGCACGCGTCTTCCAACGACCACACCCCGGCCACGTGAGCAGCAGCGACCTCTCCTACGGAGTGCCCACCGACGAAGTCGGGAGTCACCCCCCACGATTGGAGAAGGCGGAAGAGAGCGACCTCGAAGGCGAACAACCCCCGCTGGGCGTACATCGTCTGATCGATCAGCTCCGAACCCCCGAACACCACCTCCTTGACCGGCGCCGGACACGCGGCGTCGAAGGCCTCGGCGAACACCGGGAACGCCGCATACAACCCCGACCCCATCCCAGCCCGCTGCGCCCCCTGACCCGAGAACAGCACCGCACAACGACCCCCCGCGACCGACCCACTCACCAACCCCCCACCCACCACCACCGCACGATGATCCAAAACCGTCCGGGTCGTCGCCAGCGAATACCCCACATCCAGCGCGTCCCCCGACCACGACGCCAACCTCGTAACCTGCGCACCCAACCCCTCAGCCGACTTGGCCGACACCACCCACGGCACCACCGGCATCGCTCGCTCCACCACCGGAACGACCGGCTCCTCCACCACCCCTTCCACGATCACGTGCGCGTTCGTCCCACTGATCCCAAACGACGACACCCCCGCCCGACGAGGCCCCTCCCCCACCGGCCACGGCCGGGACTCCGCCAACAGCTCCACCGCACCCGACGACCAGTCCACATGCGACGACGGCTCATCCACATGCAACGACCTCGGCATCACCCCATGCCGCATCGCCATCACCACCTTGATCACACCCGCCACCCCCGCAGCGGCCTGCGTATGACCCAAATTCGACTTCACCGACCCCAACCACAACGGAACCGACCGACCCTGACCATAGGTGGCCAACAACGCCTGCGCCTCGATCGGATCACCCAGGGCCGTCCCGGTACCGTGCCCCTCCACCACGTCCACATCGGCGGAACCCAGACCCGCGTCCGCGAGGGCCGCCCGGATGACACGTTCCTGGGAGGGGCCGTTCGGCGCGGTCATCGCACTGCTGGCGCCGTCCTGGTTGACCGCGCTGCCCCGGATCACCGCCAGCACCCGATGCCCATGACGACGAGCGTCCGACAACCGCTCCAGCAGCAGGACACCCGCCCCCTCGGCCCAGCCCGTACCGTCGGCCGACGAGGAGAACGCCTTGCACCGGCCGTCGGGAGAGAGGCCGCGCTGGCGGGAGAACATCACGAAACTGTCCGGCAGCGCCATCACGGTCACGCCACCGGCCAGCGCCAGCGAGCACTCCTCACCGCGCAGCGACCGAACCGCCAGATGCAACGCCACCAGCGAGGAGGAACAGGCGGTGTCCACCGTCACCGCCGGACCCTCCAAACCGAAGGTGTAGGCCACCCGCCCGGAGACGACGCTGCCCGCGCTGCCGCCGCCGACGTAACCGTCGAGTTCGGGGGGGACGTCGCCGACGCGGGAGGCGTAGTCGTGGTACATCACCCCGGCGAACACCCCGGTGTCGCCGCCGCGCAGCGTGCCCGGGACGATGCCCGCGTTCTCGAACGCCTCCCACGAGGTTTCCAGCAGTAGCCGCTGCTGCGGATCCATCGCCAGTGCCTCGCGCGGACTGATCCCGAAGAACGCGGGGTCGAACTCCGCCGCGTCGTGCAGGAACCCGCCCTGCCGGGTGTAGGACCTGCCGGTGCGTTCCGGGTCCGGGTCGTAGAGATC
Organism: Streptosporangium oxazolinicum; assembly: GCF_039537505.1. Lineage (NCBI taxonomy): Bacteria > Bacillati > Actinomycetota > Actinomycetes > Streptosporangiales > Streptosporangiaceae > Streptosporangium > Streptosporangium oxazolinicum. The sequence continues at coordinate 234,194 of NZ_BAABAQ010000002.1, forward strand.
GGGGTCCCAGCCCCGGTCGGCAGGAAAGTCCGAGATGGCGTCGCCACCCCCGGCCACCAGCCGCCACAACTCCTCCGGCGAGGTCACCCCGCCGGGGAACCGGCACCCCATCCCGATGATCGCGATGGGTTCACGCTCGCGCTGCTCGGCCTCCGCCAGGCGGCGGCGGGCCTCCCGCAGGTCGGCGGTGGCACGTTTGAGGTAGTCGAGAAGTTTGGTCTCGTCTCCCATCGACATCACCCTCCTGTGGTCGCGTGCCTGACGACCAGCTGTTCCAGCGTCGACACGACGTCTCCCGGGCTGGGTCTGGTCAGCATCTCCTTCTGGATCTGCGCCGCGCCCTCCGTGAACGACGGGTCGTCCAGCAGCCGGGCCAGGTTCGACGTCAGCGTCTCGGGGGAGAGTTCCTCCGGCGCGATGAACAGCGCGGCGCCATGCTCCTCCAGGAGGCGCGCCATCTGAGGCTCGCCCCACAGGTTGCCGGGGACCAGCAGCTGCGGCACGCCGTGGACGATGGCGGTGCCCATCGTGCTGGCGCCCAGGTGGTGCACGACGGCCGAGCAGCTGGGCAGCAGCGCGTTGAGCGGCACGAAGTCGTGCACGTGGACGTTGTCCGGAACGGAGGAGACGCTTTCGAGCTGCTCGGCGTTCAGGGTCGCGATCACCTCGACGTCGAGCCCGGCCACCGCCTGGAGCAGTTCGTCGATCCGCATGTGGTGCAGGCCGACGTTGCGGGCCGTGACCCCGAAGGTCAGGCACACCCTCGGCGCGCGGGGAGGTTCGGCCAGCCAGTCCGGGATGGTCGAGGGCCCGTTGTAGGGCACGAAACGCACGGGGAGGACGGGCAGGTCGCCCGAGATCCGCATCCAGGAGGGCAGCGGATCGATGGTGAGCTGGCCGGTCACCATCTCCTCGCCGAACTCGTGCCCGAACGGGGCGAGTCTTCCGGCGAGCCAGTCGCCCATCGGGTCGTTCTGCGGCCCGTCGGGGTTCTGGGCGCGGAGCCGGTGGAACAGCTCGCGCATCCTGGCGAAGTGGTCCATCCCAAACAGCATCCGGGCGTGGGCCGCGCCGGTGACCCTGGCGGCGACGGGGCCGACGTAGGTCAGGGCGTCCCAGATCACCAGATCCGGCTTCCAGGACCGCGCGAAGCGGACGAGGTCGTCCAGCATCGCCTGGTTCGCCTGGTACTCGGAAATGAAACTGGAATACAGGCCGAGTGTGTCCCTGACGTATTCGAGTGTCAATTTCTCCGGCCGGAGCTCGGCGATGTCGTAACCCATCCGGTAAGGGGTGCCGTCATCGGGGAGTTGTTCCAGCATTTTCGCGTCATTGACCATGTCGATCTCGTCGCCGACGGAGACGGCCGTCAGTCCCGCCGCGAGAATGTCGGCCTGGATATTGGGCCGGCTGGCCACGCATACCTCGTGGCCGGCGGCACGCAGGGCCCATGCGAGCGGAACCATGTTGTACAGGTGAGTACTTGCCGCGAAGGTCGTGAACAAAACACGCACGGATCTCTCCAACCCGACGATATAAAGGTTCGCGAATGCGGGCGTCGCCGGCGGTTCGGCGCCTCGCGTTTGTCGCACTTCTCTCCAGGCGTACGTTACCGGCCGGGCTGCTCACCCCCTCACCCCTTAACGCCCCTTATCGTCCCCCTAAACGCGCGAGTAGCGCGGTGCGGGCGCGGCGGTGACACATCGTGATCGCCGATCGGCGGCAAAGAATTCAATATGTTTCCGCTCAATCCGGCCGGGAGATATCCGGGGTGCCCTCCTCGCGGCGTGCCGTTCTCCAGGGGTTGCCACACCCCCCGGCATTTGATGTACAAACGTATAAGACATTGGTATAGTTCGGCGGGGCAAGCAGCCCGACGACCAAGGGGGAATGACCGACGTGGCACGGTTCGCGGTACATATGGCCAGGTGGAGTGCGACGCATCCCTGGCGGGCCATCGTCGGATGGATCCTCTTCGTAGCGATCGGCATCACCGCGGGTTCGCTCGCGGGCACCCAGGGGACCGTCGACTCCGACTTCTGGACGGGAGAGTCGGGCCGGACGCAGGAGATCATCGCCACCGGCGGCTTCCCCAACCCGCCGGTCGAGAACGTGCTGATCACCGCACGGACCGGCACCCTGGACAAGGCCACGGCCGACGCCGCCGCGCAGGACGTCACGCGGCGCATGGACGCGCTGACCGAGGTCGCCGAGGTCGGTCCCCCCATCCCGTCGCCGGACGGCCGGGCCCTTCTCGTCATGGTCACCATGCGCGCCGACCCGCAGTCGGCGGTCGAGCACATCACGCCCCTCCTGGACGCCACCGCCGCCACCCAGTCCGCGTACCGGTCCCTCAGGGTCGAGCAGACCGGTGGCGTCACCATCGACAGCGGGATCTTCGACCAGGTCGCCCAGGACCTGGTGCTGGCCGAGTTGCTCACCGCCCCGGTGACGCTGGTGATCCTGCTGATCGCCTTCGGCGTCCTCGTCGCGGCGAGCGTGCCGCTGATCCTCGCCATCTCCTCGATCGTGGCGGCGATCGGCCTGTCCGCGCTGGCCTCGCACGTCTTCCCCGACGTCGGCATGGTCAACAACATCATCCTGTTGATGGGCATGGCGGTCGGCGTCGACTACTCGCTGTTCTACGTGAAGCGCGAGCGCGAGGAGCGCGCGAAGTCGGGCGGGAAACTCGACCACGCGGCCTCGGTCGAGCTGGCCGCGGCCACCTCCGGCCACGCGATCCTCGTCTCCGCCTTCGCGGTGATCGTCTCGATGATGAGCCTCTACCTCGGCGGCATCGCGGTCTTCTCCTCGCTCGCCACCGGCTCGGTCATCGTCGTCGCCGTTGCCATGGTCGGCTCGCTCACGGTGCTGCCCGCCCTGCTGGCCAAGCTCGGCCGCAGGCTCGACAGCCCCCGCATCCCCTTCCTCGGCCGGTTCGGCGGGGAGGGCGGGGAGCCCCGGATGTGGCGGGCGATGCTGCGCCCCGCGCTGCGGCACCCGGCGCTGACCTTCCTCGTCGCGACGGCGGCGATGCTGGCGCTGGCGCTTCCCGCCCTCAACCTCAAGCTGACCGCCGCGGGCCTCGACACCATGCCCCGGCAGATCGCCGCGATGCAGACCTACGACCGGCTGACCGCCGCCTTCCCCTCGGAGGGCGCCGCGCACGTCGTCGCGGTGCGGGCCGAGGCAGCGCGGGCCGACCAGGTCGGCGCGGCGCTGAGGGGGATCGTCCAGGACCTGCAGGGCAGCCCGCTCTTCGTCCCGGTCGCCGAGGCGAACGTCCGCGGATCCGCCGACGGCCGCGTGCACACGATCGACCTGGCCACCCCCTACACCGCCGACACCGCCAAGGCGGCGGAGTCGCTGAAGCGCCTCAAGGAGGTCGCCGCGGCCCGGATGGGCACGATCCCCGGCGCCGACCACGCGGTCGGCGGCGACGTCGCCAAGCACATCGACGAGGTCGACATCCAGACGCAGCGGATGCCGTGGGTGGTGGGCTTCGTCCTGCTGCTGACTCTCCTGATCATGGTGGCGGCGTTCCGCTCCCTGGTCGTCGCCGTGACCGCGATCCTGCTGAACATGCTCTCGGCCGCCGCCGCGTTCGGCGTGCTGGTGGCGGTGTTCCAGTACGAGTGGGCCGAGCAGCTCCTCGGCTTCCGCTCCAACGGCGCCATCATCTCGTGGGTGCCGCTGTTCCTGTTCGTGGTGCTCTTCGGCCTCTCCATGGACTACCACGTCTTCCTGGTCAGCCGGATCAAGGAGGCCGCGGAGCGCGCGGGGGTGTCCACCCGCCAGGCGGTGGCGGACGGCATCGTCAGCTCCGCCGGAGTCGTGACCAGCGCCGCTGTGATCATGGTCTCGGTGTTCGTCTGCTTCGTCTTCCCGAGCATGGTCGAGCTCAAGCAGCTCGGGCTCTCGCTCGCGGTCGCCGTGCTCCTCGACGCGGTCGTCATCCGCATCCTCGTCCTGCCCTCCCTGATGGTGATGCTCGGCCGCTTCAACTGGTGGCCGTCCCGGCTGGGCCGGGCCGTCGCGCCGGAGCCGGCACCCGAGGAGCGACCGGTGACACTGCTGAAGTGACAGACCGGCGATCTAGCAAGGGGGTTCCTTGAACCAGCCGCTCTCCACAGGTTCTCGACACGGGGGATTCGCGTGAGGCACTCCGGGAGAATCCTCCGGTTCGACGGCATCAGCGGCTACGGCTCGATCGTCTCCGACGACGACGAGGAGATCCGCCTGCACGCCGCCGACCTGCGGGACGACAAGTACCTGTTCGTTCCCGGCACCAGGGTCTCGTTCGAGATCGAGGAGAGCGGCCACGGGTTGAAGGCGTACGACGTGGCCCTCGCCGGTTCCGCCGGGGAGCCGCCGGTGCTGTACGTGCTGTCGAGCAGGCGGGAGGAGGCCGAGGAGGACCTCTGCGACATCCTGTCCAGGAGCGAGTTCCTCCGGGAGATCACCGAGGTGATCGTCGTCGCGGTGCCCTCGCTCAGCGCCAGGCAGATCCTCCAGTTGCGCGCGCACCTGGCGAGGTTCGCCCTGGCGCATCACTGGATAGAGGGCTGAGTGCCCGGTTCACGCGGTGTCGGTGAGGTCCCGTGGCAGTCCGACGGGCAGCTCGGTCCGCCTGTTGACGTTGAGCTTGCGGTAGGCCCGGGTCAGGTGCTGCTCGACGGTGCTCTCCGTGACATGGAGTTTCCTGCTGATCTCCCTGTTCGTCAGCCCGCGCGAGGCCAGCGTCGCCACCCTCCGCTCGGCGACGCTGAGCACGTCGAGCCCGCCCTTCTCGGTCTCGTCGCTCACGTTCCAGTCGGGCAGCAGCCGCTCGTACAGCACGTTCGCCTGGCAGGCCTTGGCCAGCTGCAGCGCGTGCCTGGTCATCATCCGCGCCCGATCGACCTCGCCCGTCTCCTGCCTGGCCTGGCTGAGCTCGGCGAAGGTCAGCGCCAGCTCGTACCGGTCGCCGCACGCCTGCAGCAGGTCCGCGGACTTGCGCAGGAGCACCAGCCCCTGTTTGACGTCGCTCGCGGCGGCGAGTACGCGCAGGCAGACTCCCTTGACGTTCGCCTCGTCCGCGCCGCTCAGGGCCAGCTCCTCGCGGGCCAGCTCGCGGGCGGCGTCGATTTTCCCCATCCGCACGTAGACCTGCGCCAGGCCGCTGCGCCACGGGATGACCGAGGGGAAGTCCAGACCCCAGTTGCCCGCCAGCATGCCCGCGCTCTGGAAGTCGCCGAGCGCGGCGTGCAGCCGCTCGGTGGTCAGGTAGTAGTGCCCGCGGGCGTGCAGCACCTGCAGCCAGAACCTGGTGTTCCGCATGGAGTCGGCGGGGATCTGCCGGAGCTGGCTCCTGGCCTCGGCGAACTTCCCCATCCGGGTGTTGACGAGGACGAGCTTCGCCATCGGCGAGCCGATGGCGACCCCCCAGCCCTGGGCCGGCAGGATCTCCATCGCCGCGCGGGCGTGCCGCTCGGCCGAGGGCAGGTCGGCGTAGCGCAACGCGATGCCCGCCTGGATGTCCAGCAGGACCGCGCGCCAGGTCGCCGCCCGCCACAGGGCCGCCTCTCCCAGCAGATACTCGCACCAGAAGCTCGCCCGGTCGACGCGCCCGGAGTGGATCAGCACGTGCATGGCGGAGATGACCGCCTCCAGCACGGTGTCGCCGGCCTGGCAGCTCTGCAGCACCAGCTCCGCGTTGTCCACCGTCTCGGGGCTGCCTCCTCGCGTCAGCATCGCCGTCCAGCTCGTGGCCGACCTCTTCTCGGCGCTCACGCCGGACGCGGTGGTGATCACCTGCGGGTACCAGCAGTGCAGCCACTCCAGGGTGGTCCGGTACTCGGCCGCGTCCACGTGGCCGGTCGTCACGTCCAGCCTGGCCAGTACGGCGGCGGCGTCGCGCCAGCGTCCGAACCACACCAGTGCCCTGAGCAGCAGGAGCGCGTCCATGACACTGAGGAGGCCCTTGACGTCCGCCTCCAGCAGCGACTCCAGCTCCTTGACGGCGGCAGCGGTGTTGAGCCGCCACTGCGCGCGGACCAGTTCCGCGGTCAGCGCGGCGGCCCTCACCTCGTCGGCGTGCCGGCTCCGCCTGGCCAGCTCCAGGCAGTCGATCGCCTCCCGCGCGTTGCCCCTGGCGAGCTCCTGCTTCGCCGCGCTCTCCAGGATCGGGACGGCCCACGGCTCGGTCGCCTCTCCCGCCGCGACCAGGTGCCCGGCCGTCTCCAGGTGCGGGGCGTCCTCGTCGTGCAGTATCCCGGCCGCGCGCAGGCGCAGCGGGGCACACTCCTCAGCCGGGATGTCGGCGAGTACGGCGGTACGGGCCCTTTCGTGGCGGAACCTTCCGTCGTCCATGAGCCCGTCCGTCTCCAGCTGTCGCAGCAGCGCCGTGACCGTGGAGGGTTCCGTCTCAAGCAGCTTGGCGATCGTGTCCGGCGTCGCCGACTCCCCCAGCATCGCGGTGGCGCGGGCGGCCCGCAGCAGTTCCGGTTCGCCGCGCTGCAGGCAGGCCAGTACGGCGCGGGCGAAGGCCTGGCACACGACCGCCTCGGCCTTACCGGAGGGCCTCTCGTCGCCGTAGGCCCGGTAGTCGTCGATCAGGGCGCGCACGATGAGCGGATTTCCGCCGCTCAGCCGGTGGAACTCGGCGGCCAGCTCGTGCGCCGCCGGCGACCCCAGCTCGGCTTCGATCAGCCCCTCGACCCCTTCGGGCGAGAGGAGCCGCAGCCTGATCATCCGGAAGTACGGCTGGCGGGCCAGTTCGAGTTCGAGGGGAGAGTGCGCCCTGCTCGGTGTCGCCCGCTCGTTCAGGATCAGGAGCACCCGTGCCGACCGGATCCGGCGCTGCAGGTGGAGGAGGGTCCGCATCGAGGCCTCGTCCGCGAAGTGCACGTCGTCGACGGCTATCACCACCGGACGGTGCCGGGCGAGCCCCAGCAGGGTGGCGCACGCCTCGTGCACCAGGCGCGCCGCCTCCAGCACGTCGCCGTCGGCCCAGGAGGCGAGTTCCTCGTAGACGTCCGACGGCAGGTGCGCGCTGTGGAAGAGCTGTCCGATCACGCCCATCTGCAGAGTGCGTTCCGCGGGCGAGCCGGCGGCGGTCAGGAGCAGCGCCCCCGATCCGACCGCGTGTTGAGCGAAATGATAAATGAGCTCGGTTTTACCGCTTGCCACCCCGCCGCTGACAAGTACTACATGCCCGTCCCCTTCGGCACTTTCTAAGTAGAATTTTCTCAGCTCTTTGGAAATTGCGCCCCGGTCAAACACGTTAATACTCCGACTTCGGTCAGACTTCAGCCCCCAGTGCCTGCCCCGGCATCCCCCGATGCCCGTCACGGTGAATCTACCATCCACCACATACAAGTGTCTAGATATGCAACATAGACCACGCTTCGCGCAGTAATAACTACAAAATGATGCGGTGAAACCGCCGGTCCGGGTAAACAATTGTTTTCATGGGTCTCACACCGGCCCGATGACAAGAATCTGGCACCTGACCTGCGACGTTCGCGAGAGGAATGCCCGGCGCAAGACCGGCGAACCACCCCGTGCCCCCCGGCGCCACGACAACTCCACCCGCCCCGGATAACGCTCCAAAAACATCAGCGACGATGAAACAACTCGTGAATGCCACCCGTCTGCCGCCCATCCGGTGAACGACGAGTTTTCCAGCGTGTTACAGTTGAACATACGGGCTCCACCACACCGGCCGGGCCAATTCCCGGGGACGGCGAAACCCTCTCGGTCACGGCGCCGGAAGAATTCGTGGGCGGCCCTGTGGCCCTCGCCGGGATTTCCCTTCACGTGAACGGTTCCCTTCACGTGACCGGCCGGGCGGCACCTCGCCGAACAGGATGCCGTCGCGCCACGGAGTCCGCGCGCCGCGCGGGTGACCGTGGTGGGCCAGCCGGGCGTCGAGACGCGAGTGCCGGTGGGTGCCGCGCGTGGTGAGGGACCTCTGGTGACGCGAGAGTCTCATCGGCTCGCGTGCCGGCGGGTGGTGCGAGGCCGCGACCGCGGGAACCGTCGTCATCGGCGGACCTCTGCCTCGTCGAGGCTCTCGCGGGGGTCAGAAGTGGGTGTGACGAGCAACTCCGCCGATTCTCCGGCGTGCGGGAAACAGGGCACCTGGATCTCGCTCCTTGGTGAGTAACCTCTCCAAGGTTGCCAGCGGTGCCCCGCGGGGGACAACCCCCTATTTGACCTCTATCCGGGTAGGGGTGTCGGATGCGGAAGTGGACGCCAGACAGTCCGTGACCAGCCGCAGGACCGCGCTCTGGTGCGCGTTGAGATAGAAGTGGCCGCCCGGAAACACCTTCAGCCGGAAATCGGCGCCGGTGTGCTCGCCCCAGGCCTCGGCCTCCTCCAGCGTCACCTTGGGATCGCTGTCACCGACGAGCGCGCGGATGGGGGCCCGCAGGGCGGGGCCGGGGACATACCTGTAGGTCTCGGCCGCCGCGTAGTCCCCTCGGACGGCGGGCAGCACCATGCGGATGATCTCGTCGTCCGCCAGCACGTTGGCGTTGGTGCCTTCGAGGCCGCGGATCTCGGCCAGCAGCTTCTCGTCGTCCAGCAGGTGGAACGTCTCGTCACGCTCACGTGACGGCGCCCGCCGCCCCGAGGCGAACAGCACGGTCACCGCGATCCCCCGCTTCTCCAGCCGCCGGGCGACCTCGAACCCCACGGTCGCGCCCAGGCTGTGACCGAAGAGGGCCAGGGGCCGGTCGGCCCACCCGCTCACGGCCTCGGTCACCGAGTCGGCCAGCTCGGGGACGTTGTCGACACAGGGCTCGCCGCGCCTGTCCTGACGTCCCGGATACTGCACCGCGAGCACCTCGACGGCCGGGGAGAGCGCCCGCGAGACACCGAAGAAATAGCTGGCCGAGGCCCCGGCGTGCGGCAGGCAGACCAGCCGGTGCCCGGCCTGGGGAGCCGGGTGGAACCGGCGGATCCACAGGTCGCTGTCAACGGCGGTGTCCGGCATGGCACGCTCCCTCTTCGTCCGTCTTCTTCGCTCCCACCACGACGGAGGTTCGCGGTGACCATCCGGCCCGGCCGGACCTCCGGAGCGCGAAAATCCGCTTCCGGCACGCCGGAGACGCGTTCCCGACGAGCACGGGCACCGGCTCACACTTCGCGACGGTGAGCGGCGGGCAACGAATTCATCGCGCACCTCCTGGAACGGAGAATAAGCCGGATTGGCGTACACCGGACAACCCCTAGCTTACCCTTATGCCCTTTCTGGATAGTGGATTGCCCTTTCGACAAGAAGGCCGAGCCTATTATCGTTCCCCTCGTCGCGCATATCTAGATGGGGGTACGTGCCATGAAGGGGATCATCCTGGCAGGTGGTTCCGCCACCAGGCTCCATCCGGCCACACTGGTCGTTTCCAAACAACTGCTTCCGGTGAACGACAAGCCGATGATTTACTATCCGCTTTCCGTGCTCATGCTCATCGGCGTACGCGATATTCTGATCATCTCGACGCCCGCCGACGTCCCCCGGTTCGAATCTCTCCTGGGGGACGGATCACAGCTCGGCCTGCGCATCGACTACGCGGTCCAGGACGAGCCCGGTGGCATAGCGCAGGCATTCACCATCGGCGCCGACCATATCGGGAACGACTCTGTCGCGCTGATACTGGGCGACAACATTTTCCACGGCACGGCGTTCTCCGACCTCCTCCTGGAAAAGTCGAAGGACGTGCGCGGGTGTGTGCTCTTCGGCAGCGAGGTACGCGATCCCGAGCGGTACGGTATCGCCGAGATCGACGCCTCCGGCCGGCTCCTGAGCATCGAGGAGAAACCGGCCAGCCCGCGCTCCAACCTGGCGATCACCGGCCTGTACTTCTACGACAACGACGTCGTCGACATCACCAAGAACCTCCGGCCCTCCCCCCGGGGCGAGCTGGAGATCAGCGACGTGAACCAGGTCTACCTGAGCCGCGGCCAGGCGAACCTGGTCGTCCTGGGCCGGGGCTTCGCCTGGCTGGACACCGGCACACCGACCTCGCTCCTTCAGGCCGGCCACTACGTCCAGACCATGGAGGAACGCCAGGGCGTGCGCATCGCCTGCCTGGAGGAGATCGCCCTGCGGATGGGCTTCATCGACGCCGACGCGTGCTACCGGCTCGGCGTCCGGATGTCGAGCTCCGGCTACGGCCGGTACGTCATGGACCTCGCCAGGTCCGCGGGGCTCTCGGCGTCACTGTCATAGCGAAACGGCAACCAGCGAGAGGGAGACGGGCATGTTGGTGACCGAACACGACGTCCTGCCGGGCCTCGGCCGGCTCATCGGCGAGATCACCGGGACACCGGCCTCAGAGATCACCATGGACGAGATCCTCGACCCGGCGTTCCTGGCCGAGATCGTCGTGGCCGCCAAGCACGACTACAACCTCGACCTCACCGACGACGAACGCGGTGGCCTGAAGACCGTCGGCGACCTGGTCGGCCTCATCCTGAGCTGAGATCCGCGGAACGGCTCAGGAGTAGGCGGCGACCATGCCGGTGACGACGCCGACGAGCGAGACGAGCGTGAGGACGCAGCCGAGGACCACCGCCGCGCGCCTGCCGCGACGCGCCCTGAGAACGTACAGGAACACGTACGGCAGGAAGCCCAGCACGCCGACGCCGAGGAACGGCATGGTCAGCGCGGCGAGGACGCCGGAGGTGCCGGTCGGGACGGCGCGGTCGCCCTCGGGGGCGAGCTGGGCGCGCCTGACGTCCCCGGCGGTGGAGTCGGGCGAGGCGTCGACCGGGATCGCGTCGCCGCCGCCGTCGGGCGCGAAACTCCCCTCGCAGTCGTAACGGCCTCGCCCCAGGTCCTCGCACGAGATGACCGTGAGCGTGCCGGGGACGCCGATGGAGCCCGTCGCGAGCTTGAGGCCGGGCACCGCGAACACGAAGGGCAGCACGCCCAGGCCCGTCCAGAGGATCAGCAGGATGGCCATGCCGACCTTCCCCGGCGTGCGGCCGGGACCGGGGGCCGGCGCCGGCTGGAAGGCGTTCGCGATGTCCTCGAAGGCGTTGCTCATGGGGGCAGGATGGGGCACGCCACTTGCGAACCACCTGTTCGTGACTTGTGGCGGACGCTCACGACCCGCACCACTGACTCGCCCCCCGGCGCACCCCCGGGCAGGGCACTCGTACCCCGCGCCCGCGTTTCCCGGCCCGGCGGGCCGATGCCGCCGGGCACCGAGCACCGGGCACCACCGGTACGCGTCGGAAGCCCGGGGCGTCAGGGCCTCGGGCGGGCCGTCACGAGAGGTCCCTGGCCGTCCTGGCCTCGGCCTCCTCGGCGTCCAGCTTGGCGGCCTCCTCGGGAGTGGGCGCGGTGCCACCGAGGTGGCGAGGCTGCCACCAGACGCCCCGAGGGATCTCCGGGTAGCTCCGCTGTGCCTTGTCGAGCATCCCGGCCATGCGCTCGCGCAGGTCGGCGGTGACGGCGTCGTAGTCGTCGCCGCGCTGGGGGTACATGGGCTCGCCGACCTGGATCGTGATCGGCACGTGCCGCTGCAGCAGCTTCTTGGGGTGGCCCTTGGTCCACAGCCGCTGGGTGCCCCACAGGGAGACCGGGATCATCGGCACCTTCGCGCCGACGGCCATCCGGACCGCGCCGTTCTTGATCTCCTTGATCGTGAAGGACCGGCTGATGGTGGCCTCGGCGAACACCCCGACGACCTCTCCGGCCCTGAGCGACTTCAGCGCCGCGCCGAACGCGGCGGCCCCGGCCGCGCGGTCGACCGGGATGTGGTGCATGCCGCGCATCAGCGGGCCGGAGATCCGGTGGTCGAAGACCTCCTTCTTCGCCATGAAACGCACCAGGCGCCCGGCCGGGCGCGCGGCCCACCCGGCGAAGATGAAGTCGAGATAGCTGATGTGGTTGCTGACCAGCACGGCCCCGCCGGTCCGCGGGATGTGCTCGGCGCCCTCGACAGTGATCTTGAGGTCCAGCGCGCGGAACACGGTCAACGCCGCCCCGATGACCGGGGGGTACACGATCTCAGCCATGGCTGAACCGTACCTCAGCTCTCCGCCCGGCCCGACCTCCCGTTCCTTCCCGCACCCCCCTCGCGCGGACGGAACCCCGGTGCCCCCGGAACGCCCCCTCCAGCCCCCCGCGTATGGCCGACCCCGGCGTGGATCAGCGGGGGCCGGTCGCGGGTTCCCTCCGGCCACCGGGCGACCTCGGCGAGACCCGTCCGGTCCCGTACGGTGACCGCCTCGCGGCCGAGGCCCCGGGCGATCGGGGTCTCCTCGACCGAGCGGTTCGAAGCCCGGGAGGAGAGGGCTTCCTCGGCCGATGCTTGCCATCACCCGCGAACAGGGCGAGTTTGGGAACTGTGAAAAAGCTCATCAACGAGGTCGAGTCAGTCGTTCCCGATGCGCTGCGCGGCGTCGCGGCGGCCCATCCCGGGCTGCGGGTGGACGTGGACAACCAGATCGTGTTCCGGGCCTCGGGTCCTCGGCCGGGCAAGGTGGGGCTGGTGTCCGGCGGCGGGTCGGGGCACGAGCCGCTGCACGCCGGATTCGTGGGGTACGGCATGCTCGACGCGGCCTGCGCCGGTGAGATCTTCACCTCTCCCGTACCCGACCAGATGATCGAGGCCACCGCGGCGGTGGACGGCGGGGCGGGGGTCCTGCACATCGTGAAGAACTACACGGGCGACGTGCTGAACTTCCAGATGGCCGCCGAGCTGAGCGGCGAGGAGGGGGTGCGGGTGGAGAGCGTGCTGGTCGACGACGACGTGGCCGTCCGCGACTCCCTCTACACGGCGGGGCGCAGGGGCACCGGCGCCACGCTGTTCGTCGAGAAGATCGCCGGGGCGATGGCCGAGACCGGCGCGCCGTTGACCGAGGTCGCGCGGGTGGCCAGGGAGGTCAACGCCCGCAGCCGCTCCTTCGGGGTCGCGCTGAGCCCCTGCACCACGCCCGCGGCGGGCATGCCCACCTTCGACCTCGCCGACACCGAGATCGAGCTGGGTATCGGCATCCACGGCGAGCCCGGCCGGACGCGCTCGGCCATGCGCCCGGCCCGCGAGCTGGTCCACCTGGCGATGGACGCGATCCACGAGGACCTGCCGATCTCCGGCGACACCCTCGTCATGGTGAACGGCATGGGCGGCACACCGCTGATCGAGCTGTACATCGCCTACGCGGCCGTCGTGGACCACCTGGCGGAGAAGGGCGCGCGGGCGGCGCGGAACCTCGTCGGCGGCTACGTGACGAGCCTCGACATGCAGGGGTTCTCGATCACGGTCTGCCAGTTGAACGAGGAGCTCACCCGGCTGTGGGACGCCCCCGTCGAGACCCCCGCCCTGCGCTGGGGCCGCTGATGACCTCCGACGCGGACGCCACCCCGCGCACCGATCCGCACACCAACTCACACACCGGCCCGGATACCGGGACACACACCGACACGGACGACGCTGAGATGAAGACCGCGATGGACACCGCCCTTTTCACCGCCTGGATCGAGGAGACCGCCAGGACCGTCGCCGCCGAGAGGGAGCGGCTGACCGGCCTGGACGCCGCGATCGGCGACGCCGACCACGGGGCCAACCTCGACCGGGGCCTCACCGCGGTCACCACAGCGCTGGCCGCCGGGGAACCCGGCACCCCGGGAGCGCTGCTGGTGCTGGTGGGCAACACCCTGATCCGCAAGGTCGGCGGGGCGTCCGGCCCCCTGTACGGCACGGCGTTCCGAGAGGCGGGCAAGACGCTGGGCGACACCCCCGAGGTGTCCGTCGCGCGGCTCCACGCCGCCCTGGAGGCCGGGCTCGCCGGAGTACGGAAGCTGGGGTCGGCGGCCGAGGGCGACAAGACCATGGTGGACGCCCTCGCCCCGGCCGTACGGGCACTGGAGCAGGCCGTACGGGACGGGAAGGACCCGGCGGAGGCGATCGGCGCCGCGGCGTCGGCGGCCCGTACCGGATCCGAGGCGACGATCCCGATGCAGGCCCGCAAGGGGCGGGCCAGCTATCTCGGGCCGCGCAGCGTGGGCCACGAGGACCCCGGCGCCGCCTCCACCGCGCTCATCCTCTCCGCCCTGCACACGGTGACGGCGCGATGACCCACCTCCCCGCTCCCGTACGAGCTCCCGTGCGAGCCTCCGCGTGAACCGCCCCGTGGTAGGCATCGTCCTCATCTCGCACAGCGGCCCGCTGGCGGCCGAGGTGGCGCTGCTGGCCTCGCAGATCGGCGGCACGAACGTGCCACTGGCCGCCGCGGGCGGCACCGAGGACGGCGGCCTCGGGACCAGTCCCGACCTGGTGGCGGCGGCGATCGAGGAGGTGGACCGGGGAGAGGGGGTGATCCTCATCCCCGACCTGGGAAGCTCGGTGCTCACCGCCCGGCTCTTCGCGGACGAGCGTGTGCTGATCGCCGACGTGCCGTTCGTGGAGGGGACCATCTCGGCCGTCGTGTCGGCGGGCACCGGCTGTTCACTGCGGGCCGTGCTCGCGGCGGCCGAGGAGGCGAGGACCTACCGCAAACTCTGACGCGGAAACCCCCGCCCCCCGGGGAGAGCGGAGGTTTCCGGCGTACGCGCGAGACCGGACCGGTCGGCGCGGACCGAGACTCCGGCGTACACGCGAGACCAGGCCGGTCGCTACGAACCGAAACTCCGATGCGCGCGAGACCGGACCGGACGGCACGGACCGAGACTCCGGCGTGCGCGCGAGGCGGGGTCAGCGCGTGGCCAGCAGGCCCTCCAGCAGGCCGAGGACGGCCTGGACCGGCGGGGGCGTGGTCCCGAACTCCACGTCGGTCCCGCTGACGGAGTCCATCACCGTGACCGAGCTCTGCGGCAGCCCCCAGCGCTCACCGCCGTCGTGCCCCACGCCGACCTCGATACCCGCGAAGGTGACGTACTCCCAGTTCTTGAGCTCCCTCCTGAGCGCCTCGTGGCCGCGTACGGTGGCCCACTCGGCGACGGCCGCGAGGATGTCGCTGAGCGTGTTCTCGCGCTCCTTCAGGTCTCCGGACTGGAGTTCCTCGATCAGGCGGTCCAGCTCGGCGCGCTGGGCGAGGAGTGCGTTGAGGTCGCTCATAGGGGGCCTTTCGGGGAGGTGAGAGGTATGCGGGTGGGAGCGGCGCGTTCTCTGGAAGGTCGTTCACGAGAGGATCGGGCCTCCACCCGGGCAGACCCCCGCCGCGATCCGCGAGCTGCCGGAGGCTTCGCCGACCATTGGAGAGGACATTGCCGTCATGCGTCACATAATGGTGCCGTACGACCCCACCCTGCGTCGATCCGTCACGATGGAATCCTCACGCTCAGAGGCATCGGGCATCGGGACGCGCCCTTCGTACCGTCGTCGCGCGGGTCAGGGTACGGCGTCGCGAGCGCGGCCGGTGAGATCGAGATACTCCTCGCGGCTCAGCGCCCGGACCTCGAAGCCGAGCCCGCCCCGCGCGGCGAAGCGGTGCGCGTCCTCCAGCGGCCACGGGCCGGGCAGGTGGCGGACGGGCCTTCCTTCGCCGTCCATCACGAAGAGCCCGGACAGGTTCTCATGGCGGTAGGCCATCAGGGCGCTCGCGCAGCTCAGGTCGGGCCCGATCTCCATGTCGTCGGAGACCATCCGCGGGCCGAGCCGGACGCTCAGCGTCCTGCCGCGTGACACGAAAAGGTACGGTCCCCCGGGCGGCCCGAGCGCGGCGCCGCGCCGGATGCGCCAGGTGTGCCACACCTGCCGCACGGGCTTCAGGACGACGAGCAGGGGAGCGAAGAAGACCGCCAGCCACTTGGCGTCCAGCAGGTCCAGCAGCGTCCCGCCCAGCGCGGACAGCCCCCGCCACACGAACCAGCCGCCCGTCGTGACGACATAGGCCATCGCGAACAGCCCGGCCGTCCCCGCGCAGACCGCGACGGTCTTCTTCGCCCTGGACATCCGGGGAACCTCCAGCCCGGTGAGGCGCGTCCAGCCAAGGGCGCGCCTGCTCAGCGTGGTACGCACCCTCTTCGACGGCGACGTCAGGGCGTCGCGCACGGGGAGTTTCCGCCCGGCCGCGAAGACGGCCACCTCATGGGCCGGCCACCCGCCGGGGAGGTCGGCGAGCACCAGCCCGTCGGCGTCGAGCACGGCCAGCCCGGTGAGGAAGCGCGACTCCTTCTTCCGCCCGGAGACGAACACCCGGCGCTCGTACCGGTAGTGGTAGAGGGCGGCGGGCGCGAGCCGCAGCGAACGCCCGGACACCGGATCCGTCGCGACCAGCGTCCCGCCGTTCCAGCCGAGGGTGGTCGCCGGGCGGGGCGCACCCTCCAGCGCCCCCTCGTACGGCCGGAGCTCGCCGGACACCTCGTCGTACGGCCGGAGCCGGAGCGCCACCTCGTGAGGAGAGTGGTCGCCACGCACCGGAAGTCCCGCGTCCGCCGTGGTGCGCCACCCCCGCGCCCGGGTCCCGAGGTTGGCGCGCCCCTCCGACTCCGTGGCGTAGGGCCGATACTCGAAGGTCAGCCCGGCGTCCTCGGCGAACGCCTCCACCAGATGCCGGGGCCTGGCCCCCGGGGAGTCGAGCATGATCCTTCCCCCGACGTCCAGGATCGCGACCCCGTAGACGACCCCGGTCTCGCGGGGAAGGCGGTACAGGATCAGACCTGCCGCGCGTTCCTCACCGGTGAGCGGCAACCGGATCGGATGACGACCGGGCACCTCCACGACGAGACAACCGCCGTTCACCCTCATCTGACACCCGCCCCCGGCGAGCACCCGCGTCGCGCCTATCGCTACCCCCGTCTCCCCCGCTTCGAAAAGCCCCCATTTCCAGAAACGACGGATAAAGCAAACATAAAGTTCCAGGAACAGGGACGTGGAATGACACCGGGAGGCGAGGAGGAGGGCTCCGTACCATGGTGGCCATGGCGGGAGAACGAGATCTTGCGAGATTGCTGCGGAGCATGCGCCCGCTGTTGCGTCCCGGGCCCTACGTTTTCGCCACGGTGCGGGGCGAGCCGCCGCGCGGGGTCACCCCGGTGGTGACCGTGACCGAAGATGAGGGAACGACCCTCGTCCTCCCCCGGGAACAGGCCGACGCGGCCGGGCTGGCCTACGACTACGTGGCCGCTTGGATCACCCTGCGCGTGCACTCGGCCCTGGAATCCGTCGGCCTGACCGCGGCCGTCGCCACCGAACTGGCACGAGCTGGTGTGAGCTGCAACGTCGTGGCGGGTTACTACCACGATCACCTGTTCGTCCCCTTCGAGCGAGCCACGGAGGCGGTGGCCGCGTTGGAGCACCTCGCGGCCGGAGCCGAACCCGATGCCGGACATGGAATCGCCCGGAAGGACACGTAAACACCGCGAGGCGGCGAATCCGGGGTTTCGGGCCGCGTTTACCACCGTTTCCCTATGAATCGACCATGTCGTCCGTGCTGTTCAGCGCGTCGCGCCCCTACTTGTAGCGGAAGTAGACGAAGAGGCGGCCGTGGTTCTTGGCGTCCTTGTCGATGCGGTGGTAGAGGGCCTTGATCTCCTTCTGCTCCAGGAAGCGCAGGACCTTCTTCTTCAGCTGGCCCGAGCCCTTGCCGGGGATGATCTCGACCTCGGTGGCCTTCTTCCTGATGGCCTCGTCGATGATGCCCCGCAGCGCCTTGTCGATCTCCCCGCCCTTGTTGTAGAGGGGGTGTAGATCAAGCTTGAGCTTCAACCGGGCCTCCCGCGTCTCAGGTGAGGCCAGTTTACGCGCGGCCGAACGCCCCGCCTTCGCGGCGGTCGCGCCCTCTCCCCCAGCCGCGCTCGCCCCGCTCCCCGGTCGCGCCCGCTCCCCCCGCCGCGCTCGCCCCGCTCCCCCGCTCGCCTCCGCTCCCCCGGTCGCGTCCTCCTCGCGGCCGTGGATAACGCGGGTACGGAGACGCCCGAGCCGCGGAGGTACGAGAACACCGCCGAGTCTGCAATCAAATTTGACCAATTCCCGCGATGATTGTGTCAATTTCACGATCTAGGCAAACAAATGGTCTCTAGTTAGGCTCCTTGTCATGATCGGCCGCCCTTACCGGGTGGCCGATCGCGTGTCACCCGACGGGGAGGGTCGCGCCCTCCCAGGCATGCCTTGCCCCAGGCGTGCGGGTGGCCTCCCCTCCCTGCCAGGTGAGCGGTTCATGCGTGCCTACAGGGAGGTCTCGTTGACCAGAAAGCCCTACTCACCAAGGATCAGACGCGTGGCGGTACTCGCCGCCGGCGTCGGGCTCGTCGCGGCGATGGCGCCGCCGGCGAGCGCGGATCCCACCCCCACCCCCACGCCGTCCACCAAGTGGACGGCGACTCCCCTGACCGGGGGTGAGCCGGTCCAGGGCGCGAAGTCTCCCACCGGCAAACTCGCCCGGAGTGACGAGGGGCTGCTGAAGTCGACCTCGGGCGCCACGGTCAACGTGATGGTCAAGCTCGACTACGACTCTTTCGCCGCCTATCAGGGTGGCCTCGAAGGGCTTCCCGCGACGAGTCCGGCGAAGACCGGAAAGGCCCTCGATATCAAAAGCGGCGACGCGCGGAAATACCAGCGACACATCGAGGACGTCGAGAACACCTTCCTCGCCGAACTGGCCAGGAACGTGCCAGGCGCCAAGGCGGGCCAGAAGCTGCGGACCGTCTACGGCGGCATCGCGCTGCGCGTCCCCGCCAACAAGGCGGCCGCGCTGCTGAAGCTGCCCGGTGTGGCCGCCGTCCAGGAGGACAAGCCCGAGCAGCTGCTCACCGACTCCAGCCCCGCGTTCATCGGAGCGCCCACGATCTACAGCAAGCTGGGCGGCAGCTCCTCGTCGGGCAAGGGCGTCATCGTCGGCATCCTGGACTCCGGCGCCTGGCCCGAGCACCCCCAGTTCGCCGACCCCGGCACGCTGCCCGCCGTCCCCGCGACCAAGGACGGCACGCCGCGCGTCTGCGACTTCGGCGACAACCCGCTGACCCCGGCGGCCGACCCGTTCGCCTGCAATCGGAAGATCATCGGCGGCGCCCCGTTCCTGGACACCTACAACGAGGTAAACAACGAAGGAGGAGTCCCCACCGAGACCTTCTCGGACAGCGCCCGCGACTCCAACGGTCACGGCACCCACACCGCGACGACCTCGGCGGGCGGCCCGGTGGCCGACACGAACCCGCTCGGCATCAGCCGGGGCCCGATCCACGGCATCGCCCCGGCGGCGCACGTGTCGGTCTACAAGGTCTGCGGCGAGGTCGGCTGCTATCCCTCCGACGCCTCCCAGGCGGTCGGCCGGGCCATCCTCGACGGCGTCCGCGTGATCAACTTCTCGATCTCCGGCGGCACCTCCCCCTACAGCGACCCGGTGGAGCTGGCCTTCCTCGACGCGTACTCGGCGGGCGTGCTCGTCTCGGCCTCGGCGGGCAACGCCGGTCCCGGCGCGGCGACCGTGAACCACGTCAGCCCGTGGGTGACCACGGTGGCGGCCTCCACGCAGACCAGGACCTTCCAGTCGACGATCACGCTGACCGGTTCCGGCGGCGCGACGGCCACGGTGAAGGGCGCCTCCATCACCCCGGGCATCGCCTCCGCGCTGCCGGTGGTGCGGGCCTCGGCTCCGCCGTACTCCGACCCGCTCTGCACCACCCCCGCTCCCCCGGGCCTGTTCACCGGGAAGATCGTCGTCTGTGAGCGCGGCCCCAACCGGGTCCTGAAGGGCTTCAACGTCCGGCAGGGCGGCGCGGCCGGGATGATCCTGTACAACGCCACCCCGCTCGACGTGATGACGGACAACCACTGGCTCCCCTCGGTCCACATCGACAAGCCCGAGGGGGACGCCCTGCTGACGTTCCTGGCGGCGAACCCCGGCGCGACGGCCTCGTTCACCCAGGGCACCAAGGCCTCCTGGCAGGGCGACGCGATCACCACGTTCTCCTCGCGCGGCCCCGGCGGCGACTTCCTCAAGCCGGACGTCACCGCCCCCGGCCTGCACATCCTGGCCGGGCAGACACCGTTCCTGGAGGGTCCGGCCGGTGGCCCGCAGGGCAACCTGTACCAGGTCATCTCGGGCACCTCGATGTCGTCGCCGCACGTCGCGGGCTCCGCGGCCCTGCTGTTCGCGCTGCACCCGACCTGGACACCGGGCCAGGTGAAGTCCGCGCTGGAGACCACGGCCAAGACCTCGGTCACCAAGCAGGACCGCGTCACCCCGGCCGACCCGTTCGACACCGGCGGCGGGCGCGTCGACCTGACCAAGGCCGGCGACCCCGGCCTGACCCTGGACGAGACGGGCGAGAACTTCGCGGCCTCGGCCAACGACCCGCTGAACCGCATCGACCTGAACCTGCCGTCGGTGAACGCCCCGATCATGCCGGGTCTCATCACCGCCAAGCGGACGTTCACCAACGTCACGGACAAGACGCTCACCTTCACCGCCACGGGCACGACCGTGAGCGGCGCGAACATCACGGTGCTGCCGCCGCTGTTCAGCGTGAAGGCGGGCAAGAGCGTCAAGCTCAGCGTGGTGATCACCGCACCGGACCTGCCCGAGGGCCAGTACTTCGGCCAGGTGAACCTCAAGCAGGTGGGCGGCTCGCGCAACCTGCACCTGCCGGTCGCGTTCGTCCGCAAGGAGGGCGCCATCCCGGTGGACCAGACCTGCGCACCGGCCACCATCCCGCGCAACACCGGCGAGTCCACCTGCACGGTCACCGTGCAGAACGACACCCTTGAGGACGCCGAGGTCACGGCGGTGAGCACGCTGGACGGCAGGCTGCGCCTGAACTCGGTGACCGGCGCCACCAAGGTCGGTTCCCAGATCGCGACGACGAAGACCACCCTCGCGGCCAGGCAACCGGACAGGCCGGGCATCGCCCCGGGCACCGGTCCGGCACCGTACCTGCCGCTGGACGCCTTCGGCATCGCGCCGACGCCGATCGGCGACGAGCAGGCGCTCAACTTCACCGTCCCCGCGTTCCAGTACGCGGGCAGGACCTACACCAGGCTCGGTGTCACCTCCAACGGTTACACGGTCGCCGGGGGAACGTCGGGTTCGGCCGACGTCTCGTTCCAGCCGCAGACCCTGCCCGACCCCGCGGTCCCGAACAACGTGCTCGCCACCTACTGGACCGACCTGGACGGCACCGGCGCGCCGGGCGTCTACGCCGGCACGCTGACCGACGGCGTCAACGACTGGCTCGTCATCGAGTGGCGGGTCAACCTCTTCGGCACGAACGACACCAAGGTGTTCCAGCAGTGGATCGGCCTGAACGGGACCGAGGACATCACCTACGTCTACGACTCGGCCAACCTGCCCGGTGATCCTCCGGCGGGCTACGGCCTGACCGTGGGCGCGGAGAACGCCGACGGCACCGCGGGCGGCCAGATCAGCGGCCCGCCGACCGAGGACCTCCGGGTGTCCAGCACGCCCGGCGCCCCGGGAGGCAGCCTGAGCTACACGATGAAGATCAAGGGCGTCAGTCCCGGGGTCGGGACGGTGACGACGGGTACCTCGACACCGCAGGTCAAGGGCGTGACGATCGAGGTGGACAGGATAACCGTGCAGTGACGTGATGATCCCCGCCCTTCGGGGCGGGGATCATCACCCGTGCTCACGCCGAAGGCTTCCCGCTTCGCGGTCGCGCCCCCGGGTTGGTCGTCGCGGGTTTCCGGCGGCCAACCCGGGCGGGGCGATCTCGCGGCCCCGGGGCGGACGCCCGGGAAAGCCGGGCTCAGCGGTGAAGGTAGTCGACCAGGTGGGCCTTCTCGGTCTCCAGCGCCTCGATGGCGCTCTTGACCACGTCGCCGATGCTCACGATCCCGGCCAGCCGGCCGGCGTGTACGACCGGCACGTGCCGGATGCGGTGCGTGGTCATGGTCTGGCGGAGGTCGTCGACGTTGGCGTCCGGCGGGCAGGTGCGGACCTCGGTCGTCATGATGGACGACACCGGGTCGTCCAGCACACCGGCGCCGCGGTCGTGCAGCCGCCGCACGACGTCGCGCTCGGAGACGATGCCCGCGATGGACGAGCCGTCCTCCGACACCACCACGGCGCCGATGTTCTTCTCGGCCAGAATGGCGAGGAGCGCGGTGACCGTCGCGTCCGGGCGGACGGTCGCCACCTCCGCTCCCTTGCCTTGCAGAATCGTACCGATCAGCATTGACACCACCTCGGTTCAGCCTGGCGCGGGTATCCCCTACCTTTGCCCTTTTGTGCCGCCCGCTAAGCGCCGGAAGGAGCAAAGTGTGGATTGTCGGGCGATGGGCGTCAGCCGCACGCGCCGAGGGCCCGCGAGGGCGAGGACCTGACCTGGGTGGCGGTGCTGCTCCGTAACCCGCCGGGGTGCGGGCCGCACCGCTCCGGGCTAGCGTGTCGGCATCCAGAAGACCACCGCGCCCGGGGACACGATGACCCAGAAGCTCAACACCGGCAGCCACGACCTGCCGGTCTCCGACGCCCTCGCCGCGTTCATGACCACCGGCTGGGCCGACACGCACCGCGACGACCTGGCCCCGCTGCCGCAGGCCGCCTACACCGCCAAGCGGCGGGCCGCGCTCGCCGCCCGCTTTCCCGGCGAGCGGCTGATCGTCCCGTCCGGCACGCTCAAGGCGCGCAGCAACGACAGCGACCACCGGTTCCGGGCGCACAGCGCCTTCGCCTACCTCACCGGCGACCAGGAGCCCGACGACGTGCTGGTCGTCGAGCCCTCCGGGGAGGCCACGCTGTTCCTGCGCCCCCGCTCGCCGCGGTCGGCACCGGGACAGGCGGGGCAGGAGTTCTACCGCGACCGCCGCTACGGCGAGTTCTGGGTGGGCCGCCGTCCCGACCTGGCCGAGGCGGAGGCTCTCCACCAGATCGCCTGCGCGCCGATCGACAAGCTGGACGACGCGCTCGGCGGCCCCGCGCGGGTGCTGCGCGGGGTGGACGCGTCCGTCGACGGACGGGTCTCGCCCGGCGGCGGTGACGACGAGCTGGAGACGTTCCTGTCCGAGATGCGGCTGGTCAAGGACGAGTGGGAGATCGCCGAGTTGCAGTTCTCCGTCGACGCGACCACGCGCGGGTTCGAGGACGTGGCGCGGGCCCTGCCCGCCGCCCTGGGGCACCGGCGCGGCGAGCGCTACCTGGAGGGGGTCTTCGGCCTCCGCGCCCGCCTGGAGGGCAACGCGGTCGGCTACGACAGCATCGTGGCCTCCGGCGCCAACGCGTGCGTGCTGCACTGGATCCGCAACGACGGGCGGCTGGACGCGAACGGGCTGCTGCTCCTCGACGCGGGCGTGGAGACCGACCACCTCTACACCGCCGACATCACCAGGACCCTCCCGCTGTCCGGGCGCTTCAGCCCGGTCCAACGCCAGGTCTACGAGCTGGTGTACGAGGCCCAGGAGGCGGCGATCGCCACCCTGCGCCCCGGTGCGAGCTTCCGCGACTTCCACCGCGCGGCCATGCGGGTCATCGCGGAGGGACTGCACGACTGGGGCGTGCTGAAGATCGGCGCGGACGAGGCGATGGAGCCGGAGAGCGGCCTGTACCGCCGCTACACGCTGTGCAGCAGCGGCCACATGCTCGGCATGGACGTGCACGACTGCGCCAGGTCCCGCGCGGAGGTCTACCTGGACGGCGTGCTGGAGGAAGGACAGGTGCTGACCGTCGAGCCCGGCCTCTACCTGCAGCCGGACGACCTGACGCTGCCGCCGGAGCTGCGCGGCATCGGTGTGCGCATCGAGGACGACCTCGTCGTCACCGCCGACGGCGCCCGTCTCATGTCGGCCGGGCTGCCCCGCCACCCGGACGAGGTGGAGCGGTGGATGGGAGACTCAGGTCTCGCGGGCTGAGCGGCCGGGGGTGGGGTCGAGGAAGACCTGCGTCACCGGGGGGAAGCGCTCCTTGAGCGTGCGTTCCACCCGATCGGCGGCCCGTTCCAGCCCCGCCCCCGTGGTGTCGTCCACGAAGTCGACGCGGGCCGCGACCAGGATCTCGCCGGGTCCCAGCATCATGGTGAGGAGCTCGACCACGTTCTCGACCTCGGGCAGGGCGGCGATCTCCTGCCTGATCCGTTCCGTCAGCCCCTCGGGCGCGGACTGGCCGATCAGCAGGGAGACGTTGGCGCGGATGAGGTGGATCGCGACCCACAGGAGCAGCAGGCCGATCACCACGGAGGCGGCCCCGTCCCAGACGGACGAGCCGGTCAGCTGGTAGGCCAGCAGTCCGGCCGCGGCGATCAGCAGTCCGGCCAGGGCGGCCGCGTCCTCGAAGAGCACGGCCTTCAGCGCCGTGTCGGAGGTCCTGGCGACGTAGGAGTGCGGGCTCACGTCGTGGCGGCGGGCCTCCCCCCGCACCTGTGAGAGGGCCTTGCGGAACGAGATCCCCTCGATCACGAACGAGACCGCGAGGACCACGTACGAGATCGTCAGGTCGGTGAGCCTCTCCCCGGTGAGGATCTCGTGTACCCCGTGGGTGATGGAGAATCCGGCTCCGCCGATGAGGGTGGCGAAGGCCGCCATCAGCGCCCAGAAGAACCCCGCCTTGCCGTAGCCGAACGGGTGCCGCGCGTCGGCGGGATGCCCACTCCTGCGCACCGCGACGAACAGCAGGGCCTCGGTGACGGTGTCCGCGGCCGAGTGGGCGGCCTCGGACAGCATCGCCGACGAGCCGCTGAACAGCCCGGCGACCAGCTTGGCCACCGCGATCGCGAGGTTGGCCAGACCGGCCACGATCACCGTGGAGAGGCTTTCCGAACCACCCCCGTCGGCATCCGTCCCGTTTTCCGTAATTTCCGGCATGCGGTTACTTTATGTGCACTTAATCCCTTATCTCCCAGTAATGGCGCCACAGATCCCGCCTGGTCACCGAGGTGGGACCCGCGGCGGGGAAACGTACGGGTTCCGCCACGTCGCCACGCCACTACCATGAGCGATCGGCGCCTTCTGAGGTAGATTCTGATCTATGACCCTGAAGCAAGCCCCGCCCGGCGAGCGGAGTGGCCGGCTGGGGGACGGACCCGTCGCAGTCGCGACCACACGCGCGGTGAACGAAAGTGGTGAGCGACCGGTGAACGACCAGGAGCCCCGCTGGCTGTCCTCCGTCGAGCAACGGGCATGGCGCGCCCACCTCGCCGCGCACAGGCTCCTCGACCATCGCCTCGACCGTGAGCTCCAGCCCTTCGGGCTCTCGGTCAACGACTACGAGATCCTGGTGAACCTGTCGGAGATCCCCGGTCACCGCATGCGGATGAGCGATCTGGCGGAGGCCACGATCCAGTCCCGCAGCCGCCTGTCACACCAGATCTCCCGGATGGAGGCCGCCGGTCTGGTCGCCAGGGAGACCTGCGCCGACGACCGGCGCGGCACCTTCGCCGTCCTCACCGAGCACGGCTGGGCCACCATCCAGAAGGTCGCGCCACACCACGTGGCCAGTGTGCGCCGGCATTTCATCGACCTGCTCACCGACGAGCAGCTGACCGAGCTGGAGGCGGCGTACGCACCGGTGGTGGAGCACCTCAAGAGCATCCGCTGACACGAACCCCCGGGGACGTCCAGGAGCCTTCCGCCGGCGCGAAACCGACGGGTGGAGCCCTCGAAGGTACCCTCCGACGCGAAACCGATACCGGTCGTTCCTCGTTAGTAGACCGGAGTGTCGTTACGATCCGCCCATGTCTGCTCGCCGGATCCTCATCACCGCGGTGATCGCCGCGGCCTTCCTGGTCACCGCGTGCAGCGGCGGTGGTGCCTCCGACGGCACGACGGCCCTCCCCAACGGAGCCGAGCTGGTCAGGAAGTCCGCGGACGCGACGCGCGCCGTGAAGTCCGCCGCCTTCTCGATGGAGACCGAGGGCACCCCGCCCGTACCGGTCAAGAAGGCCTCCGGCCGTCTCAGCGGGACCGGCGACGCGGACGGCACCCTCCAGATCGACGTGATGGGCAGCCTCCAGGAGATCAACTTCGTGTTGGTCGGGGAGACCGTCCACTTCAAGGGGGTGACCGGCGGCTTCCAGCAGATGTCGCGGAGCCAGCTGGCGGCGATCTACGACCCGTCCGCCATCCTCAACCCGGAGAAGGGCGTCGTACAGCTGCTGACCAACGCGCTGGACGCGAAGACCCAGGCGGCGGAGAAGCTGGGCGGCGTCGACACCTACCGGGTCTCGGCGACGCTCTCCCAGCAGGTGCTCGCCACGATGGTGCCCGGTCTCGCGCAGAGCGTCGACGCCGTGCTCTGGATCGACAAGGCCACCAACCGGCTGCTCAAGGCGGACCTGCCCCTGACCGGAGGCAAGGTGATCGTGGCCTTCAGCGACTACGACGTGCCGGTCCAGGTCACCGCTCCGGCGGAGTGACGGTGACCCGCACCGCCCCGGGGAACGCCCCCCGGGCCCGGCGGCGGACCGCCCTCGGCGTCGGTGGCACCGCGGTGCTACTCGCCGCCCTGGACGCGTACGTCGTGGTGACCGTCCTCGTCGACATCGCCAGGGACGTCGACGTCCCCCTCAACCACCTGGAGCGGGCCACCCCGATCGTCACCGGCTTCCTGCTCGGCTACGTCGCCGCCATGCCGCTGCTGGGCCAGCTCTCCGACCGGTACGGCAGGCGCCCGCTCATCCACCTGTGCCTGGCGGGCTTCGCCGTGGGCTCGGTCGTCACCGCGCTGGGCGAGACGGTGGCCTGGCTGGTCGCGGGCCGGACCGTGCAGGGGGTGGCGGGCGGCGCGCTGCTGCCCATCACCATGGCCCTGATCGGAGACCTGTGGGACGAGGACGAGCGCCCGACGGCGCTCGGCGCGGTGGGATCGGCCCAGGAGCTCGGCAGCGTGCTGGGTCCCCTGTACGGCGCGGCCCTCGCCGCCCTGGTCCCGGCCGGCCTCCAGGTCGGCGGCGTGCAGCTCGGCGGCTGGCGGTCGATCTTCTGGCTGAACCTCCCGCTGGTGGCCCTGGCCGCGGTCGCCGTGCAACGGTCGGTGCCGGCGCCCGCCCGCGACCGGGCCCGCGAGACGGGAAGGCGCGTCGACGTGGTCGGCGGGCTGCTGCTCGCGCTCGCGCTCGGCCTGCTCGTCGCCGGTCTCTACAACCCCGACCCGGGCAGGGCGGTCCTCCCTCCGTGGGGCATGCCCATGATCGTCGCCGGGGTCGGGTCCGGTGCCGCGTTCGTCGCGTGGGAGTGGCGCTCCAGGACCCGGCTGATCGACATGACGGGGGTGTCGCGCGGCCCGTTCCTCGCCACGCTCGGGGTGAGCTTCCTGACCGGCGCCGCGCTGCTGGTCACCCTGGTCGACGTGCAGCTGTCGGCGCAGACGCTGCTGGGCCTCGACGCCCTGGACGGCGCCCTGCTGCTGTCGCGCTTCCTCGTCGCGCTCTCGGTGGCCGCGCTGGTGGGCGGTCTCATGGCCCGCCGCTACGGCGAGCGCGCGGTGACGGTGATCGGGCTCGCGGTGGCCACGGCCGGGTACGCGCGCATCGGCCAGTGGCCCCTGGATCTGGCCTCGGCCGGATATCGCGTGGACGCCGACCTGGTCGTCGCCGGCCTGGGCCTCGGCCTGGTGATCGCCCCGGTCTCCTCCGCGGTGCTGCGGGCCGTACCCGCCGTCCAGCACGGGATCGCCTCGGCCGCGGTGGTCGTGGCCCGGATGATGGGCATGCTGCTCGGTGTCGCCGCGCTGTCGGCGTGGGGCTTCCACCGCTTCCAGTCGCTCACCGCCGACCTGGACACGCCGCTGCCCTTCGGCGTGGACCCCGTCGTTTACGCCGGGCGGCTCGCCGAGTACCAGAAGGCGGTGAAGGCGGCGCTGCACACCGAGTACAGCGAGATCTTCCTGATCACGGCCGTCCTGTGCGGGGTGGGGGTGCTGGTCGCGCTGATGCTGCCCCGCGGGTCCGGGCGGGTGGACGGGGCCTGACCCACCCGGCCCGGACCTGACACGGGACCGGGCCGGGCGCGGGACCGGGCCGGGCCGCGGAGATCAGCTGAAGTAGCGCAGCCACACGTACACCCACGCCATGAGCGTGCTCAGCACCGTCACCACGATGCCGTACTTGGTGAACTGCCAGAAGCTGATCGGATGCCCCGTCCGCGCCGCGATCCCGATCGCGACCACGTTCGCGCTCGCCGCCACCGCCGTACCGTTGCCGCCGAAGTCGGCGCCCAGCGCGAACGCCCACCACAGCGCCTGCCCGGTCGCCGGGTCGGGTGCCTGCGCCACGATCCCCTCGACGACCGGCGCCATCGTCGCCACGTACGGGATGTTGTCGAAGAACGCCCCCAGCACGCTGGAGCCGAACAGCAGCGACGTCGCCGCGAGGAAGTAGTCGTCGCCGACCACGTCGATCGCCCACGTCCCCACCGTCTCGATCACGCCGGTGTTGACCAGGCCCGCGACCATCACGAACAGCCCCGCGAAGAACACCAGCGTCGGCCACTCGACCTCCGACAGCACCTCGGAGACCGGTATCCGCGACAGCAGGAGCATCACCCCCGCCCCCACCAGGGCCACGATGGACGGCTCGATGTGCAGCACCGCGTGCAGCCCGAAGCCCGCCACCACCACGGCGAGCACCACCAGGCACCGTACGAGCAGGCGGGGATCGGTGATCGCCCGCCGCTCCTGCAGGGCCATCACCGCGGAGACGCGCTCGGGGTTGTACCGGAAGGAGCCTTTGAACAGCACCCTGGTCAGCAGGACGAACACGATGAAGACGACGACCACGATGGGCGCCATGTGCGCCAGGAAGTCGTTGAACGTCAGCCCCGCCCTGCTGCCGATGATGATGTTGGGCGGGTCCCCGATGAGGGTGGCCGCACCGCCGATGTTGGAGGCCAGCACCTCCGCGATCAGGTAGGGCTGGGCCGGGATCCGCAGCCGGTCGCACACGACCACCGTGACCGGCGCCACCAGCATGATCGTGGTGACGTTGTCGAGGAAGGGCGAGGCGATGGCGGTGATCACCATCAGCATGACCATGAGCCGGTACGGGTCGCCCTTGGACCGCTTGGCCGCCCAGATCGCCAGGTAGTCGAAGACCCCCGTCTGCTTGATGATCCCTACGATGATCATCATCCCGAGCAGCAGGAAGATGACGTTCCAGTCGATGCCCTCGTGCTCGGAGAAGAAGACCTCGGAGCCCGGTATCAGCCCCAGGACCGCCATCACACCCGCGGCGACGAGCACCACCTTGACCTTGTCGGCCTTCTCGGTGGCGATGAAGTAGAACGCGACCAGAAAGATCGTTAGGGCGAGCAGGGCGCTCAAGGCTCACCGAGGCCGAAGACGGCCAGGCTGGTGAGGAGCCGCTCCAGGGTGATCGCCCCGGCCAGCGAGGCGTCCCGGGCGACCACGGCCACGATCGGGCTGCGCGTCCTCGCCATCAGCGCGGCCACCTCCAGCAGGTTCGCACCCGTGGGAACGGTCACCGGCCTGGCGGGATCGCGCGGCAGGCAGTCGCCGACCGTGCGGTTGCCCAGGTCCTGCCAGAACTGGTCGGCGTAGGCCTCGTCGATGGTCCTGGCCAGGGCGGGATCCTCCTGGTAGGAACCGGGCACGGCCAGCCGCAGCACCTGGGTGCCGGGGAGCACCAGCCGGGGCCGCGAGAGATCGTCCACGATGACGAGCCCCGGCAGGCGACCGATCACCATGACCCTTACCGCCTTCGCGACGGAGTCACGCGTGGTGACCGTCGGGAGGTTCACCGCGATGTCGCGCGCTTGCATGGCACCTTCCCGTCGGGTGAGGTGGCGTATCGCGGGTGGTGTGCTCACGAAGCCCCTCCTGTGATTCCTGTGGTCTCTGTGATTCCTGTGGTTCCTGTGGTTCTCAGGGCTCCGGCGATGTCGGCCATCCGTCGTTCGAGGGTGGCGAGCCTGTCGTCCACCGACCGGCTGTGCAGGACCTGGGCGATCTGGTCCGCCTCGCCCCGCTCCAGTGCGATGGCGTGCGACGGCTCGTCTCCCGCGCCGTACACCAGGAGCCGCCGGGAGCCGTCGTCCTCCACCATGACCGCCAGATGCCGGCCGTCCCGGGTGGCGAAGTGGACCAGGGTTCCCCTGCCGGGCACGGTCGTGCGGGTGACGTCCATATCGGCGATCACTCCCTTCCGCTCGTGGCCGCCGTCACGACGCGAGCCGTTCCGCCCAGCGGATCAGGTCCTCCCTGCGCCGCACCTCGACACGGGCGATCGCCACCAGCACCACCTCGACACCCCAGTGGCGGGTCCCGTCGCCGTGGCCGCGGACCGGATCGACCCGCCTGGGCAGCTGGGACAGGTCGCGTTTCCCGACGTAGCGGCGGATCTCCGCCTCGGCGGCGGCCAGTTTGGCGGCGCCCGGCGAGCCCGGGTAGGAGGCACACGCCGGCGGGTCGGCGACGAAGGCCCTGGCCGCCGCGTTGACCGTGATCGTGACGCCGTCACGAGTGACGGCGTCCAGCCAGAGAATGCCGACATCGCTCGTACCCATCGCCCTCTCCCGTCTGCCGGTGTCCGCCGTTCCTCCATCCCATCGGCGCCGCCGCTTCGCCGCCATCGGGGCCGGCACCCATCTGAGCAGGGGTGGAACATGCAGAGGCGGCGCGTGGAGATGGGAGGCACCCCGCATGGACAGGCCCGTGCCGCAGCGGGGAAGCTGGTCAGATGAGCGAGCGCACCCACCGGCACGCGGCAGCGCGCAGTCCGGGGCGGACCCTGTTCAGACGGCTGTTCGCGATCAACGGGCTGGTCTTCACGGTCGGCACGCTGGTGCTCGCCCTCTCTCCCGCCACCGTGTCCTCCCCGGTGCTCCTGACCGAGATCCCGGTGCTGACGATCGGCCTGGCGATGATCCTGGCGGCCAACGCCCTGCTGCTACGTACCAGCCTGGCCCCGCTCGACGCGCTCACCGCCCTGATGCAGCGCGTGGACCTGCTGCACCCCCACGACCGGCTGCCCAGCGACGGCAACCACGACCTGGCCCACCTGATCGACACCTTCAACGCGATGCTGGACCGGCTGGAGGCCGAACGCAGCGCCAGCAGTGCCCATGCCCTCGCGGCCCAGGAGAACGAGCGGCGCCGCATCGCCCGCGAGCTGCACGACGAGATCGGCCAGAGCCTCACCGTGGTCCTGCTGAGTCTCAAGCACGCCGCCGACCGCGCGCCCCGCGACCTGCGCGAGGACCTGCACGCGGTACAGGAGAGCGTCCGCGCGAGCCTGGACGAGGTGGGGCAGGTCGCCCGCCGCCTGCGTCCCGGCGTCCTGGAAGACCTCGGCCTGCAGAGCGCCCTCAGCGCGCTGAGCAGCGACTTCTCCCAGAGCAGCGGCGTTCCCGTGACACGCAGGGTCGAGACCGACCTGCCCACGCTGAGCGAGGACGTCGAGCTGGTCCTCTACCGCATCGCCCAGGAGGGCCTGACCAACGCGGCCAGGCACGCCGGGGCGTCCCGCGTCGAGCTGTCGCTCGCCGTCCGGCCCGGCGGCCTGGAACTGGGCATCACCGACGACGGCCGTGGCGGCGTACACCAGGACGGGGCGGGGATCCGCGGAATGCGGGAGCGCGCCCTGCTCATCGGCGCCCGGCTGACGGTGACCTCTCCGCAGGGCGGCGGCACCGACGTCCGCCTCACCGTACCGGCCGCCACCGAACTCGACACCGAACTCGACACCGAGCCCGGCACCGAGCCCGGCACCGAGCGGAGAGCCACATGAGCCCTGAGAACCCTGGGAGCCCTGAGAGCCCTGGAAGCGCCGTGCCTCCCGTGAGCACCGTGAGTCCCACCAGGATCCTGCTGGCCGACGACCACGCCCTGGTTCGCCGCGGGCTACGGCTGATCCTGGACGCCGAACCCGATCTCACGGTGGTGGCCGAGGCCGCCAACGGCGCCGAGGCGGTGGAGGCGGCCACGCCCGAGGCGGTCGACCTCGCCATCCTCGACATCGCGATGCCCCGCATGACCGGGCTGCAGGCGGCCCGCGAGATCTCACGACGCGCCCCCGGCATCCGGCTGCTGATCCTGTCGATGTACGACAACGAGCAGTACTTCTTCGAGGCGCTCAAGGCGGGAGCCTCGGGCTACGTACTGAAGTCGGTGGCCGACCGCGACCTGCTGGAGGCGTGCAGGGCGGCGACGCGCGGCGAGCCGTTCCTGTATCCGGGAGCCGTCACCGCCCTGATCAGGCACTACCTGCAGCGCGACAGGCTGGGACAGAGCATGCCGGAGAGCATCCTGACCCCGCGCGAGGAGGAGATCGTCAAGCTGATCGCCGAGGGCAACTCCGCCAAGCAGATCGCCGAGACCCTTTTCATCAGCGTGAAGACCGTCGACCGGCATCGCGCCAACATCCTGCAGAAGCTTGGCATGCGCGACCGGCTGGACCTCACCCGCTACGCCATCCGCGCGGGCCTGATCGAACCCTGAGGGAAACGGGGTCCCGGACGACGCGCGAACGGCCCGGCGCGTGCCGGGCCGTTCGCGGTGGGACCCCTACTTCTTCTTCTGCCCCTGGCGCTTCTCGCGGATCTTCATGGTGACCTCGATGGGTGACCCGGCGAAGCCGAACTCCTCGCGGATCCGGCGCTCGATGAAGCGGCGGTAGGTCTCCTCCAGGAAGCCCGAGGTGAACAGCACGAACTTCGGCGGCTCCGTCGACGCCTGCGTGGCGAAGAGGATCTTGGGCTGCTTGCCGCTGCGGACCGGAGGCGGGGTGGCCGCGACCAGGTCGGTCAGGAAGGCGTTGAGCCGGGCGGTGGGCACCCGGGTCGACCAGGAGTCGAGCGCCTTCTCGATCGCGGGGACGAGCCGGTCGACGTGCCAGCCGTTCTTCGCGGAGATGTTGACCCGCAGCGCCCACGGCACGCGGACGAGCTGGCGGTCGATCTCCTTCTCCAGGTAGTAGCGGCGGTCCTCGTCGAGCAGGTCCCACTTGTTGAACGCCACGACCATGCACCGGCCCGACTCGATCACCAGGGAGATGATCCGCAGGTCCTGCTCGGTCAGCACGTCGCTGGCGTCGATGAGCACCACCGCGATCTCCGAGCGCTCCAGGGCCCCCCGGGTGCGCATGCTCGCGTAGAAGTCGGCGCCCTTGAGCTCGCGGTCGCGCCGCCTGATCCCGGCGGTGTCGACGAAGCGCCAGGTCTTGCCGCCAAGCTCGACCAGCTCGTCCACCGGGTCGCGGGTGGTGCCCGCCATCGGGTCGACGAGCACGCGCTCGGAGCCCGCCAGCTTGTTCAGCAGCGAGGACTTGCCCACGTTCGGCTTGCCGACCAGGGCGACCCGGCGCGGACCGCGCTCGGGGCCGAAGCGCTGCTCGGGCGTCTCCGGCAGTCTGTCGAGGATCACGTCCAGCAGGTCGCCGCTGGAGCGGCCGTGCAGGGCCGAGACCGGCTGCGGCTCGCCCAGGCCGAGGGCCCACAGCCCGGCGGCCTCCAGCTCCATCTGCTGGTTGTCGACCTTGTTGGCGGCGAGGATGACCGGCTTGCCGGACCCGCGCAGCACGTGGCCGACGATCTCGTCCGCGTCGGTCACGCCCACGACGGCGTCGACCACGAACAGGATCACGTCGGCCAGCTCGGCCGCGACCTGGGCCTGCTCGGCGATCTTCAGCGCCATGCCGGTCGCGTCGGGGTCCCAGCCGCCGGTGTCGACCACCGTGAACCGGCGCCCCCGCCAGGTGGCGTCGTAGGTGACCCGGTCGCGGGTCACCCCCGGCACGTCCTCCACGACCGCCTCCCGGCGGCCGATGATCCGGTTGACCAGGGTGGACTTGCCCACGTTGGGGCGGCCCACCACGGCCACGACCGGCTGCGGGGCCGTGTCGGGCCCCACATCCCGCTGCGAGCTGTCATCGGTCCCTGAATCGGCGAGCTCCGCGTCGATCCAGCCGTCTTCGTCGTATACCCCGGTCACGCCTTTTCCTTAATCACACGCAGTATTTCGGCGATGACCTCTTCGAGGTTCAGCGCCGTGGTGTCGAGCTCGACGGCGTCGGCCGCCTTCGCCAGCGGGTCCGCCTTCCTGGTCGAGTCGAGGGTGTCCCGGCGGGCCATCGCGGCCCGCTGCGCCGCCACCGTGGTGCCGGTGAGCTCCGCCGTACGGCGCAGTGCCCTGGCGTCCGCGCTCGCGGTCAGGTAGATCTTGACCGCGGCACCGGGCGCCACCACCGTGCCGATGTCACGGCCCTCGACGACGATTCCGCCCGCGCCGATGATCTCACGCTGCTCGGCCACCAGGCGGCGCCGTACCTCGGGCACCGCGCTGACCGCCGAGACGGCCGCGGTGACCTCGGCGGTGCGGATCGGCGCGACGGCGTCGACGCCGTCGACCGCCACCACGGGGGCGTCCGGGTCGGTGCCCAGCGTGAGCACCGGGTCGAGAGCCCTGGCCGCGATCGCCTCGGGGTCCGCGAGGTCGATCTCCCGCTGGATCATCCACCAGGTGATCGCCCTGTACATCGCCCCGGTGTCGAGATAGCGCAGCCCCAAGGCCCGCGCCACCCCTCGTGACGCGCTCGACTTGCCCGATCCCGAAGGACCGTCCATGGCGACGACCAGTCCGGTCACGACGCCTCTCCCTTGCAGCCCGCTTCAGTTGTCCGTACGAGGCTACCGGGAGCGGGGAAGGAACCGCGCATCGAGCGACCCGCCCCGGACATGAGCGGGCCTCACGGAGATCGTCACGAGGGGTACGGGCGGACGCGGCGGCGAGCCCCGCCGGACCCCCGGGCGCGCGTGTGGTCACACAGCGTGATCACCTGGGAGGGGTCACGGCAGGTGCCAGCCGTTCGCCCGCAGGGCCTCGGCCAGCGCCGTCACCGCCTCCGGCTGCACCCAGAGCTCGGCGGCGCCCAGCGGCAGGCCGGGGGCGTGCTCGAGCCTGACGTCCTCGATGTTGACCCCCGCCTCCTTGGCCACCTGGAACAGCCGGGCCAGCTCACCGGGACGGTCGCCGACGATGACCTGGACGACCGCGTAGGTGCGTGCGGGACCACCGTGCTTGCCGGGAATCCTGCCCGTTCCCGTGACGCCCCGGTACAGCAGCTCGGTGACGCGGGCCATGGCGTCGGGATCGGCGGAGGCGGCCGAGGCGCGGAGGGAGGACGCCGCGGCGGCCAGGTCGGCCGCCACCGCCTCCAGCACCTCGGCCACCGGCAACGCGTTGCCCGACAGGATCCCGGTCCAGAGCCTCGGGTCGCTCGCCGCGATGCGGGTGACGTCGCGCACCCCGGGACCGGCCAGGCCGAGCGCGGTGACCGGCGCCTCCGCGAGACGGGCGGCCACCGCGGAGGCGGCCACGTGGGGGGCGTGCGAGACGACCGCGACGGCCCTGTCGTGCTCCTCGGCACCGACCCTGACCGCCTCGCCGCCGCACAGCTTGACGAGCCCGTACAGGGCCTCCAGGGCGTCGGGCGAGGTCTCCCCGGTCGGGCACAGCGCCCACGGGCGCCCGAGGAACAGGTCGGCCCGCGCCGCGGCGGGCCCGGAACGCTCGCGTCCGGCGAGCGGGTGCCCGGCGACGTAGGTCGTCAGGTCGCAGCCGAGGCTCGCGGCCTCCCGGAGCGGGAGCGCCTTGACGCTGGCCACGTCGGTGTAGAAACGGGCCGCGCCGACCTCCTGGAGGGCGGCGAGCCGTCCCGCGACCACCTGCGGCGGGACCGCGATGATCGCGATGTCCACGGTCACGCCCTCGGCCCACTCGACGCCGGCGCCCAGCTCCCGCGCCAGCCGCAGGGATCCCGCGTCGCGGTCGGCCAGATGGACGGCGACGCCCTGCTCGCGCAGGGCCAGGGCGATCGAGGTGCCGATCAGGCCCGTACCGACGACCAGGACGCTTTCGAGGCCGCTCACGCGCGCTCCTCCAAGATGGTGACGCACGAGAGGATCACTGGGCGATGTCCACGCGGAGGGCGACCGCACCACGCAGGTAGACGTGCTGGATGTCCTGGCGGGACCGTTCGACGTCGACGTGGGCCATCAGCCGCACCACGCGGGGCAGCGCGCCGGGAACGTCGATCTCGGAGGCGCAGATCAGCGGAACGTCGTGGAAGCCGAGCTTGCGGGCGGCCAGGGCGGGAAACTCTGCGGTGAGATCGGGCGTGGCCGTGAAGATCACACTGATCACGTCGTCGGTGGTGAGCCTGTTGCGCCCCATCACCTCCGTGACCAGCTCGGTGACCCCGGACAGGATCTCGTCCCGGCTGTTCGCCCCGACCTGGGTCGCGCCTCGGATCGCCCGTATCATCGCCGCTCCTCCAATCCACCGTGCCGGACCACCCCGAGGATGGTCCGGCACGTCCTAACACACGTGTCAGGGAAGATTACAACCCGACCGCGGCGTAGAGCTCCCCGACTTCCGTGAGGGTCAGTGCCCGGACGGTGCCCGGCTTGAGGCGGCCGAGCTTGACCGGGCCGAACTCGATCCGGGCCAGGTCGATCACCGGGTGCCCGACCTCCTCCAGCATGCGGCGGACGATGTGCTTGCGGCCCTCGTGCAGCACGATCTCGATCAGGGCCTGCTGTCCGTGCTCCTGGACCAGGGCGAAGGAGTCGGCCTTGGCGAGGCCGTCCTCCAGCTCGACGCCCTTCTTCAGGCGGCGGCCGAGGTCGCGCTCGATCCGGCCGGGAACCTTCGCCCAGTACTTCTTCTGGACGCCGTAGCTCGGGTGGGTGAGCCTGTTGGCCAGCTCGCCGTCGTTGGTGAGCAGGATCAGGCCCTCGGTCTCGGTGTCGAGGCGGCCCACGTGGAACAGCCGCTCGGTGCGGTCGGCCACGAAGTCGGCCAGCGAGGGGCGGCCGTCCGGGTCGGACATGGTGCTGACGACGCCGATCGGCTTGTTGATCGCGAGGTAGACCAGGTCGGGCATGGTCGGCAGGCGCTTGCCGTCGACGTGGATGACCTGCTTGGCGGGGTCGACCCGGGCGCCGAAGCGGCGGACCACCTGGCCGTCGACCGTCACCCGTCCCTCACCGATCATGTCCTCGCAGGCCCGGCGGCTGGCGACACCCGCCTGGGCGAGGACCTTCTGCAGCCGGACGCCGTCGGGGACCTCGGTGGTGTCGCGCTCGTCGACGTAGTCGCGGTCGTAGAAGTCGGAGTCACGCCTGGGCTGGCGGGCGGTCTTGAACCGGTCGTTCGCGATCGCGCCCGGCCTGAGCGGCGCCTTCGGCGCCTTCGATGCGGCGGCGCGGTCGGCGGGGGCGCGGCGCTCACCGTACGCCCCGGCGCTGCCGCCGCCGATGGTCTGGACGTCGTCCCGGCGCCCGGTCCTGCCGAAGCGGCCACGGGAGCCGCCACCGGCGGGCGCGTCGCCGCGACCACGGTCGGAGCCGGGCCTGCCACGCGAGCCGCCGCGCTCGGCGCGGAAACCGCCACGGTCGTCACGGCGCGGACCGTCGGAGCGGTAACCGTCACGGTCGTCGCGGCGCGGACCGTCAGGCCGGAAACCGCCCTGCGAACCACCGTCGGGCCTGCCGTACCGGCTCCGCGAACCGTCACGGGACCCACCGAACGACGAACCACCACGATCGTCACGACGTGGACCGTCCGAACGGAAACCACCGGACGACGAACCACCGCGATCACCACGGCGCGGGCCGTCGGAGCGGTAACCATCACGATCGTCCCGACGCGGACCGTCCGAACGGAAACCATCACGATCGTCCCGACGTGGGCCATCAGAACGGAAACCGCCACGGTCGTCACGACGCGGGCCGTCCGAACGGAAACCACCGGACGACGAACCACCGCGATCACCACGACGCGGGCCCTCGGAGCGGTAACCGCCCTGCGAACCACCGAAGGACGAACCGCCGCGATCGTCGCGGCGCGGGCCGTCGGAGCGGTAACCGCCTTGGGAGCCGCCCGAGGGCCTGCCGCCGCCGTACTGGCTCCGCGAGCCGTCACGCTCCGCGCGGAAACCGGCGCGGTCGTCACGGCGTGGGCCGTCCGAACGGAAACCACCGGATGACGAACCACCCCGGAACCCGCCGGAGGAGGATCCGCCCCGGGAGGAGCCGCCCCGGAATCCACCGGACTGCGAGCCCCCACGGGGATTGCCACCGCGCGGGGCTCCGCCACGGCCTTGACCGCGTCCATCACCGGACGGGGTACTGCGCCTGTTGTTCACTACTTCTGCTCCTCTAGGGATTCCGTGTCGTCGGGCAGGAAAGGTGCCAGCTCGGGAAGCTCTTCGAGCTCCCGCAGCCCCATCCGCTCGAGAAAATACGAACTTGTCCGGTAGAGCACGGCTTGGCTCTCCGGTTCGGTGCCGGCCTCCTCGACCAGCCCCCTCGTCATCAGCGTGCGCATGACGCCGTCGCTGTTGACACCGCGGATGGCCGCCACCCGGGCCCGGCTCACCGGCTGCCGGTAGGCGACCACGGCCAGGGTCTCCAGAGCGGCCTGGGTGAGGCGCGTCTGCTGGCCGTCGCGGACGAACCGCTCCACGAGTGGCGCGCACTCGGCCCGCGTGTAGAACCGCCAGCCGCCCGCGACCTCTCTCAGGTCGAAACCCCGTCCGGAAGCGGTGTATTCCGCCGAGAGCTCACGAATCGCCCGCCCGATCTCGTGGACGGGCCGTTCCAGAACCTGGGCGAGGGTCACCTCGGCGACGGGCTCGTCCACCACCAGCAGAATCGCCTCCAGCCCGGCGCGCAGATCCGGCTCGGCGCCCGGAGCAGGCTCGGCACCCGGACCGGCCTCGGCACCCGGGCCGGGGGCGATACGCGGACCGGCCTCGGCGTACGGGCCGGGGGCGGGTGCCAGGTCAGTCATCGGCGGGCTCTCTCTTCGGGCTGTTCAGGGTCTCGTCGTAATCGTCGGCCACGGCGACGTCGCCGTCGTCACTGCCGGTCCAGGTCACGTGCAACTCCCCGAGAGGCTCCACCTGCTCGAAGGAGACGGCCGCCTCCCGATAGAGCTCCAGGACGGCCAGGAAACGCGCGACGACCTCGAAGGTGCCGGCGCAGTCGGAGGTGAGGGCCCGGAAAGTCGCCCGGCGCAGCCGTCGCAGCCGCTCGACAAGGATAACCGCCTGCTCGCGGACATTGGCGAGCGGTTGGTAGATGTGGGCCACCGAGACCGACGGGGGCGCCTTGGGGGCGAAGGCCCGCTGGGCGATCTCCGCGAGGCGGTCGGGGCCGATGCCGAGGATCAGCTCGGGCAGCAGGTTCGCGAACTCCGCCTCCATCGGCACCGTACGGGGGAAGCGCAGCGCCTCCTCGGCCATCCGGCCGGAGAAGACCTTGACGACCTCCTTGTAGGCCCGGTACTGCAGAAGACGGGCGAACAGCAGGTCACGGGCCTCCAGGATGGCCAGGTCCTCCTCGTCGTCGACCTCGCCCGAGGGCAGCAGCCTGGCGGCCTTGAGGTCGAGCAGGGTCGCCGCGACGAGCAGGAAGTGGCTCGTCTGGTCCAGGTCCCACTCCGGGCCCCTGGCCCGGATGTAGGAGATGAACTCGTCGGTGACCTGGCTGAGCGAGACCTCGGTGATGTCCAGCTTGTGCTTGGAGATCAGACCGAGCAGGAGGTCGAAAGGGCCCTCGAAGACCTCCAGGTGCACCTTGAAGGTGTCATCGTCGGTCTTCGGCTGCTCGGTCATCCCTGCATTGTCCCGCACCCGGAGGCGATCACCGCTCCAGCGCGGCCCACCTGGCCAGGACTTCCCTGGCGAGCTCGCGGTACGCGCTGGCGCCGAGCGAGGACGAGTCGAAGCTGGTGATGGGCTCACCGGCCACGGTGGCGTCGGGGAAGCGAACCGTCCGGTTGATCACCGTGTGGTAGACCTTCTCGTCGAACGCCTCGACGACCCGGGCCAGCACCTCGCGGCCGTGCAGGGTGCGCGCGTCGTACATGGTGGCGAGCAGGCCCTCGATGACCAGCTCGTCGTTGATGCGCTCCTGGACCTTGATGATGGTGTCCATGAGCAGCGCGACACCGCGCAGCGCGAAGAACTCGCACTCCAGCGGCACCATGACGCCGTGCGCGCAGGCCAGCGCGTTGATCGTGAGCAGTCCCAGGGAGGGCTGGCAGTCGATCAGGCACACGTCGTACTCGGGCAGGAGGGGTTTGATCACCCGGCCGAGCACCTGCTCGCGGGCGACCTCCGTGACGAGCTGGACCTCCGCGGCCGACAGGTCGATGTTGCTGGGCAGCAGGTCCATGCCCTCGACGCCGGTCTCCAGGAGCACGTCCCTGGCGGTGATCTGCCGCTCCATGAGGAGGTTGTAGACCGTCAGGTCGAGCTGGAGGGGGTTGATCCCGAGGC
This sequence comes from Streptosporangium oxazolinicum, assembly GCF_039537505.1. Taxonomy (NCBI): domain Bacteria; kingdom Bacillati; phylum Actinomycetota; class Actinomycetes; order Streptosporangiales; family Streptosporangiaceae; genus Streptosporangium; species Streptosporangium oxazolinicum. The sequence goes on from NZ_BAABAQ010000002.1 coordinate 274,317, forward strand.
CGACCGAGAGGGCACCCTGCGGGTCGAAGTCGACCAGCAGGACCTTGAGCCCGGCCTCCGCCAGCGCGGCGCCCAGGTTGATGGTGGTGGTCGTCTTGCCGACGCCGCCCTTCTGGTTGACCATGGCGACGACCCTCGCCGGTCCGTGCACCGTGCGGGGGGGCGGGTCGGGGAAGACCGGGCGGGGACGCCCGGTCGGGCCGAGGACTCCCCCGCTGCGAGGGGTCCCGGCGGTCTTGGTGTCGCCCCAGGGATTCTCGGGGTTTGCCGGGGTCGTTCCCCGGATAGAACCGTCGGTGGTCACAGTCACCAGTCGAACCTCCCTGACGGCCTCTAACCGGACCGTCCGGACGGACACTATGGCGTCAACACGTATGCGGCAAGGCGGCACGCCCGGACATAAGCAAGGTCAATCCCGCGTGCGCGGATGCGCGGCGGCATAGACCTCGCGGAGCTTGTCGACCGTGACCTGTGTGTACACCTGGGTGGTGGTCACCGAGGCGTGGCCGAGTAGTTCCTGAACCACCCTAACGTCCACACCCCCGTCAAGGAGGTGGGTTGCGAACGAATGTCGCAACATATGTGGTGACACTCCTTCGAGCCCGCCGCGCTCGGCGGCGCCCTGGAGGACCTCCCAGGCGCCCTGGCGGGTGAGCCGCCCGCCCCTGGCGTTCAGGAAGAGCCCCGAGGTGCCCCGGCCGTGTGAGGCGATGCCGGGCCGCGCACGGGTGAGGTAGGCGCGCAGCGCCTCCTCCGCGAAGCCGCCCAGGGGCACCAGGCGGGTGCGTCCGCCCTTGCCGCGCAGGCGCACCCGCTGGGCCTCGGCCCCCAGCTCGACGTCGTCGACGGCGAGTCCCACGGCCTCGGAGATGCGCGCGCCGGTGCCGTACAGCAGTTCGAGCAGCGCCCGGTTACGCAGCGTGAGCGGGGCTCCGTCGGGTCCCGCGGCGGCGATCAGGCGCTCCACGTCGCGGACGCTGATCGCCTTGGGCAGCCGCCTGAGCTGGCGCGGCGCGCGTACCTCGTGGGCCGGGTCGTGCCGGCAGACGCCCTGGCTCAGCGCGAAGCGGTGCAGGCCGCGCACCGCGGAGACGGCCCGCGCCGCCGAGGCGGCGACGAGTGCCTGGTGTTCCCCGTCGCCCTCCCTGAGCGCCGTCACGAAGGCGGTGACGTCGTCCTCGGCGACCTCGCCGAAGGTGGCGCGGCCGCGCCGCTCGAGATGCCCTACGTACCGCAGGAGGTCACGGCGATAGGAGGCCAGGGTGTTGGCGGCCAGGCCCCGCTCCACGGCCAGATGGGCGAGGTAGCTGGAGAGGACGGCCTCCGTCTCGCTCAGGGTGTCCTCCTGTCATGCCTCCGGTGCGTCGGCGGGCCGCAGTGAGGCGAATCCATCCGCCGAAGCGGCGTATGCGGCGAGAATACCGGCCACGGCTTGGGAATTGTGGATCATTCCCGCCATGGCACGCCGAACCGCGTCGGACAGGGGAATCCACACCACCGGCATGTCGGCCTCCTCGTGCCGGTGGACGAAGTCCAGCTCCCCCTCGGGGATGGGGCTGACGTCCCTGGCGAGGAAGATCCGGGTGCGCTCGTCGCTCATCCCGGGCGAGATGAGGGCGTCGACCAGGGTGTGCCAGGTGCCCGCCCGGTAGCCCGCCTCCTCGGCGAGCTCGCGGGCCGCGCCGTCCCGCAGGGACTCGCCGTCGACGTCGCGCAGCCCGGCGGGCAGCTCCCACAGCAGCCGCCGCGCGGGGTGGCGGTACTGGCGGATCAGCAGGATCCGCTCCTGGTCGTCGAGGGCCACGACGGCCACGGAGCCCGGGTGGACCACGTAGTCGCGGTTGACGACCTCGCCGTCCGGCATGACGACCGCGTCGGTGACCCCGGTGATGACACGGGCGCGGAAGTGCTCGGTGGAGGAGACGACCTTCCACTCCTCGGGGACGTCCACGACCTCCACGGTGTCCACGACGTCCTGACCCTCCTGGTTCTCCCCCGCGTCCGCTCGTGAGCCGCTCACTTGCCCCGCCCCGCCTTGGCGACGGTGCCGCGGATGTCGGCGTACGTCAGGGCGGCGCCGATCAGGCCCTTGAACAGGGGGTGCGCCCGGGTCGGCCGGGAACGGAACTCCGGGTGCGCCTGGGTGCCGATGAAGAAGGGGTGGACGTCGGCGGGCAGCTCGGCGTACTCCACCAGGCGGCCGTCGGGCGAGAGGCCGGAGAAGACCATGCCGACCTTCTCCAGCTGCTCGCGGTAGGAGTTGTTGACCTCGTAGCGGTGGCGGTGGCGCTCGTCCACCTTCGCCATGCCGTACAGCTGGCGGGCGAGCGTGCCCTCGCCGAGCCTGGCCGGGTAGAGGCCCAGCCTCATGGTGCCGCCCATGTCGCGCTCGCCGGAGACGACGTCCTCCTGGTCGGCCATCGTGGAGATGACCGGGTGGGTGGTCTCCGCGTCGAACTCGGTGCTTCCGGCGTCCTCGATGTCCGCGAGGTTGCGGGCGGCGTCGATGACCATGCACTGCATGCCCAGGCAGATGCCGAGCAGCGGGATCTTGTTCTCCCTGACGTGCCGGATCGCGCCGACCTTGCCCTCGATCCCGCGTACGCCGAAGCCGCCGGGCACCAGGACGCCGTCGACGCCGTCGAGCTCGCGGGCCGCGCCCTCGGGGGTCTCGCAGTCGTCGCTTTTGACCCAGCGGATGTTGACGCGGGCGTCGTTGGCGAAGCCGCCCGCGCGCAGCGCCTCGGTGACCGACAGGTAGGCGTCGGGCAGGTCGATGTACTTGCCGACGAGCGCGATCGTGACCTCGTTGGCCGGGCGGTGCACCCGGCGCAGGAGCTGCTCCCACTCCTTCCAGTCGACGTCCCTGAAGGGCAGGCCCAGGCGGCGTACCACGTAGGCGTCCAGGCCCTCGGAGTGCAGGACCTTGGGGATGTCGTAGATGCTGGCGGCGTCGATGGCGGAGACGACCGCGTCCTCGTCCACGTCGCACATCAGGCTGATCTTGCGCTTGAGCGAGTTGGTGATCGGCCGGTCGGAGCGGCACACGATCGCGTCGGGCTGGATGCCGATGCTGCGCAGCGCGGCGACCGAGTGCTGCGTCGGCTTGGTCTTCAGCTCGCCGCTCGGCCCGATGTACGGCAGCAGCGAGACGTGGAGGAAGAACACGTTGTCGCGGCCGACCTCGTGGCGGACCTGGCGGACGGCCTCCAGGAAGGGCAGCGACTCGATGTCGCCCACGGTGCCGCCGACCTCGGTGATGACCACGTCCACGTCGGGACCTGCCATCGACCGGATGCGGTCCTTGATCTCGTTGGTGATGTGCGGGATGACCTGCACGGTGTCACCGAGATACTCGCCTCGGCGCTCCTTGGCGATGACGTTGGAGTAGACCTGGCCGGTGGTCACGTTGGCCGAGCCGTGCAGTTCGGTGTCGAGGAAGCGCTCGTAGTGGCCGACGTCGAGGTCGGTCTCCGCGCCGTCGTCGGTGACGAACACCTCACCGTGCTGGAACGGGTTCATGGTGCCGGGGTCGACGTTGAGGTAGGGGTCGAGTTTCTGCATGGTGACCCGCAGGCCGCGCAGCTTGAGAAGGCGCCCGAGGCTGGAGGCCGTCAGTCCCTTCCCAAGGCTGGAGGCGACGCCGCCGGTGACGAACAGATGCTTGGTGTGTGCGGCGCTGCGCAAGAAGGCTCCCGTGGTCGTTACAGATCGTCGGCGCACCCTGATGAATGGCCTACAGGTCCACGGGCTCTCAGAATATCAAACGGTACCGGCGAAGTGCCCGAACAACCCCCTGCCCACGTTCCCCCCAAACCCAACCAAGCGGTAATTTGATCCGTTATGTCACTTCATGGTGTGTTAAGGCGTGCCATGGGCAGCCTCGTCCACCGGCTCTGGGCGGCGGCCCGCGCGGCCGGCGCCGTCACCCCCGTCAGCCCCGCCGGATACCGCTTCCGGCGTCTCGGCGAGGGCGCCTGCCTGTCGTTCCCGCTCGGAGCCGTCTTCGGCGAGGCCTGGATCGAGATCGGCGACCACACCCTGATCGGCGAGCGGGTCTCCATCTCCGCGGGCATGGGCCCCGGGGTCGACCTGGGCCCGGACTCGGTCGTACGGATCGGCGGGAGCTGCTCCATCGGCAGGGGCAGCCACATCGTGGGCCACCAGTCGATCGACATCGGCGACGACGTCTTCACCGGCCCGTACGTCTACATCACCGACCAGAACCACGTCTACGACGACCCCGAGGCGCCGATCGGCCGCCAGTGGCCGCGCAACAACCCGGTGTCCATCGGATCGGGATCGTGGCTGGGCACCGGCGCGATCATCCTGCCGGGCACCCGGATCGGCAGGCAGTGCGTGGTGGCGGGCGGGGCGGTGGTACGCGGTGAGTTCCCCGACCACAGCGTGATCGCGGGCATCCCCGCCAAGGTGGTGCGCCACTACGTACCCGGCGAGGGGTGGCTGCCGCCCCACATGGAGGTCGTGGACACCGTGAAGATCATGGACACCGAGACCGGAGTGATACCGCGATAGGGAACGGATCGGGATCGATCCACGGCCGGGAACCGTTGAAGGGGAAGAGAGACACTACGGAGGTGCGATGCTCGCGGCACTGACGGGCCTTGGACTCTCCACCGCGGCCGGGCTCAACGCCTACATCCCGCTGCTGGTGGTCGGCCTGCTCGCCAACTTCACCGACCAGGTACGGCTGCCGCAGGAGTTCGCCTGGCTGTCCAACGGCTGGGTGCTCGGGATCATCGGCGTGCTGCTCCTGGCGGAGTTCGTGCTCGACAAGGTCCCGGTGGTCGACAGCGTCAACGACATGATCCAGACCGTCGTCCGCCCCGCCTCCGGCGGCGTGGTCTTCAGCGCCACCGAGGCCGCGGCCCGGCTGGACGGCTCGACCTGGATGAGCCACAACCCCTGGCTCAGCTGGGTGCTGGGAATCGCGATCGCCCTCGCCGTACACACCATGAAGGCGACCACCAGGCCCGTGGTGAACGCCACCACGGCCGGGGTGGGCGCGCCCGTGGTCAGCACGGTCGAGGACGCCGGGGCACTGGGCATCAGCCTGGTGGCGATCTTCCTGCCGGTCCTGGTCGTCGTGGTGGTGGCGGGGCTGGCGCTGTTCGCCTGGTGGGCGACCCGCAGGATACGGCGACGGCGGCGGACGGCCGTCCCGAGCCTGCGATGAGACCGCGCCCCGCCCCCACCGCGGGGCCCCTTGTGGCCCCGTCCGCGCCGACCGGCACCGCGAGGTCCGGCGCCCGCGCGGGGGCCTCGGCGCGGGATATGCTCGAAACACCCTGTCCAGCCCGTCCAGTCCCTGCCGGGAGGTGGCTCCGATCGGCGATTTCCTCATCGTCCTGATGGTGATCCTGCTGTTCTTCCTTCTCCTGGGAGGAGTCGGGATCTACCTGCTGGTCAAGGTCGGCAGGAAGGCCACGAAGAAGGCCAGGGCCGTGTCCACCAGGGTCGCCACCCACATGGCGGCGATGGGCACCGGCGACGCCGCGGAGACCGAGCGGATGCGCCTCGACCTGCGGCGCGAGGTCTCCCTGACCCGCCAGGCCGTCGACCACGCGCTGCGCGACGGCTGGGGCCTGGGCGACCTGCCCCACCTCGTGGCGGAGATCTCGGCGCACGCCGATCAGCTCGACGCCCAGCTCGCCCGCTACGCCCAGGAGCGCCGGGTCTCGCCCTACATCGACCACACGGCGCTGGGCCGCCTGCGTGAGCACCACGCCAAGCTGACCACGTCCTGCGCCAGGATCAGGGCCGACCTGCGCGACGACCAGATGGCGCACTCGGCCGGGAGCATCGACGAGATCCAGGGCCGCACCGACCTGGAGATCGAGGCGCGCCGCCGCGCGCCCGACCCGCTGGACCAGATCGACGAGCTCTACAACCGCACGATGATCAACCGCACCCACCCCGACGACTCCCGCTGACGGCCCCCGCCCACGCCACCTCTCGGCGAGTTCATCGGCCCTTGACGTCCTCCTCCCCAGTGGCCGCACCCGGCGCACCGTCGCGTCAGGCGACCGTACCGGCCGGGGCGGCCGGGGGAAGGTGAGGTCAGGAGACCCCTGCCTCGCGCATGTCGCGCACCTCTCGCTTGAGCTCCTTGATCTCGTCGCGGAGCCGGGCGGCGACCTCGAACTGAAGGTCGGTGGCGGCCTGGTGCATCTGCTCGGTGAGCGACTCCATCAGCGCCTCCAGCTGGGCCCTGGGCATCTCTCCGGCGATCGCCCTGGCGTGCTGGCCCGCCTGCTTAACCGCGAAACCGGGGACGGGGGCCTTGCCACGCGACTGCTGGCGGCCGCTGCCGCCGAGAAGCTGGGCGGTGTCGGCGTCCTCGCGGTTGAGCGAGTCGAGGATGTCGGCGATCTTCTTGCGCAGCGGCTGCGGGTCGATGCCGTTCGCCTCGTTGTAGGCGATCTGCTTGGCCCGGCGGCGGTTGGTCTCGTCGATCGCCCGCTCCATGGAGGGGGTGACCCGGTCGGCGTACATGTGCACCTGGCCGGAGACGTTTCTGGCCGCGCGGCCGATGGTCTGGATCAGGGAGGTCTCCGAGCGCAGGAAGCCCTCCTTGTCGGCGTCGAGGATGGCCACCAGCGACACCTCGGGCAGGTCGAGGCCCTCGCGGAGCAGGTTGATGCCGACCAGCACGTCGAACTCGCCCGTCCGCAGCTCGCGCAGCAGCTCGATGCGGCGCAGGGTGTCGACCTCGCTGTGCAGGTAGCGGACCCGGATGCCGAGCTCGAGCAGGTAGTCGGTGAGATCCTCGGACATCTTCTTGGTGAGCGTGGTGACCAGGACCCGCTCGTCCTTCTCCGTACGGGTGCGGATCTCGTGGATCAGGTCGTCGATCTGCGACGTGGTCGGCTTGACGATCACCTCGGGGTCGATCAGCCCGGTCGGCCGGATCACCTGCTCGACCACGTCGCCCTTGGAGCGGCCCAGCTCGTAGGAGCCGGGGGTGGCCGACAGGTAGACCGTCTGGCCGATCCGCTCCAGGAACTCCTCCCACTTCAGCGGGCGGTTGTCCATCGCGGACGGCAGGCGGAAGCCGTGGTCGACGAGCGTGCGCTTACGGGAGGCGTCTCCCTCGTACATCGCGCCGATCTGCGGGACGGTCTGGTGGGACTCGTCCAGGACCAGCATGAAGTCTTCGGGGAAGTAGTCGAGGAGGGTGTTGGGCGCGCTGCCCGGGGTGCGGCCGTCCATGTGGCGCGAGTAGTTCTCGATGCCGGAGCAGGTGCCGATCTGGCGCATCATCTCCAGGTCGTAGGTGGTGCGCATGCGCAGCCGCTGGGCCTCCAGCAGCTTGCCCTGGCGCTCCATGGTCTCCAGGGTCTCGGCCAGCTCGGCCTCGATGCCCCGGACGGCGCTCTCCATCCGCTCGGCGCCCGCGACGTAGTGGGAGGCGGGGAAGATGTAGAGCTCCTCGTCCTCGGTGATCACCTCGCCGGTGAGCGGGTGCATGGTCGCGAGCTTCTCGATCTCGTCGCCGAACATCTCGATCCGCACGGCGAGCTCTTCGTACTTGGGGATGATCTCGACGGTGTCGCCGCGCACCCGGAAGGTGCCCCGGGTGAAGGCCATGTCGTTGCGGGTGTACTGCATGTCGACCAGGCGGCGCAGCAGGGTGTCGCGGTCGATCTCCTGGCCGACCTTGAGCCTGACCATGCGGTCGACGTACTCCTGCGGGGTGCCCAGGCCGTAGATGCACGACACGGAGGCCACCACGATCGTGTCGCGGCGGGTCAGCAGCGAGTTGGTCGCCGAGTGGCGCAGCCGCTCGACCTCCTCGTTGATCGAGGAGTCCTTCTCGATGTAGGTGTCGCTCTGCGGGACGTACGCCTCGGGCTGGTAGTAGTCGTAGTAGGAGACGAAGTATTCGACGGCGTTGTTGGGCAGCATCTCGCGCAGCTCGTTGGCGAACTGCGCCGCGAGCGTCTTGTTGGGCTGGATGACCAGGGTCGGCCGCTGGAGGCGCTCGATCAGCCAGGCGACCGTGGCGGTCTTGCCCGTGCCCGTGGCGCCCAGCAGGACGTTGTCCCTGTCTCCGGCCGTGACGCGCCGTTCGAGCTCGGCGATCGCGGCGGGCTGGTCGCCCGAGGGGGTCATGTCGGTGACGACTTCGAAGGGCGCCACCTTGCGCTGCAAATCTGTTACCGGCCTCACCTGTCCCACTGTAGGCGGCGTGACCGACAATCCTTTCTCATAGGTCCGCGCACGGGCGGGCCGCCGTCAACCGCGGGGGTCCGCGCGCGAGCGGATCGCCGTCAACAACAGGGGTCCGTGTACGAGCGGGCCGCCGTCAACCGCACAGGTCCGTGTACGAGCGGATCACTGTCAATCGCAGGGGTCCGCGCACTTGCGGACCGCCGTTAACCGCGTGACAAGCGATCCGCAAGCGGGATCCCCTTTACTGTTTCGCGTGCCAATGATCACAAAGCGTGATATATCGAGCTTTCGATATATCACTATCCCGGAGGTGTGATGTCCCGGCCAAGAGAAGCCGCGCAGTACGCGAGGGCCGCAGCCCAGGCCATAGGACAGGGTGGCGACGTGCGCCAGATGGTCGGGCAGGCCGTGGGGCAGTACGCCGGCCAGGCAGCGGGACAGTACGCCGGGCAGGTGGCCGAACAGTTCGTGGGCCAGGCGGCCGGGAACACCGGGTCCGCCGCCGACAAGGGCTTCGCGCTCAACCCCTCCGACTTCGTGGCCGCCCGCGACCAGGGCTCCTCCCTGGGCACGGTCATCGAGGCCCGCAGCGCCCCGCTCAACGAGGCCGGGGAGATCGTCAACCGGAGCTTCGGCGGCAACGGCCCCGGCGGCGAGCCGGTCCACGTCATCTCCCCCGTGGTCATCCCCAAGGGCACCACCGCCAGGGTGGTCGTCCCGCTGGTCGTGCTGGCCGGACTCGGCCTGGTCGGGCTCGTCGCCACCGGGCTGCCCGAGGGGGCCCGGGTGCTGTTCGGCCCGCACTACTGGGCCGTGCTGGTGCTGGCCGCCGCGTTCCTGTGGTGGCGCAGGGGCGTCGTCATGGTGCCCGAGGGCTGCAAGGCCCTGATCACGAAGTTCGGCAAGCTCGTGCAGATCGCCGAGCCGGGCCGGGTGACGCTGTTCAACCCGTGGAAGCGGGTCAGCTACATCGTCAACACCACCCGCGAATATCCCTTCAACGCCCCCATCCGCGAGGCCCCCACCCAGCAGGGCGTCAAGGCCAGCGTCGACCTGTTCCTGCAGTTCCGGATCGAGGACCCGGCCGAGTTCATCTTCGTGCTCGGCTCGGTCAGCGGCTTCCAGGCCAAGCTGCAGAACGCGATCAGCGAGGTCACCCGCTCCCTCATCTACGCCCAGCGCGCCGAGGAGATCTACGACCTGGTGGGCGAGAGCACCATGGGCATGCTGGACAGCCTCAACCAGCAGTTCCTGCCCGCCGTACGGCTCACCGACGTCAACATCACGCACGCCGAGCCGTCCAGCCAGGAGTACCGGATGGACCTGGCGGCCCCCGAGATGATCAGGGTCGCCAAGGAGGCGTACACCTACGAGTACGAGCTCCAGCTGCGCAAGGAGCAGAACGAGGGTGACCTGATCAAGGAGCTGGCCGGGTTGCAGGAGCAGCTGTCGGCCATCCACGCCGAGATCGCCGGGCACCAGGCCAGGATCGACACCGCGCTGGAGCGCGCCTCCCACCAGGCCAAGGCCCAGGGCGGCCAGCGGCTGGTGGAGGCGGAGGCCGTCGCGAAGGCCAACGCGGCGCTGCTGGAGGCGCAGGCGCTGGACATCCGCTCGCTGAGCGCCGCCGAGGCACCGGAGATCCTCGACTACCGCTTCCAGCAGGACCTGCTCGACAAGCTGGAGGCCGTCGCCTCGCACCTGCCGCGCCTGGTTCAGGTCGGCGACGCCGTCGACATCGACCTCCTCACCCTCGCCAGGCAGCTGGTCGGCAACCCCGAGGCCCAGCTGTTCTCCCAGGCGGACATGGCCGCGATCAGGGCACGGATGATCGAGATCGGCGGCCGCGTCGAGGAGCGCGGGGCGGAGATCGGCGCCCTGCTCCACACGCCCGCCGACACCGCCGCTATTCCCGTTGCGGGACAGGAAGTCCAGGAAGAGGTCCGATGAGCGGCAGAGAGTTCTCCAAGATCAAGGAATCCCTGGCCTCCTGGTCGGAGATCCGCCAGTTGCTGCGCGGCGGCGAGTCGGGCCAGCTGGTCCCGGTGGTGATCCCCAAGGACCGCCGTGGCTTCGCGTGGGTGGCGCTGCTCCTCTTCGCCCTCTACCTGGCCGGTACGGCGGTGTTCGCCAGCGGGGCGATCTCCTTCCTGGCCGCGATCGGAGCGGTGTTCTCCCTGGTCGCGGCGCTGGTGTGGCTGTGGCGCCGGGCGATCATCGAGATCGAGGAGGGCACCACGGGCGTGCGCAGCCGGTGGGGCGCCATCGTCGGCACGCTGCCCCCGGGACGCCACTACCTGTGGCTGCCGTGGGACCGGGTGGACGCGGTCGTCGACACCTCCACCGAGATCCCCTACTCCGCGCCGATCGTGGCCTGCCCGACGGCGGAGAACGTCCCGCTCAAGTCGATCGAGTTCTTCCTGAAGTTCCGCATCGTCGACCCGGTGGCCTTCGTCCGTACGATCGGCGCCGGTAACTTCGACCTGGTGCTCAGCAGTGCCGTACAGGACGCCATCCGCCAGCGCAGCCGCCTGGTGCACACCGAGCGGGCCTACGACCTGCGCGGATCCGACGTCGGCGACATGCAGGAGCTCCTCACCCGCCAGCTCGGCCGGTACGGCGTGCGCATCACCGGCGCCAACATCCCCGACGTGCAGCTGCCCGACCAGTACCAGCAGCACCTGGCCACCCGCGAGAAGGTCGCCAAGGAGCTGTCGGCCTTCGAGCGCGAGTGGGAGCTCACCCGCAAGCGCAGGATCGACACCCTGCTGATGGAGATCGAACGTTCCAAAAAGACGCGGGACGCGCGTATCGTCGAGGTGAGAGCCGCAGCCAACACCGCCCGTAAGGACGTCGCCCGCATGCTGGAGGAGCACGAGACCGAGGCGCAGCGGGTGCGCTGGGAGATCGAGGCGAGGGGCCGCGCCGAGCTCACCTCCGCCGAGAACGAGGCGAAGGGGCTGCGCAGGCTCGCCGACTCCTACCGCGACAACCGCGCCGTGCTCCAGTACGAGCTGGCCCGCCGCAGGCTCGACGTGGGCGCCAGGCTCGCCGAGAGCGCTCCGCGCCCCGTCGTCGTCCGCACCTCCGGCGCCTCCGGCGACACCTCCGCCCTGTCCACCCTGCTTCTGGCCCAGATCCTGCCCCAGCTGAACGGCGGCGGCGACAACGGCCAGGTCAAACCGCAGAACCAGATCCCCTGATGATGAGAATCTCCAACCCCTGGGAGTCCTAGATGGTGTTCCGTAAGCTGATGGCCGCGTTCGGCGCCGGTGTCGAGGTCGACACCGTGCTGCAGAACTCGCAGGTGCGGCCCGGTGAGGTCCTGCGCGGGCAGGTCAACTTCCGCGGCGGCGGCTCCGACTACAAGGTGGAGGGCATCTTCATCGACTTCACCGCCGTCGTCGAGGTCGAGAGCGGCGACAACGAGTACAAGTCGACGTACAGCTTCCTGCGCCAGCAGATCACCGGCTCCTTCCACCTCGCCGCGGGCGCCCCGCAGTCGGCCCCCTTCGAGATCCAGGTCCCCTGGGAGACCCCGATCAGCGCCATCGGCGGCCACCCGCTGCGCGGCATGCAGCTCGGCGTCTCCACCGAGCTCGCCCTCGCGGGCGCGCTCGACAAGGGCGACCTCGACCCGCTGTTCGTCAACCCGCTGCCCGCCCAGGACCACGTCCTCGGCGCGCTGGACAACCTCGGCTTCCGCTTCAAGAAGGCCGACCTGGAGCGGGGCACCCTGCACGGCTCGCGGATGCCGTTCTTCCAGGAGATCGAGTACTACGCGGGCAACGAGTACCGCCGCCACTTCAACGAGCTGGAGCTCACCTTCATCGCCGGACCCCAGTCGATGGACATCATCCTGGAGGCCGACAAGCGCGGCAGCTTCGGCTCCAGCCACGACACCTACAGCCGCTTCACCGTCCACTACAACGACCACCCGGGTCAGGTGGAGCAGTCGCTGCGCGGCGGCCTGCAGTCCATGGCCCAGAAGCGCGGCTGGTTCTAACCCTCCTCGCGTCCTTCGCGCGTCCGCGGCCCGGCCACCATTCCTTCGGCGGCCGGGCCGCGGCCTGTCCGGCATCGCCGGGATCCCGGGGGCAGGGGCATCTCGAACCCTCGGCCATCCGGATGATCCGTCTCTGTCCAGCGGCTCAGGCGTGCTTTGAGGCGACGCGGCCCATCTCCAGCGGCTCAGGCGGCCTTGAGGTGACGCGTTTCGCGACACGCTGAGGCAGCGCCGCCAGGGCCTTTCACGACAGGCCCTGTCGCGGTCGCATCAGATCGAGGTCCTCACCCCACGCGTCCAGCACCGCGCCGTGCCCGGCGCGTCGGGCCGCCGCCTCGACCCGGGCGAAGAGGCGCCGTTGCAGGGCCACGTCGCCCGTTCCCGAGATGCGGCCCACGGCGTCCAGCAGCCTGCCGGTGTCCCAGCCGGGCAGCGGGTACCGGGTGAGTTCCCATTCGAGGTACCTGTTGTAGGGGCGTGGACGACGGTCGAGCGCGAAGAGCAGCTCCAGCAGGAAACGGATGCTGTCGGCGGCGTCGAGACGGGCGGCGAGCGCGTGTCCGTCACGGTCGTTCTTGACGGAGCGGTAGAGGGAGTTGGCGTAGGCGTCGAGCCATTCACCGGAGTCCCGGAACGCCTCATCGGCGTCGAGCCGCGCCTTGGCGGCCAGGATCCGGGCGATGCCTCCGTCGAGCCGGTCGAGCACGATCCGGGCGCGGGCGAGGGCGTAGCGCTCGAAGCCGGGCATTCCGGCCGCGCGGAACTCGGCGAGGGGAATGATGACGAGGTCGAGCTCGGGAGTGCGGTGGCCGGTGAACCGGGTGAGGTCCGTTGTCGCGCCGTCGGCGAGGACCACGTACAGGTCGTGGTCGGAGTGCTCGGTGATCGTGCCGTCGTGGGCGCGGGAGCCCTTGAGGACGAGGCCGACGACGGCGGGATCGGCGGCGGCGAGTTCGACGAACGCGCGGTAGGTGAGGGGACGCTGAGCGGGCATCGTGTGATCTCCGGTGGAATGGTGGCGGGTATGCCTGCCGGGACGGCCCCGTCTGCGGGGTCGCCCGCACCGTCCGCGACGGCATCCGGCCGCCGCCCGAAAGATCAACGCACGTGTGCACCCTATCGCCGGACCATCCGGGGGACACCGAAACCGAGGCGATCCCGAGCACGGGCCTGGTTTCGCAAGACTTCGCAGGAGGACGTGAAGCCCCGCGGCGGAGGACTTGGAACGCGAAGTCCTTCGTCATTCACCTGCGGGATCGCCGCTCCAAGAACGGGTGAAAACTCGGCACGGGTCCGCGGGCCGAGACCTCCGGCCGGGTCCGACGGGATCAACCCGCCCTCACCGCCGGGTTCCAGGTGCCCGGCGAGTCTGTCGTAGGGTTCCTGCCAGGTCCGGCCGGGGGCCGAGGCGGCGGGGTGTCAAGATACGGGCGGAGGACGGCCGATGGGCGCGGGTGACGGCGACGCGGTGGTGGACGCCGCGCGGGCGGGTGACGAGGCCGCGTTCGCGGCGCTCGTCGAGCGTCATCGGGGTGAGCTGCGGGTGCACTGCTATCGGATGCTGGGCTCGTTCGACGAGGCGGAGGACCTGGTGCAGGAGACGTTCCTGCGCGCGTGGAAGCGCCTCGGCGGTTTCGAGGGGCGCTCGACGTTCCGGGCCTGGCTGTATCGGATCGCGACGAACGCCTGCCTCGACGTCCTCGACGGCCGGGCGCACCGGGTCCTCCCCCGTCACCTGGCCGGGCCGTCGGATCCAAGCGCCGCGCTGCTACCCCGTACCGACATCGCGTGGCTGCAGCCGTTCCCCGACCGGCTGTTTCCCGACCGGCCATGGGAGCCGGTCGCGCCGAGCGAGACCGAGCCGGATTCGGTGGCCGTCACCAGGGAGACGATCGAACTGGCGTTCCTGGCCGCGATCCAGCACCTGCCGCCCCGGCAGCGGGCGGTGCTGATCCTGCGCGACGTGCTCGGCTGGCCCGCCAAGCGGACCGCGACGCTGCTGGAGGGCAGCGTGGCGTCGGTGAACAGCGCGTTGCAGCGGGCCAGGACGACGCTGAGGGAGCACCTGCCGGAACGCCGCCTGGACTGGGCGCCGTCGGCGGAGCCCACCGAGCGAGAGCGTACGGTGCTGCGCCGCTACATGGACGCGATGGAACGCGCCGACCTCACCGCGGTCGCCGACCTGCTGGCCGAGGACGTACGGACGGAGATGCCACCGTGGCCCATGTGGTTCCGGGGGCGCGACGCGGTCGTGGCGGCGCTGGCGGAGAGCTGGGCCCCCGGCTCGCCCGGCTACGTGGGCCGGTTCCGGATGGTGCCCACCCGGGCCAACCGGCAACCGGCCGTGGCCGCCTACGTACGGCGCCTCGGCGAGCCCGTCCACAGTGCCTTCGCGATCTCCGTGCTGCGGATCGAGGACGACCGGATCGTGGAGGCCGTCGCCTTCCACGATCCGAGCCTGTTCTCGGCGTTCGCCCTGCCCACGACGTTGCCTCCCGGAGACCGATGAGTTCTCGCGCGATCCACCGTTCCTGACGGAGACGGAGATCGTTGGGACGCTGTTCCCTGAAGACCGATGAGTTCTCGCGCGATCCGCCGTCTCAGTACGGGTCAACCAAAACCGACCCTGACGGAGGTAGCTCATGAGCAGGATGCTGTATTCGGTCACCATGTCACTGGACGGTTTCATCGCCGGTCCCGGCGGTGACATGTCCTGGCTGACCGAGCACCTCGGCCCCAACCCGACGGTGGACAAGGTCATCGGCGAGATCGGCGCGCTTCTCGTCGGCAATCGCACCTTCCGTGGCGACGACCCTCACCGGGGCACGGAGAGCGAGGGCAAGCCGTTCGGCGGAGGGTGGACCGGGCCGCAGTTCGTGCTCACCCACCACATCCCGGACACTCCGGTGCCGGGTGTCACCTTCGTCGGCGACCTCGACAGCGGCGTCGCCGCGGCCAAGGCCGCCGCGGGCGACAAATACGTCAACATCCTCGGCGCCGACACCGCCCGGCAGTGCCTCGAGGCGGGTGTCCTCGACGAGATCCTCGTCTTCATCGCACCCGTCATGCTGGGCGACGGCGTCCGGCTCTTCGACCACCCGGGCGGGACCAACGTCAGGCTCGAACGCGTCGAGCTGACCCACGTACCGCACGCGACGAGCATCCGGTTCCGCGTCGTCGGCTGAGCCGTCTCCGGTAACGGCGGCAGGAGGTCCGGCGGCCACCTGATCGGCACGGCTGCCTCGAACCGAACCTGCCGCCGTACCGAGGACGTCACAGATCCAGCCGGCGCTGGAACATCCTGTGGATGGGACTGAGCCGCCGCCGTACCGGGGACCTCACGTGCGGGCCGGGGACGTCACAGATCCAGCTGGTACTGGAACGTCCTGTGGGTGGGCCGGTAGCCGAGCGAGTCGTTGACGGCCCGCATGTAGGTGTTGCTGTCGGCCGTGTCCGCCAGCAGCCCGCCCAGGTCCGGGTAGCGTTCGCGGGCCTGGCGGATGGCCTCGGCCTTCATCCACCTCGCCAGGCCGTGGCCACGGTGTTCCGGCAGGACGCCCGTGCCGTAGTGCCGGCCGTCGCCCTTGCCGTCACTGGGGACGACCAGTTCGGTGAACCCGGCGATCGAGCCGTCGGACTCGTCGACGGCGACGACCGTGTGGAGCGACTCACCACGGTCCTCGACGGCCTTGGCCGCCGCCCTGACCCGCTCGACGTCCCAGACCACCACGCCGTAGTCGGTGTCGTCCATCGGCATGTCGTCCATCGCCCGGCGGGAGGCGGTGAAAGTGTCTGCCAGCTCGTCTGGCACCATCCCGTCCCAGCTGTACAGCCGGTACCCGGCGGGTGGGCTGTCGGGGATCGTGTCCACGGTGGCATGGGCCAGCACGAGCCTGGCGTACGTCAGGGTGAGCACCTTCCTGAACCTCATGGCCGCCAGGAAGTGGTCACCCGGCGTACCGGCATCGGCCTGGGCGAGCACGCAGCGCCGCCCCTCCCCCTCGGCACCCGCCACCGCCCGCGCCAGCAGCTCGGAGCCGACACCCTCGCGCCGCTCCGCCGGATGCACGTTCAATTCCAGCTCGGCCAAGTGGTCCTGGCCCTCACGGTCGAACAGGCGCAGGAACGCCGATCCCACCGGGCTCCCGTCACCGTCGAAGGCCAGCCACACCAGACGCCGGCTGGACGCGCCCGGGTGCGGATCGGCCAGCGGGACAATCCGAATCGCCAAGGTAACTCCATCTCCCGGTTCCCGAGCCCCTGTGAGGCCCGGCCATCCGTGAAGGTTCAGGCAACCGGAATCAGGGTGCCTTGCGGGCGAGGGTGAGCATGTGGCCGCTGACGCCCAGCAGGGAGGGGACCGACTCCAGGCGACGCTGGGCGTCGAGCATGAGCGCGCGGCGCTCGGGGTCGTCGAGCCAGTCGTCGATGTCGCCGTACAGCCAGAACGGCCCCTGCAGGCCGTAGCGGGCGATGTCGGGAAGGCCCGCGTCGGCGAATTCGGCCGGGACGTCGTCGGGATCATGGCAGTAGCCGGTGAATCCCGATCGCACGTGGGATATGACCCCGTCCAGCGCGGCCGAGCACGCTACCTCCCGGTATTCCTCCAGCAGGTACGAGCCCTGATAGATCATGTCGTGCACGGCCGCGTAGCGGCTGATGGTCGCGGCGGCCACCAGCCCTCCGGGCCGCACCACCCGTACCGCCTCGGCCAGGGCGCGGACCCGGTCGGCCCGGTCGGTGAGGTGGTAGAGCGGGCCTAGGAGAAGCACGGCGTCCACGCTCTCGTCGGGCACCGGCAGCTGCCTGGCGTCGCCCTGCCTCGCGGTGACCCCGTCCAGCCTCGCTGCCCGCTCCACATGCAGTGGCATGGGATCGATCAGCTCGACCCGATATCCGTCGGCGGTCAGCCACTCCGCGTGCACTCCGGTGCCGCCGCCCACGTCCAGCACGTCGGCCGGGGCCGGAGGCAGCACCCTGCGCAGCACGTCCTGTGTCCGCCAGAACTCCAGCCGCCCACGCCCCGCGCGGAGCCTGCCGTCTTCCCTGTCCTGCTCGTAGTAGGCGAGCAGTTCCGGTGTCGTCTCCATACCCGATCATGTCCGCGACCCCACCTCTGGGGCAAACGAATTAGGTCGCCGGGCGAGCGGCGAAGCTCGTGGCCCCGCCGGGCGATTGAACGAACGAGGACATGATTCGCGCTCGCACGGGAAAACGCGACCGCTCCTTATGATCGGTTCGGAGAATTGACGGCTCCCTCGGATCTTCGAATTGTTATTCCAATGGACGATCCTCGCGCTCCCTCTCAGCCGCGAGGCGGCGCGACATTTCCCCGAGGGTGCCCGCGCACATCACGTTGGACAGGTTTCTCCTGTCGAGAAACTCCTTGGAAAGGCTGTGGCGGCGTACGGCGTAGTAGCCGCCGCCCATCGCCTCGGAGATGAGCCAGTGCCTGCCGTACCGGGC
This sequence comes from Streptosporangium oxazolinicum, assembly GCF_039537505.1. Taxonomy (NCBI): domain Bacteria; kingdom Bacillati; phylum Actinomycetota; class Actinomycetes; order Streptosporangiales; family Streptosporangiaceae; genus Streptosporangium; species Streptosporangium oxazolinicum. The sequence goes on from NZ_BAABAQ010000002.1 coordinate 291,985, forward strand.
GATGAGGATGGCTATCGTCCCTGGTCCCGCGCCGCCCGGTGTGCTGGTCATCGCCATGCCAGCTGGAACCAGACGACGCGCCCGCGTCCCGCCGTGCCCTCGTGCCAGCCCCACGACAGGGCCACCTCGCGGACCAGCCAGAGCCCACGGCCCCCTTCCGCGTCCTCGTCCGGCTCGGCGGGAAGCCGAGGAGCGCAGGTGGAGGACCCCTCGTCGATCACCGCTATCCGGATGGTGTCGCCACGGTTCGCCACCGCGACCGTCACCCGCCCTCCGGCCCGCCCCGACTTCGAGTGCCTGACCGCGTTCGAGACCAGCTCGCTGACCAGAAGCTCGGCGTCGTACGTATCTCTCCAGCCGGAGTTTTCCAGCACGCCCCGGACGAATCGCCGGGCCGAACAAACCGACCCGGCCACCCCGGGCAGATCCGTACGCCCCAGCAGACCGAACGCGGGAACCGTCTCGGCACCCATCGGATCACCGCCATTCCTGCGAGGTCACAGGTGTCGAAAATCCACCTGTCACAATGGCTCCGTTAACCAGGCGAATTGTCCATTTAGTTCCCTAACATCGCCCGGATAAAGTCTTGGCCTATAGAGTGCACACAGTTAAGCTGCCGTTGCAGAACAGATCGGCCGACAATCGGGCGACGGAAAACCACGCGGGGCGTAGCCATTTGTCATTCCAATGACGGCTGATGTCATCGCGACGTCTGAGAGGTGATCATGGGAAACGACCTCGACCCACGCTTGACCCCCACTCAGCGCTTCGGCCGCGAGCTGGGGCGGGCCCGCAGGGAGACGGGTCTGTCACAGACCCGCCTCGGCACCCACCTGGGGGTCTCGTCGTCCTACATCGGGCACATCGAGATCGGTAACCGGAAGCCCAACGCCCAGCTGGCGGCCGACTGCGACAGGTTCTTCAAGACGGACGACTTCTTCACCCGTCTCTGCCGGAACATCACCGCCCCCTCCGGGCCGAGCTGGTTCCTCAGGTGGTCCGACGAGATCGAGCCCCGAGCTCGCGTGCTTCGCAGCTGGGATCCTCTGCTGGTTCCGGGCCTGCTCCAGACGGAGAACTACGCGCGGGCCGTCTTCCGTGGTGGCCTGGCCACCTCAGAGCAGGAGATCGAGAAGCAGGTCGGCGCCCGCATGCGACGTCAGCTGATCCTCGACATGGACAGCCCGCCTGTCCTGTGGGCCCTCTTCGACGAGTGGGTGCTCCGTCGCCCGATCGGGGGTCCGGAGGTCATGTACGAGCAGCTCGACCACCTCGCGGCCGTCGCCGGTCGGCAGAACGTGAAGGTGCAGATCGTTCCGCATGACACCTCCTGCACGGCAGGCTTGATGTCCGGATTCGCGCTCGCCGAACTACCGGACGCGCCGACCACCGTCTCCGTGGAGTCGTCGGGAGCAGGCGAAGTCTCGGCGGAACACGATTTGGCGGCGTTCATCTGGGACAGATATGACAGGATCCGAGCGGAGGCGCACCGCCCCGGGCAGTCGCTAGAAATGATCGAAGAAGCGAGGGACCAATGGAAGCAGCAGACCTGACCGGCCTCGACCTCTCCGGGGCCACCTGGAAGAAGAGCTCCCTCAGCGGCGACAGCGGCGGAAACTGCGTCGAGGTCGCCTGGAAGAAGAGTTCCCTCAGCGGTGGGAGCGGCGGAAACTGCGTCGAGGTCGCCGGAAACTTCCCCGAAGCCGTCGCCGTCCGCGACAGCAAGAACCCCGCAGGCCCGGCCCTCGTCTTCACCCCGGGCGAGTGGAGCGCTTTCCTCACCACCGTGAAGTCGGGCCACTTCGACTGACCGGCGAGCCCGCTCTCGACAGTTCGGCCCGGAGCACCTGGCCAGAGCTCCGCTCTTGACCCTTGGCTGAGAATCGCGCCCCCGATCGTTTTCAACGGTCGGGCGTGCGCACGGTTTCCCGGCAGCGGTGTTCAGTACGTCCGAAGGCTCAGCCTGACGCGGTGGGCACGTGGAAGCCGCCGACGCATGGAGGCCACAGCCCGCGAGTTTGACCATCACCCCGCCCGCATCCTCGCCTCAACGGAGCGTGGAGAGACGGTCGCGGCCACCAAGAACGGCCTCCATGCGGCATCTGATCAGAAACCACGGCTATTCGCGGCACAGCTGGTATTCACCCGGTTCCTGGGTCGAGAAACTCAACCCCCACGCGGCATACATCGAGGTGGGTACGGGCGGCGCACAGCCCCGCGCATCGTAGTCACCCTCAAAACGCCAGTCGCCGCGCCCCTCCCGCGTCCAGAAGTGCAGCTTGTTCAGCAACGCGACCACGTAGTAGGTGTCGGCCGCCTCGCTCTCGCCATAGACCACGCCGTAGTAGATAACTCCCCCGGCAGTCACCCGGGCGGACTCCGCGGAAGGCCCATCAACAGCGCGACTCGCGGCGGCCAGCTTGTCACGAGTGGCCTGACTGATCTTGAGAGGCCGCGCTCTCCCCGCGGCCAGACGCTCCTCGAATTCTTCCTCGTCCTCGTCCGCGCTCTCACCGGGGTTCTCCTCGGGAACCGTCGCCATCCCCGTACCCGCGACCGGAGTCGGAGACGGCAGCGAACCCACAAGCCCTGGTGACGCGCCGACTCCGACTTCACGGGACGCCGAATCGGGCACGGCGAACACCAGCACCACAGCCGCAGCCGCGAGCCCGGCGACGGCGAGCAACGCTCCTATGATCGCCACCGGCACCACCAGTGATCTTCGCATGCGCCATCCATAGCATCGCAAGATAGGAAAGAACCGGAAATTTCTGATTCCATAATAGATACGACAGAATGCGAGCAGAAGCGTATCGTCCCAGGCAGTCGCTAAAAATGATCGAAGAAGCGAGGGACCGATGGAAGCAGCAGACCTGACCGGCCTGGACCTCTCCGGGGCCACCTGGAAGAAGAGCTCCCTCAGCGACGAGAGCGGCGGAAACTGCGTCGAGGTCGCCGAAAACCTCCCCGGAGCCGTCGCCGTTCGCGACAGCAAGAACCCCGCAGAACCGGCCCTCGTCTTCACCCTGGGTGAGTGGCACGCCTTCCTCGACACGGTGAAGTTGGGCCACTCTGACTGAATGGCCAGTCCTATATAGATAAGCGGAGCAGGGGTTAAAAATCTTAACGTTTAGCCGGTCAGCCCAATGTCTTCCTGTGATCACATCTTTGGCATTCCGGACAGCCAGGCGTCAAAAATCTACTTGCTGAACCATTTTCTAGCTTCGTCGCGGAGCAGCAAGGCAATTATCGCAACAGCCAATACTGTCGAGATCAAAGTAGCAATCTTCCAGGCAAGTAACCCATAAAAGAACGAAACTCCCCCTGCCGCTAGCGCTACGATTCTCATCCATCCTTTCCTGGAAGGATAATACAACACGAGAAACCCAAAGAGAACGCCGAAGGTAATGGAAAAAATATTCGGTGGCGGCAGAAGCCGCCACAACCATAAAGGAGGCGGTGGCGGAAAAAAGACATTCACAAGGCATGAGGTCCATATAACCGATACGGCCAGCAGAAGAATACGCGCAATCGACGCCGCCCTTGGCATTCGCCCGGAGTAATTTATCTTTGACATCAATAAATTCCTTTCGACAGAAGGGCCACATGGGCGCGAAATAATGTTTAGCGCCCATGTGGCCCGAAATTTACCCTATATAACGGACCTGTATACGTCTAAAACCATTTTGTGGTGGCCGCACGCCATGGGGCCTCCAGTCTCATAGGATCTCCCGTATCCCAGTCCTCAGGGTTACCTGTTGCCTTGTAGTCCAGGCTTACGTTCATCGCATGCCGGATGGAATCGAACGCACACACTAGTCCATCACAGCCTACAGTGAATGGCCTAACCTTATCTGGCGCCGGGGTTGTAATAGCCCTGCTACCAGTGCTACCTTGCTTCGAATACTGAGCTGACGAGTTCGAAGTGCTGAAGCCTATTCCGGGACCTCCTCCATCCATAGAGACGCTTCCGCCTCTGATAGAGAAGCCTGCAATGGTATCCAGCTTCATTACAAGGCTTTTTAGCAAGGTCTTGTTCTTCTTAGCCTTGGCAAATGCCGGAGTCACATTAACCCGGGCCCAGCCTCTAAGATCGGTAACGTCGATCGCTGTCGGACCGAGCGCAAGCCAATTTTGATACCCTTTATAGCGAAGTGCACCTCCGGCTTCAAGAACCATACCGGACATGACATTCTGCTTCGCGTAAGTATCAAACATGCAGCCGTCGCCGGCACACTTATGTTGATAGCCTGTGACATCGTTCGGATTCGGCCCTCTAGGCCCACCTGCCGCGCCGCATCCGCTCGCCTGCACCTTCCCTACTGTGAATCCCTCCTGCGCGCCGCACGTACCGCCTCCTCCGTCGGGACCGGGGCCTTCGATGACCATGTCCATCCCGTCGGTGTCCACTTCGATCGCCACCGAGACAAGTGTTCCCCAGCCGCCACATTTTCCGAAAGAAAAGTCATAGAGGCCACCCATGGAATTAGCCTGGCGGTCCTCATGCCCCTCGCCGTCAACGGCAACGTCGGTCCAGCTATGCTGGACAGTGGCTCTGACGGTAATGTCACCGCTCGGTGCGTTGTAAGCGACGGCATTGCTGATGGAAACCGACGAGTCCTCCCGCCTCCTGTTCTCGGCATCCATAACCTCTTTGGCGGCGACGAGGTTGGTGTTGACCAACGCAAGCTTGGCTGCCATCGGATGGCTGGAATTCAGCGTTCCATTCGATTGGATCAATGCCTGCGAAGTTCCGCTGATCGTACTGTTCCACACATCCGGATAGTGCCCCTCCAGAACGCCGTTCTGAATATTGAAATACTCCTCCAGTTTCACAGTCAGCATCTGTGTTCCCACAGACGTCGGACACATCCCAGCACCTGGTGACTGAGGTGGTAGTTCTACACGCTTGGGCGTAACTGTGGTGCCTTCCCATGGACTTTCACCGAAGCGCGTCCGCGCCGCCACACGAAGGTTGTAGTTAGTGCCATTGGACAGGCCAGTGACGGTAACCGAGGGATCCTTAACCTGAAGTGTGTGCACGACATCACCACCAGGCGAAAGAACTTCCACGTCGTAGCCATCCAGAAGGGCTAGCGACCCGGTCGTTTCTGGCATTGCCCACGTCGCGATGGCCCCACCGTCGCCAGGGACTGCCGTCAGATTGCGAACTGCGCTTGGCGGTCCTGGCGGTAAGTAACCAACTGTGAGCGACATCTTGGTAGCTGTATTCGGTGCGCCGAAACCGATCACAATCTCACTGTCGGATTCCAGCAGCAGCCATGCTAGTTCGTCCCCAGCAATATCGCGCTTGGGATTAGTTGCGCTAATACTATAGGTCGAATCGGCATTAGTGGTTCTAAATAGATCCGCAGTCGTAGTATCGGCAGTAATTTCATTATCTAGACGCGTGATCTTGATTGTGGTGTCCGGCGAACAGTTACTCGCTCCACAACTGGGCGTGCCGAGGTCCAGCAGTGATTCGATAGGGGTAGATCCGGCAGGGATCTCATCCAGCCTGATCTTCACAACGCTCGCCAGTTTTTCGTTACCCAGTCCGCCAACCTGGATCATCGAGCTATCGGCGAACGTGCAGGCGACACCATTGCACGCATTGGGCTCAATCTTCGCCGTTTTCACGAAAAAGTGATCCCGCTGAAGTGCAATCGGTGTGGAATCGTACTCCTCCGGTGGCGCCTCACCAGGCACGGTGAAGCTCACCTGATTGGTTTTAGGCGTGCATACCTCTTGGGTGCACGCTTGCATCTGCCAGGTGTAAGTTTTCCCTGACTGCACAATACTGGCGGGAATCTTGAAGGAAGCCCGCTGGCCGCCATTGACGGTGAGTTCACCAAGCGGACTGGAACCAATCGGCGCGCCAACGCTGTTATACAGGTAGTACTTGGCAGTGACTTCTCCTCCGGATGGACGGTTGACCATGCCGGATAGAATCGGCTGGACCGGATCGGCCATGCCGGTCTCGGTGTCGGTGGGCAGCATCGGGGCGTCGCTGGTGATGCGGTAGGCCGGGCTCTCGTTGCAGGACGGCTGGCTGACGCCGCTGCGGCAGGCGCGGACGACGAACTTGAGGCTGGCCGGGTTGTGGAGGGCGAAGGTCTGCTCGATCACCTGGCCGGAGGGCTTGGCGTTGTAGCTGGTGGAGGCGACCTCGCCGTACAGCTTCTTGATGTCCGGCAGGGACAGGGCCCGCTGGTAGAGACGCATGTCGTCGACCGAGCCCTGTAGGAGGTTGAGGCCCGACTTGTGGCCGCCGATGCGGAACGGGCCGGCGGTCACAGTACCGGACGGCTGGTAGTCGGCTTCGCCGGACAGCACGCCGTCGACATAAAGACGGATCTTGGAGGCGCCGGCGTCGTAGATGCCGGTCAGGTGTGTCCAGGTGTCAGCCGCGGCCAGTTTGGCCGAGTCGACCCAGACGCCGTACCCGGTCGCGCCGCCGGTGCCGGAGACCTGCAGCCGCCACTTCTGGTGACTGCCTCCGAGGTAGTAGATGCTCAGGCCGAACGGGTCACCGTCCTGGCTGGCGACATACTGAACGGCTTCGCTGTCCTTGAGGCGAACCCAGGTGCTGATGCTGAAACTGGAGTTCTGGTTCAGCACCGACCTGCTGGTGGAAGCGTAGGAATTCGGTACGCAACAGCCGTTGCTGCCGGTCATGTCGTTCAACTGGATCGCGCCGCCGAGCTTGCCGGTGATGGCCGCTCTCCTGCTGCCGGTGTACGTGGCGGTGTGGCCGCCTGTGCCGGCGTCGGCCGCGGAGGCCGCCCCCGCGGGTTCGTCGAATTTCCAGTGCGCCACGTGCCCGGTGGGGAAGGAGGGCGGGGGCGCCATCGTGGAGTCGTTGACGCTGACGGTGTAGTCCAGGTTGGTGCCCTCGGGCACGCTGGACTTGAAACCGACCTTGACGCTGGTGCTGCGGGCGATCGCGTCGTTGCCGTCCATGGAGTCGATAGACTCGGCGGTGACCGTGGGGATCTCCGGCGGCAGGAAGTAGGACACGGTCAGCTTCGGCTTGGTGCCCCCGGTCTTCTCGGCAGAGTGGAAGTAGACCCACCATCCGCCGCCCTGCGTGGGGTCACTCGTCCCCGTACCCGAGAGCCGGATGCCCTCGTTGGGCTGGCCCGCGGCCCACGCCTGGGCGATCGCGGTGACGCTCCAGGTGAAGGTCCTGGGGATCCAGTTGCCGTTGTCGTCGATGGACGACGTGCTCGGGCAGAGCTGGACGGACGAGCCGAAGCTCGTCACGGACGGCTGGTTGCTCCAGCTCACGTACTGCGGCCACGCCGAGGTCACCCGCTTGGCCTCGATCCCCGCGGGTCCGTACCAGCGGCAGCCCACAAGCTGGTCGGCGTACATGTCCAGCCTGGCGCTGCCGACGGACCTGCCCGCCAGCACTCCGGTGTCGAATTTGAGGAGAGAGTGACTGTAGGTAAGCGTCCCCGCGGAGTTGGTGCGTTCGATGCTCGTCACCAGCCGCTGCGAGGCGGGCGAGGTGTCGGCATTGCCGGTGTTGCTCACCACCAGATCGCTCTGCAGGGTGAGGGTGGTGGTGGGATCCACCGTGACCGGATACCTGGTCGCCGGGTCGGCGAGGAACGCCGGATCCGGAGTGAGAACGAGTGTCTGCTCGCCCTTCTCCTCCACCACCCGCGTGTCGATTTTTCCAGTGCGCGGCGGGACCGCTCCGGCGGTTTTGGTTTCGGCGGCACTGGGACCGGCGTCGATTGTCACCGGTTCGGCGGCCGATGCCACCTGCCTGCCCTTGGCGTCGGTGAGTTCGAGTCCGCCACGCTTGTCCTCGGCGAAGTCGAGCCCGTCCGTCTCGACCGGAATACGGAACTCCACCGGCCCCTTGGGCTGTTCCCGCAACACCACGTCATGCCGGAATCCCGTGGGCAGGGCCGTGACGACGAGATCAGCCCCCTGACCGGCCGCGTCGACGAACGTCGCGACGTTTCCCTTGACCGTTGGTTTGGGCAGTTCGGTCGGCCAGCCGAACGAAACCTTCTGCCCGTCACCGCGTTCCATGGACGCGAAAGGACGATCCGCGCCGCCCGCGGAGAACTCGATTTTCGCCTTGGCCAGTTTGGGCTTCAGAACCCCGTCCTGCTCCACCAGGGCCGTGTCGATCCAGTCCCACGATCCGTCGGCCTGTTTGAGCTGAGCGGGACCGGCGTACGACTGCGTTGTCAGGTGCCCGTCCGGATAGGCCCAGGTACGTGACCCCTCGGTGTAGGCCGCTTCGACCTCCACCGGCTTGTTCTGCTTTCTGGCCTCCTCGATCGCGGCCCTCAGCGGCGCGTCAGGATCTTCCGGACGAGGAAACTCCGTCGCCGTAGGGGTGGCGGGAACGGCCGGGGAGCCGGGTTCGGGGTCGGCCTGTGCCGGTGTGGAACTACCGGCCACCAGTAGTGACGCGGCCAAGGCCGAGACGGTCACGACCGTGGGTGTGATCCGTCTGAGTGATCCACGCCTTGACGGTGTGGAAGAGTGATTCGGTAAGGGGAACCCCACCGATTACCTCCAGTGCTTATGGGGGAGCCGGCCAGGATTCAGAGATGGGAGCGCCTGGCCAGAGATGATCGTCACAAGCATCACTGTTGGTGCTGTTGATCTTGTCATATAGAATGTCGTGATCTTGATAATTGATCGGCCGCCGCCTGTTTCTCCGCGAGAAACCGCAGTTGAGGGGGCAGGCGACGGCAAACATTCACGGACTGTTCGACGAACACCACTTCACGGCGGTCGCGGTTCTTGGGGGTTGGAATGGAAATTCGCGTTCTCGGTCCGGTCGATATCTGGCGTGACGGCCGCTTGATCAAGATCGTCGGACCCAAACAACGAACCTTGCTGGCCGTTCTGGTCCTGCAGGCCGACCGGGTGGTCTCCCACGATCGGCTCCTGACAGCCCTGTGGGGGACGAAGATCCCAGCCAGCGGACGACGGTTGTTGCACAACCACCTGTGGTCGGTGCGGCGGTTGCTCAGCGAGAGCAACGCCGTGGTGAGCACACCCACCGGTTACTCACTGCGACTACGACCCGGCGCCTCCGACCTTGACGTCTTCGTCACCGAGACGGCGCTCGCCCGTTCCGCTCTGGCAAAGGGGGACGTCGCCCATGCTGCGGAGGGGTTCCGCCGGGCACTGTCGCTGTGGCGCGGCCCCGCACTCGGCGGCACGCACCCCGACCTCCAAGCGACCGAGGGCGCGGCCCTGGAAGAGCAGCGCCTCACCGCGCTCATGGACCGCATCGAAGCCGATCTCACCCTGGGGCGCCACGCCGACCTGGTCGGCGAGCTGCGCCTGCTGGTGGCCGAGCACCCGCTGAACGAGAAACTGCGCGGCCAGTTGATGCTCACCCTCCACCGTGCCGGACGTACGGCGGAGGCGCTTGAGGTGTTCAGGATCGGCCGCCGGCATTTCCGCGACGAGCTCGGCCTGGACCCCGGCGAGGAACTCGCCCGGATCCACCAGACCGTCCTGTCCGGAGAGAGCGTCTCCGGCGACGCCGTGGCGGCACACTCCCCCGCCGTTCGTACCTCGCACGTGCCCCGGCAGTTGCCCGCCGACATCACACGCTTCACCGGCCGCGTGGAGAAACTACGCCAGTTGGACGTGCTTCTGTCCGAGAGGGAAGGCGCGACAACCGTGGTGATCTCCACCATCGCGGGCACCGCCGGAGTCGGCAAAACCGCCCTGGCGACACGTTGGGGACACAGGACGTCCGTCAGGTTTCCGGACGGGCAGCTCTACATCAACCTGCACGGCTACTCAGGGATACCGGCCACGACAGGGGCCCAGGCACTGGGCCAGCTTCTCCGCGCTCTCGGCGTGACGGACGACGACATCCCGCACGGCATCGACGAACGCGCGGCGCTCTACCGGTCACTGCTGGCCGACAAGCGGATGCTCATCGTCCTGGACAACGCCGCCACACCGGACCAGATACGCCCCCTGCTGCCCGGCTCCTCACCTTCCAGAGTCGTCATCACCAGTCGTGACGCGCTACGGGGTCTGTCCGTGACTCATGACGTGCACGGCATCTCGCTCGACGTGCTGATGGCCGATGAGGCGATCGCGCTGCTCAACACCCTCCTGGGCGGAAGCGCGACGGCCCGCGAAGCGGACACCATCGCCGAACTGGCCCGGCTCTGCGGATACCTGCCGCTGGCACTACGGCTGGCGGCGGCACAGCTCACGGGCAGCTCCCCCGCCGAAATCGAGGAATTCGTCATCCAGCTTCGGCGGGAGAACCGGCTGACCGTCCTGGATCTCACTGAGGATCCGGAAATCGGGGTCCGTTCCGCGCTTGAGATGTCCTACCGGAGTCTCACGGCACCGGCTCGGCGGATGTTCCGGATGCTCGGCCTGCATCCTGGACCGTCCATCGGGCTGGACGCCGCGGCCGCCCTCACCGGTATGTCCGCCGATGACACCGCCGCCGCGGTCCAGACGTTGGTCAACGCCCACCTGTTGCAGAAGGACGATGGGCAAAGGCTGTCGATGCACGACCTCGTGCGCGTCTACGCGGAGGAACGGTGCGTGAACGACGAGACCGCGGACCACCGTGACAATGCCCTGACGGGAATGTTCGACTGGTACCGGTACGCGGTCCTGAAGGCCATGGATCATCTGTCCCCCGTAGACACGACAGCTCTGGGCATCTCTCCCATCGAGGGGGCATCCGACTTCTCCGGCTTCGACGAAGCGATGGCCTGGCTGGAGCAGGAGCATCACACTCTTGTGGCTGTGATTACCCATGCAGCGACAAAAGATCGGCACGTTCATGTTTGGCAGATTTTCAGCAGGTTGTCATGGTTCTTCTATATGAGAAATTACCTCGACGACCTCTTCCTGACAGGGGAGACCGCCCTGTCCTCCGCCCGCCTGGCCGGTGACCGTCGCGGTGAGGCGGAAATCCTCAGCGACCTCGGTTATGCCAAAGTCTTCATCGGGCGATATGCTGATCACCTCAGCGACCAGCAGGCGGCCCTGCGGATCTGGCGGTCAATCCTCGACCGGCCGGGAGAGGCCAAAGCCCTGCGACACGTGAGTTACGCCCTGCAATTAGCCGGGCAGCCTCTACAGGCGATCGAGGTCGGCGAGCAGTGCCTGGTGGTGAACCGCGAGCTCGAAGACCGTCTGGGCGAATTCATAGCGATAACCTATCTGGCGGACAGCTACCTGACCCTCGGCAGGTTCGACAAAGCGGCGAAAAGCTTGGAAGAGTCCCTGAAATATTGGCGAGAGGTCAATCGGGAGTACGAAGAGACATACTGTCTTATTCAGCTGGGGACCGTCCGCACGGAACTCGGCGACCCGGAAACCGCCTTGGACCTCTTCCGGAAGGCACTGCTCTTGAGCCAGAACCAGAAAAACAAAAACTTCGAGACCGATATCCTCAATGGAATCGCCACCGCCATGCGTCGTCAGGAACGATACGACGAAGCCTTCGAACACCACGAGAAGGCACTCAGCCTCGCGCGGAGCATACGGAGCAAGCCACAGGAGGACGAGACGCTCAACAGCCTCGCGTCCACCTGCCTCTCAAGCGGGGACGCTCAGTCGGCGCTAAGTCATTATCAAAAGCTCGTCGCCGGTCTTGGAGAGATGGCCAACGTGTATCAGCGCGGATTCGCCCACGAAGGGTTGGGCGATACGCTCCACGCCCTGGGGCGGACGGACGAGGCCACGGAACACTGGAGGACCGCGCTTGGCATATGGGCGCCCATGGGTGTCCCCCAGGCTGAGGAGGTCGCGCAACGGATGCGCGAGGCCGGTGTGAGCTGACTTGTGCCACGCCGATTGGCGAGCATGACTGTGGTGTTCATACGTTCATGCTGCACATTGCTTACGTGAGTAGCGATGCCGTCACCGTGGTGGTCACGCCCACCACGACCAGCGCGGTCCCCGCCAGGACGAACGTGGGCATCGGCACCCGTACTTCTCTGCGGCGGCAGCGGCGGAAACCACGTCAAGGTCGCCGGAAACCTTCCGGGAGCCATCGCCGTCCGCGACAGCAAGAACCCTGCTGGCCTGGCCCTCGTCTTCACCTCGGGCGAGTGGCACACCTTTCTCACCACCGTGAAGTCGGGCCGCTTCGACTGACCGGCGCGGGATCACGCTCGACAGTCTGTTCTGAACACCCGGCCAGAGCCTCGCCCTTGGCCGGGAAAAGGCCGTGTCACTCGCCACCGCCGGAGACGGTCGTACGCGGGCATCCAAGAGCGGCCGCGATGCTGCCGAGCATCATGCCCAGGCCACCAAGTACGAGAACAACAGGTTTGCTCAGGGCGACCAGGACGAAGGATGCGGGAGTGGATACACCTCGCGTATTCCAATAGAGGGAGGGAGCGTCGAAGAGCGTGATGCCCACCCCGCCAAGTACCATAAATGTACCTGCGACAAGGAAAAGATTCCTGGCCACAACCAGGAACGACGGAATCCTCCGCCTTCCGGTAAGTATCATCTGAGATCTCCTTCAACCGGTCGCCGGGCGGTCGGGGGTTTCCAGGGCCGCGGGGCCGGGAAAAGCTGCGCTCCCGGCCCCGCCTATCATCTGGAAATCAATCCGCTCTAACCGTTCCCCTTCTTCCTCCCCAGGAAGTCGTGCCACCAGCTATGGTAGGGGGTGGGAATCCATTCGGGACAGTCAGCCACCTTCGCGGTGACGTGGTGGCAGAACGTGACCTCCGGCTCGAAGCGATGCTGATAGCCGGTTAGTTCGCAGTAGTTCGAGGGCCCCTCGAAACACTCGGCTTTCGATGTCTTCTTCGTCCACACCGCCCTCAGGACGAATGTATCGTCCGGATTGGGATTGGTCGGCTTTACGGGCCCCATCTTTTCGTAGGGCTTGCAGGTCGTTTCGATGGAGCCGTTCAGTTCTCCATAGACTCCCGCTGTTCCCACCCTTTGCGTGTCGATCGAGATGTTGAACCCACCCGTGACGCTTTCCCGCTCGGTATTGAAACAGGCCTCGCCAGCGGATTTGATAACCAGGTTGTTAAGGATGTACCTGTACTCGGCGAGTTCGCTCTTCGTCTTGAACTTCCACGGGCCGATCGTGTAGACCCGGACGTAGTTGACGAAGCTCGGAATCCTCCAGGTCTCCGTGGTGAGAGGTCCGTAATCGTCACCGAGCGGGTAGCACCAGGTGGAGCGGGCCTCGGCGTGGAGCTGCCACCCCTTCCACAAAACCCTCGTGGTGGGATGCCGCTGCTTTTTCAGAAGCTTGTACTGACTGTAGCCGGGCCGCTCCTTCACCCAGGTGTCCTTCTTTTCCGGATACTGGTCGTCCGGGTTGGCGTCGCACTGACCCGACGCGGCGCCGACGGCACCTGCCTTCGCCTGCGAAGGAGTGGCGGCCGACGGAGGAACCTCACCTGGGATGAAGCCGGTCGCGAGATACGTCTCCCATTCCTCGTCATAGTAGAAGTCCGTCGGATCCTGCTCGACTTCGATAGGCACCTGGATGATGGTTATGTTGCCGCAGCGATCGAAGACAAAGATGTCGATCACGGCTTCGCTCGGCTCGATCTGACCGGCGGTGCCGGTGGCCGGCCGATTCGTCTTCGCCGATGCCGGCGTGTCCGGGGTCTGTTCGATCCAGCTACGCTTGACCTCTGCGGTCACCCTTACCATGCCGCCGGACGTCGCCTGGACAACAGCCGCCGGAATTTCCACGGTCGAGCCGGAGCGAACGGTTCCGGCTTGCTCCATGGCGGTTCTCGCCTGCACCAACTCCGTGTTGAGCAGGGACAGCTTGGCCGCGCTGGGTGCGTCCGCCGTCACTCCGGGGGCGTCCCAGATGGTGTCGGCGCGACCCTCGAGGACAGCGTCCTGGGCCTGGTAATACTTCTTCACCCTGTCGATGTAAGTCTGAGCACTCGACTGCGTGTTCGCGACCGCGGCCGTAGGGGGAGAGTCCAGGAACGGAACGCACGTCGTGTCTCCCTCCCTTGGAGGTGGCGGTACCGCCTTGGTGGTGAATGAAGACGACTCCCAGTCCCCAATGCCGAACGCCGTTTTGGCTCGTACTCTCGCGGTGTAGGTGATGTCGTTCGCCAGTCCGGTAATGGCTGCCCAGGGGTCCTTGACGTTCAAGGTGTCGACGACGACACCGCTGCCATCGGTCACCTCGACGTCGTAACCCTCCAGCATGGCGATGCCCCCGTTGCTCTCCGGCAACCCCCAGCTGGCGATCGCACTGGCGTCACCGCCCCGGGTCGTGAGGTTCAGCACCTTGCTCGGCGGTCCCGCGGGCAGGTAGGTGAGCACCAGCGAAGGCTGCTCGGCCGCCGCCGCGTCGCCGAAGGTGATGATCTCGTTCTTGTCGGAAGTGAGCATCAGCCACTGATATTCACTCCCGGCGATGTCGGCCTGCGGAGCGCTCAACGGCAGGGAGTAGGGCGTGGTGCTGCCGTCGGCGTCGCCCGTCAGATCCGAGCCTCTGGTCTCACCGGTCACCGGGCTCTTCAGCGGGGTGACGGTAATGATCGCGTCTGCCGGGCAGGCACCGGCCGGGCAGATCGGGGTGCCGAGTTTGAGGATGCCTTCCGACACACCCGCCCCGTCGGGAAGTTCGTCGAGTTTGAGCCCGATCACCGCCGCTGTTCTGCCGGTGCCGGTGCCGCCGATCTGCACGGTGGCCGAGTCGGTCACCACGCAGGGCGAGCCGTCGCAGGCGGTGGGGTCGAGTTTGGCGCTTTTGACAACGAAGTTGTCCTTGAGCAGCGTCAGGTGTCTGACGGTCACAGGGGGCGTATCCGGAGGTGTGCCGGGGATGGTGACGCTGACCGGGGCGGTCTTGGCGGTGCAGATCTCCAGGGCGCACGCCTGCATCTGCCAGGTGTACGTCCCGCCGGGCTGAACGATGTTCTCGGGAAGCTGGAAGGACGCGCGCTCCTGGCTGCCGACCGTACGTTCACCGAGCGGGCTGGAACCGACCGGAGCGCCGGTGCTGTCGTACAGGAAGTACTTGGCGGTCACCGGTCCGCCCGAAGGGCGGTTGACCATGCCCGACAGGATCGGCTGAGCCGGGTCGGCCATGCCCGTCTCGGTGTCGGTCGGCAGGTAGGGGGCGTCGGTGGTGACGCGGTAGTAGGGGCTTTCACTGCAGGTGATCGGGGTGGCGCCGGTGATGCAGGCCCGGACGGAGATCTTGAAGCTGTCGACGTTGCCGACGTCGTAGGTGATGGACGCGCCCCGGCCGGAGGGCAGGTTCGCGTTGGTGGGCGGGGTGAGGTTGAGCATCCACTGGAGCTCGCCGGGGCTCAGGGCGCGGTCGTAGGCGCGGATCTCGTCGTAGGCGGCCTTGACCGAGGAGATCCCGAAACCGCCGGACTGGCCGCTGTTGAGCCAGAAACTCCTTCCGGCCTGCCAGGGGGCGGCGACGTAGTCGGCTTCGGCGGCCTGGACACCGTTGACGTACAGGCGGACCTTCTTGGCGGCGGCGTCGTAGACACCGGCCAGGTGGGTCCACACGCCGACTTGCGCCACGGCGGAGGACTTGATCTCCGTCAACGAGCTGGTGGCGGTGTCGGTGTGGTGCATCACCATGTTCCACTTGCGGCTGCTGGAGTCGTACCCCACGATGAAGGCGCTGTTGACGGCGCCGCTCTGGCTGATCAGCGCGGCCGACGCGTTACCGGAGTCCAGGCGTACCCAACCGGCCGCCGAGAAGCTCCTGTCGGTGCGCAGCACCGCCTTCTGGGTGGAGGCGAAGGAGGGGTTGGCCGCGGCCCCGTTGAGGAACAGGGCCTTGCCGTCCTTGCCGTCGACCGACGAATACCGGCCGCTGACGAACACCAGCGGGTTGCCCTTGCCGCTGGAGTCGGCGCTCTCGACGCCCTCGGTGAAGCTCCACTTGCCGACCTCGCCGCCACCTGTCGTCCAGGCCGGAAGAGGAGCGGTGGAGTCGACGACGGAGACGTAGTAGTCGAGATTCCTGCCGTCGACGGAGGTGCTCTTGTAGCCGACCTTGGCCGAGCTCTCGCGCACGATCGCGTGCTCGCCGTCCATCGAGTCGACCGACTCGGCGGTGACCGTGGGGATCTCGGGCGGCAGGATGTACTGGGTGATGAGCTTGGGCGGGGTGGCGCCGGTGCCGGTGGTCTCCGCCGAGTGGAAGACCGCCGAGTAGGCGTTGTAGCGATCGACGCTCTCGCTGGGTCCCATGAGCTCGACGCCGTGGTTGGGCTGGCCTCCGGCCCAGGCCTTGACCCAGTTGGTGATGGGCCAGGTCATCACGCCGGGGGTGGAAATACCCGTGGTCGGGCAGGGAGTGCCCACGAAGTCGGTGGTGCCCGAGGGCTTGTTGGCCCAGGTCATCCTGCCCGGGGTCCAGTCGTTGCCGACCCGGGTGGCGTAGATCTTGCCGTTGCCGCGCAGGTGGCAGCCGGGTGACTCGGTACGCCACAGCTGCATGGTGGAGGAGACGACGGGCTTTCCGGCCAGAGCGCTGACGTCGAACTTCAGGTACGAGCGCCAGTAGTTCATGGCGCTGACCCCGTTGCAGCTGTAGTAGGCCGCGCCGATCTTGAGCGACGTGGCGCCCGGCTGGTCGTTGGTGTTGCAGTCGGCGCCGCTGGAGAGCAGCGTGTCGGTCTTGACGGTCAGCGTGGAGGTGGGGTCCACCACGACGGGGAAGGTGGTGGCGGGGTCGGCCAGCCACCCGGCGTCGGGTTTGAGGACCAGTGTCCGTTCGCCGTCGTCCTCGACGACGGAGGTGGCGATCGGCGCGCTACGCGGCGCGGCGGCGCCGGTGCTGTCCCACATCACCGGCTTCGGTGCCTGGGCGACGACCTTGTCCTCGCCGTCGGTGAGCTGCAATCCGTCCTGCGCGGACTTCTCAAGGGTCAGCTCGGCCGACTCCACCGGGATGCGGATCTCCAGCGCCTCCTTGGGGCGCTCGCGCAACACCACGTCGTGCCGGAAGCCGGTGGGCAGGGCGGTGACGACCAGGTCGGCCGCGGGTCCGGCGGCGTCCGGGTAGGTGGCGACGTTGCCCTTCACCACCGGGCGCGGCAAGTTCCCGTCCCAGGACAGGCTGAGACTCTGATCCGCGTCCCGCCTCATCACCGCGAACGGAGCGTCGTCCCCGCCGAGGGAGAAGGCGAGGTCGGCCTTGGCCACCTTGGGCCTGAGGACGCCGTCCTTCTCCACCAGTGTGGTGTCGATCCAGGCCCACGAACCGTCCTGCTGTTTGACCTGGGCGGGGCCCGAGTACGACTCCGTCTTCAGGCTGCCGTCGGGAAAGGCCCAGGTGCGCGAGGTCTCGGTGAACGTGTCGGTGACCTCGACCGGCCTGTTGTGCTTCCTGGCCTCCACGACCGCCGCGCGCAGCGAAGCGTCGGGATCTTCCGGGCGGGGGAACGGCGTCTGGACCGGCCCGGAAGACGCGGGGGCGGGTGTGGGGTCGGCCTGGGCGGGCAGGGCACTGCCCGGCACCAGAAGCGAGGCCGCCAGAGCGGAGACGGCCACGACCGTGGTCGCGGCCCGTCTATTCGGTTCGTGCCACCGAAGCGGCGCAAAGGGACGGTTCGGTAAGGGAAACCCCACCGGTGCCTCCAGCGTGAAAAAGGGATTTTCCGGCCCGGGCATCGCAAGGGGAGCGCCCGGCCGAAGGTGATCGCGCTCAGCATGCCGCGCCGCGATATTGATCTTGTAGGATAAAATGTATTGATCTTGAAATATGGCCGATGTCGCGCCCGCGAAGAGAAAGCGCACGGCCAGGCGAGCGGCGATCGAGCGCGCGCGTGGCGATCGAGCGCGCCGCACCGGCACGATCACGATCCTGTGGGAGTTGGCATGCAGCTTCGCATCCTCGGCCCGGTTGACATGTGGCGTGACGGGCGCTCACTGGCGGTCACCGGCCTGAAGCAGCGAACTCTGCTTGGTGTTCTGGTGCTGAATGCCAACCGAACCATCTCCCATGACCGGTTGATGGCGGCGTTGTGGAGCACCGAGGTCCCGGCCACGGGCCGACGGCTGCTGCACAGCCATCTGTGGTCCCTGCGACGTCTTCTCGGCGACGGGCAAGCCCTGGTCAGTATGCCCAGCGGCTACTCGCTGCGGCTGGAACCGGGCGCCTCCGACCTTGACGTCTTCACCACCGAGACGGCGCTGGCCCGTTCGGCCCTGGCCGCGGGCGACGCCTCGCGAGCATCGGAACTCTTTCGCCAGGCCCTGTCCCTGTGGCGAGGCCCCGCGCTCGGAGGCACTGACGCCGAGCTACAGGCTTCGGAAGGAGCCGCCCTGGAGGAACGGCGTGTCATGGCCCTTTTCCAGCGCATCGAGGCCGATCTCGCCCTGGGGCGTCACGTAGAGCTGATCGGCGAGTTGCGTCTTCTGGTGGCCGAGCACCCGTTGGACGAAAAACTTCGCGGCCAGTTGATGCTGGCGCTCCACCACGCGGGACGAACCGCCGAGGCGCTCGCGGAGTTCCAGTCGGCGCGCGAACACATCCGGGATGAGGTCGGGCTCGAACCCGGTCATGGACTGTCGGGCGTTCAACAGGCGATCCTCTCCGCCGGCACGGTTCCCGCGGCACATTCCGACACCCAGGAAAGGGCGTTCACCCTCGTACCCCGGCAACTGCCCGTTGACATCGCTCGTTTCACCGGTCGCGCGAACGACCTGAGAAAACTCGACGAGCTGTTGTTGGCGAGTAGCGGAAATGTGCCGACCGTGGTGATTTCCGCCATCGCGGGAACCGCGGGAGTCGGCAAAACCGCGCTGGCGACACATTGGGCGCATCGGGTGGCGGCCCGGTTCCCCGACGGCCACCTGTACGTGAACCTCCACGGTCATTCACTCAGAGAACCCGTCAGTGGATTACAGGTGCTGCGCCGGTTCCTGCGCGCGCTCGGAACGGCGGCGGACGAGATTCCCTCGGAACTGGACGAACGCACCGCCCTCTACCGATCCCTCGTAGCCGACAAGCGGATGCTCGTCATTCTAGACAACGCCGCCACCCCCGAGCAGGTGCGTCCGCTCCTGCCCGGCTCCCCCCTGTGCAGGACCGTCATCACCAGCCGGGACACCCTGCGAAGCCTTTCGGTCACCCATGACGTGAGCACCATCACCCTCGACGTCCTGTCGGCCGACGAGGCGCGGGCACTGCTCGTCATCGTGCTGGGCGCCAGGCGCCTCGACGACGAACCCGACATGGCGACCGAGCTGGCCCGGTTGTGCGGACACCTGCCCCTGGCCCTGAAACTGGCCGCCGCCCACCTCAACGATCAACCGGCCCTGCCCCTGAGGGATTTCGTGGCCAGGCTTCGTCAGGAGAACCGGCTGACCGCCCTCGACATCGAAGAAGATCCACAGGTTGGGGTTCGTGCCGCTTTCGAGCTTTCCTACCGCGCCCTGCCGGAAACCGTCCGGCGGACGTTCCGGCTGATCAGCCTCCAGCCGGGGCCGGACATCCACCTTGAGGCGGTCGCCGTCCTGACCGGGCTCTCTCCCCACGAGACCCGTGCGGCGGTCGACACGCTCGTGAACGCGCACCTGATCCACATTCTCGGTGACAGGCGACTGGCGATGCACGACCTGCTGGGCCTGTACGGGCGCGAACGCGGCGACGCCGAGGACAGCCCGGCCGATCGTCACGCGGCACTGTCACGACTCATCAACTGGTACCTGCACACGGTGGACGCGGCCGTCGGCCAAGCGACAGGTGAGGAAAGGACTCTGGAACTCACCACACCGCCCCCTGTCGACACACGAACCTTCTCCGGCGTCGATGAGGCCCTGGCCTGGCTGGACGTCGAGCTTCCCACGCTGATGGCAATGATCACCCACGCGGGCACCGGGGGATGGCCCGCCCATTCCTGGCAGACCACCCTCACCCTGTCGAGGTTCTTCTACATGAGGGACCGGGTGGACGAGATGGTCACAAGCCACTGGGTCGCCCTGTCCGCCGTCCGGCAGCTCGGCGAGAGGCGCGGCGAGGCGGAGCTGCTCAAGTCGTTGAGCCTCGCATACATGTGCACCGGAGACTACGCCGGTTACCTCTCCCATCTGCGACAGGCTCTCGCTGTTTTCCAGGACATCGGTGACCAGATGGGAGAGGCCCGGGTCCTCGGTGACATCGCGCTCGCACTGGTGACCCTGGGAGAACTCACCCAGGCGGTCGAAACCGCCCGGCGTTCCATCGATTTGCTTCAACGGCTAGGGAACAGGTCCTCGGAAAACGCGATCATGAGCATCCTGGCAAGAGCCTACCGGGACCTAGGACGTCTGACGGAGAGCAGAGATCTGCTGCGCACATGTCTCGCCTACGAACGTGGGGAGCAACGCCGCCCCGACGAAACCGCCAGCCTCATCGAATTGGGATGGGTCCACACCCAGCTCGGCGACACCGGCATCGCCGTCGAACTTCTGATCAGAGCCTTGCGGATGGCGCAGGAGTTGGGAATCAGCACATTGGAGACCGAGGCACTTACCGGTCTCGGCACGGCGTACCGCGAGCAGGGACTTCACGACGAGGCAGTCGGCCATCACCGGAGAGCTCTCAACCGATCCAAGAAGCTACGAAGCCGACACCTGGAATGCCAAGCGCTCATCGAACTGGGCAACGATTATCTCGCCATGGGCGACAGCCGATCCGCCCTCGAACATCACCGGACGGCCATGGGCATGGCCGCCAAACTCCGGGAACGCCGCATGGACGGCCTGACGCGCAAGGGCGCCGCCGAAGCCCTCTATTCCCTGGGGCAGATCGAGGAGGCGCGGAGGCACTGGGAGGACGCACTGGCGACCCTCTCCCCGATGGGCGTACCGGAGGCCGAGGAGATAGCGGAACGGATTCGCGAGACGGCCGAACCCATGACAGGCCCCTCTCAGTGATCATGGGTTGGCGATAACCAGATGATCAAGACTCGTCCCTCCTCGAACCCCCGCTGGCCCGCGAGACCTCACCCGTGGAACCGCCTGACCATCAGGACGGCCAAGCCACCGTTCAAGCCGTGACCAACAGCGCCGTCACCGTGGCGGTCACGCCCACCACGACCAGCACCGCCCCCGCCAGCACGAAGGTGACCATCGGCACCCGTACTCCCCTGCGACGGCACCACTCGAACCACAGCAGGGTGGCGAGGGAGGCCCACGGGGTGATCACCGAGCCGGCGTTGGTGCCGACGAGCAGGGCGAGCAGCAGGTCCCGATCGCCCGGAGGAATGGCCTGCTCCACGACCGTGTAGGCGGGCAGGTTGTTGATCAGGTTGGACAGCACCGCTCCGACGGCCGCCACGCGATAGGCGCCGTCACCCCCCGGGCCCCCGGAGGTCCCGACGAGGGAGCTCATCACCGAGGCCAGGCCGTACCGGCTCAGGGTGGGCACGACCAGGAAGAGGCCGACGACGAAGACGAGCAGCTGCCAGGGGAACAGCGCGAGGATGAGCTTCGAGCGGTCGCGCCAGGCGAACGCGGCGATCATCAGGGCCGCCCCGGCCAGGGCGGCGAACTGGATCGGCAGCTCCAGCAGGATCGCGGCCACGAACAGCACGCACGCCGAGGCCGCGATCCTGAACAGCACCGGGTCGGCGACCGGCCCGGGGGTCGGCGGTTCGTAGCGGACCGCACCGCGCCGGCCACGGCGCCAGAAGAACACCCACAGGAAGACCATGGTGACCGCGATGGAGACGAGCTGGGGGAACCAGAGCCGCCCGGCGAACTCCCGGGCGGACATGCCGAGCCGTTCCATGGCCAGCAGGTTCGTCAGGTTCGACACCGGCAGGAGCAGAGCGGCGGTGTTGGCCAGCCAGAGAGTCGTCATGGCCAGCGGCAGCGCGGCGATCCCGGTCCTGGCCGCGAGGGCGAGCATGACGGGCGTCAGCAGCACCACCGTGGTGTCCAGGTTCAGGAAGATGGTGACCACCGAGGCGAAGACCGTGCACAGCAGGAAGAGCACGACGTGGTTTCCCCGCCCCACCGCCGCCAGCCGGATCGCGATCACGTCGAAGAGCTGGGCCTCCTTGACGAGGTCCGCGAGGATGATCACCGCGCCGAGGAACAGCAGGATCGGCCCGATCCGCTCCATCTCGCTCCAGGCCTCCCGCGCGGGGAGCAGACCGGTCGCGACGAACAGGAGGCCGAGGCCGAGGAGTCCGAAACGGATCCGGTCCAGAACGCTCAATCTCCGCAGCACATCGGACATGGTCGCACGTCTCACCTGCGTGAACGGGCTCGGGGGGATCGCGCTCAGACGGTGGCGCGGGCCGTGAGGTCGGCCCAGACGCCGTCCATCCGGGCCTCCAGCTCCTCCAGGGTCCCCTCGTTCGGGACGACGATGTCGGCGATCTCCAGCCGCTCCTCGCGGGTCGCCTGGGCCGCGAGCCTCGCCCTGGCGTCCTGCTCGCTCATGCCGCGCAGCTCGACCAGCCGGGCGACGCGCACCTCGTCGGCGGCGTCGACGACGATCACCACCTCGTACATGGGGGCGAGCTTGTTCTCCGCCAGCAGCGGCACGTCGTAGATCACGATGCTGCCGGGAGCCGCCTGCTCCTGCAACTCGGCGACCCTCGCCCCGACGAGCGGGTGGACGACGGCGTTGAGCGAGGCGAGTTTCTCGGAGTCGGCGAAGACGATCGAGCCGAGCTTCTCCCGGTTGAGCGAGCCGTCCTCGCGCAGGACGTCCGTGCCGAAGATCCCGGTCACGCGGGCCAGCCCGGGGGTCCCCGGCTCGACCACCTCTCTGGCGATCTTGTCGGCGTCGATGACCACGGCGCCACGGGCGCCCAGCCGCCGGGAAACCTCGCTCTTGCCCGACCCGATGCCGCCGGTAAGCCCCACCTTCAACATGATCCGCAGCATACGCCGTACGGACCGCGTTCCGGCGCGGTCGGCGACGAGGTCTTCACATCGGGTCGCCGGGGGCGTGGGCCCGCCGCTCATCCCGTCGTACGAGGCGGTCGCCTCCTCGGCGGGGGCCGGAATCGCCCCTCACCATACCCGCCGGTTGACGACCCCAGCGGCACATCCCGGCGAGCAGGCAGGAATCCCCCCTCACCGCACCCAGCGGCACATCCCAGCACAGCGGGCCAGGAATCACCCCTCGCGGCCCGGAGGTCACGTCTGCCGCCCTTCGGGACGGAATGCTCACCTGGCACCGATCGGCGTACGAAAACGCCTCTGAGGCCCTCACAACTCTCTGCGCATGTGCACCAGGGTCAGGTGGTCGGTCATCCGCTCCCTGCGCGTCTCGCGGTAGCCGTGGCGGCGGTAGAGGCGGAGGTTGCCCTCCGAGAGGTGGCCGGTGAACAGGTCGAAGGCGAGTGCCGTGGCGGCCTCGTCGTGCAGGGCCGTCAGCAGGGCTCCGCCGACGCCCGCGCCCTGACGGTCGGGGGCGACCACCAGGCGGCCGACCAGGCAGGTCGTGCCGGACATCCGGCCGCGGACCGCGCCCACGATCCTCGCCCCGTCGCGGGCGACGAGCACGGTGGCCGTCTCGACGGCCTCGCGGACCTGGGCGATGGACTCCACGAGGGGCGCGATGAACGGGTCTCCGTAGAGCTGGGCCTCGCCCACGTAGGCCGCGCGCTGCACGGTCAGGATCTCGCCCGCGTCCTCGGGTTCCGCCCACTCGATCATGGTCACGGCGCCACCCTAGCGGCGGGACGAGCGACCGGACGAGGCCGGGTGACCGAGCAGGAGGCCAGGCGCGGCTGAGAGACCGAGCGGGAGGCCGGGCAAGGCTGAGTGATCAGTCGAGTCCGGGAAAAGGGCAGGCAAGGCTGGGGTGACCGGACGAGAGGCCGGGTGACCGCTGACCGCTCCCGCCGGTACCGGGAAGAGGTCCCTGCGGGCCGGGGTGGCACCCCGCGAGCAGCCGCGAGGCCCCGTGACGGGAGAACCCCGCCGGAGACGCGGAAAGGGCCCCGCCGGAGCGGGGCCCTTCCGTCGATCTTCTACCGCGTTGTCAGCGCCGTCGGCACCGTCAGTTCTGGCCGCCCGCGAGCTTCTCGCGCAGAGCCGCGAGAGCCTCGTCGGAGGCCAGGGCGCCCGCCGCCGGAGCGGAGGAGCCGCTGCTGCTGGAGGAGCCGGTGGAACCCGTGGACGGGGTCTCGCCGGAGTAGGACGTGGGGGCGGCCTCGCCCGCCTCGGCCTCGGCCTTGCGGGCCTCCTCGACCTGCTTCTTGTGAGCCTCGAAGCGGGTCTGAGCCTCGGCGTACTGCCGCTCCCACTCCTCGCGCTGCTTGTCGAAGCCCTCGAGCCACTCGCCGGTCTCGGAGTCGAAGCCCTCGGGGTAGATGTAGTTGCCCGAGTCGTCGTAGGTCGCCGCCATGCCGTACAGCGTGGGGTCGAACTCGACGTCGGCGCCGATCGCACCCTCGTTCGCCTGCTTGAGCGAGAGCGAGATCCGGCGGCGCTCAAGGTCGATGTCGATGATCTTCACGAAGATCTCGTCACCGACCTGGACGACCTGCTCGGGGATCTCGACGTGGCGCTCGGCCAGCTCGGAGATGTGGACCAGGCCCTCGATGCCCTCCTCGACGCGGACGAACGCACCGAACGGCACCAGCTTGGTGACGCGACCCGGGACGACCTGACCGATCTGGTGGGTGCGGGCGAACTGCTGCCAGGGGTCTTCCTGCGTCGCCTTGAGCGACAGGGAGACGCGCTCGCGCTCCATGTCGACGTCGAGCACCTCGACGGTGACCTCCTGGCCGACCTCGACGACCTCGGAGGGGTGGTCGATGTGCTTCCAGGAGAGCTCGGAGACGTGGACCAGACCGTCGACGCCGCCGAGGTCGACGAACGCACCGAAGTTGACGATCGAGGAGACGACGCCCTTGCGGACCTGACCCTTCTGCAGGGTGTTGAGGAACGTCTGGCGAACCTCGGACTGGGTCTGCTCGAGCCAGGCGCGACGGGACAGGACCACGTTGTTGCGGTTCTTGTCGAGCTCGATGATCTTCGCTTCGAGCTCGCGGCCCACGTACGGCTGGAGGTCGCGGACGCGCCGCATCTCGACCAGGGACGCCGGCAGGAAGCCACGCAGGCCGATGTCGAGGATGAGACCACCCTTGACGACCTCGATGACCGTGCCGGTGACGATGCCGTCCTCGTCCTTGATCTTCTCGATCGTGCCCCAGGCCCGCTCGTACTGAGCGCGCTTCTTGGACAGGATCAGGCGGCCTTCCTTGTCCTCCTTCTGGAGGACGAGGGCCTCGACGTGCTCGCCAACCTCGACGACATCCGCCGGGTCGACATCGTGCTTGATCGAGAGCTCGCGCGAGGGGATGACACCCTCGGTCTTGTAGCCGATGTCGAGCAAAACTTCGTCTCGATCGACCTTGACGACGGTGCCCTCGACGATGTCGCCGTCGTTGAAGTACTTGATGGTCAGGTCGATCGCTGCGAGGAACTCTTCCTCGGAGCCGATGTCGTTGACCGCTACCTGCGGGGTGCTCGAGGTGGCCTCAGTGCTGCTCGTCATGTGTGGAGTTGCTCCGAACGCGGACAGATGTCGATGTGGCGAACGCGCGGCAGGCCTCTTACCGTCAGCCGAAGAATTGGCATCGGCGTGATCGAGCGCGAGCCCACTCCGTCCGAGACACGCGCGAGCCCACAACGCAGCGATCAGCATATGAGACCAGACGGGTATGGTCAATCCAACGACTCTACGCGCCCGCGTGCCGAAAGGATAACGATCTCGCTTAATAGGCGTTGATCTTCTGCCCCCGGTTCGTCCTGATACTACCTCGAAGCCCGCGTGGGACGGAGATGCGTCCGGGATCGCCGTCGGCCGTGTAGCGCTCGTGGGGGTGCTTGTTCAGCCACCCGAGCCAGTACTCGGAACACCACTTCCGGCACTCCCCCTTCCTGCCGTTGCTCTGGATCCGCTGGATCGCACGCCAGTTGTAGTCCTTGACGAACGGCGAGACCGACGGCTCGGCACCGGCCAGGAAGACGCCCTTGAACCGGTAGGACACGCCGTGCCACTTTCCCGACTGCACGGTAGATCTTTTGCGGGGCATCGCGCCGAACGGCAGCGCCAGCGTCTCGGAGGGAGGGACGCCGAGCCTCCTCAGCAGCCCCTCGACCCTCGCGACCTGCTCGACGATCTTCTTCTTGGGCAGGCTCGGCAGGTTGGGATGGCTCCAGGTGTGGTTGGCCACCTCGAAACCCCGCGAGGCCAGCCAGCGCACGGCCCGCTCCTGGTCCGCCTCCTCGCGCAGGCCGAACGGGTGCCGGTTGACCCAGAAGGTGGCGACGGGCCGGAAGCCGGGGTACTTCACGGCGACCTGGTAGATGATGCCGACCGCGGTGTCCCTGGCCGGGGTGCCGTCCGCCTCCAGGGCGAAGTGGCTGGAATGGCCGTCGTCGAAGGTCAGCACGACCGGGTGCTTGCCCGCCGGGATGTCCATCCTCCCGGTGGCGAACTCCCGCGCGGTGACCGGCACGTAGCCGTCCCTGGCGAGCCTCTCCAGCTCCTTGCGCATCTGGGCGGGGGTGCGGTCGATCGACGCCAGCCTCCTGGCGGTGATCCGGTGGTACATCAGGATCGGGACCGCCCCGGCCTCGTTCGCCCTCACCTGCCGCGCGAACTCCGCCGAGGCGGTGATCGGTGGCGGCAGCTCGGCCGAGGGCAGCTCGGGCGGCGGCGAGGGGGCCGCGGAGGGCGGGGACGGGCTGGCTCCCGACGCGCCCGGCCTGGCCTCGCCGGGCGGCGCGGAGGGCGACGGGAGCACGAGGAGCACCACCACCGCCACCGCGACGACCACCAGATTGGCCAGGATGATGATCTTCGTCAGGGGGATTGGACTCCGCACAGAACTCCCGTGCCCGTCGAGCTTTTCGGCGTGGATCACCAGCCTAGAACAGACTCGGACAGGCCCGGCCAACCGGCGGGGCCCGGCCTCCCGGAGGCGGCCTCCGCCCGCCCGGGAGTGATCGCCGACACCCGGCGTCCTCCCAGGTGGGAGCGAGGAGGCTCCCGGCGGCCGACATCCTCACAGGTGCGTACGAGAACCGGTGAGACAGTGCCCCGCAGTGCCCCGGGAAGGCGCCCGGGGGCCGTCAGTGCCCGGCGTCCTCCCAGGTGCGGCCGACGCCCACCGAGACGACGAGCGGGACGCGCAGGGAGTATGCGGCGTTCATGCGGTCGGTGACCAGCTCCCGCAGGGTCTCCAGCTCGCCGGGGGCCACCTCGAACACGAGCTCGTCGTGGACCTGCAGCAGCATCCGGGAGCCGAGGGCCGCCTCCTTCAGCGCCTCCTGCACGTTGAGCATGGCGACCTTGATGATGTCGGCCGCCGACCCCTGGATGGGCGCGTTGAGCGCCATCCGCTCGGCGATCTCGCGGCGCTGGCGGTTGTCGCTGTTGAGGTCGGGCAGGTAGCGGCGGCGGCCGAGGATGGTCTCGGTGTAGCCGTCGTTCCTGGCCTGCGCGACGATCGCGTTGAGGAAGTCGCGGACGCCGCCGAACTCCTCGAAGTACTCCTCCTTGAGCGCCCGCGCCTCGGAGACCGGGATGTTGAGCTGCTCCGACAGCCCGAAGTCGGACAGGCCGTAGGCGAGGCCGTAGTTCATCGCCTTGATCTTGGCCCGCATCTCGCCGGTGACCTTCTCCGGCTCGACGTCGAAGACCCGGGCCGCGGTGGCCAGGTGGAAGTCGTGGCCGGACTCGAAGGACGCGATGAGCGCCTCGTCCCCGGACAGGTGGGCCATGACGCGCAGCTCGATCTGGCTGTAGTCGGCGGTCAGCAGGGTCTCGAAGCCCTTGCCGACCACGAAGCCCTGCCGGATGCGGCGGCCCTCGGCGGTGCGGATCGGGATGTTCTGCAGGTTGGGCTTCTCCGAGCTGAGCCGCCCGGTGACCGCGATGATCTGGTTGAACGTGGTGTGGATGCGGCCGTCGTCGGCGATCTCCTTGATCAGGCCCTCGACCGTGACCTTCAGTCTGGCCTGGTCGCGGTGACGCAGCATGATCGTCGGCAGCTCGTGTTCGGTCTGGGCGGCGAGCCAGGCCAGCGCGGAGGCGTCGGTGGTGTAACCCGTCTTGGTCTTCTTCGTCTTGGGCAGGTTGAGTTTGACGAAGAGGATCTCCTGGAGCTGCTTGGGCGAGCCCAGGTTGAACTGCTCGCCGCCCACGGACGCGTGCGCCGCCTCGACCGCCTGCTTGACGGCGGCGCCGAACTCGGCCTCCAGGCCGCTGAGATGCTCCCTGTCGGCGGCGATCCCGGCCCGCTCCAGCTCCGCCAGCACGGTGACGAGCGGCAGCTCCACGTCGCGCATGAGGTGGGTGCCGCCCAGCGGCTCCAGGAACGTCTCCAGCGCGTCGGCGAGCTCGCCGACCGCCAGCGCCCGCAGGGCGAGGTCGTGGGCGCCGTCGTCGTCCTCGGCGTCGAAGAGGCTGGCCTGGCCGCCGTTGTCGGCCTCGCCGCGCAGCTCGCGCCGCAGGTAGACCCGTACGAGGTCCTCCAGCGGGAACGAGCGCTGCCCCGGCATCGCCAGGTAGGCGGCGAGCGCGGTGTCGCAGGTGAGGCCGCGCAGCTCCATGCCCTGCGCCCACAGCGCGAGCATCGGGCCCTTGGCGTCGTGCACGGCCTTGGGCCTCGACGCGTCGGCCAGCCATTCGCGCAGGGCCACCTCGTCGGCCTCGGTCAGTGTGGTCGGGTCGATGAACGCGGCGCCCGGCCCGCCCTTCCCCGCCCCCGCACCGGCAGCCGCGATGGCGATGCTGTCGACGCGGCCGGTGCCACTGCCGTACGCGCCCTTGAAGGCCAGGCCCGCGCGGCCCTCGGGCAGCGCGCGCAGCCACGGGGCCACCTCGTCGGGGCCCAGGGTGACGACCTCGACCTCGAAGCCCTCCTCCGCCTCGGTCTCGGGCGAGCCGATCGTCTTGAACAGCCGGTCGCGGATCTCACCGCGGAACTCCAGCGTGTCGAGGATCTTGTTGATCTCGTCGCGGTCGGCCGCGCCGATCTCCAGGCCGGTGACCTCGCGCTCCAGCGGCACGTCGCGGATCAGCTGGGTGAGGCGCCGGTTCATCAGCACCTGGTCGAGGTGGTCGCGGAGCTTGTCGCCGACCTTGCCCTTGACCTCGTCGACGCGGTTGACCAGCTCCTCCAGCGAGCCGAACTCGCGGATCCACTTGGCCGCGGTCTTCTCGCCCACGCCGGGGATGTTCTTCAGGTTGTCGCTGGAGTCGCCGCGGATCGCCGCGAAGTCGGGATACTGCGCCGGGGTGAGCTCGTACTTCTCCAGCACCGCCTCGGGGGTGAAGCGGGTCATGTTGCTGATGCCGACGCGGGTCATCAGCACGGTGACCCGCTCGTCGACGAGCTGCAGCGCGTCGCGGTCGCCGGTGACGATCAGCACGTTCATGTCCTGCTCGGCGGCGCGGGTGGCGAGGGTGGCGATCAGGTCGTCGGCCTCGTATCCGGCCAGCGACAGGTGCGGCACGCCCATCGCGTCGAGCACCTCGTGGATCAGGCTCATCTGGCTGCGGAAACTGTCGGGGCTCGCGCTCCGGTTCGCCTTGTAGTCGGCGTACTCCTCGTGGCGGAACGTCGGCTCCGAGCGGTCGAAGCAGACCGCCATGTGGGTCGGCCGCTCGTCGCGGAGCACGTTGACCAGCATCGAGGTGAAACCGTAGACCGCGTTGGTCGTCTGACCTGTGGTGGTGGAGAAATTCTCCTCCGGCAGGGCATAGAACGCCCGATAGGCCAGTGAATGCCCATCCAGCAGCAGGAGACACGGACGAGTGGGGGTCGCTTCGCTCTTCGGCACAACGAAAGCCTAGTCTCCTGGTGCGACAGAAAACCTGGCACCGCACGACAGGAGACGTCCCCTTGACCGTGACAGACCCCGACGAAGCCGCTCGGCGGATCGAGGAGGCGCTCGGCGCCTCGCACCGGAACACGCTGGTGGAGCGGATGGGCATCGTGATCACCGAGGCCACCCCGGAGAGGGTGGTCGGCACGATGCCGGTCGAGGGCAACATCCAGCCCTACGGTCTGCTGCACGGCGGCGCCTCCTGTGTGCTGGCGGAGACCCTGGGCTCGACGGGCGCGGCCATCCACGCGGGCCCCGGGCGGATCGCCGTGGGCATCGAGATCAACGCCACCCACCACCGCTCGGCCACGTCCGGGCTGGTCACCGGGGTGGCCACCCGGATCCACGGTGGCCGTACGCTCGCCACCTACGACATCGAGATCGTCGACGAGCGGGGCCGCAGGGTGTGCACCTCGCGCCTCACGTGCATGCTCCGCGACGCCTGACCACCCCTGACGCCCCCGATCACATCTCGTCCTCGATCATATTCGGACCGCCTTTTTGCCTTCCCCGCGCGAGGAGTCCGCTACGGTGGGTGACGGCGATGCCCGTGGGGAGGCCGAGTAGAAAACGTACGGGGTCGGGGAAGCTCCGTACGGCGCCAAAGGCCTCCCCCGGGCTCGCCTGGCTCCCCGGGGACACCCGCTCCGGCACGCGCACGGCCCGCACCAGGCGGGCGCGGGCCGTACGAGGCGAGGTTGAGACTCCGCCGCAGGGGCGGGTCAGATGTCGGTGTGCGTCGGGTCGAGCACGCGGCGCAGGAAGGTCTTCGTCCGCTCGTGCCGCGGGGCGCTGATCACCTGCTCCGGGGTGCCGTCCTCCACGATCACGCCGCCGTCCATGAACACGACCCGGTCGGCCACGTCGCGGGCGAACGCCATCTCGTGGGTGACCACCAGCATGGTCATCCCCTCCTC
Organism: Streptosporangium oxazolinicum; assembly: GCF_039537505.1. NCBI lineage: Bacteria > Bacillati > Actinomycetota > Actinomycetes > Streptosporangiales > Streptosporangiaceae > Streptosporangium > Streptosporangium oxazolinicum. The sequence goes on from NZ_BAABAQ010000002.1 coordinate 322,707, forward strand.
GGCGAGCTTGCGCATGACCGTGAGCACGTCCCCGACGAGCTCGGGGTCGAGCGCCGAGGTGGGCTCGTCGAAGAGCATCAGCGCCGGGTTCATGGCCAGGGCCCTGGCGATGGCCACGCGCTGCTGCTGCCCGCCGGAGAGCTGGGCCGGGAAGGCGTCGCACTTCTCCCCGATGCCGACCTTGTCCAGGTTCTCCCTGGCGATCCGCTCGGCCTCCGCCTTGCCCCGCTTCAGCACCCGGCGCTGCGAGATCATCACGTTCTGCAGGACGGTCATGTGCGGGAAGAGGTTGAACTGCTGGAAGACCATGCCGACACCTCGGCGGGCGGCGTCGATGTCGACGTCGCGGTGGGTCAGCTCCACGCCGTGGACGACGACCTTGCCGGACGTGGGCTGCTCCAGGAGGTTCACGCAGCGCAGCAGCGTGGACTTGCCCGACCCCGAGGGGCCGATGACGCAGACCACCTGGCCGGGCTCGACGGCGAAGTCGATGCCCCGCAGGACCTCGTTCTTCCCGAAGTACTTGTGCAGGTCACGGATCTCGACCGCGTGGGCCGCCGGAGTCTGTGAAGTCGCCGGAGTCACTGTCACCGTCCCCTCACCTGTTTCCGCTCCAGCCGGGACGCGAGGTAACCCAGCGGAATGGTGACCAGTAGATACGTCACACCTACGACCAGGATGGGCGTGGCGTTGGCAAAGGTCGAGGCCGTGTCGTTACCGAACTTCGTGAGCTCGACGTAGTCACCGGAGACGCCGAGGAACAACACCAGCGAGGAGTCCTTGAGAAGGGACACGAACTGGTTGGTCGTCGGCGGGATCACGATGCGCAGGGCCTGCGGGATGACGATGCTGACCATGCCCCGCGTGTACGACATGCCCAGCGAGCGCGCCGCCTCCATCTGCCCCCTGGGCACCGCCTGGAGCCCGGCGCGGAGCGTCTCGGCCATGTAGGCCGAGCCGACGATCGCCAGGCCCAGGATGCCCTGGCCGTACGTACCGCCCGGCACCTCGAAGCCCGAAAGGGCGAGCGGCAGGAACAGGATGAGCAGGAAGATCAGCAGGGCGGGCAGGCCACGGAAGATCTCGATGTAGGCGACCGCGATCCAACGGTAGGGCCGCACGGACGACATCCGCATCAGCGCGAAGAGCAGGCCGAACAGGAAGGCGAAGACGAAGCCGCCGACCGAGTAGATGATCGTGTTCTTCAGCGCGACCGTGAACAGCTCGGGAAGCATCTGCTCGGCGATGTCGAGCCTGGTGAAGTTCTTCCCGAGATCGGCCCAGTTGATGTTCAGGGCCAGGAAGACGGCCACGGCGATCAGTACGACGTACTGGATGCCGCGACTGATCTGCTGCCTCTTGCGGGGACTGAGCCCACTCCCGGCGGGGGCGCCCCCGCCGGGAGTGGGCTCGGTCGTCGTTGGCTGGTCGGTCATCGATTAGCCGAGCTCGCCGGGCTTCTTACCGAACCACTTGACGAAGATCTGCTCGTAGGTGCCGTCGGCCTTGGCCTCGGTGATCGAGTCGTTGATCGCCTTGAGCAGGATCGGGTCGGAGCCCTTCTTCAGGCCGATGCCGTACTGCTCGCCGGTGTCGAGGCTGGCGACCAGCTCGAACTTGTCGGCGATCTCGGGCTTCTTCAGCCAGGTCAGCACGACCGGGAGGTCCTGGACGATCACGTCGACCTGGCCGGACTGCAGGCCGAGCAGCTCCTTGGGAGAGTCGGCGAACTCCTTCGGGTCGAGACCCTTCTCCTTGACGTAGTCGAGGCCCGTGGTCGAGGCCTGGGCACCGAGCTTGAGGCCCTTCGCCTTCACCTCGTCGAGGGTCTTGACGCCGACGCCCTTCTTGGCCAGCAGAGCCTGCGTGGCGTCGAAGTAGGGCTCGGAGAAGTCGATGTTGGCCTTGCGCTCCTCGGTGATCGTCATACCGGCGGCGGCGACGTCACACTTGTTGGTGGCCATCGCCGCGCCGCTCTTGATGACGGCGAAGTCGATGTCGACGATCTCCTGCGTCAGGCCGAGCTTCTTGGCGGCCAGGTCGACGATGTCGACGTCGAAGCCGACGACCTTGTCGCCCTCCTTGAACTGGAAGGGCTCGTAGGGGAGGTTGGTGCAGGTGGTCAGCTTGCCGGGAGTGACAAGCTTGGGGCCGCCCGCGGCCGCGGGAGCGCTTGCCGAGGCACCATCGCTCGGGCTGGCGGAGGTGGACCCGCCACCACCGCAGGCCGAAAGGCCGAGCGCACCGGCGACGACCATGGCGCCCACCGCCATCGCACGACGGGAAACAAAACTCAGGCCCACGAAGGCCTCCTTACGGTCAATGTCGCTTCTTGTATGGATACCTCAGTGCAGGTCATGCTTCATCACCTGCATAATCATGCAGATCACCACTACGACACAATTCGGACAACAACCGCGTCCGGAGTTTTCTGTTCAATACCCTGCCCCAGCGCGGATCCGGGCGCCGGGAGTTGCCGAATCGCCAACCGCCGGCCGGGGAGCCGTTGAACTCCAGGATCTACCTCGGTTACGTTGCCGGGTGTGCGTGTTCCCCTGGTCCTGCTCACCGGTGCCGCCCTCACCGTCACCGTCCTGTCCGGCTGCTCCGGAGCGGGTCAGGCGAGCCCCACCCCTCCCCCGGCCACACCCACCCCGACCTACGAGCTCCCGCCGCGCCCGGTACGGCCCAGCGAGAGCCCCGTCAGGGCCGCGCCGGTCACCGACGGCGACACCCGGTTCCAGGTGATCGGCCTGCAGAAGGGGCTGAGCGGCTTCTTCGGCAGCCACGCCGAGTGGCAGGCCAAGGGCCAGTACGTGATCGTGCGGATCCTCGTGGAGAACCCCGGCCGCACCAACGCCCGCTTCGACGCCAAGCGGCAGAGGCTCGTCGCCGCCGACGGCACCACCTACGGGATCGACAAGTTCGCCCAGGCCATCAAGCGGCAGCCCGACGAGCTCCCGCTCGGCGCCCAGGTCAGGGTCGAGATGGATCTCTGGTACGACATCCCCAAGGAGGCGAGGGTCTCCGCGATCCGGCTGTTCGGCGATCCGCCCCTCGGCGTGACCGGCGGCACCGACGGCGTACAGGTGCCGCTGCCCTGAGCGACCGCTCCGGGGCCGGGCCCCGTACCGACGGGAGCGGGCCCGCCGCGCGAGCGCGCGACGGGCCCGTCACCTGCCACGAGGCCGTGAACCCTCGGGGTACGGGGTCAGGACCGCTCTTCCGTGACGTCTCGCCTCTCCTGCGGAGCGGGAGCCGGGGACGCCGGAGCGGAAGGGGGAACGGCCTGCGCCGCCTCCGCCTCCAGGTCGTGCTCCGCGCCGCCGCCCAGGTAGGCGGCCTGCACGGCGGGGTCGTTGAGCAGTTCGTCCGCGGGCGCGCTCTTGACCACCTTGCCGGTCTCCAGGACGTAGGCACGGTGGGCCAGCTTCAGCGCCTGCTGGGCGTTCTGCTCCACCAGCAGCACCGTGGTGCCTCGGCGGTTGATCTCCTCGATGATCTCGAAGATCTGCTGCACCAGCAGCGGCGCCAGGCCCATCGACGGCTCGTCCAGCAGCAGCACCTTGGGCTTGGCCATCAGCGCGCGGCCGATGGCGAGCATCTGCTGCTCGCCGCCGGACATCGTGCCGCCCATCTGGGTCCTGCGCTCCGCCAGGCGGGGGAACAGCTCGTAGACCTCGGCCAGGTCGGCGGTGAAGTCACCCGAGCGGGTGTACGCCCCCATGAGCAGGTTGTCGTGCACCGTCATGCCGGGGAACACCCCCCGGCCCTCGGGCGCCTGCCCCAGACCCGCGATCACCCGCTTGTGGCCGGGCATCTTGCTGATGTCCTTGCCGTCGAAGGTGATGCTCCCCGACGACAGGCCACGCAGGCCCGAGATCGTCTTCAGGGTCGTGGTCTTGCCCGCCCCGTTCGCCCCGATGAGCGTGACGATCTCGCCCTCGTTCACCTCGACCGAGATGCCCTTGAGCGCCTCGATCTTGCCGTAGTGGACACGAATGTCCTTGACCTCAAGAAGCATCGGCGGGAGCTCCCAAATACGCCTCGACGACCCGGGGGTCGGTCCGCACCTCGTCCGGCAGGCCATCGGCGATCTTCTGGCCGAAGTCCAGCACCGCGATGCGGTCGCTGATGCCCATGATGAGGCTCATGTCGTGCTCGATGATCAGAATCGTCCGGCCCGCGTCGCGGATGTCCCGGATCAACTGCTGCAGCGCCACCTTCTCCGCCGGGTTCATACCGGCGGCGGGCTCGTCCAGCAGCAGCAGCTTCGGGTTCGTCGCCAGCGCGCGGGCGATCTCCAGACGGCGCTGGTCACCGTAGGGCAGGTTCTTGGCGTGCTCGTTGGCGCGGTGCGAGATGCCGACGAAGTCGAGCAACTCCATCGCCAGCCTGCGCCCGTCCTTCTCGGCCCGGCGGTGCCAGGGAAGCCCCAGCGCCACGCTGACCATGCCCGACCTGTGGTGCGCGTCCGCGCCCACCATGACGTTCTCGACGGCCGTCATGTTGTGGAACAGCCGGATGTTCTGGAACGTGCGGGCGATGCCCCGCTTGGTGATCTTGAAGCGCTTGACGCCGCTGATCTTCTCGTCCAGGAAGCGGACCTCGCCCTCGGTCGGCTGGTAGACGCCGGTCACCACGTTGAAGACCGTGGTCTTTCCCGCGCCGTTCGGGCCGATGAGAGCGAAGATCTCTCCCTCGTTGATGGTCAGGTTGACGTCACGCAGTGCCGTGACACCGCCGAACCGCATGACGAGGCTCTTCAGCTCCAGCATGACGCGGCCGGTGCGCTCCGCCTGGACCGCCTTGGGGTTCGTGGCGGCCGGGCTTGCCTCGGCCGCGTTCGCTTCGGTGCTCACTTGGAAGCCACCTCCTCACCGTGCGACTCGGGCCCGGGAACCTCGGCTCCGAGCGTACCCATCCCGCCTGATCCCTCTTTCAGCTCCGCCTTGCGTTGACGCGATGGCAGCAGACCCTCCGGACGGAAGATCATCAGTGCCACGAGCACCGCGCCGAAGATCAGCATGCGGTACTCCTGGAGGCCGCGGAACCGCTCGGGCAGCCACGCCACCACGAAGGCGCCCAGCATGACACCCGGCAGGTTGCCCGCGCCGCCCATGACCACCGCGGCCAGGATCGTCGCCGACAGCAGGAACTGGAAGTCGTTCGGGTTGATCGAGATGGCCTTCGCCGCCCACAAAACGCCCATCGCGCCACCGATGGAGGCACCGATGGCGAAGGCGAGCATCTTGAAGCGGAACGTCGGCACGCCCATGACCTCGGCCGCGTCCTCGTCCTCGCGGATCGCCGCCCAGGCGCGCCCGACCCGGCTCTTCTCCCAGCGCTTCACCAGGATGATCACGATGACGGCCAGCGCGACCAGCAGGTAGTAGTAGGGCCTCGGATCCAGCACGCCGTAGTAGAACGGATCGACCCCGAACACGTTGGGGATGCTGATCCCGAACAGGTGCAGGTCCTCGTAGCTCGGCGGGTGCGGGATGCCGCGGATGCCGTTCGGGCCGCCGATCTCGTCGGTGTTGCGGGCGGTGATGCGGATGATCTCACCGAAGCCCAGCGTGACGATCGCCAGATAGTCACCGCGCAACCGCAGCGTCGGAGCGCCCAGCGTGATGCCCGACAGGGCGCAGATCCCGATGCCGACCAGCAGGATGAGCCAGAAGTTCCAGCCCAGCCGGGTGCCGATCAGCGCCATCGCGTAGCCGCCGACCGCGTAGAAGGCGACGAAGCCCAGGTCGAGCAGGCCCGCCTGGCCGACCACCACGTTCAGGCCGATCGCCAGGACCACGTACGTCCCGATCGGGAAGAACAGGATGCTCGCCCAGTCGGTGTAGGGCGACATGATGGGGGCGAGGCTCTCCGACGGCAGCAGCAGCGCCCCGATGATCAGGGCCGCGTACAGGATCCAGCGCTGCCAGCCGGGAGTGTCGTGCCAGCGATCGTGCATGGCGTCACCGAAGCGGCTGAGACCGGTGCGGAAGCCTGCCAGGGAATTCTTCTGGTTCATGCGCGCGCCTGCTGGAGTGATTCACCGAGGATGCCGGTGGGGCGGAACATCAGGACCAAGACGAGGATGGTGAAGGAGATCACGTGTTTCCAGTCGGAGCCGAAGAAGATGGCTCCGTAGTTCTCCACCAGCCCGAGCGTGATTCCGCCGACCAGGGCGCCGCGCAGGTTACCGATACCGCCCAGGACCGCCGCGGTGAACGCCTTGATACCGAAGAGGAATCCGATGAGATAGTTCGTGTTCTCGTACGAGATCAGGTAGAGCGCGCCCGCCACACCGGCCATGCTGCCGCCGATGAGGAAGGTCATCCGGACGATCCTGTTGATGTCGACGCCCATCAGGACGGCGGCCTCGGGGTTCTGCGAGGTGGCGCGAATACCCCGGCCGATCTTCGTCCGGTTCACCAGGGCGTCCAGCGCGATCATCATGCCGATCGCGGCGACGATGACGAAGACCTGGTCGACGCGGACCACGTGCCCGAAGATGGAGAAAAGCTCGGTCCGCTCCATGATGCGGGGCAGACCCATCTGGATCCTGCCCTGCTCGGGACGGTTGAAGACGTTCGGGATCACCAGGAGCGCGAACAGCTCCTGAAGGAAGATCGAGGCGCCGATCGCCGAGATCAGCGCCGCCAGCCGGGACGCGCCGCGCTGGCGCAGCGGCCGGTAGGCGATTCGCTCCAGCGCCACCGCGGTGCCCGCCGAGGCGAGCATGCCGGCCAGGATCATCGCCAGGATGAGGCCGACCAGCGCGATGCCGGTGAGGGGCGAGTTGATGCCGAGCACGAACGGTACGAACATCGCACCGAAAGTGCCGATCATGAAAACTTCGGAATGCGCGAAGTTGATCAGCCGCAGCACGCCGTACACCATGGTGTAACCGAGCGCGATCAGGGCGTAGATCGAGCCGAAGGCCAGGCCGTCGATCGTCGCCGGCCAGAACTGATTGATGAAGTCATTGAGCACTAGGGTTTACCACTTCTAGCGGGGGTCGCCTGCACGTCCGGGTAGCACACCGCCTCCAGCAGAATCTCGTGGACTCTCTGGAAGTACGAGAGGAGCGGGAACGCATTCGCGGCGTTCCCGCTCCCCGCGCGTCGAACTACCTACTGTCCTTCAGCGCCGGACTAGCCCAGCTTGGCCTCGTTGGCCTTGCCCAGCAGGCCGATGACACCATCCTTGACCTGGTAGATGTAGATGTCCTTCGCCGAGACCTCGCCGTTGGCCTCGAACTTGACCTGCTTCGAGACACCCGCGATGTCCACCGTGGCGATGAACTCGTTGATCTTGTCGGAGGTGACGTTGCCCGCCTTGACGGCGTCGACGAAGACCGTCGCGGCGTCGTAGCCCTCGGCCGCGTAGATGGCCGGGTCGGCCTTGTAGGCGGCCTTGTAGGTGTCGGCGAACGCCTTCACCTTGGCGTCGGTGACGTCCGGAGTGGCGATGTAGCAGGGGCAGCCGACCAGGGCGCCCTCGGCGTTGGCGGCACCGGCGCCGTCGACCAGGCCCTTGTCCAGCGAACCGTCGCCGGACAGGAACTTCGCGGTCACGCCCTTGTCGCGGAGCTGCTTGAGCAGGTTGCCGCCCGCGGCGTAGTAACCGCCGAAGAAGATCGCTTCGGGCTTGGCCGCCGCGACCTTGTTCACCACGGAGGAGAAGTCGCTCTCGGCCGGGTCGAGCGAGTCGGTCTCCGGCGTCACGCCCTTGGTCGCGAGCTGAGCCTTGACGGCGTCGGCCAGCGGCTTGCCGTACTCGGACTTGTCGTCGATGACGAAGACCTTCTTCGCGCCGACACCGGTCGCGATGAAGTCGCCGATGCCGGGGCCCTGGATGCTGTCGCTCGGCAGCACGCGGTGCCAGTACTTCCAGCCGTTCGTCGCGAGCGCGGCGTTGGTGGCGGACGGCGAGATGCTCGGCAGCTTCGCCTCCTCCAGGACCGGCGCCACCTGGGCGGACTCACCGGAGAACGCGGGACCGATCAGAGCGACGATCTTGTCGGTCTTGATGGCCTGCTGGGCCAGGGCCACCGCCTTCGACGGGTCTCCCTGGCTGTCGTACTCGACCAGCTCGATCTTCACGGCCGGGTTGGTCTTGTTGTAGTCGTCGATGACGAGCTTCGCGCCGTTCCGGGGGGGAATGACGATGCCGGCGTTGGGACCGGTCAGGTCACCCATGAAGCCGATCTTGATCGTACTGGGGGCGGCAGCACTGGAGCCACCCTCAGCCGGCGTGGCCTCCGTACCACCGCTGCTGCAGGCAGCGAGACCGAGGGTGAGCGCCACACCGGCGGCAAGCACTCCACCGAGGCGTGCAGTCTTAGGCCGCAAGGTTGCCTTCCTTTCGCCCGGCCCCTCGTCGGGACCGAGTTCACAGATGCCCTTCCCTGGCGGGTGGCCAGGGGTTGTGTCGGTTAGTACAACTAGCGGATGTCACGGGTCGATACAGGACGGCCCACCGTTACCGCTTCGTTATAACACCGATCCTTTTCGGCTATCAGATACAAAAGCCGTGGTCACTGGCAACCTTACGGTCTCCACGGGGATCACTCAGACCGTCCCGAGACCCGCCCCGCGACCCCTGGGAAGCCCCCTGCGGGCACCCGGCGGGCACGGCCCTCAAAAATGGTCAAAACACCCGATCAGGACTCTGGAGCCTCTGCCTCGGGCTCCGCCCCGTCCGCCACCACGATCTGCGCCACCTGCCGCATGCTCAACCTGCGATCCATCGACGCCTTCTGGATCCACCGGAACGCCTGCGGCTCACTCCACCCGTGCCGCTCCATCAGCAGACCCTTGGCCCGCTCCACGAGCTTGCGCGTCTCCAGCCGCTCCGAGAGCGTCCCGACCTCCCGCTCCAGCGCGGCGATCTCCTGATGCCTGCTGACCGCCATCTCGATCGCCGGAACCAGGTCCGACTTCGTGAACGGCTTCACCAGGTACGCCATCGCACCGGCGTCCCTCGCCCGCTCGACCAGATCGCGCTGCGAGAAGGCCGTGAGGATGAGACACGGCGCTATCCGCTGCGACACGATCTGCTCGGCCGCCGAGATCCCGTCCAGGATGGGCATCTTCACGTCCAGGATCACCAGATCCGGCCGCTGCTCCATCGCCAGCTTGACCGCCGACTCCCCGTCCCCGGCCTCCGCGACGACCGCATACCCCTCCTCCTCCAGCATCTCCTTGAGATCGAGGCGGATCAGCGCCTCGTCTTCCGCGATCACCACTCGCCGCTGCGTACTCACGAGCAAGAGAGTACCGACGTCCGCTAGATTGGGACCACGCCGGTACCCCAGGGTGATCCACTTCTAGGTAAGCTCTTAGCTGGCACACAAAATCCGGACAAGTCCGGAAATATAGGCCGGAATGGCGAAATGGCATACGCGGACGCCTCAAAAGCGTCTACCTGAAAGGGTGTGCGGGTTCGAGTCCCGCTTCCGGCACTCAAACACAGACGTCACTCGCCCACGAAATCCGATCGGCGACCGAGCGACCACCTTTCGTCGCCGGGCAGAAACTGTCGGTGACGGTCGGCATGCTTCTTCCGTGCACCCCCGTGAAACCGTCGATCGCGCTCTCCGTCTCTCGGCGCTCGGCCTCATTGACCGTCAGGTCGCCGAACTCTGCGGCGTATCGCTGGGTGCGGTCCAAAAGTGGAGAACCGGAGCGCGAAGAGCCAACGAAGACGAGGACCGCAGGCGACGTCGTTCCTGCCCCCGCTGCCACGAGCAGCCACTCGACGAGACGGCCTACGCCTACCTTCTAGGGCTGTACCTCGGTGACGGACACATCGTGCTGTGCCGCAAAGGCGTCTATCAGCTCTCCTTGTCCTGCGGCGACAACTGGCCGGGGCTGATCGCAGAGGCGGCGGATGTGATGGCCGCGGTGATGCCCACCTCTTCTGTGAGTCGTCGCCGGAAAAACGGATGCACAGAGGTCAAGAGCCACTCCAAGCACTGGGTATGTCTTTTTCCTCAGCACGGTCCCGGACGCAAACATCTAAGGAAGATCGCGTTGGAGGACTGGCAGAGGAAGATCGTTGAGATGCATCCGGGCAGGTTCGCCCGGGGCCTGATGCACTCGGACGGCTATCGCGGCACGAACCGCGTCCGTCGCCACTTCAACGGCAGCGATCACTGGTACGAGTATCCGCGTTACCTTTTCGGCAACGAGTCGAAGGACATCCTCGAACTGTGCGGCGAGGTGCTCGACTTGCTCGGCGTGGAGTGGCGCTATTCCCGTTACAACACCATCTCCGTGGCCCGGCGGGGGGCGGTCGAGCGGTTGGACGAGTTCGTGGGGCCGAAGTACTGAGGTGGCGGGCCGGTGGGGGTGTTCGGCGGGATGGCGGATGGTGGTTCCGCGGGCGGAGTAGGTTGCTCGAAAGCGGCGGGAAGTGCGGGAAGTGGCGTAACGGGAGGTGGCGGCGTGGGAACTGTGGAGGACGGCCGGGTGGAGAGGGGCGATCTGGGTGCCGGGCGGGTGTGCCTTCCCGAGTGGGTGAGACTGAGCGGGCACGGGGTGGTGCTGCGGGAGTGGGAGGACGGCGACCTGGCGGCCATGGTGGAGCTGTTCGACGACCCCGAGGTGGCGTACTGGACGCCGTTGGCCTCGCCGTTCGACCCGGAGGCGGCGCGCGCCTACCTGGAGCGGGCCCGGCGGCGGAGGGCGGCCGGGGAGCGGCTGCAGCTCGCGATCACCGTGGACGGGGGCGAGCCGGCGGGCGAGGTGCTGCTGATGCTGAGCGGCCTCGGCCTGGACGTCGCGGAGATCGGTTACGGCCTGGGAGCGGCCTACCGGGGGCGGGGCCTGGCCTCGGGGGCGGTGCGGGTGATGACGGAGTTCGCCCAGAAGACGGTGGGGGTGTCCCGGCTGCTGCTGGAGATCGAGGCCGACAACGCGGCGAGCGTGGCGGTGGCCCGCGCGGCGGGTTACCACCTGACGGACGCGCCGCCGGTTCCCTCGGAGGAGAAGGGACGGCGGATGGTGTTGCGGACGTGGGAGTACGCGGAGGCCGGCTCTCCCGGGTGACGGCGATCCTCACGGATGACGGCTCGCGCGGGTGACAGCCCGCGCCGGTGACGGCTCGGGTGGCGATGCGGGGAAGGCGGGTGAACGGGAGAGGCGGATGAGAGGTCCGGTCTCTCGGCGTGGGCGCGGTTCGCCCCCTTCAGGCGCGGGCGGGAGACGGGGCCGAAGTCGCCGCGCGGGTGGCGGGTTGGCGGGTTACGTTGTTGATCTCGACTCGGTCAGACAGATATGTATGAATGTCATTAATCCCGAGGAAAGGTAAGCGGTCTCGGAGAGATATGGCGCGTTCCCCGGCCGCGGAACGCGTCTCAGCCCCCGCCGAAAGTGAGACACGTGTGACGTCCTCGCCTGGCCAGTCCCTAAGCAGCACACAGCTTTCCGACGCCAAGCGAGCGCTATTGGAGAAACGGCTGCGCCGTCGCGCGCCGGATCCGGTGTTCACGATCCCCCGGCGGTCATCGGGGCAGGGGGCGCCGCTGTCGTTCGGGCAGGAGCGGCTGTGGTTCATGGACCAGTTCGCTCCCGGCACCGCCGCGTACACGATCCCGATGACGTTGCGGCTGACGGGACCGCTGGACGTCGCGGCGCTGGAGCGGGCGATCGGGGCGGTGGTGGCCAGGCACGAGAGCCTGCGGACGCGTTTTCCCGCCGACGAGGACGGACGTCCGACGGCGGTGGTGGAGGAGCGGGTCGAGGTTCGGCTGGAGAGGGCGGAGGCGGACGACGAGCGTTCCGCGATACGGCTGGTGAGCGACGCGGCGGCGCTGCCGTTCGACCTGGCGCGGGGGCCGCTGCTGCGGACGCTGCTGGTACGGGTGGGCGGCGGAAACACCGAAAACACCGGGGACGCCGGGCACGCCGGGCACGCCGGGGATCACGTGCTGCTGGTGGCGCTGCACCACATCTGCGGTGACGGCTGGTCCACCGACATCCTGGCCGAGGAGCTGGGTGCCTGTTACGCGGGGACGGAGCTTCCCGAGCCGCCGCTGCAGTACGGGGACTACGCGCTGTGGCAGCGGGAGCGGCCGGTCTCCGAGGCCGGTCTGTCCTACTGGCGGTCGCGGCTGGCCGGGGTGGTGCCGCTGGAGCTTCCCGTGGACGGGCGGCGGCGGGGCGAGCAGACGTTCGCGGGGGCCTCGCACGGTTTCACGCTGGGGCGGGAGCTGGTGGAGGGGCTGACGCGGCTGGCGCGGGAGTCCGGCGCGACCCTGTACATGGTGCTGCTGGCGGCGTACCAGGTGCTGCTGGGCCGGTACGCGCGCCAGGACGACTTCGCGGTCGGTTCCCCGGTGGGCGGGCGCCCCCGGCGGGAGCTGGAGAGCGTGATCGGCATGTTCGTGAACGTGCTGGCGATGCGCGCGGACCTGTCGGGCGACCCGGGGTTCCTGGAGCTGCTGGAGAGGGTCAGGCGGACCACGACGGAGGCGTACGAGCACCAGGAGCTGCCGTTCGAGCAGCTGGTCGGGGAGCTGGGCATCGAGCGGGACGTGAGCAGGTCGCCGGTGTTCCAGGCGGTGTTCGCGCTGCAGAGTTACGGGCGCAGGGAGGGGACGCGCTGGCCCGGGGTCTCGGTGGAGCCGTTCGAGTTCGAGGCCAGGGCGACGCGTTTCGACCTGGAGCTGTTCCTGACCGAGCAGCAGGGCGGGATGGGCGGGTTGTTCGTCTACAACCGCGACCTGTTCGACGCGGCCACGGTCGAGGGGATGGCCGCGCAGCTGGAGACGCTGCTGGGGGCGGTGCTGGCGGCTCCGGCCGCGCGGATCTCGGAGCTGGACGTCCTCCCCGCCGAGGAGCGGGGGCGGGTGCTGGCGTGCGCGGCGGGTCCCGAGGAGCCGTACGCGGACGGGGCGACGCTGGGCGGGATGTTCGAGGCGCAGGTGGCCCGGACGCCTCGGGCGGTGGCGGTGGAGTTCGAGGGGGAGCGCCTGACGTACGCGGAACTGGAGGTGCGGGCCAATCGGCTGGCGCACCGGTTGCGCGGGCTGGGGGTGGGGCCGGGTTCGCTGGTGGCGGTGTGCGCGGAGCGGTCGGTCGAGCTGGTGGTGGCGCTGCTGGGGGTGGTGAAGGCCGGAGGGGCGTACGTGCCGCTGGATCCGGAGTATCCGCCGGAGCGGCTGGCGTTCATGCTGGCCGACGCGGCGGTACCGGTGCTGCTCGCGCAGCGGGCGGTGCTCGACGTGCTCCCGGAGAACGTGTGGGGCGCGGCTCGGGACACGGCCCCCGGCGGGCCGGACGCGGTTTCCGACGGCCCGGTGAACACTCCCCCGGAGGCGGCGAGCGGCGGGGTGGTGACGGTCGTCCTGGACGATCCGCTGGACGGGCCGGGCACGCCCGTGGAGCCGTCGGCGACGTCGGCGGACGCGGCGTACATGATCTACACCTCGGGGTCGACGGGACGGCCCAAAGGGGTGCCCAACACGCACGGAGGCATCCGCAACCGACTGGGCTGGATGCAGCGGGTCTACGGGCTGACCGGCGACGACGTGGTGGTGCAGAAGACCCCGGCGGGTTTCGACGTGTCGGTGTGGGAGTTCTTCTGGCCGCTGGTGACGGGGGCGCGGCTGGTGCTGGCCCGTCCCGGCGGGCACCGGGACGCGGCGTACCTGCGGGATCTGATCGTGGACCGTGGGGTGACGACGGCGCATTTCGTCCCGTCGATGCTCGCGGCGTTCCTGGAGGAGGAGGGCGTCGAGGCGTGCGGGTCGCTGCGCCGGGTGGTGTGCAGCGGCGAGGAGCTGACGGCGCACGTGGCCGAGCGGTTCTTCGGGCGGCTGTCGGGGACGGGGCTGTTCAACCTGTACGGGCCGACGGAGGCGGCGATCGACGTGAGCCTGTGGCGGTGCCGCCCGGGTGACGCGACGGTGCCGATCGGGCACCCGGTGGAGAACACCTCGCTGTACGTACTGGACCGGCATCTGCGGCCGGTGCCCTTCGGGGTTCCCGGTGAGCTGCACATCGGCGGGGCTCAGGTGGCGATGGGTTATCACGCCCGGCCCGGCCTGACGGCGGAGCGGTTCGTGCCCGACCCGTTCGGGGCGTCGGGGGCGCGCCTGTACCGGACGGGTGACCTGGTACGGCTCCGCCGTGACGGCGCGATCGAGTTCCTGGGGCGGATCGACCACCAGGTGAAGATCCGTGGGCAGCGGATCGAGCTGGGCGAGATCGAGGCGGTGCTGCGCGGGCTCGCGGGGGTGCGCGAGGCGGTGGTGACGGTGCGGGAGGACGGCGCGCCGGGCGACAGGCGGCTGGTCGCGTACGTGGTGCCCGTGACGGCGGCGACCGGCGCGGCCGGTGAGGGACCGCCAGGAGCAAAACCGGACGGGACGCGAAAGGACGGGACAGGACCGGACGGGGCGGAACTGGCCGGGGCGCTGAGGAGCGGGATAGGACCGGACGGCGCGGAGCTGGACGGGGCGGAGCTGCGGCGGGCGTTGAAGGTGACGCTGCCCGACCACATGGTGCCGTCGGCGTTCGTGGTGCTGGACGCGCTGCCGCTGAGCCCGAACGGCAAGCTGGACCGGAAGGCGCTGCCCGCCCCGGAGCGGCCGGGCGCCGAGACGGCGGGGCCGGGGGCGGAGCCCCGGACGCCGGTGGAGCGGGCGATCGCCGACATCTGGCGGGAGCTGCTGGGGGTGGCGTCGGTCGGCGCCGACGGTGACTTCTTCGAGCTGGGCGGGCACTCGCTGGTCGCGATCCAGGCGGTGGCGCGGATGCGCAGGGCGCTGCCGGTGGTCGAGGGGCGCGCGGTCGGGGTGATGGACCTGTTCAAGCATCCGACGGTGCGCGAGCTGGCGGCCCTGGTGGAGCGGCCCGCGGGTCCCGCGGGGCCGCGGAGCCTGCTGTACGAGCTGACCAGGCCGGGGCCCGCCCTGATGACGTACGTGTGCATACCGTACGGCGGGGGCAGCCCGCTGATCTTCCAGCCGCTCGCCGACGCGCTGCCGGACGGGTGCTCGCTGCACGCGCTGGCCTTCCCCGGGCACGACCCCGGGTTGCCGGACGAGGAGACCAGGCCGATCGACGAGGTCGCGGACCTGTGTGTGGCCGAGATCCTGGAGAACGTCGAGGGCCCCCTGGCCCTGTACGGCCACTGCGGCATCGGCGGCGCGCTGGTGGTGGAGGTGGCGCGGCGGCTGGAGGAGCGGGGCCGCGCGCTGGAGGCGGTGTACATCGGGGCGATCTTCCCGTTCGCCAGGCCGAGAGGCCGGATCGCGGGGCCGCTGGCGCGGCTGACGCGCTACGACCGGTTACGCGGCGACCGGGTGTACGAGAACCGGATGAAGTCGATGGGCACCGACATCTCGGGGCTGGACGACGAGCAGGTCCGGTTCATGGTGCGCAACCAGCGGCGTGACACCCTGATCGCGGAGGAGATCTTCACGCGGGTGCTGGCGGAGCGGATAGAGCGGCTGCGGGCGCCGGTGGTCTCGGTGGTGGGCGAGCAGGATCCGACGACCGACTACTACCAGGAGCGTTACCGGGAGTGGCACTTCCTGAGTGACACGACGGCACTGGTGATCCTGGACGAGGCGGGTCACTATTTCCTGAAATATCGGGCTGCGGAGCTGTCGGAGATCCTCACCAACACGCACATCGCCATGGGGTACGGCGCGGCGGGCACGCTCGACCGGTCTTCACGGGGACCCGGAGCCGGATGGTGGGTCGAGGAGGTCTCCGTCCGCTCCTCGGATCCGGAGGAACCCACCGGAGCGGAGGGAGCCGCCGGAGCGGGAAAGTCAGGCGCGCCGGAGGAACCCGCCGCCCCGGAGGGTGACGCCGGTCCCGCCTCCGAGGAGCCGTCCGGTCCCCCGGACGCCGGGAGAACCGGCTCCGGGAACGGGAAGGCGACCGCTTCCCCGAGCGGGAAGGCCACCGGCACCGGGAATGGAAGGGTCACCGGCCTCCAGAACGGGAAGGCGACCGGTCCCGCGAACGGGAAGGCCAAAACCAGGACGAGGGCCGGGACGAGAGCGAGGGCCGGGACGGGGGTCAAGGCGCCGCCGCCCAGCCTGCGGCGGTTCCTCGTGGTGGCGGCGTTCCAGCTGGTGTCGATGGTCGGCACCGCGATCACGGACTTCGCGATCCCGGTGTGGATCTATCTGACCACCGGGTCGCTGGTGGACTTCGCCCTGTTCGTGGCGTTGTCGATCATGCCGGGAGTGGTGATCGCGCCGCTGGCGGGAGCGATCGTGGACCGGTCGAGCCGTCGCTCGATGATGATCCTCGGCAACTGCATGGCCGGTGGCACGCAGCTGGTCCTGGGCGCCCTGTTCTGGACGGACACGCTGGAGATCTGGCACATATACCCGCTGACCGCGTGCTTGTCGATCGCGCTGATCTTCCAGCGGCTGGGCTTCACCACCGCGCTCCCCCAGCTCGTCCCCAAGGAGTACATGGGACACGCGGCCGGGGTGGTGCAGATGGTGATCGGCACGGCGCAGTTCGCGGCGCCGCTGGTGGCCGTCGCGCTGCTGTCCACGATCGGCCTGGGCGGCATCCTGGTGGTCGACGTGGCGAGCTTCGCGCTGGTGCTGGGCGCCCTGCTGCTGATCCGCTTCCCGGACACGATGGCGCACTCGCCCAGGGAGCCCCTGTCGAAGGAGATCGCGCAGGGGCTGCGGATGTCGATCGGCAACCGCCACCTGCGGGCAGCGATGATCTACTTCGCGACGCTCAACGTGATGCTCGCGGCGCTGCTGCTGTCGATAACCCCGCTGGTGCTGTCGTTCTCCACGCTGACCGTCGCCGGGCAGATCTCCTTCGTCGGCGGTCTGGGCGGGGCGCTGGGCGGCCTGGTGATCGCGCTGTGGGGCGGGCCGAGGCGGCGGCGGATGCGCGGGGTGATGCTGGCGACGCTGGGACTGTCGGTGTTCGCGGTGATCACCGGGTTGCAACCCACGTCGTGGGTGGTGGGGATCGGGGCGTTCGGCCTGTGGGGTTGCCTCTCGATCGTGAACGGCACCTTCCTCACGATCATCCACACGAAGGTGCCGCAGCGCTTCCACGGCCGCGTGCAGTCGCTCAACCAGATGGTGTCGTGGTCGACGCTGCCGATCGGCATGGCGGTGGTGGCGCCGCTGGGCGAGCGGCTGCTCAACCCGCTGCTGGTTCCCGGTGGCGCGCTGGCGCCGACGGTGGGCTCGGTGATCGGTGTCGGCCAGGGCCGTGGCGTGGCGTTCATGTACATCGTGCTGGGCCTGGGCATCGCGGTGCACGTGCTGATCTCGATGCGCACCCGGGTGCTGTCGCGGTTCGACGACGAGATGCCGGACGCCCCGGCGGACGACCTGGTCGGGGCCCAGATCCTGCGGGAGCGGGCGGGCAACCGGGTGAGCGTGGCCTGGACCGCCCCGGCGTTCGCCAAGGCGATCACGATGCCGCTGCCGCTGGAGCGCGCGAAGGCGGTGCTGCGCACCCCGTACCCGGACGCGGAGGTGCGGGAGGTGGTGCTGCGGACCGGCGGGGAGATCAGCGCGGTGTACGAGGTCAGGTGCGCCGACCGCGAGCTCATCGTGAAGATCTACCCGGACGTGCTGGCGGCGCGGCTGCACAAGGAGGCGCGCGTCTACGAGTTGCTGCGCGGCAGCGGCGCCTCCTGTCCCGAGCTGGTGCACTGGGACGTCTCGCGGCGCGACCTGCCGCACGCGTACGCGGTGATGACGAAGGTGCCCGGCCGGCCGCTGTCGGAGGTCTCCGGCGGGCTGGCGGCCGGGGAGGTCTCCGGCCTGTACCGGGAGATGGGCCGGACGCTGCGGGCGGTGCACGGGGTGCGGGTGGAGCGGTTCGGGCCGATCGACGGGCCGCTGGAGGGTTCCAACGAGGCGTACGTGGGCGGGCAGCTGGACCTGAGGCTGGCGCAGTTCACCGAGTTCGGCGGGGACCCGGGGCTGCACGCGGAGATCTCCGCGTACGTCGGGCGCAACCGCCACCTGCTGGCGCGCTGCGACTCCCCCGTGCTGTGCCACAACGACTTCCACGAGCGCAACGTCATGGTCGCCGAGGGGGACGGGCCGGGGAGCCCGCTGCGGATGACCGGGGTGATCGACATGGAGAACGCGCTGGGCGGCGACCCGCTGATGGACCTGGCGCGGACCGACTACTTCGCGGTCAGGGGTGACGCGGAGCGGCGGCGATACCTGCTCGAGGGGTACGGCGACCTGCCGGACGACTGGGCCGAGCGCCTGGCCTTCTACCGGCTCTGCCACGCCCTGGAGCAGTGGCACTGGCTGGCCACCCTGGGCGAGACGGCCGCCCTGCCCGTGATCGCGGAACAGCTCCGCGAGTGCCTGAAGGAGAAAGTGTAAATGGACGTCTTTCCCGCCTCGTTCGCCCAGGAGCGGATCTGGTTCCTGCACGAGCTCCTGCCCGACCTGGCCGTCTACAACATCGCCGTGTGCTCGGAGGCGACGAGCCTGTGGCCGCTGGATCCCGATCTCCTGGAGCGGGCGCTGGCGGTGCTCGTGGACAGGCACGAGTCGATGCGGACGGCGTTCGAGCTGCGCGACGAGCGGGTCGTGCAGACGATCGCGGACCGGGTGCCGGTCTCGGTGGCGCGGACCGACCTTTCCGAGCTGCCTCCGGAGGCGGCGGCGAAGGAGTTCGAGCGGGTCGCGGCGGAGGAGGCGCGCGGGCCGTTCCGGCTGGAGCACGCCCCGCTCTGGCGGGTGCGGCTGGTGACGCTGGGCGGCGGGGAGTGGCGGCTGCTGATGGTCCTGCACCACACGATCTTCGACGCCTGGTCGTCCGGCGTCCTGTGGCGGGAGCTGGGCGAGGTCTACCGGGCGTTGCGCGAGGGCCGCGAGCCCGAGCTTCCCGAGCTGGCGATCCAGTACGCCGACTACGCGGTCTGGCAGCGCGACCGGCTGGGCGGCGGCGAGCTGGACGGCGACCTGGCCTACTGGCGGGAGCGGCTGCGCGGGAGCGTCCCGCTGGAGCTGCCGTCCGACCGGCCGCGCCCGGCCACGATGAGTTACCTGGGCTCGGTGCTGGACTTCGCCGTGCCGGAGGAGCTCACCGAGCGGGTGGGCGCGCTGGCGAGGCGGCGGGGCACCACGCCGTTCACGGTGCTGCTGACGGCGTTCTCGGTGCTGCTGGCGCGCTGGAGCGGGCGGAGTGACGTCGTGGTGGGCTCCCCCGTCGCCGGGCGGGAGCTGCCGGAGCTGGACCCGCTGATCGGCATGTTCGTCAACACGCTGCCGCTCCGTACCGACCTGGGCGGCGACCCGGCGTTCGGCGAGGCGCTGGACCGGGTCCGCACGACCGTGCTGGAGGCGTTCGACCACCAGAACGTGCCGTTCGCGAAGCTCGTGGAGGCGGTGAGCCCGCCCCGCGACCCCGGCAGGACGCCGCTGTTCCAGGTGGGGTTCAACCAGATCGCGGTGGACGGGCGCGGCCGGTACGGCAACGGCACCTCGAAGGCCGATCTCACCATGGAGCTCCACAATCCGGACGGCACGCTGGAGGGCTGGGTCGAGTACAGCACGGACCTGTTCGACGAGGACACGATCCGCCGCCTGGTGTCGGCGTTCCTGACGCTGCTCGGCGCGGCCGTCGACGACCCGGAGCTGCCGATCTCCCGGCTGCCGCTGATGGACGGGCCGGAGCGGGCCCGGCTGCTCGCCTCCTGGCACGGCCCGGCGGCCTCCTACCCCGAGCGCTGCCTGCACGAGCTGATCGCCGGACGGGCGGAGCGGACGCCGGACGCCCCGGCGGTCGTCTCCTCGGAGGGGACGCTCACCTACGGGCGGCTGGAGGAGCGGGCGGGCGCGCTGGCCCGGCGGCTGCGCGAGCGCGGGGTGGGGGCGGAGACGCCGGTCGCGGTGTGCCTGCCGAGGAGCACCGAGCTGATCGTGGCGCTGCTGGCGGTGCTGAAGACAGGCGGCTGTTACGTGCCGCTGGATCCGGACTACCCGGCGGAGCGGCTGGGGTTCATGCTGGCCGACTCGGGCAGCCCGCTGCTGCTGACCCGCTCGGCGCTGGTGGAGCGGCTGCCGCCGGACCATCCTCCGGCGATCCTGCTGGACGCGCTGCCGCCGGACGAGACGTCCGGGTTCGTCCCCGATCCCGTCTCTCCGGACGCCCCGGCGTACGTGATCTACACGTCGGGGTCGACGGGGGTGCCCAAGGGGGTGGTGGTGCCGCATCGCGGGGTGGTGAACCTGGTCACCGGGCTGGGGTTCACCGAGCGGGAGCGGATGCTGCTGCTCACCTCGCTGTCGTTCGACATCGCGGCGCTGGAGATCTTCGGCCCGCTGACGGCGGGCGGCGCGGTGGTCCTGGCTCCCCCGTACGGCACCGGCGGGCTGGGCGAGCTGGTGGCGGAGGCGGGGGTGACGACGGTGCAGGCGCCGCCGTCGGTGCTGGAGGAGATCCTGGAGCGGCTGCCCGCCGGGCTGCCGCGCGTGTTCAGCGGCGGGGAGCCGCTCCCGGTGTCGCTGGCCGGGCGGATCCACCGGGTCGCCGGTGAGCTGTGGAACCTCTACGGGCCGACGGAGACGACGATCTGGTCACTGGCGCACCGGGTGCCGAAGGGCGCGGAGTCGATGTCGATCGGCATGCCGGTCGCGGGCACCACCGCGTACGTGCTGGACGGGGCGATGGAGCCGGTGCCCTCCGGTGTCGCAGGGGAGCTGTTCCTGGGCGGCGACGGGGTCGCCCGAGGCTACCGGGGGCGGCCGGGGCTGACCGCAGAGCGGTTCGTCCCCGACCCGTTCGGCCGGGGCGGTCGCCTTTACCGGACGGGCGACCTCGTGCGGCGGCTTCCCGACGGCACCCTGGAGTTCCTCGGGCGCGCGGACGACCAGGTGAAGGTGCGGGGGGTGCGGATCGAGCTGGGCGAGGTGGAGGCCGCGCTGGAGGCGCACCCGGGGGTGCGCCGGGCGGTCGCCGCGGTCAGGGACGACGCCCCCGGCGGCCGGGCTCTGGTCGCGTACGTGGACACGGGCACGGGTTCCCAGGGAGGCACGGGCACGGAAACGAGCGCGGGCACGGGCACGGAAACGGGCGCGGGCACGGGCACGGGCGCGGAAACGGGCGCGGGCGCGGAAACGGGCGCGGAGGTGACGGCCGGGGAGCTTCGGGCGTTCCTGGCGTCGCGGCTGCCCGCCACGATGGTGCCGAGTCTCTTCGTCCCGGTGCGGGACTTCCCGAGGCTGCCCAACGGCAAGCTCGACCGCGCTTCGCTGCCCTCGCCCGTCGCGGAGGAGACCTCGGCGGCGCCCGCCGGACCGGCCACGGCGAGCGAGGAGCTGGTGCACGAGATCTGGTGCGAGGTGCTGGGCAGGAACGGCATCGGGGTCGACGACGACTTCTTCGACGTCGGCGGGCACTCGCTGCTCGGCACCAAGGTCGTCGCCAGGATCTGCTCGGCGGTGGGCGTCGACCTGCCGCTCAACGCCCTGTTCACCACGCGTTCGGTCCGCGGGCTGGCGCTGGTGGTGGAGGAGTGCCTGGCCGCGGAGATCGACCGGCTCACGGACGAGGAGGCCGAGCGGATCGCCGGTGAGTACGACCGAAATGACAGCGCGGTGAACTAGAACCGAAATCGGCATTTTGGACGCTTGCTCTTGGTAGCCTCCGGCCACATTGGGTGTCCACAGAGTGAGACGCTTCATGACGTACGGAAGTGGCATGTCACCTTCCGTTCACGGGATCGCCGTGAACAGCGGCGATCCCGGAGCGCCGGGAGGCTCGACGATCTTCCCCTGCGGCCGAAACCGGCATTCCGACATACGTTTAATTTTCAATCCTTGACTGACAGTGACACAAATAATAGGAATGATCTGGCTTATCGCTTGTGAATACTTGACAGGGCATAAACCCTGTTTGGGGCTATGGGGGGTGAATGCTCGAAGCGATGCGAGGGGACTCGTCGTCCGCCTCGTTGCACGGTCCGTCGTCCACTCCACCGGCTTCGCCGACGGCCCCCACCCCCACCGCCCGGACGGCCGGACCGTCCCACCTCGCCCCGGACGCGCTGCTGTGCGACCTCGTCGCCGACCAGGCCGCGCGGACACCCTCCGCCCCGGCGATCCGCCAGTGGGACACCGAACTCACCTACCGCGATCTGATCGACGCCGCCACCGCGCTCTCGCTGCGGTTACGTGCCCTCGGGGTGGGTCCGGAGGACCGGGTCGGGCTCTGCGCCAGGCGCACACCGCTGATGACCGTCGCCGTTCTCGGCATCATGATGGCGGGCGGCGCGTACGTCCCCCTCGATCCGGCGCATCCACGCCGCAGGCTTGACGAGGTGCTCGACGACGCGGGCGTCGCGGTCGTCGTGGCCGACGGTCACGGCCGCGCGCTGCTGGACGGATGCGGGCGCCCGCTGGTCGAGCCGGAAACAGGCGCCGCGACCGCAATCGTGTCCGAAATTACCTCCGGAACCACCATCGTGCCCCCGGCCGGAACCGGACCGGAAAGCGGCGGCGAGACCGTCGCCGGGAGTCCGGCGCTGCCGGGGAACGCCGCCTACGTCCTGTACACGTCCGGGTCGACCGGGCGGCCCAAGGGCGTGGTCGTGAGCCACGCCTCCGCGGTCGCGTTCGCCTCGGCCGCGACGGCCCATTTCGGCCTGGACGGCACGTGCCGGTCGATCGCGTTCTCCGCGCTCGGGTTCGACGTCTCGGTGCTCGACATGCTCGCGCCGCTCACCGTGGGCGGCTGCGTGCAGCTGGTACCCGACGAGGACAGGACCGACCCGGCCCGCCTGCAGCGGTTCCTGGAGGCGCACGACGTCACCTGGGGGTTCATCCCGCCCGCCCTGCTGCCGCTGGTCGACCCGGCCCGGTTGCCGCACCTGCGCGACCTGGTCACGGCCGGGGAGCCACCCGGCCCCGAGCAGGTGGCCCGCTGGTCGGCGCACACCCGCTTCCACAACTGGTACGGCCCCACGGAGACGACCGTCTGCGTGGTCGGCACCGAGCTGTCGGGGACGTGGGAGCGGTCGCTGCCGATCGGGTATCCCCTGCGCGGCTGCCGGGCGCACGTCCTGGACGAGGACATGCGCGAGTGCCCCGTCGGCGTCCCCGGCGAGCTGTACATCGGCGGGCCGCAGGTGAGCCGCGGCTACCTGGGTCTGCCCGGCATGACGGCCGAGAGGTTCGTCCCCGACCCGTTCGAGGCCGTGCCCGGGGCGCGGCTCTACCGCACCGGCGACCACGTCGCCTGGCGGGAGGACGGCCGGATCGCCTTCATGGGGCGGCTGGACCGGCAGGTGAAGATCCAGGGGCAGCGGGTCGAGATCGGCGAGGTCGAGTCGGTGGTGCGGGCCCACCCCGGGGTGACGCAGGCGGTGGTCGACGCCCCCGGCGAGCTGGTCGCCTACGTCGCGCCGCTGGACGCCCCCGGGCTGGCCGCCCTGCGGGAGCACTGCGCGGGACGGCTGCCGGTCTACATGCTGCCCACCCGCGTGGTGCGCGTCCCGGTCCTGCCGCTGAACGCCTCCGGCAAGGTCGACCTCGCCGCCCTGCGCGGCCTCGCCCGGGACACCTTCGGGGTTTCCGGGGAGACGAACGGGGACACCGGCGGGGACACGAACGGGGACGCGGGGCTGGCGGGGATCTGGGCGCGGGTGCTCGACGCCCCTCTCCCGGGTCCCGGCGACGACTTCTTCGAGCGCGGCGGGCACTCGCTGCGGGCGATGCGCCTGGTGTCGGCCGTCAGGGCGGAGCTCGGCCGGGACATCTCGGTCGAGGACGTCTACGCGGCCCGCACCTACGGCGTCCTCTCCTCAGGTGTCGAGAACGCCCCCCTCCGGGACGCCACGCCCGCAAGAGACACCGGAGGCGAGCCCCCGGCGCTGTCGCCCGCGCAGCGGCGCATGTGGTTCGTGGAGCGGCTCGCCCCCGACACCCCCGCGCACAACATCGCGATGGCCGAACGCGTCCGCGGCCCGCTGGACCACGGCGCGCTGCGGAGCGCCCTGGAGTCGGTGGTGGCCGCGCACGAGACGCTGCGCTGGCGGATCACCTCCCGCGACGGCGTACCCCACGTCTCGGTCGTCCCGCCTGGCGAGGTGCCGCTCCCGCTCGACGACCTCTCGGCGCTCCCCCGTCCCGGGACCGCGCTGGGAGCGGTGCTGGAGAGGGAGGCGCGGACGCGGTTCGACCTGGCGCGCGACCCGCTGGTGCGGGCCAGGCTGATCCGGCTGGCCGAGGACGACCACGTGCTCGCGGTGACCGCGCACCACATCGTCTTCGACGGCTGGTCCCAGGACGTCTTCTACCGGGACCTGAGCGCCGCCTACCGCGGTGATCCGCCGGGGCCGGCGGGCGCGTCGTTCGCCGACTACGCGCGCTGGTCGAGGGAGCGTTCCGACGGCGACGGGGTCGACTGGTGGCGCGAGCACCTCAAGGACGCCCCCATGGTGCTCGACCTGCCCAGGGACACCCCTCGCCCACCTGTGCAAACTTTTTTTGGAGCGCTCCGAACAGCCGAGATTGACGGTGAGATCGGAGACCGTGTCAGGAGACTGGCGGTCAGGTTGGGAGTCACCCCGTACCCGGTGCTGCTGGCCGCGTTCGCGCAGCTGCTCTCCAGACTGTCCGGGCAGCGGGACCTGCTCGTCGGCACCCCGTACGCCGACCGGGGGCACGTCGCGTTCGAGTCGCTGATCGGCATGTGCGTGCGGATGCTGCCGCTGCGGCTGCGCCAGGACCCCGGGGCCTCGTTCGAGGAGCACGTGGCCCGCTGCCGCGACGAGCTCGCCGAGGTCGTCTCCCACGGCGACGTGCCGCTGGAGCGCGTCGTGGAGGCGCTGCGCGTCCCGCGCGACCTGGGGCGCAACCCGGTGACGCAGGTGCTGTTCAACATGTACAACTTCGCGGAGCCCAAGCTGGACCTGCCGGGGTGCGTGACCGAGCCGCTGCCCGCCGGGCTGCCGGGCGCGCTGTTCGACCTGACGATGTACGTCAGCGAGCGCGGCGACGGCGGCGACGGATACGCCCTGCAGCTCGTCTACAACCCCGACCTGTTCTCCGCCGCCAGGATGGACGCCCTGCTGGCCGGTTACGCGCACCTGCTGGGCGACCTGCTCGCCGCCCCCGGCGAGGCGGCGCGCATGGCCCGGCTGGCCCCGCAGGAACCGCCCGCCGCGCTACCGGTCTGGGACGGTCCCGGGCCGCTGGACACCCTGCACGGCGACGTCGTGGTGGAGGGCGCGGGGCGGGCCCTCGGGCACGCGGAGCTCACCGCGCTGCGCCACCGTACGACCTCGGCGCTGCGCGCGGCCGGGGTGGAGCCGGGCCAGGCGGTCGCGGTGCTCGCCGCGCGGGTCCCCGAGCTTCCCGGGCTGCTGCTGGGGGTGCTGGCCACCGGGGCCCGCTGGGTGATCCTCGACCCGGCGCACCCGGCGCCGGTGCTGGCCCGCCAGGCCGCCGCCGCGGGGGCCGTGGCGGCGCTGCGCTGCCCGGACGCGCCCTCCCTGGCGGGCCTCCCGGAGATCGCGCTGCCGGAGGGGGACGGCGGAGCGCCGCAGGAGCCGCATCCCGAGCGGGGCTACCTGTCGCTCACCTCGGGGACCACCGGCGACCCCAAGCCGGTGGTGACCGGTGAGGGGCCGCTCGCGCACTTCGTCGCCTGGTACGCGGCGACCTTCGCGGTGACCCCTGCCGATCGCTTCGCCCTGCTGTCGGGCCTGGCGCACGACCCCGCGCTGCGCGACGTGTTCGTGCCGCTCGCCACCGGCGCCCGGCTGTGCGTGCCGGAGCGGGAGCTGCTCCGCGACCCCGTCCGGCTGGTCGCGTGGCTGCGCGAGCACCGCGTCACCGTACTGCACCTGACCCCGCAGCTGGCCAGGATGCTCTGCGGGACCGGCGCGGTGCTGCCCGGGGTGCGGCTGGTGGCGACCGGCGGCGACCGGCTCACCCACGCCGACGCCGTACGGCTGCGCCGCCTGGTCCCGGCCGCCCGCCTGGTGGCCTTCTACGGCACCACCGAGACCCCGCAGGCCCACGCCTGGCACGAGATCCCCGCCGGGGTGCGCGAGAGCGCCGAACCCGTCCCCGCGGGGCGCGGCGTCGAGGGCAGCGAGCTGGTCGTGGTCGGCGAGCACGGCGGCCGGGCCGGGGTGGGCGAGCTGGGCGAGGTGATCGTGCGCAGCGCCAACCTGGCGACCGGCTATCTCGACGCCGGGCTCACCCGGCTCCGCTTCACCGGGGACGCCTTCGCCACCGGCGACCTCGGCCGTCTCAACCCCGACGGGACGGTGACGATCGCCGGTCGGCGCGACGACCAGGTGAAGATCCGCGGCTTCCGGGTGGAGCTGGGCGAGGTGGAGGCGGCGCTGTCCGCCCATCCCGAGGTCCGCGCCGCCGCCGCGGTGGCCGACCGGGACGAGCGGCGCGAGACGGTGCTGCACGCCTACGCGGTGCCGCGCAGGCCGGGGCTGGCCGCGCCGCGGCTCCTCGACCACCTGCGCGCGACGCTGCCCGAGCACGCGGTGCCCGCCGAGGTGATCGTGGTTCCCGCGCTGCCGCTCACCCCCAACGGCAAGGTCGACCGCGCCGCGCTGCGCCGCCCCGCGTCCCGGCCGGGAGGCGAGGCGGGCGGGGAGGTGTCCGGCCCGACCGAACGGGCCGTGGCCGAGGTGTGGCGGGCCGTGCTCGGCGTGCCGCGGGTGGGCGCGACCGACAACTTCTTCGAGATCGGCGGCCACTCGCTGGCGATCGCCGCCGTCCAGGCCCGCCTGGGCTCGGCCCTTGGCCGGGAGATCCCCATCGTGGACCTGTTCCGCCACCCGACCATCCGCGCCCTGGCCGCGCATCTCGACGGTGGAGGCCCCACTCCCGGCCTCGACCGCGCCGCACGACGGCTCGCCGTGCGGCGAGACCGCCTCAAGGACCGCTCAAGGAAACCGAGCTGACAACCGCTCTCCCGTACCCGACGACCCCGAACCGACGTCCGCACCCCTCGGCCCCCGAGGCCGAACCGGCACCCGTCCACCCCCTCCCATCGGAAACCGACCCGGCGCCCCGACCGGCGACCGCCCGACCCGCCCACACCGCGAACCGAACCCGCGACCGCACGATCCCCCGTACCGCGAACCGTGAACCGAACCGGCGACCCAGCAGACCACCGCAGCCGGTGACCGGACCGGCGACCCAGCCGGAAACCGAGTCGATACCCGTCCAACCCCCCGCGCCGGCGCCGACCGCGCCCGGCAAGGAAGAAAGGGACCCCCGCATGGCCGAGGAGCCCACTGTTGAACCGATCGCGATCATCGGCCTTTCGTGCCGGGTGCCGGGAGCCGGCGACGCCAGGCAGTTCTGGCGCAACCTCGCCGACGGAGTCGAGTCGCTGACCCACTTCACCCGCGAGGAGCAGCGGGCGCTCGGCGTGCCCGACCACATCCTCGACGACCCGGACTTCGTACCGGCCGCGATGATGCTCGACGACCACCAGGGGTTCGACGCCGCGTTCTTCGGCATGTCGATCAGGGAGGCGGAGATCCGGGACCCGCAGCACCGGCTCTTCCTCGAACTGTCGCACACGGCCCTGGAGGACGCGGGCTACGACCCGTTCAGGTATCCGGGCGAGATCGGCGTCTACGCCGGTTCCGGCTCGGACTTCTACCAGTGGATCAACATCAGGAGCAACGCGCAGGCCCACGCGAACGCGGGCTGGCTCGCCGTCATGGTCGGCAACCACGTCGACTACTGCGCCACGCTGTCGTCGTACAAGCTGGACCTGCGCGGCCCGAGCTACACCCTGCACACCGCGTGCTCGACCTCGCTGGTCGCGATCCACGTCGCCGCCGAGGCCCTGCGCAACGGCGAGTGTGACATGGCCCTGGCGGGCAGCGCGATGCTCGACCTGCCGCAGGGCCAGGGGTACGTGTACGACGAGGACGGCATCGTCTCCCCCGACGGCCACTGCCGGGCCTTCGACGCCAAGGCGGCCGGGACGATCTGGGGCAGCGGCGGCGGCGTGGTCGTGCTGAAGCGGCTGTCGGAGGCGATCGAGGACGGCGACAACGTCCGGGCGGTCATCCTGGGCAACGCGATCAACAACGACGGGGCGAGCAAGGTCGGGTTCTCCGCGCCCAGCATGGACGGCCAGGCCGCGGTGATCGCCCAGGCGCTCGGGGTGGGCGGGATCGACCCGCGCACGATCACCTACGTCGAGGCGCACGGCACGGGCACCGCGCTGGGCGACCCGATCGAGGTCGCGGCGCTGAGCAACGTGTTCCTCCAGGACACCGACGACACCCAGTGGTGCGGCATCGGCTCGGTCAAGAGCAACATCGGCCACCTGGGCCAGTCGGCGGGCATCGCCAGCATCATCAAGGCGATCCTGGCCCTGGAGAACGGGCTGATCCCGCCCACGCTGCACTACGAGAGCCCCAACCCGAAGATCGACTTCTCCCGGAGCCCGTTCTACGTGACGGGGACGGCGACCAAGTGGGAGCGCGACGGCTTCCCCCGGCGGGCGGGCGTCAGCTCGTTCGGCATCGGCGGCACCAACGCGCACATCGTGCTGGAGGAGGCTCCTGCACCGGTCCGCGAGGCGCGTGAGCTCCGCCCGGCGCACCTGCTGCGGCTGTCGGGCAGGACCGACACCGCGCTGGCCGCCGCCGCCGAGCGGCTGGCCGCGCACCTGGAGGACCATCCCGACGCCGACCTGGCCGACGTCGCCCACACCCTGCGGGTGGGGCGCAGGGAGCTGTCGCGCAGGAGCGCGGTGGTGGCCTCCGACGTCGCCGACGCGATCGCCGCGCTCCGCGACCCCAAGCGGACGGTCTCCGGCGCCGTCTCCCGGCGTACCCCGCGCCCGGCGTTCCTGTTCTCCGGGCAGGGCTCGCAGTACGCGGGCATGGGCGCCGAGCTGTACCGCACCGAGAAGGTCTTCAGGGACACGGTCGACGAGTGCGCCGAGATCCTGCGGCCCGTGCTGGGCGAGGACCTGCGTGAGCTGATCTTCGCCACCGGCGAGGAGGCGAACGAGCGGCTGCGGCGGACGGAGCTGACCCAGCCCGCGCTGTTCACCGTGGAGTACGCCCTGGCCGCGCTCTGGCGTTCGCTGGGCGCCGAGCCCGCCGGGATGATCGGCCACAGCATCGGCGAGTACGTCGCGGCGACCGTGGCCGGGGTGTTCAGCCTGCCGGACGCGCTGCGGCTGGTGGCCGCCAGGGGCCGCCTGGTGCAGGGCATGCCCGCGGGGGCGATGCTCGCCGTGCAGCTCGCGCCGGACGAGATCGGGCCGCTGCTGCCCGACGACGTGTCGGTGGCGACCGTCAACGGCCCCGGCACGTGCGTGGTGGCCGGTCCCCCGGCCTCGATCGCCGAGCTGTCGGCCCTGCTGAAGGAGGAGGGCATCGGGCGGATGGGGCTGCGCACCTCGCACGCCTTCCACTCCTCGATGATGGACCCGGTCCTGGGCGAGTTCCGCGCGCTGGTCGCCGGTGTCGAGCGGTCGGCGCCGAGCCTGCCGTTCCTGTCGAACGTGACCGGCACCTGGATCACCGCGGACGAGGCGACGGACCCGTCGTACTGGGCCCGGCACATGCGCGAGCCGGTGCTGTTCGGCGACTGCGTGGCGACCCTGCTCGCCGACGGCGACTGGATCATGATCGAGTGCGGTCCCGGCAGGCAGCTGGCCGGGCTGGCGAGGGCGCAGACCCCGCCGGGCGCGGTCACGCCGCTGCCCTCCCTGCCCGGCCCCAAGGACGTCGGTGGCGACACCGGAGACACTGCCGTGCTGTCGGCCGCGTACGGCACGCTGTGGGTGAACGGCGTCGCGCTGGAGGCGTTCGGCGAGGAGGGGCGCCGGGTCTCGCTGCCGACCTACCCGTGGGAGCGCCAGCGCGCCTGGATCGACCCCGACCCTCGGGGGGCGTTCGTCGGCGGCGTGGCCAACCCCGCGCCGGTCGAGGAGGACCTGCCGCTGGACCGCTGGTTCAGTGTGCCGGTGTGGCGGCAGGTCCCGCCGGGGCCGGTGCCGCTGTCGCCGGTCGGCCGGGCCCTGGTGTTCGCCGACGACGGCTCGGCCGGGCTGGTGGACGCGCTGCGCGCGACGGGGGCCGAGGTGATCGAGGTGCGGCCCGGCGACGGGTTCTCCTCAGAGGCTCCCGAAGGCGTCTACACCGTACGTCCCTTCGAGCGCGCCGACTACGACGCGCTGCTGGCGGCCGTGGGCGAGGTGCCGGGCCGGGTGGTCCACGCGTGGACCGTCGGCGACGAACCCGCCGCCGGGGCCGAGGAGACCTGGCGGGCCCAGGACCGGGGCTTCTTCAGCGTGCTGGCCCTGGTCCAGGCGCTGACCGCGGCGCAGCCCTCGGACGGGGTGGAGCTGGCCCTGCTCACCTCGGGGGCCCAGGACGTCACCGGCGGCGACCTGCTCCGCCCGGAGCACGCGACGCTCGCCGGGTTCCCCCGGGTGGTGCCGCTGGAGACGCCGTGGCTGCGGGTGCGCCACGTCGACGTCGAGGGACGCGACTGGGTCAGGCACGCCGCCGCGGAGCTGGGCAGGAGGCCGGAGCCGGACGAGGCGGGGCTGCTGCCCACCGTGAGCGTCAGGGGTGGCCGCCGCTGGCTGCAGCACTACGAGCAGCTGGAGGTGCCCGCGACCGGGGCGGCTTCGGTGGAAGCGGCGTCGTCCGAGGCGGTCGGCGGGCAGGCGGGTCCCCGCGACGGGCAGGTCTACCTGATCACCGGCGGCCTGGGCGGCATCGGCGTCTCGCTCGCCGAGGACCTCGCCGCGCGGGCCCGGGTGCGGCTGGTCCTGCTGTCCAGGGCCGGGCTGCCCGACCGGGCGGAGTGGGACGCGCACGAGGCCGGTCGCGCGGGCCGGGCGATCGCCGCGATCCGCAGGATGGAGGAGGCCGGGGCCGAGGTCCTGGTGCTCGCCGCCGACGTCACCTCCCCCGCCGACATGCGCCGGGTGCGGGAGGAGACGATCGCCGGGTTCGGCCGGGTGGACGTGATCGTGCACGCCGCGGGACTGCCCGGCGGCGGGATGGCCGAGATCAAGGAGCGGGCCGCCGCCGAGGAGGTGCTGGCGCCCAAGGTGGTCGGCACGCTCGCGCTGCGCGAGGCCTTCGCCGACCTCGACCTGGAGGCCGTCGTGCTCTGCTCGTCGATCACCGCGGTCGCGGGCGGCTTCGGCCAGGTCGACTACTGCGCGGCCAACAACTTCCTCGACGCGCACGCCAGGGGCGAGCACGGCTGGGGCGCGGCCACGGTCGTCTCCGCCAACTGGGGCAGGTGGCTGGAGGTCGGCATGGCGGCGGAGGTCGCCGCCCCGGCCGGGTTCGTGGCGCTGCAGCGCGGCGACCGGATCAGGGCCGTCGACCACCCGGTGATCTCCGCCTGGCACGAGGCCGACGGCGAGGAACTCGGCTGGGCCGGGGGCAGCCTCTCCCCCGACACCCACTGGGCGCTCGACGGGCACCGCATCTCCGGGGTGCCGGTGCTGCCGGGCACCGGTCACCTGGAGCTGGCCCGCTGCGCGAGCGAGGTGGTGCTGCCCGGCACCGGCGTCGTCGAGCTGCGCGACGTGGTGTTCGTCGAACCGCTCTCGGTGGCCGACGGGGCCTCCGCGGAGGTACGGGTGACGTTCAGCACCGAGGCGGACGGCGCGGACTTCCAGGTGCGCAGCGTCATCGGCGGCGAGCAGCGCACCCACGCGCGCGGCACCGCGGCCAAGGTCGACGCCGGGCCCGCCGGGCACGCCGACGTGGCGGCGATCATCGAGCGCTGCACCCCGGCGTCCGACGAGCAGGGCGGCGTGCCGCTGTCCGGGCTGCTCACGCTCGGCCCCCACTGGGGGCACATGCGTGAGTGGTACATCGGCCAGAACGAGGCCCTGGGACTGTTCGATCTGCCCGGGGAGCTGTCGGAGGACCTGGACGGCTGGGGCCTGCACCCGGCACTGCTCGACAGCGCCACTTCCTTCACCTGGATCGACGTCGTCGGCCACTACCTGCCGCTCGGCTACGGCCGCATCACCGTCAGGGACCGGCTGCCCGGCAGGTTCTGGAGCCACCTGCGCTTCCGCGACAGCGGCACCGACGAGGTGCTGGCGGTCGACGTGACGCTCATCGACTCGGACGGAGCGATCGTCACCGAGATCTCCGACTACGTGCTGCGCCGCATCAACACCGACGCCGTGGTGGCCGGGGTGACGGCCGACGCCGGAGCCCAGCGGGCGGCCACGGTCACCGTCCCCGACCAAGGCGGCCAGGTCGCGACGGCCGCCGGTGGCCCCGACGCGGTCGGCATCCGCCCCGCCGAGGGCGCCGAGGCGTTCCACCGGCTGCTGGCCACCCCCCTCGGCGCGCAGGTGGTGATCGCCGCGACCCCGGTCGCCACCTACCTGGCCGGTGTCGGGTCGGTCACCCAGGAAACGGTCGAGACGGAGCTGGACCCGGCCGCCGTGTCGGACCGCCCCCGTCCCGGCGGCGCGGCGGCCGACGACTACGTGGCGCCGCGCGGCGACGTCGAGACCGCCATCGCCCGGCTGTGGAGCGAGGTGCTCGGCGGCGAACGCATCGGGGTCGACGACGACTTCTTCGAACTCGGCGGCAACTCGCTGATCGCCGTGCAGCTCATCGCCCTCATCCGCAAGGAGCTGGGCGTACGGCTGCCGATGCGCAGCCTCTTCGAGGAGCCCACGGTGGCCGGGGTCACCTCGCTGATCGAGCAGGCCCGCGCCACCACGCCGGCGGCGGAGACCGCCCCGGCCCCGAACCAGACCATGATCCCCCGTCTCCCCCGCAGGAGTGAACAGCAGTGAGCGAACCCCTTCCCGACACCAAGGTCGTCCTCAACGACGAGGAGCAGTACTCCATCTGGCCCTCGGGACGCGACAACCCCGACGGCTGGCACGACGCGGGCTTCACCGGCACAAAGGAGGAGTGCCTGGCCCACATCGAGCAGGTCTGGACCGACATGCGCCCGCGCAGCCTGCGTGAGGCGATGAAAACAGGAGACGAGGGATGACCGAACAGGCGGTGGACGTCTTCCCGTCCTCCTCCGGGCAGGAGCGGATGTGGTTCCTCGCCCGCTTCGAGCCCGAGCTCGCCGTCTACAACATCGGCATGCTCATGCCGATGAGCGCCCGCCAGCCGGTCGATCCGCGCCGGCTGGAGGCCGCCGTCGCCCTCGTGGTACGCCGCCACGAGGTGCTGCGTACCGTCTTCGAGTTCAGGGACGGCCAGGTGATGCAGATCGTCAGCGGCGCCGTCCCCCCGGTGCGGCTCACCGAGACCGACCTCACCCACCTGCCGCCGGGCCCGCGCGAGGCCGAGCTGGCCCGGCTGGCCAAGTCGGACTCGGTCACGCCGTTCGTCCTGGACCGGGCGCCGCTGTGGCGGCTGCGGCAGGTGCGGATGGCCGACGACGACCTGCGGCTGATCTGCGTGTTCGACCACACCGTGTTCGACGGCGTCTCCAGCCACGTCTTCGTCAACGAGCTGGAGGAGTGCTACGACGCCATCGGCGAGGGGCGCGAGCCCAAGCTGGCGGAGCTGCCCATCCAGTTCGCCGACTTCGCCGTCTGGCAGCGGAACCGGCTGACCGGGGAGTTCGTCGAGGAGGAGCTGGCGCACTGGCGGGAGCGGCTGGCCGGGATCCCGGCCGACCTCGCCCTGCCCGCCGACCGGCCGCGCCCGCGCAGCCGCTCCTACCGGGGGGAGATACGGCTGGGCACGTTCTCCCCCGAGGTGTCGGCCGGGATCGAGCGCCTGGCCAAGGACCTGAACTCGACGCTGTTCACGGTCATGCTCACCGCGTTCGCGACCGTGCTGGCCCGCTGGTCGGGCCGGTACGACGTCGTGGTGGGCACCCCCATCGCGGGGCGGCTGCTGCCGGAGACCGAACCCGTCATCGGCATGTTCGTCAACGCCGTGGCGCTGCGCGCCGACCTGACCGGCGACCCGACGTTCGCCGAGGCGGCCGGACGGGTGCGCACCACGGTCGCCGAGGCCCTGGACCACCAGGAGCTGCCGTTCGAACGGCTGGTGGAGGCGCTCCAGCCGACCAGGGATCTGAGCGTGCCGCCGATCTACCAGGTGATGTTCAACCTGGCCGGCGACACCAACGAGGGTCAGATCGCCAACGGCACCGCCAAGGTGGACCTGCAGCTGGACCTCAACATGCGCGGAGGACGGCTGCACACCCGCCTGGAGTACAGCACCGACCTGTTCGACCCGTCCACGATCGAGCGGTTCGGCACCTGCCTGGAGACGCTGGCCGAGGCCGCGGTCGCCGACCCGGGGACGCCGATCTCCCGGCTGCCGCTGCTGACCCCCGCAGAACGGGACCGCGTCGTCGCGCTCGGCGTCGGCGAGGACCCGGGGCGTGCCGTGAACGCCCTGGGCGGCACGCGGGCCCCGGCGGGTTCGCCGACCCCGCCGACCCCGACCCCGCCGACCCCGCCGATCCCGTTGACCTCGTTGACCTCGTTGATCGAGGCTCAGGTGGCCAGGACTCCGGACGCTCCGGCCGTGGTCACCGGCGACGCCACGCTGACGTACGCGGAGCTGGACGAGCGCGCCACCCGGCTCGCCCACTGGCTGCGCGGGATCGGGGTCAGGCGGGGCAGCCCGGTGGCGGTGTGCGCCGAGCGGTCGGCCGAGCTGGTCGTCGGCCTGCTCGCGGTGCTCAAGGCGGGCGGGGCGTACGTCCCGCTCGACCCGGAGTATCCGCCGTCGCGGCTGGCGTTCATGCTGGCCGACAGCGGGGCCCGGGTGATGCTGACCCAGCGTCACCTGCGCGACCTGCTCCCCGAAGGCGCCGTCAAACCGGTGCTGCTGGACGCGACCGACACCTGGGGACCGCAGCCCTCAGGAACGGCGCTTCCGGTGACCGGTCCCGGCGACGCCGCGTACGTGATCTACACCTCGGGTTCGACCGGGCGTCCCAAGGGCGTCGTCAACACCCACGGGGGCATCGTCAACCGGCTCGCCTGGATGCAGGACCGGTTCGGCCTCACCCCTGCCGAGGCGGTCCTGCAGAAGACGCCGACGAGCTTCGACGTGTCGGTCTGGGAGTTCTTCTGGCCGCTGGTCACCGGGGCGTCCCTGGTACCGGTCCGGCCGGGCGGGCACCGCGACCCCAACCACCAGCGCGACCTGATCAAGGCGCACTCGGTGAGCACCGCGCACTTCGTCCCCTCGATGCTGGCCCTGTTCCTGGAGGAGACCGGCATCGAGTCGTGCCGCTCGCTGAAGCGGGTGATCTGCAGCGGCGAGGAGCTGCCGCCGCGCCTGGCCGCCCGCTTCTTCGAGCGGCTGCCCGGGGTGGAGCTGCACAACCTGTACGGGCCGACGGAGGCGGCGGTCGACGTGACCGCCTGGCGGGTCGAGCCGGAGGGGGTGGACGCGCTGCACACGCTGCCCATCGGCCCGCCCATGCCGGGCAACCGCCTGCACGCGCTGGACGACCTGCTCCGGCCCGCGCCGGTCGGCGTACCCGGGCACCTGCACATCGGCGGCGTCCAGGTGGCGCGCGGCTACGCGGGCAGGCCCGGCCTGACGGCCGAACGGTTCGTGCCCGACCCGTACGGGCCGCCCGGCTCGCGGCTGTACGCGACCGGCGACCTGGCCAGGGTCCGCGCCGACGGGAACCTCGAATTCCTGGGGCGGCTGGACGACCAGGTGAAGGTGCACGGCTGGCGGGTCGAGCTCGGTGAGATCGAGGCCGTGATCGCCGAACACCCCAGGGTGCGCCGGGCGGTCGTGGCACTGCGCGACGACGCCCCCGGCGGGCACGGGCTGGTCGGCTACGTCGACTGGTCGGGAGACGCCTCGGCGCTCACCGCGGAGCTGCGCAGAACCCTCGCCAGGAAGCTGCCCGCCGCGCTCATCCCGCAGGCGTTCGTCGGGATCGACGACATCCCGCTCGGCCCGAGCGGCAAGCTCGACCGAGGCGCGCTGCCCGCGCCGACCGGCTCGGGCCGGGCCGACCTCGCCACGCCGTACACGGAGCCGCGCACCCCGCTGGAGACCGAGCTGTGCGCCCTGTGGAGCGAGCTGCTCGGCCGGGAGCGCATCGGCGTCGAGGACGACTTCTTCCAGCTCGGCGGCCACTCGCTGCTCGCGGTGCTGCTCGTCACCCGCTACCGGGACACGTACGGCGTGGAGATGCCGCTGCGGCGGTGCTTCGAGATCACCACGGTGACCGAACACGCCCTCGCCATCCTGGAGCTGCGGCTCGGGGACGACGACGAGGAGCTCGCGGCGTTGCTCGCGACGCTGGAGGACCCCGCCGATGAGTGACCTGAGAGCGAGATTGGCGCGGCTCAGCCCGGAACAGCGGGCCGCGCTGGAGGAGAAACTGCGGCGGCAACTGTCGCCGCGACGGCCGTCGGGCATCCCCCGGCGCGCGGACGACGGCGGGCCGCCACCCCTGTCGTTCGGCCAGGAGCGCCTGTGGTTCCTGCAGCAACTGGACCCGTCCGACGCCTCGTACAACATGTTCATGGTGCAGCGGCTGCGCGGGCACGTCTCGATCGAGGCGCTCAAGTACGCGCTCGGCCGCCTGGTGGAGCGGCACGAGACCCTGCGCGCCCGCTTCACCTCCCGCGAGGGCAGCCCGGTGCAGGAGATCGGGCCGCCCCGGCCGGTCGAGCCCGACCTGATCGACCTCACCGGGACGCCCGCCGCCGAACGGGAGGCCCGCGCGACCGAGCTGGTCGCCGACCTCACCAACCGCCCGTTCGACCTGGCGGCCGGGCCGCTGCTGCGGGTCCACCTGATCACCATGTCGGAGACCGACCACGTGCTGTGCGTGGTGCTGCACCACATCGTGGCCGACGGCTGGTCGCTGAAGATCCTGCTGGGCGAGCTCGCCACCTGCTACGGCGCGTACCTGGAGGGACGCGAGCCGGACCTGCCCGCGCCGGTACTGGAGTACGCCGACTACGCGGCCTGGCAACGCGAGCTGCTGGACGAGGAGGGCGTACGCCGCCAGCTCGGCTACTGGAGCGGGCAGCTGGCCGGGGTGCCCGCGCTGGACGTCCCCGCCGACCGGCCCAGGCCGCCGGTGAAGTCGTCCAACGGCGACTACGCGGCGCGGCGGATCGGCCGGGAGCTGACCGCCCGGCTGGACCGGCTGGCCAGGGACGAGCGGTGCACCCCGTTCATGGTGCTGCTCGCCGCCTTCCAGGCGCTGCTCGGCGCCCACTCCGGGCAGGACGACGTGTGCGTGGGGTCGGTGATCGCCGGTCGGGAACGCCCGGAGCTGGAGCGGATCGTCGGGTTCTTCCCCAACACGCTCGCGCTCCGCGGCGACCTGTCGGGCGACCCCGGCTTCAGGGAGCTGCTGGGCCGTGTCCGGGCGACGGTGCTCGACGCCTTCGCCCACCAGGACATCCCGTTCGAGCGGCTGCTCAACGAGCTGCACGTCGAGCGCGACCTGAGCACCACGCCGCTGTTCCAGGCGATGTTCGTGATGCAGGACAGGGAGGCGTCCGAGCTGGTCATGCCCGGCATCGAGACCGACGTGTTCGACCCGGGCGCGCGGCAGGCCAAGTTCGACCTGATGCTCGACGTGACACCCCGCTCGGAGTCGCTGTACGCGCTGCTGTCCTACAACGCCGACCTGTTCGAGCCGGAGACGGTGGCCAGGATGCTGCGCAGGTACGAGCGCGTCCTGGAGGCCGTGGCCGACGACCCCGGCATCCCGCTGTCGCGCCTGCGGGCCGCGATGCTGCTCCCCGAGGACCGCCTGCCCGCCGTCACCGCGTCCCTGTCCACCGCCCTGCCCTCAACCCTGCCCTCGGCCTCCGGGCTCGCGGGCGGGGCG
The DNA here is from genome assembly GCF_039537505.1 of Streptosporangium oxazolinicum. Classification (NCBI taxonomy): domain Bacteria; kingdom Bacillati; phylum Actinomycetota; class Actinomycetes; order Streptosporangiales; family Streptosporangiaceae; genus Streptosporangium; species Streptosporangium oxazolinicum. The sequence continues at coordinate 360,505 of NZ_BAABAQ010000002.1, forward strand.
GCCGGGGTGATCGAGCTGTTCGAGGAGCGGGTACGGCTGGCGCCGGACGCGGTGGCGGTCAGCCACGGCGACCGGCGGCTGAGCTACGCCGAACTGCACGAGCGCGCCGCGAGGCTGGCGGCACGGCTCACCTCGGCGGGGACCGGCCCCGAGACCGTGGTCGCGGTGTGCGCCCGGCGTGGTCCCGAGCTGGTCGTGGCACTGCTGGCGACGGCCATGGCGGGAGGCGCCTACCTTCCGCTCGACCCCGCCTACCCGGCCGGGCGCCTGCGCTGGATGCTGCGCGACAGCGGGGCCGCGCTGCTGCTCTCCCAGGACGGCCTGCCGGGGTGCGACCTGCCGACGATCCCGCTCGACGGCGTCGCGGACGGCTCCGGCACCGGAGACGGCTCAGCGCTCCACCGGCCGGGCGAGCACGGCGCCCGGACGCCTATCGGGGACGGCTCACCGCCGGGCGAGCACGACACCCGGACACCCGCCGGAGACGGCCGGGTGACCAGGCCCGGCGGGCCGGGGAACGTGGCGTACGTGATCTACACCTCCGGTTCGACCGGCACTCCCAAGGGCGTGCAGGTCGAGCGGCGTGCGCTGGACGCGCGGGTGGCGTGGATGCGCGCGGAGTACGGCATCCGACCGGACGACCGGGTGCTCCAGTTCGCCTCCGTGGGCTTCGACACGCACGCCGAGGAGATCTACCCGGCGCTCACCTCGGGGGCCGAGTTGGTGCTCGCCCCCGACGAGCCGCTTCCCGACTTCCTGCGGACCTCGCGGGGCTCGTCGCTGACGGTGATGGACCTGCCCACCTCCTACTGGCAGGAGCTGGTCGCCGCCCGGATCTCCTGGCCGCCCGCGCTGCGCCTGCTCATCCTGGGTGCCGACCCGCTGCCGGGACCGGCGCTCGCCGCCTGGTACGAGGTCCACGGCGAGCGCGTCACCCTGGTCAACAGCTACGGGCCGACCGAGACGACGATCATCGCCACCGCCGGTGAGCTCGACCCCGCCGAGGCGTCCAGGCGGCCCACCGTGGGTCATCCGCTGTCCGCCACCCGCGTCCACGTGCTGGACGAGTACGGTGCGCGGGTGCCCGTCGGCGTGCCCGGCGAGTTGTGCGTCGGCGGCGACGGGCTCTCCCGTGGCTATCTGGGGTCGCCCACCTCGACGGCGGAGCGTTTCGTACCCGACCCGTACGGTCCGGCCGGTTCGCGTCTGTATCGCACCGGTGACCGGGCCAGGTTCCGGCCCGACGGGCGCCTGGAGATCCTCGGCCGCCTCGACCGCCAGGTCAAGATCCGGGGCTACCGCGTGGAACCCGGCGAGATCGAGGCCCGCCTGCTGGCCCACCCGTGGGTGGGCCGGGCGACCGTGACGGTCAGGGAGGACACCCCCGGTGACCGCCGCCTGGTCGCCTACGTCGTACGGCACGACAGGGCCGACGGCGAGCGGGTGCCCGACGGGCGGCCGACCGAGGAGCGGGCCACCGAGAGGACGGTCGACGGGCGGGCGGCCGAGAGGACGACCGACGGGAGGCCCATCGACGGCGGCATCGGCCGGGTGGAAGGCACCCGCGAGGGGCTCGGGGGCCGGTCCGAGAGCCGCTCCGAGGGCCGGTCCTGGGGCCGGTTCGACGCCGGGGAGCTGCGGGAGCTTCTCGCGGCGGAGCTGCCGCCGCACCTGGTGCCGAGTGCCGTGGTGGAGGTCGGGCACATCCCGCTCACCCCGAGCGGGAAGGTCGACCAGGGCGCGCTGCCCGCCCCCGAGCATCGCTCGGGTGAGGGGTACCTGCCCCCGGAGACCGCCACGCAGGAGCTGGTGTGCTCGGTATGGGCCGAGGTCCTGGGAGTGGAGCGAGTGGGGGCACTCGACGACTTCTTCCAGCTCGGCGGCCACTCGCTGCTGGCCACCAGGACGATCGCCAGGCTCTCGGCGGCGACCGGGCTGGACGTGCCGTTGAAGCTGGCCTTCAGCCACCCGTCCGTACGAAGGCTGGCGCAGGCGCTGGACGCGCTGGCGGAGGCCGGGCCCGGGGTGGGACCCGGACCGGTGCCGCGCCCGGAGGGCACGACGCCACCGCTGTCGTTCGCGCAGGAACGGCTCTGGTTCATGGAGCAGTTCAGTCCCGGGACCGGCGCCTACGTGCTGCCCGCCTCGGCACGGTTGCGCGGTCCGCTGGACCTCGCGGCGCTGGGCACGAGGCTGGACGCCGCCGTGACGCGGCACGAGAGCCTGCGGATGCGCTTCCCCGCCTCCTCCGACGGGAGGCCCGAGGTGCGGATCGTCCCGGCCGGGGAGCCGGAGGCACGGATCGCGATCCGCGTCGTCGAGGCGGGACCTTCGGCGGGATCGGTCCTGCCGGGATCAGCCTCGACGTCCGACTCCATTTTGGAGTCGGAGACAGAGGTACGAGCACGGGCGGGTTCGGAGCCGACGGAAACGGCGGCGGGCGCGGGGGCGCGCGCAGCGGCAAAGGGACCGGAAGCGCATACGGAGGCGGAGGGAACGGAGGCGGAGGGAACGGAGGCGGAGGGAACGGAGGCGGAGGCGCGGCGGATCGTCAGCGCCGACGCGGCACGCCCCTTCGACCTCGCCGACGGCCCACTGCTCCGGGTGACCCTGGTCAGGCTCTCCTCCGAGGATCACGTGCTGCTGGTCGCCGTACACCACATCGTGGCCGACGGCTGGTCGGCGGAGATCCTGCTGGACGAGTTGCTCTCCGGACACGACAGCTACGACGAGCGCGACGAGCGCGGCCGTGAGGTTCGTGGCGCACGTCCGGGGCCACGTGTCGGGTACGGCGACTACGCGCTCTGGCAGCGCGAGCGCCTGGCCGGGCCGCGACTGGAACGGCACCTGGAGTTCTGGCGGGAGGAGCTGTCCGCGCTGCCCCCGCTCGAACTCCCCCTCGACCGGCCCAGACCGGCTCGGCAGGGGCACCGGGGTGCGTGGCACGACCTGCGACTGGACGCCGGGCTCACAGGGGCGCTCGGCGAACTGGCGCGGGAAAGTGGCGCGACCCTCTACATGGCGTTGCTCTCCGGGTTCCAGGCAGTGCTATCCCGCTGGTCGGGACAGGACGACTTCGCGGTGGGCTCACCGGTCGCCGGCCGGGACCGGGCGGAGTTCGAGGACGTGGTCGGGTTGTTCGTGAACCTGCTGCCGCTCCGGGCCCGGCTGGAGGGCGATCCCACGTTCGCCGAACTGCTCGGCCGCACCCGCGATGCCGCCCTGGAGGTGTACTCCCACCAGGAGCTGCCGTTCGAGAAACTCGTCGCCGAACTGGACCTGGCCAGGGACGCCACCCGTCCGCCCGTGGTGCAGGTGCTCTTCGCCCTGCAGAGCTACCTGGGCGGTACGGTCCCGGCGGGGCGATCCGCACCGGCGACCGAACCCGTGGCCGGGGGCACGGCCATGGCGACGAACGGACGGGTGTCCAAGCCCACAGCCGGAGAACGAACCGGATCCACAACCGGGGAACGGGCCAGGGCCGCGTCTACTGCGGCGGTGGACGGCCCGATGGCCGGACCCCCGGCCGGGAAGGAGGCCCGGCTCGCGGTCGATCGGGCGGACGAGCCGGTGGTCGAGCCGTTCGCGCCGGACACCACCTCGACCCGGTTCGACCTGGAGCTGTACGCCTCGGAGACCGGTGACGGCCTCGCGGCGAGGTTCGTCTACAACCGCGACCTGTTCCTGCCCGAGACCGTCGAGCGGCTCGCCGTGTCCTTCGAGACGTTCCTGCGCGCGGCCGTCGCCAATCCGGGGACCCGCGTGGGCGACCTGGAGCTGCTCTCCCCCGGGGAGCGGGACCTGGTGCTGACCGGCTGGAACGCCACCGAGACCGCGTACCCGCCGGAGGAGACGCTGCACGGTCTCGTCGAGGCGCAGGCCGCGCGGACTCCCGGCGCCCCGGCCGTGGTCTTCGAGGGCGAGACGCTGACCTACGCCGAGCTGAACGCCCGCGCCGATCTCCTGGCCGCGCGGCTACGCGCCACCGCCGACACCGGCACCGGTGCGGGCGCGGGTGCCGGGAGGGTGTTCGCCGTACGGGCGGAGCGCTCGCTCGACCTGCCCGTACGGCTGCTCGCCGTGCTCAAGGCGGGGGCCGCCTACCTTCCCCTCGATCCGGGGCTGCCCGAGCGCCGCATCGACGCCATGCTCGCCGACGCCGGGGCCGTGGAACTCACCTCGGCCCTGGAAACCCCGGCGGGGGCCGGGGGCGCGGGTCGCCGGAGGGATCTGCCCGACTCGCTCGCGTACGTGATATTCACCTCGGGGTCCACCGGACGGCCCAAGGGTGTCGGAGTGTCGCACCGGGCGATCGTCAACCGGCTGCGCTGGATGCAGGAGACGTACGGCCTGGACGCGAGTGACGCCGTGCTGCAGAAGACCCCCGCCGGGTTCGACGTGTCGGTGTGGGAGTTCTTCTGGCCGCTGATCAGCGGGGCGCGCCTGGTGCTCGCCCGCCCCGACGGCCACCGGGACACCGCCTACCTGCGCGACCTCGTCACCGAACGGGCGGTCACCACGGTCCACTTCGTCCCCTCGATGCTCGCCGCCTTCACCGCGGAGGAGCGGATCGAGGAGTGCCGCTCGCTGCGCCGGGTGATCTGCAGTGGCGAGGAGCTGACGGCGGGGGCCGCGGAACGGCTGGCCGGGCGGTTGCCCGGGGTGGGGCTGGACAATCTCTACGGGCCGACCGAGGCCGCGGTGGACGTCTCCTGGCACCGCTACACGCCGGGTGAGAAGGTCGTGCCGATCGGCCGCCCGGTGGCCAACACCCGCCTGTACGTGCTGGACAAAGCGTCGCGCCCGGTGCCGGTCGGGACGCCGGGCGAGTTGTTCATCGGTGGGGTCCAGCTGGCCCGGGGCTATCTGGGCCGCCCGGCCCTCACCGCCGAACGCTTCGTCCCCGACCCCCACGGACCACCCGGCTCCCGCCTGTACGCCACCGGCGACCGCGCCCGATGGCGACCCGACGGAGAACTCGAATACCTCGGCCGCCTCGACACCCAAACCAAGATCCGCGGCATGCGCGTCGAACCCGGCGAGATCGAGGCCGTACTCGGCGGGCACCCGGATCTGAGCGCGGCGGCGGTCGGCGTCTGGCACGACGGCGCCGGAGCCCGGCTGGTCGGGTACGGGGTGCGGCGCGAAGGGGCACGGGGTCCGGTGGACACCGATCCCCGCGAGTGGCTCAGGGGCGAGCTGCCCGAGCACATGATCCCTACCGCCTGGGTGACGCTGGACGCCCTCCCGCTCACCCCCAACGGGAAGCTCGACCGGGCCGCCCTGCCGCCGCCGCCCGGCCAGGGCGACCTTCCCTGGGAGCCGCCGCGCACCGACGCGGAACGCGCCGTCGCCCAGGTGTGGCAGAACGTGCTCGGCCTGGACAAGGTCGGCCGTCACGACGGGTTCTTCGGCGTCGGAGGTGACTCGATCCGCAGCCTCTCGGTGGTGGCCCGTCTGCGCGACCTGGGCTACGGGCTCGACCTGCAGCGGCTGTTCACCCACCAGACCGTGGCCGAACTGGCCGCCGTACTGGACACACCGGGCACCGGCCCCTCCGCGGTGGCGGAACCGGAGCCCGAGGCCGCGACCGGGGCGTTCGGCATGCTCGGCGCCGCGGATCTGGCCAAGCTCAGAAAGGGCGAGCGATGATCGCGGATCTGGACGGGTTCGGGGAGGGCGAGCGATGATCGAGGACGCGTATCCGCTGGCCGCGCTGCAGGCGGGGATGATCTACCACAGCGAGCTCGAACCGGGCGGCCCCACCTACCACGACCTGATGACCGTCACCCTGCGCGGTGCCCTGGACGTCCCGGCGCTGACCGGGGCGCTGGCCGGGGTCGCGGCCCGGCACCCGGTACTGCGCATCTCGTTCGACCTGACCGGGTTCAGCGAGCCGCTGCAGCTCGTCCACGACAGCGCGACCATCCCGCTGGAGGTCGCCGACCTCCGCGAAGGCGCCGCGCCGAAGCCGGACGGGAGCGGGCCGGAGGAGAACGGTTCTCACAGGAGCCGTTCGGACGGAAGCGAACCGGACGGGGACCATTCGGACGGGAGCGGCTCTCGGGAGCGGCTGGCGGCGTGGCGGGAGGCCGAGAAGCACACCGGGTTCGACTGGTCGTCCCCTCCGCTGCTGCGGGCGTACGCGCACGTGCTGGACGACGATGAGTTCGCGCTCAGTCTCAGCTTCCACCACGCCGTCCTCGACGGCTGGAGCGTCGCGGCGCTGGTCACCGAGCTGCTGGGCCGCTACGCCGCGAACCGCTCGCGCGACTCGTACGAACCCGCTCCGCCGCGAGCCCTGTTCAGGGATCTCGTGGCGGCCGAGCGGTCCGCGACGGGCTCGGCGGCGGCGCGGGAGTTCTGGCGGGAACGGGTCGAGGACGCCCCGGAGAGCCGCCTGCCCCGGCTGCCCGGGTTCCCGTCCAGCGGGCCGCGCGCCGCCGAGGTGGTCGCCGTACCGGTGCCCCACGAGACGGTGGCCGCGCTGGAGCGGCGGAGTCGCGAACTGCGGGTCCCGCTGCGCACGACCCTGCTCGCCGCGTACGTGACGGCGCTGGGCCTGGTCACCGGTGAACGGGAGGTCATGACCGGTGTCCTCAGCCACGGCAGGCCGGAGAGCGAGGGCGGCGGCGAGGTGCTGGGGCTGTTCCTCAACACGCTGCCCCTGCGGGTCCGCCTCGACGCGGGCGACCGGGCCGAACTGGTCAGGCGGGTCTTCGACGCCGAGGTGGCCGCGGTGCCGTACCGGCGCTACCCGCTGTTCGAGATCCAGCGGGCCGCGGGCCGCTCACCGCTGCTGGACACGCTGTTCGACTTCCGGGACTTCCACGTGTACGGAGGGCTGTCCGGCGACGGCGTGGTGATCACCGGGCAGGAGTTCTTCGAGCAGACCGATATGCCGTGCACGGTGGCCTTCGTCCGGGTGCCCGGCGGCGGCCTGACCCTCACGGTCTCCTACGACGCCTCCCAGTTCCCGCCGGAGCAGATGGAGTCCCTGGCCGGGCGGGTGATCGACGCCCTGACCGGCGAGCCCGGCGTGGGCGAGGCGGAGAACGAGGCGATCGGCCGCTGGAACGCCACCGGGCGCGAGCACCCGGGCGGCACGCTGCACGGCCTGGTGTTCGCCCAGGCAAGGCTGACGCCCGACGCCCCCGCCGTGGGCTTCGAGGGTTCGTGGACCACCTACCGCGAGCTGGCCGGGCGGGCCCTGGCGATCGCCGGGGAACTGCGCCGCGCCGGGGTGTCACCCGACCGGCCGGTGGGGGTGCTGCTCGAACGCAGCGCGGACCTGCCCGCCGCGCTGCTGGGCGTCCTCGCCGCCGGGGGCGCCTACCTGCCGCTGGAGCCCGGCCACCCGGCCGGGCGGGTGCGGGGCATGCTCGACGACGCGGGCACCTCGGTGCTGCTCACCTCCGCCGACCTGGCGGGCGAGGCTCCCGGGGGTACGCGGGTCGTCCTGCTGCCCGCCGTCTCGGAGACCTCGGAGGATCCCCCCGAGGTCTCTCCACGGGAGGATCCGCCGGACTCTCTCGCGTACGTGATCTTCACGTCGGGGTCGACGGGGCGGCCCAAGGGTGTCGGGGTGTCGCACCGGGCGATCGTCAACCGGCTGCGCTGGATGCAGGCGACGTACGGGCTCACCACGGCGGACCGGGTCCTGCACAAGACGCCGGTCTCGTTCGACGTGTCGGTGTGGGAGCTGTTCTGGCCGCTGGTCACCGGCGCGGGACTGGTGGTGGCCAGGCCCGGCGGGCACTACGAGCCCGGCTACCTCACCGAGCTGATCGGCGCCGAGGGGGTCACCACGGCGCACTTCGTACCGTCCATGCTGGACCCCTTCCTCGACACGCCCGGCCTGGAGGCACTGGGCGCTCCGGGCCTGCTGGCCGTGGACGAACCGGACGCGGACAACTTTCCCGCGAACGATACGAATATCGACAGGCCGAACGCGGGCGAGCCCGGCGCGGGCGGGCCGGAAGCGGGCGACCCTGCTTCGGACAGGCCGGGCGCGGGTGGTCTGCGCAGGGTGGTGTGCTCGGGTGAGGCGCTCCCCGCCGACCTGGTACGCCGCTTCGCCGAGCGGCTTCCCGGGGTGGAGCTGCACAACCTCTACGGGCCGACCGAGGCCGCGGTGGACGTCTCCTGGCATCGGTGCGACCCCGGCGAGCCGGTGGTCCCGATCGGCCGCCCGGTCGACAACACCTACCTTGAGGTGCTCGACGAGCGGTTCGGACGGGCACCCGTGGGCACGCCGGGCGAGCTGTTCATCGGCGGGGTCCAGCTGGCCCGAGGCTATCTGGGCCGCCCGGCCCTCACCGCCGAACGCTTCGTCCCCGACCCCCACGGACCCCCCGGCTCCCGCCTCTACGCCACCGGGGACCGCGCCCGATGGCGACCCGACGGAGAACTCGAATACCTCGGCCGCCTCGACACCCAGACCAAGATCCGCGGCATGCGCGTCGAACCCGGCGAGATCGAGGCCGCGCTGCTCTCCGAACCCGAGGTCCGCGCGGCGGCGGTCGTCGCGGACGGCGACCGCCTGATCGGCTACGTGGTGACCACCGAGGCGGGCGACGGTGAGGCCACCGGCACGCAGGCGAGTACGGACGGGAAGACTCCACCGAACCCGAACCCGAACCCGAACCCGAACCCGAACCCGAACCCGAACCCAAACACGGACACGGACACGGACACGGACACGAACGCGGAGCCCGGCACCCGGTCCGGGACGAACGTCACCCCCGGACCGAGCACCCGGCCCGAAACGGACCCGAACCCCGAACGGGACCCGCGGACCGGGACGAGGCCGTCGATCGACTGGCGGGCCAGGCTGCGGGCCACGCTTCCCGATCACATGATCCCCTCGGCCTGGGTGACACTGGAGGAACTCCCCCTCACCTCCAACGGCAAGCTGGACAGGAAGGCCCTGCCCGCGCCGGACCCGGTGGGCGCTGAGGGGATCAGGGTGCCGCCGAGGGACCCGGTCGAGGGACGGGTCGCGGCGATCTGGGAGGAGTTGTTCGACGTCCCGATGGTCGGGGTGTTCGACGACTTCTTCGACCTGGGCGGGCACTCGCTGCTGGCGCTCCGGCTGGCCGTGCGGATCAGGCGGGAGTTCGGCAGGGAACTGCCCGTGGCGGCCGTGCTCGCCTCGCCGACCGTGGCGGGGCTGGCGGACGTGCTGCGCCGCCCGGAGGACCTGGGTGAGCAGCGGGTGGTGACGCTCAACGCGGACGGCGACCGTACCCCGATCGTCCTGGTGCACGCCCTGGGCGGGCAGGTCTTCCGCTACCACCCGATGGCCCGCAGGCTCGGCCCAGACCAGCCCGTCTACGCGATCGCGGCCAGCGGCCTGGCCCCCGGCGAGGACCCGCACACCACGATGGCCGACATGGTCGAGGACTACGTCGACCGGCTGCGCGCCGTCCGTCCCAGCGGGCCGTACGTGCTGGGCGGGTTCTGCATCGGCGGGAACATCGCGATGGAGATGGCCAGGCGGCTGCGCGCCCTCGGCGAGGACGTCCCGCTGCTGGTGCTGTTCTACTCCGACGCGGACGAGCCCGTGATCACCAGCTCGCTGGAGGACGACGCCTCGCTCATGACCCACGCGCTGGCGGGAGGACCGCTGGAGACCGGCGGCGCGGAGTTCGCCGGGCTCGGCCCCGAGGAGATGCTGACGGCGGTCATCGCCGCCGCCGGGCGGGAGCGGCGGCTGGCGCCCGACACCGCCGACGTCGAGCAGGCCCGGCGCTTCCTCCGGGTGTTCCGGGCCAACGCCCACGCGGTCGGCCGCTACCGGCACGAACCGTACGACGGTGACGTGGCGCTGTTCGCCCCCGCCGGTGACCGGCCCGATCTGGGCTGGCACGGCGTGGTCAAGGGGAATCTCGCGATCGAGGCGATTCCCGGCGAGCGCGTGGTCATCCTGTTCGAACCCCTGGTCGCCGAGGCGGCCGCCAAGCTGAGGAGTTGGATCGACCATGGCGTCACCGGACACTGAGAGCACCCGGCGCGCCGGAGGCCCCGAAAAAACCGAAGGACCCGAAGGACCCGAAGGGCCAGGAGGACCAGGAGGACCCGGGGCCTCCGGGGATCCCGGCGCCTCCGGGGACGGTAAACGGCCCGAGGCCACCGGCGACGACGGCGGCCTCTGGCGCAATCAGGACTTCCTGCGGCTGTGGACCGGCCAGACCCTCTCCCAGTTCGGCTCCCAGATCTCGTACGTGGCGATCCCGCTGATCGCCGTCGTCACCCTGGGCGCGAGCTCGACCGAGATGGGCGTCCTGGGCGCGCTGGTCCGGCTGCCGATGCTGGGCTTCCTGCTGTTCGGCGTCTACATCGACCGGATGCGCAAGCGGCCGGTGCTGATCTGGTCGGACCTGGGCCGGGCGGCGGTGCTGGCCCTGGTGCCGCTGCTGTACGTGATGGACGGCCTCACACTCGGGGTGCTGTACGCGGTCGTGTTCGTCCTGAGCCTGCTGTCGGTGCTGTTCCAGGTCGCGTACCGCTCCTACTTCCCGTCGCTGGTCCCGCTGCGCCACCTGGGAGACGGCAACGGCAAGCTGCAGCTGAGCGAGTCGCTGGCGCAGACGGCCGGTCCCGGCGCGGCGGCGGCACTGGTCAAGGTGGTCGCCGCACCACTGCTGATCATGATCGACGTGCTCTCCTACCTCTTCTCCGCGATCGCCATCCTCCTCATCCGCAGGCGCGAGGAGGTGCCCACCCCGGACGAGGAGACGGCCGGGAGCGTGCACCGGGCGATCTGGGCGGGCTTCCGGTGGGTGATGGACCAGCCGATGATCCGGCCGCTTGCCGTCGCCAGCGGGCTGTACTCGTTCTTCGTCATGGGCGCCATGCAGTCGATCTACGTACTGTTCCTGCTGCGGGGCGGGCCCGACCTGCCGGTGGAGTGGGTGGGGATCGTGATGGCGACCGGCGGCGTCGGCGCCATCCTCGGCGCGACCCTGTCGGTGCGGACCATGCGCCGCATGGGGATCGGCCCGACACTGCTGTGGAGCACGATCATCGGCAACGGCGCGCTGCTGCTGGTGCCGTTCGCGTCGGGACCGGTCTGGCTGGCCGCCGGGATGCTCGGCCTCTCCCAGTTCGTCGTCTGGGCGAGCAACCAGGTCTTCTTCGTCAGCAACATGACCCTGGTGCAGTCGATCACCCCGCCGCACCTCCAGGCCAGAGTGATCGGCACGATCTACTCCCTGGGGCTGATCCCGGCCCCGCTCGGAGCCCTGGGGGCGGGCCTGCTCGGCGAGTTCCTCGGCCTGCGCCCGGCCATCCTGTTCGCGGTGATCGCCGGAGCCATCCTGCCGATCCTGCTGCTGGTCTTCTCCCCCATCCCGAAGGTGAAGGAGATCCCCGGCACCTGAGCGTCCGCACGACCGGCACCCGTCCCCGGGCCCACCGGGGACGGGTACCGGTGCGGGAGAGGATGATGGTAGACCAGGCGACAGTGGGCACGACCGGGAGGAGACTCCCGGTGGCCGCCCGGCTCGATCGCGACGCCTCACGTCGTCCCCATCCCACGAGGAGAAGCATGACCACCCTCGCCGACAGGACCATCGCGGCTCTGCGTACCACCCGAGACGAGCTGGCGCCCTTCGTCCGGGGGCTGGACGCCGCCGACCTCACCCGGCCCTCGGGGTGTTCGGAGTGGACCGTCGCCCAGGTGCTCAGCCACCTCGGCAGCGGTGCCGAGATCGGCCTGGCGGCGCTGCGCGCGGCGCAGGACGGCCGCGACACCCCGGGCCAGGACTTCAACCACTCGGTGTGGGACCGCTGGAACGCGAAGGCCCCCGAGGAGCAGGCCGAGGACTTCCTCAGCGCCGACGCCGACATCGTCTCGGCGTACGAGAGCCTCGACGCCGACGCCCGCGAGCGGTTGCAGATCAAGCTGGGATTCCTCCCCATGCCCGGCAGCGTCGCGCTGGTGGCCGGGATGCGCCTGAACGAGGCCGCCCTGCACGCCTGGGACGTCGAGGTCGCCTTCGACCCCGAGGCCACCGTCGCGCGGGACGCCGCCGGGGTGCTGATCGACCTGTACACCGGGCCGCTCGATTTCATGATCGGTTTCATCGGCAGGTCCGACGCCCTGGACCCGCGCCTGGCCACGACCCTCCGGGTCGAGACGACCGACCCCGAGCGCGTCCTGGGCCTCACCCTCGGGGAGACCGTCGGCTTCAGCGAGGCGCCGGAGCGGGCCGACGTCACCCTGACGCTTCCCGGCGAGTCCTGGACGCGCCTGCTCGGCGGCAGGCTGGCTCCCGGGCACACCCCGCCGTCGGTGACCGTCACCGGCGACGGCGTCACCCTGGACGACCTCCGCCGGGTCTTCCCCGGCATCTGACGACCGCCCGTACCCGATGGCGGGAGGTCAGTACACGTCGCGTACGTAGCGCCTGCTGGTGGCCAGGTGCTTGACATAGACGGTGGCCTCGTCGTCGCCGAGGCCACCGTGGGTGGTGGCGATCTCGCGCAGGGTCTGGTCGACGTCCTTGGCCATCCGGCTGGCGTCACCGCAGACGTACAGGTGAGCGCCGTCCTGGAGCCAGGACCAGAGCCGGCCGCCGTGCTCGCGCATCCGGTCCTGGACGTAGACCTTGGCGCGCTGGTCGCGGGAGAAGGCCAGATCCAGCCGGGTCAGCAGCCCGTCGCGGTACGACGCGTCGAGCTCGTCGCGGTAGTAGAAGTCGGTGGAGCGGCGCTGCTCGCCGAAGAAGAGCCAGTTGCGGCCGGAGTGGCCGAGTGCCCGGCGCTCGTCCAGGAAGCCGAGGAAGGGCGCGACGCCCGTACCCGGGCCGATCATTATCATCGGGACGGCCGAATCCGCCGGAGGGCGGAAATGCCTGTTGCGCTGCACGAAGACGGGCACGGGAGTGTGCTCGGGGCTGTCGGCCAGGAAGGACGAGCACACGCCTCTGCGTGCCGTACCGCGCGGGTTGTCGAAGCGGACGACCGAGACCGTCAGGCGCACCCGGTGGGGATCGACCAGCGGGCTGGAGGAGATGGAGTACAGGCGCGGTCGCAGGCGTTTGAGGACGCCCGCCCACTCCTGGGCCGTGGCCCGGACGGAAAGTTCGCCGACCACGTCGACGGCCTGGCGGCCCCAGGTCCACTTGGCCAGCTCACCCCCGTTGCCCGAGCGCAGGAACCGGGTGAGATCGCGGTCGCGGGTACGGTCGGCGACGAACCTGAGCAGACCAGAAGTGATCTTGGTGATCTCCAGGTGGCTCCGCAGGGCCTCGCCGAACGGGACGGGGCCGAGGTCGAGGCCGGGGATCTCGACGGTACCGGTGGGGTCGAGACCGGTCACGGCCAGCCATTCGGCGACCAGGTCGGCGCTGTTGACCGGCGTCACCCCGAGCGCGTCACCGGCCTGGTAGGTCAGCTCGCCGCCGGTGTCGAAGGTGAACTGCCGCACCTCCTTGGCGGATCCGGGCAGGCTGAGCAGCCGGTTACCGGTCAGCGGGGCGCTGACCGGCGCGGCCCTGCCGGGCCCCTCCGCCGGATCGAGGCCCGAGGGAGCCGCTCGGGGAGCCGAGGGGAGCGGACCGGGAACCGGGAGCGGACCGGGAACCGGGAGCGCCGCCTCCGGTCCCGCGCGCGTCGGCTCGGGCCCAGGAGTCGTCAGGTCCGGCGGGGAAGGCGCGGGATCCGCACGTGCCGGGACGTGCGGGGAGGGTACGGGATCCGAACGCGTCGGGGCGTGTGGGGAGGGCGTGGGATCCGGACGCGCCGGGTCCCGCGGAGGTGGCTCGGCGAGGGTGGTGAGCAGTTGCTCAAGCCAGCCCAGAGCCCGCGAATGGTCGTCGGGCTCGCAGTCCACCCGGGGTGCCAGGCGCAGGGCGCCCAGTTCCTCGAGGCGCTGGTCGAGCCGTCGCCCGTGGCCGCAGAAGTCGTCGTAGCTGGAGTCGCCGAAGGCGAGGACGGCGTAGCGCACGCCGTCGAGCCGGGGTGCTCCGGCCCCGATGAGGGCGTCCCAGAATCCGACGCCGTTGTCGGGGGCCTCTCCGTCGCCGAAGGTGCTGGAGATGACGAGCAGGTCCGCGCCACGGGGAATGCTGTCCGGGGCGCAGTCGGCCATGCTGACCAGCCGGGGGGCCCGCCCCGCGCCGGTCAGCCGATCGGCGCTGACGACGGCGAACTCCTCGGCGTTCCCGGTCTGGGAGGCCCACAGGACGACGAGGTCGCGCACCGGTGACACCGGATCATCGGTCGCTCGCCGGGGTGGCGGCGCGAGGGTGCGGGAGAACATCCCGGCCAGCACCCCGTTGATCCACAGGGCGTGGGCGGGGTCGACGGGGGCGTGCTCCGGCAGGACCGGCACGACCGTACCGACGGACACCGTGCCGTCGAGAGCGGACCCCGGGCCACCGAGGGCGGGCCCTGGACCGTCAAGGGCGGACCCCGGGCCGTCGAGCATGGACGCCGCGCTGTCGAGGGCGGACAGGAAACCGGCCATGTAGCGGCGCTCGTGGTCGGCGAGCGCCGGCGGCGTCAGGTCGGCCACCCCGAGCAGCCCGGCCAGCGCGGCGATCCGGGCGGACCGGGTGGCCTCCGAAGCCGTTCCGGCGTACTCCGGAACCACGGGGAAGGCGGGGAGCGCGGCCGTCCGGGCGGGCCCGGAAACCGCGGGGGACCCCGGGGTCCCGGCGTGCTCCGGAGTCGTCGGGAACACCGGGGACGCCTCGGAGGCGACCCTGGTGAGGGAGACCGCGCACACCTTGAACTCGGGCTGGAAGGAGATGGGGTCGACGGCGTCACTGGTGACCGCGTTGACGCTGAGATACTCGCCGAACAGGTCGTTCCAGTGGAACGGCGCGAAGCAGTTGCCCGGCATGACCCGGTCGCTCAGCCGGGCGGGCAGCACGGCCCTGCCGCGCCGGGAGGCGATCTCCACCAGGTCGCCCTCGCCGATCCCGTGCTCGGCGGCGTCCTGCGGGTTGATCTCGACGAAGGGCCCGGGGTTGAGCTTGTTGAGCTTGGCGACCCTCCCCGTCTTGGTCAGGGTGTGCCACTGGTGCTGCAGCCTGCCGGTGTTGAGGACGAAGGGGTAGGCGTCGTCGGGCAGTTCGGCGGGGGGCAGGTGCGGGCGGGGGAAGAAGGCGGCCCGGCCGCTCGGGGTGGCGAAGGCGAGACGCGGGCGGCTTCCGTCGGGCCGGGTGAGCGGCGCCTGGCTGACACCGTCGTTGAGGTAGCGGACGGGATTGCGGTCACCGCCGCCCGGCGGGCTCGGCCACTGGACGGGGGTCTCGCGCAGCCGCTCGTAGGTGACGCCCCGCAGGTCGTAGCCGGTCTTGGGATTCCAGGTCCGCTTGATCTCCTCGAACACCTCCTCCGCGTCGGCGTACGAGAAGGCGTCCTCGAAGCCCATCTCGCAGGCGACGCGGGCGATGATCCGCCAGTCGGGCAGCGCCTGTCCCGGTGGTTCCACGGCCTGCCGGAGCAGGGTGAGGTTCCGCTCGGAGTTGACCATCACGCCTTCGGTCTCGGCCCACATGGCGGCGGGCAGGACCACGTCGGCGTAGGCGTTGGTCTCGGTGGCGGCGAAGACGTCCTGGGTGACGACGAACTCGGCGGCCTCCAGGCCCGCGATGACGGTCCTGCGGTTGGCGACGCTGGCGACCGGGTTGGTGCAGATGATCCAGCACGCTTTGATCTCGCCCTCGGCCATGCGCGAGAACATCTCGACGGTCCCCTGGCCGACCTCGGTGCGCAGGGTGCCCGGCGGCAGGTTCCACAGTTCCTCGGTGAAGAGGCGGTCCTCCGCCACCAGCACCGAGCGCTGGCCGGGCAGGCCGGGCCCCATGTAGCCCATCTCGCGCCCGCCCATCGCGTTGGGCTGGCCGGTGAGGGAGAACGGGCCGCTGCCGGGGCGGCAGATCGCGCCGGTGGCCAGGTGCAGGTTGCACAGCGCGTTGGTGTTCCAGGTGCCGTGCGTGCTCTGGTTGAGCCCCATCGTCCAGCAGCTCATCCACTCCCCCGCCGCGCCGATCCACTCGGCCGCCCGGCGCAGGTCGTCCTCGGGGATGCCGGTGAGGGCGGCGACCGTCTCGGGAGGGTAGTCCCGCAGGAAGTCCGGCATCGCCTCCCAGCCCTCGGTGTAGCGCTCGACGAACTCGTGGTCGACGTGGCCGCCCTCGACCAGCAGGTGCAGCAGCCCGTTGAGCAGGGCGAGGTCGGTGCCCGGCCTGATCCGCAGGAACAGGTCGGCCTTGTCGGCGGTGGCGGTACGGCGGGGATCGACCACGATGAGCCTGGCACCGGCCTTGACCCGGTCCATCATCCGCAGGAACAGGATCGGGTGGCAGTCAGCCATGTTCGCGCCGATCACGAAGAACAGGTCGGCCTGGTCGAAGTCCTCGTAGGAGCCGGGCGGGCCGTCCGACCCCAGCGACAGCTTGTAGCCGCTGCCCGCGCTGGCCATGCACAGCCGGGAGTTGGACTCGATCTGGTTGGTGCCGACGAAGCCCTTGGCGAGCTTGTTGACCAGATACTGCGCCTCCAGCGTCATCTGGCCGGACACGTAGAACGACAGCGCGTCCGGCCCGTGCTCGTCCAGGATCCGTCGCAGCCGCCGGGCGGTCTCGGTGATCGCCGCGTCCACGCCGGTCGGTACGGGCTCGGCGCCCCGGTCCGGCCTGACCAGCCCGTTTTCGAGGCGGCCGGGCGCGGCGAGCATGTCCGCGGTGGTGGCGCCCTTGGTGCACAGCCGACCGGCGTTGGCCGGGTGGCTCCTGTCGCCGGAGGCCCTGACGACCCTGCGCCGCCCGTCCACCTCCAGGACGATCCCGCAGCCGACACCACAGTAGGAGCAGACCGTCTTCACTTTCTCCGACGCCGTCATAGGTCCCTTCTCCCTGAGCAGGGGCCCGTGACGCCCTCCGCCGAACAGCGGGAACGCCAAAGCCGCATCGGGCGGATCCAACGACGGAAACATAAGAAACAGGCGTTACGTAGATGTCACAGACGCCCGCGCCCGGCTGTTACATCCGCATCACCGCCGATCTCCCCCGGCCACGTCCGGAGGATCCCGGCTCGGCAGCGGGTCGTGCTCTCCAGCAGGACGGGTGGGCGAACGTCCTGTCCGGTTCACCGCGGCCCGTAGCGGCGGGCGCGCGGCCGCGAGCTGATCGCATCCACCCACAGGAAAGGACTCCACGCGGCCGACACTCGTACGAGCGGCACCGTCCCCGCTGATCGCGTCGTCGACCCGGCGGCTCCCCGGCACCGTCGATCGGCGTCGACGGCTTCGCCGGCCGCTGGACCGGACCGATCGAGCCCCGGTATTCCGACGGGCACCCACGTGCTCGTCGACCGCTTCGACGTCACCCTCCAGTGGCCCGGGTGTCCGGCGGGGTTCTCACCCCGCCGGCTCCCCACGGTTGCCTCGCTCCCCGCCCGTCCCCTCCCGATCAGCGAGCGACCAGGGCGGCCGGGGCCACGTAGCCGTTCGCGTCGATCGCGACGCCCGTCGCGCGGGCCTCCTCCACCACGGCCGGGTCCCATCCGATGCGTGTACGCCCGTCACCACCGGTCAGCACGACCACCTGGGCGGCCGTCTCGCCGACACCGGCGAAGGAACGCCAGGCGCCCGGCGGGATCGACAGGGTGTCGTACGGACCGAGCTCGGTGGAGACGGGCTCGTCCTGGTTGAGCGTCACCCGCAGGGTGCCCTCCTTGACGATCAGCACCTGTGACTCGTCGACCGTGTGCCGCGAGACACCCTGGCCAGGCTCGGCGCGCAGCCAGGCCAGGCTGAACCCGTGCGGATCGCTCACCCTCGGTGACTGGGCGCGGTCCTCGGTCAGCCCGTACCCGACCACGAGGGCCAGCCGGGCCCCGCCGCCCGGGAGCCGGGAGTCCAGGAACGGCTCGTCGCACCATCGCAGGTCCTGCGGCGTGGCCAGCCGCTCCCGCATCTCCTCGACGGTGACGTGCCGCAGCAGGCCGAGTTGCTCGTCGCTCAGCGGCCTGGACAGCTCGACGCCCTCGGGCACCTGTCCGGGCGCGGTCTCGATCAGCTTGTTGTCCGCGCCCAGGTGCATGCCGTACCTGGCCGCCTCCTCGATGACGGACGGCGCCCAGATCAGGCCGCCGCTCACGTCCCGGCCCAGGGCGGTGAACAGCCACGCGTCGTCGGACAGGCTGGTGAAGCCGCGGAACATCCAGGTGGGGATCGAGATCACGTCCCCGGCACGGACCAGGGCCTCGCCCTCGTCGCCGCGCACGCCCCAGCGGAACCGCCACTCGCCCGCGAAGCAGCAGAAGACCTCCGCGGTGAAGTGCAGGTGCAGGTTGTTGACGACCCCCGCGGGCATGACCGCGGCGCCGAGGTTGAACCCGTGCGGCTCGGTCACCGGGATGACCTGCTTGGCGTTCTCGGAGACGCCGGGGCCGATCAGCGGGTAGTTGACCTTGCGGTCGGACCCCGGGATGCGGGTGTCGAGGAAGGCCGCCTCGTCGGCGACGAGGTCCTTGCGGAAGATGGTGCGGGCGGAAAGCTCCTGGCTGCTGACAGAACGTGACAAGACGGGTCTCCTTGGTTGTGCATACGTATGCATTATTTGTCGCCCGGATAGCTGTCTGTCAAGACCGGAGGGCGGTCAGGTGTCCTCATCAACGCCTTGTAGCAGCAGAAATCTCCAGATCGGAAAGGATTCTTGCGGCTGGGCCCTCTCGCCCCACCGTTGAGTGCGCTATCGTGATGCGCATACGTAGGCATAGATCAAGGAGCCGCGATGGGCGCCAACCGGCTGCGTTCACTGATGGGCGGGGGCGGGACCGCGGTCAACGCCTGGCTGTCGGCCGACAGCGGCTACATCGCGGAGGTGCTGTCGCACAGCGGCTACGACGCGGTCACCGTCGACCTGCAACACGGCATGTTCGGCGTCGACGGCGCGATCCGGCTCTTGCAGGCGATCGACGCGGGCCCGGCCGTCCCGATGGCCCGCGCCCCCTCGCGGGACCCGGCGGTCATCGGCAAGCTGCTCGACGCGGGCGCCCACGGCATCGTCTGCCCCGGCGTCGACACCGCGGAGCAGGCCGCCGCCTTCGTGGCCGCCTGCCGTTACCCACCGACCGGGATCCGCAGTTACGGCCCGGCCCGCGCCGGAGTACGCGGCGGCCCCGGCTACGCCACGGACTCCGGCGAGACGGTCATGACCTGGGCGATGGTGGAGTCGGCGGCCGCGCTGGAGGCACTGGAGGCCATCCTCGCCGTTCCCGGCCTCGACGGCGTCTACGTCGGGCCGAACGACCTCGCCCTCTCCCTCGGCGTCACGCCCGGCCTCGCGGTCCCGCCCTCCGAGGTGGACGCCGCGCTGCGCCGTGTCGTGGCCGAGGCCCATGCGGCGGGGGTCTTCGCCGGGGTCTTCTGCGCCGACGGGACGGCGGCCCGGCGGATGGCGGACCTCGGCTACGACCTGGTGACTCCCGGCAACGACGTGGCGCTGATCCGCGGCGCCGCGGCCGGGCACATCGGCGCGGTCCGCGGCGGATCCCCGCGATCGCCGGCTTCTGGCGGATACTGAACCCACGCGCGCTATCGGACCGGACGCGGAAAGCGATGGGATGAAGGTCACCAGTTTCGACGTGGCGAAGGCCGCGGGAGTGTCGCAGTCGACGGTCTCACGGGCGCTTCGCGGGGATCCGAGCATCGGGGCCGAGACGGTGCGCCGGGTGGCCGCCGTGGCGGCCGAGCTCGACTACGTGCCGAGCGAACGCGCCCGCGACCTGTCCACCCGCAGCACCCGGCGCATCGCGATGGTCGTCGACCTCGACAACCCGCTGTGGGCGTTGCTGGTCAGGCGGCTCTACGACCAGCTCGCGGAGCGCGACTACCGGCTGACCCTCGTCGCCGGGCACGGCGACACGCAGAACATCGAGAGCCAGGTGGCGGGCGGCGGCGTCGACGGCGTGATCCTGTCGACCGTGTCACTCGACTCCTCGCTGCCCGCCCTGCTACGACGCCGCGGGGTACCGGCCGTGCTGCTGCACCGCTACGTCGAGGGCACGGAACTCGACTCCTGCGTCGCCGACAACCGCGCCGGAGGCGCGGCGGCCGCGCGCATGCTGCTGCGGGCCGGGCACCGCCGCATCGGCGCGCTCCTCGGCCCGGCCACCACCAGCACGGGCCGTGACCGCGAGGCCGGCTTCCGCGGCCTGCTGGCGGAGGCGGGGGTGGAGCTGGACGAGACGCTGGTCCGGTACGGGAGGTTCGACTTCGACCACGGACGGGAGTCGGTCCCGGCGCTCATGGAGGGCGCGGCCCCGCCGACCGCGTTGTTCTGCGCGAACGACATCATCGCGCTGGGTGCCATGAACTCCGCGCACGAGCTGGGCCTTCGGGTCCCCGGCGACCTCGCGGTGATCGGTTTCGACGACCTGGAGCAGGCCGCCTGGCCGACCGTCGCGCTGTCCACCGTCCACGTGCCCTTCGACGACATGCTGCACAGCGCGGTGACCCTGCTCGGGGAGCGCATCGGCGGGTGGAGCGGCGCCGGCCGCCTCGTGATCCATCCGGTGACCCCCGTCGAGCGCGGCACCCACGGGCCGAACGACACCGGACGATCCGTGTGAGGGAACCGGCGAGGCGGGCGCGGCCCGGTGCTCCCGGTGTCGATCGGGCCCCGCCCCTCCCCCGATTCCCCACGTCTGGTCCGGCACGCCGCTGTCAGGAGCGCCGGTCCAGCCAGCGTGACAGTTCGGCCGCCACCGCCTCGGGGCGCTCGATCGGTGTCATGTGCCCGGCGTCGGCGAGGATGACGAGTTCGGCGGGCCCCCCAGCCTCTCCGGACCCGACGGACCCGCCTCCGCGCCCGCCGAACCCACCGTCCACGCCGGTCACATCGGGCGCGGTACGCCCGAAGGCGGCGGCCAGCTCGCGCTGGAGCGGCGGCGGGCACACCTCGTCGAGCTCGCCGCCCAGCACCAGCACCGGGACGCCGACCCCGCTCAGACCGCCCCGAGCCCCCAGGCTGCCGGGCCTGGTCCGCTGCGCGGCCAGTTGCCGCAGCAGCCCGTCCCCGCCGACGGTACGCGCCATCCGCTCGTTCCTCGCGACGAGGTCCGGCGCGGCGCGGCGCGGACCGGGCAGGGTGGCGACCGCGAGCTCGGCCGCCACGGCGTCGAAGCCCCCGGCCGTCACCCGGTCGCGCCAGGCCTCCCACGCGGCCAGCTGGGCCGGGGAGGGCCCCCGGCCGCTGGCGTTGAGCACCGCGAGCCGGGTCACCCGGTGCGGCGTCCGCCGGATGACCTCCAGTGCGACGATGCCTCCCAGGGAGTGACCGGCGAGGGCGAACCGCCCGGGGGCGTCCGCCAGCACCCGGGCCGCCATCGCGGCCACCGAGTCGTCCAGGTCGATGCGGGCGGGAAGGGCGAGGACCCGCCCGGCGAGGCGGGGGGTCACCTCCTCCCACAGGGAGGCGTCGCCCAGCATGCCGCTGAGCAGCACCAGCGGCTCCCGGCCGGCTCCCGCGCGGGTCACCGCCCGACCATTCCCGCCGACAGGTCGATGTCCGCGCAGTGCAGCCCGGTCATCCGCAGCATCGCGACCACGGCCTGCCCGACCTCGTCCTCCTCGACCAGACGGCCGAGGGCGGCGCGGGAGACGAAGGCGCGCTCGGACTCGGCCTCGGTGATGCCCAGGCTCCGCGCCTCCAGCCTGAAGTTGCGCCGCATCCTCTCCCCCCTGACCGGGCCGGGCGAGAGGCTGTTGACCCGCACCCCCGCCGGGCCGGCCTCCGCGCCCAGCGTGGTGGTCAGCCCGATCACCGCCGTCTTGGACGCGCAGTACGGCGTCCGCAGGGCCAGGGGGCGCTTGCCGCTGACCGAGGCGAGGTTGATCACGTCCCCGTCCCTCCTGCGCACCATGGGCGGCAGGAAGGCCCGGCACATCAGGTAGACGCCCCGCACGTTGGCCGCGAACACCTCGTCCCACTCGTGCGGCTCGATCTCGACCAGCGGCTTGACCGGACCGGCCACGCCCGCGTTGTTGACCAGGATCGAGACGTTCTCGTCCGCCAGCTCCGCGGCGAGGGTGTCGACCGAGGCGGGGTCGGCCACGTCGGCGACCGCGACCCGGCACGGCGTGCCGAGGCCCGCCGCCAGGGCCGCCGTCTCCTCCAGCGGCTCCCGGCGGCGGCCGACGACGATCACCCGGACGCCGTCGCCGGCCAGGGCGAGGGTGATCGCCCTGCCGAGCCCGTTGCCGGCCCCGGTCACCAGGGCGGTGCGGCCCGCCGGCCCGGCCCGTCCGGCGTCGTCGCGTCCGGGCACCGACGACCCGCCCGCTCCGATGCTCGCGCCGGTGCCCGGTGCGGCGCTCGGGCTCGTGCCCGTTCCGGCGCCGTCGCGCTCAGGCATCGGCGGTCTTCTCGAACCGGTGCTCGCTCCAGTCCAGGTGCCCGCCGCCGTACTTGGCCGCGCGCACGTCGCCCGAACGGGCGTGCCCCTCGAACAGCTCCACCCGGGAGGCCCGGCCGCAGATCTCACCGAGGAACGCGCTCGACGCGGGGTCGACGACCTCCTGGTAGGTGACGGTCCGAAGGTACTTGCCGACCCACAGACCGCCGGTGAAGCGGGCGCTGCCCCGGGTCGGCAGCACGTGGTTGGTGCCGATCACCTTGTCGCCGTAGGAGACGCAGGTGCCCTCGCCCAGGAACAGCGCGCCGTAGTGGCGCATCTTCTCCAGCGCCTGGCGCGGGTCACGGGTGAGGACCTGGACGTGCTCGGAGGCGAAGGAGTCGGCGACCGCGAAGGCCTCGTCCAGGTCGCCGACGACCAGGATCTGCCCGTGGTCGCGCCACGCCGGTCCCGCCATGTCCCTGGTCGGCATGTCGACCAGGATGCGCTCGACGTGCTCGGCGACCTCGCGGGCGAGCGGCTCGCTCGTGGTCACCAGCACCGCGGGCGAGTCGGGGCCGTGCTCGGCCTGGCTGAGCAGGTCGACGGCGACCACGAAGGGGTCGGCCTCGTCGTCGGCGATGACCAGGATCTCGGTCGGACCGGCGAACAGGTCGATCCCGACCTCGCCGAACAGCTGCCGCTTGGCCTCGGCGACGTAGGCGTTGCCCGGACCGGCGATCATGTCGACCCGTTCCACGGTCTCCGTGCCCACCGCCAGCGCGGCCATGGCCTGCACCCCGCCGAGGAGGTAGATCTCGTCCGCGCCGGCCATCGCCATCGCGGCGACGGTCGCGGCCGGGATCTCGCCGCGGATCGGCGGGGTGCAGGCGACCACCCTCGGCACGCCGGCGACCTTGGCGGTCACGATCGTCATGTGCGCCGACGCCGTCAGGGGGTAGCGCCCGCCGGGCACGTACGCGCCCACGGCGGACACCGGGACGTTGCGCTGCCCCAGCCGGACACCGGGGAGCGTCTCGACCTCGAAGTCGGTCAGCGAGGTGCGCTGATGCTCGGCGAACCGGCGGACCTGCGACTGGACGAACTCGATGTCCTCGATGACCTGCGGGGGAACCGTGGAGACGATCTCCGCGATCCGCTCGGGAGAGAGCCGGAACGACTCCGGCGACCACCCGTCGAATTTTTCCGAGTACTCCCGTACGGCGGCGTCCCCGCGCTCGCGCACGTCGGCCAGGATGCCGGACACGGTCGCCTGGACCTCCGGGCGGCCGGTGCCGGAACCCTCGCCGGTGCCGTCCGCCGCCTGCTTCAACTTCTGGATCATGAAAACCTTCCCTGCGACGGCACGCTCAGGTGCCGGTGGTCTGATCGGATGGGTGGACCGGTGGTCTCACCCACGACGTGTGGTCCGGGGACGGGGCGGTGCCGGTGCCGGTGCCGGTGCCGGGCGGGCCCGCGTACAGCTCGGGGCGGCGGTCGGCCAGCGCGTCGTTGCGCTCGGACAGCCTCTTGTCCCGCGCCCGCCCCAGGTCGAGGTCGGCCACGGCCAGACCGCCGGGACCGGCGGTCGCCACGACCCAGCCCGAGGCGTCGACGACGGCGGTGCCCTCGGTCCAGTCCTGGCCACGTTCGCGGCCGGACCGGTCACAGCAGGCGACGAACATCCGGTTGGCCCGCGCCGCGGCCATCGCGGCCACGACCTCCGGCGGACGCTCCCCCTCGGGGCGCGCCACCAACGGCCAGTTCGTCGGGACGGCCACCAGGTCGGCGCCGCCCAGGGCCAGCGTCCTGGTCATCTCGGGAAACTCCATGTCGTAGCAGATGAGCACCCCCAGGCGACCGGCCGCGGTGTCGATCACCGGCGGCGGCGCGGACCCGGGCCGGAAGATCAGCTTCTCCCGGTCCCAGAGATGGGTCTTGCGGTAGACGAGCCGGACGCCGCCGGCGTCGACGACGGCCGCGCTGTTGTACAGGTGTCCGTCGTCGCCGAGCTCGCAGAAGCCGCCCACCACGATCGAGCCGGTGCCGGCCACCGCGTCCGCCCAGTCGGAGAAGACCGGGTGGCCGGTGCCGACCGCCACCGTCCGGGCCTCGTCCACGGAGGCGAACACGTATCCGGACGTCACCAGCTCGGGCAGCACGACGACGTCCGCGCCGAGTCCCACGGCGTTCCGTACGGCCGCCGCCGAGGCCCGCCGGTTGGCGGGAAGGTCCCCGATCAGCGGCGCGAGCTGACAGCACACGACGCGGACCACGCCGACTCCTTCCATGCCCGCCCGGCCGGGGTCAGGGAACCATCGCGGGGGGCTCGTCGCTGAGGATCTGGGCCATCACGTCGAACTCGTTGAACATCATCCAGTCCTCGGTGACGCGACCGGCGGTGATGTAGAGCTGGTTGATCCCCCACAGGTGGACCCGCCGGTGGCTCGGCGCGCCGTACAGGCCGTACCCGCGGTGGGTGCCGAGCGCGGTCCAGCGGACGGAGACCCGGAAGCCCTCGGCCTCGTTGCCCATCCAGTGGACCTCGTCGACGTGCATGCCCAGGTCGGGGAAGGTGGCCAGCAGGCCGCGGGCCATCCCCTTGACGTCCGCCCGGCCGTACCCGGCGCGGCCGGAGGCGGCCTTCCAGCGGACGGCCTGGGAGTAGGCGCGGTCCACGGCGCTCAGGTCGCGCCGGTTGTAGACGTTGTGGAACAGGCCGCGGACGAAGTGCTCGACGTCGAAGCCGTCCCCGGAGGCGGACGCCGGGTAGTACTCCGGGCTGCGCCCGCCGATCAGGCGTTCCGACTCGGGCAGGTGCCGGTCGGCCGTCGCGCTCGCGAGCTCGTTGCCGTACTCGCGCGCGGCCCAGGCCACGTCGATCCCGAGCTGGGCGAGCTTCGAGCACATGTTGTAGAGCACCCACTCCTCGAAGATCTCGTTCTCGCGGATCACGCAGTTCGCGATGCCCCACATGTCGACCCTGCGGCCCGTGGCCCCTCCCCAGCGCCACGGCGCCAGGTGGTGGCCGGTGGTGATGTAGCGATGCGAGGTGACGAAGCCCTGCTCGTCGTCGCCGGCCCAGATCACGTCGTCGGCCCACGACCTGGTGTCGGGGAAGGCGTGGATGCCCTGGACCGTCGCGGCGACCACGCGCTCCACCCCGTAG
The DNA here is from genome assembly GCF_039537505.1 of Streptosporangium oxazolinicum. NCBI lineage: Bacteria > Bacillati > Actinomycetota > Actinomycetes > Streptosporangiales > Streptosporangiaceae > Streptosporangium > Streptosporangium oxazolinicum. Next base: position 386,033 of record NZ_BAABAQ010000002.1, read on the forward strand.
TGGGCGCCGCTGTCGTCGTAGACGAAGCATCCGGGCGAGTAGGTGTCGTAGATGTAGCCGATGTCCTGGTCTTCCCAGATCCGGTGGGTGATCCGGATGATGTAGTCGACGATGTCGACGTAGGTGTCCTCGAACCCCCGCATCGACTGGCGGCGCTCGCCGCGCTCGCGGTCGGCCCGCAGGGTGGAGGAGCCGGTCCCCGGCCGTACGGCGATGGAGAAGTCCGCGGGCATGACGCGGCCGGAGGGCGCGTCGGTGAGGTGCGGGCCGATGATCACCGGGCGGGCCTCCGCGGACGGCGCGGCCTTCCCGCCCGGGGACGTCTTCCCCTCCGGAGATCCGGGCGGGGTGGGCCGCTCGTCCGCGCGTTCGGGCGCCCCGTTCCCGGCTGTCATGAGGCGCTGCAGTTCACGTCGTAGATGTACTGCTTGACCTTGGGTGTGTCGACGTTCTCCGGGGTGGCGAAGACCGCGTCGGCCCGCTGGTTGCGCTCGACCGGCTCGCCCCGCATGGCCGCGACGGCCGACTGCACACCGAGGACGCCCTCGCCGTACGGGTACTGGACGACGGTCCCGTCGAGGACCTTGTCCCTGAGGGCTTTGACGATGGGCTCGGAGGTGTCGTAGCCGACCAGCCGGACCTTGCCCGTCTTGCCGGCCTCGCGCAGGCCGGTGATGGCGCCCTCGGTGTTGTTGGTCTCGGCGGTGAAGATGCCCACCAGGTCGGGGTTGGTGGTCGCCGTGGTGGAGGCGATCGAGGCCGCCTTCGCCGTCTCGTTCTTGGAGTACTGGATGCCCAGGAACTTCATGTCCGGATACTTGGCGATCGCCTGCTGGAAGCCGTCCGTACGGGCCTTCGACACCAGGGAGCCGGTGGCGTTGTCGATCGCCATCACCGAGCCCTTGCCGCCCACGAGCTTGGCCAGCGCCTCGCCCGCGAGCATCCCGCCCTGGACGCCGTCGGACTGGATGTTCGTGGTCATCACGCCGGTGTCCTCAAGGTCGCCGTCGATGCCAATAATCTTGATACCGGCCGCCTTGGCCTGCGCGAGCGGAACGATCATCGCCTTGGGGTCGGTGACCGAGATCATGATGGCCCCGGGGTTGCCGGCCACGACCGCGTTGACGATCTCGGTCTGCTTGGCCACGTCGAAGGTCGAGGCCCCCTGGGTGGTGAACTCGACCCCCTGCTTTTTGGCCTCGGTGCCGGCGCCGCAGCTCACCGTGGAGTAGAAGGGGTTGCCGGTCAGGCCGGGAATGTAGACGATCTTGCCGAGCTTGGCGGCCTCCGTGTTCGCGCCCGAGGTGGCGGCCGTTCCGGATTCCGACGAGCAGCCCGCGGCGAGGCCCGTCGAGAGGACGACGGTAACGGCGAGTCCCATCTTGAGGAAGTTTTTCATGATATTTCCGTTCTGGTCAGGTGCGGTCGCGAGTGCGACGTTTGAGCTGGTCGATGTACACGGCCGCGATCAAGATGAATCCGATCGCGACCTCCTGCCAGAACGGCTGCACGTTCTTGACGACGAAACCGTTCTGCAGCACCGCGGGAACGAAGATGCCGATCACGGTGCCGACGATCGTTCCGGCGCCGCCGAAGAGACTGGTGCCTCCCAGGACGACCCCGGTGATGACCTCCAGCGCGTCCTGGGTGTGGCCGCCGATGGTGGTGGTGGCGAAACGGGCCAGCGACATCATCCCGGCCAGTCCGGCCAGCAGCCCGCTGAGCGCGTACAGCTTGAGCATGTGGCGCCGGACGTCGATGCCGGCGCGGCGGGCCGCCTCCTCGTTGGAGCCGATGACGTAGGTGTGACGGCCGAAGCGGGTCAGTGCCAGCACGAGGCCGCCGACGATCACCACGGCCAGCGCGAGCCACACCAGGTAGCCGAACCCGAGGAAGCTTCCGGTGGAGAACCTGATCAGGGTCAGCGGCACGTCCCTGACGTCGTTGCCGTTCGTCATGAGCTGCGCGACCCCGAGCGCCGCCCCCATGGAGCCGAGGGTCGCGATCAGGGCGGGGACCCTCAGCCGGGTGACGCAGAACCCGTTGAACAACCCCCAGGCCAGACCGCCGGCCATCGAGGCGACCAGGCCGGCCAGAATCGTCCAGTAGTCGTCGGTGCCGAGCCAGGTCATCGTCTTGGAGCCGCAGATGCCGCCGAAGACGAGCACCGAGCCGATCGACAGGTCGAATCCCGCCGCGACCATGACGAAGGTCATCCCGACCGCCATCACCAGCAGCGTCGCGGCGTCATTGACGATGTTCCTGGCGTTGGCCGTGGTCGGGAAGGTGCCGGGGGCCAGCGTGACGAAGACGACGACGAGCCCCAGAAGGACGAGCGCCATGTAGAACGGCGACGACGACAGGGCTCGCCTGGTGGCACGGGCGCGGGGCGACATCGTGGCCGCCACGGCGTCGAGCGGCTCCGTGCCGTGCTCTCCGTGCCCGGTCTCCCCGGACCGCTCTCCGTTCAGCATGGTCATGACGCCTCCTGCAGCGAACCGGTCATGGCGCCCACCAGCTTGTCCACGGTCGCCTCCGACGCCTGGAACCGCGCCGCCCGCAGGCCGAGCCGCAGGACCTGGACGTGGTCGGCGACCTCCAGCACCTCGGGCATGTTGTGGCTGATCAGGACGACGGCGACCCCGCTGTCCGCGACGCGCCGGATGAGGTCGAGCACGCGGCGGGTCTGACGCACGCCCAGCGCCGCCGTGGGCTCGTCCATGAACACCAGGCCCTTGGCCCACATGACGGACCGGCAGATCGCCACGCTCTGGCGCTGGCCGCCGGAGAGGGCCGCGACGGGGGCGTCCAGGTCCTTGACGTCGGTGCCCAGCGAGACGAACGTCCTGGCGGCCTCACGCCGCATCCTGGCCTTGTCCAGGACCCCGAGTTTGCCGAGGAGGCCGGGCTTGAGCAGCTCGCGGCCCACGTAGGCGTTCTCGGCCGGGCCCAGGTCGGGGGCGAGGGCCAGGTCCTGGTAGACGGTCTCGATGCCCATGTCCCGGGCGTGAATGGGAGACGAGAAGCTCACCGGCTCGCCGTTGAGCAGGATCTGCCCGCCGTCGGGTTGGATCACCCCTGACAGGATCTTGACCAGGGTGCTCTTCCCGGCGCCGTTGTCACCGATCAGGGCGACCACCTGACCGGCGTCGACGGAGAAGTCGGTCCCGCGCAGGACCTCGACGTGGCCGTACCGTTTGAGGATCCCGCGCGCTTCTAGCAGATGTGTCATCGTCTGCCTCTCTGTGTGGAACTCAGGGGGCGCGGCCTCGGGGGCCGGGCGTGTCACCGGGCCTCCCATCTGCCGGACGTGGGAGGTCCGTCTCGTGGTGGATCCGCCGTCTACGCTTTCGACCGTTCCAAGCGCAGGGTCGCGGTGGCACGGTGGGCCGCCATGCCCTCGTACTCGGAGATGACGTCGACGGCGCCGGCGACGGCCGCGGTGGCCGACTCGGCGAGCCTCTGGAAGGTCAGCGGCTTCAGGAAGCGCGACACCGACAGGCCCGCGCTGTGCCGGGCCCCGCCCCTGGTGGGGAGTACGTGGTTGGTGCCCGCCATGCCCTTGTCGGAGTAGGCGACGGTGCTCCACGCCCCCAGGAAGACCGAACCGTAGTTCCTGAGCCGCTCGTAGTAGAAGGCGTCGTCCGAGGTGATCACCTCAAGGTGCTCGGGCGCCAGGTCGTCCATGAGCTCGATCGCCGCCTCGCGGCTCGCCGCCCAGGTGACCGAGCCGAAGTCGCGCCACGCCGGGCCCGCGATGTCGACGGTCGCGAGGGTCCGCAGCTGGCGTTCGACCTCGGCGATCACCGCGTGGCCGAGCGACTCGGACGTGGTGACCAGCGCGGCCGGCGACTCGGGACCGTGCTCGGCCTGGCCGAGCAGGTCGGCGGCGACCAGCTCGACGTCGGCGCTCTCGTCGGCGATCACCGCCACCTCCGAGGGACCGGCGAGCAGGTCGATCGCCACCCGGCCGAAGAGCTGCCGCTTGGCCTCGGCGACGTAGGCGTTGCCCGCGCCGACCAGCATGTCCACCGGCCGCTCCCCCAGCAGGCCGAAGGCCATCGCGGCCAGCGCCTGCACGCCGCCGAGGACGTAGGCGCGGTCGACCCCGCTCAGGTGCGCCGCGTAGAGCACCGCGGGGTCGGGGGTGCCGTCGGGGCGCGGCGGGGTGCAGGCCAGGACGGTGGGGACCCCGGCCGCCTTGGCCACCCCGACGGTCATGAACGCGCTGGACAGCAGCGGGAAGCGGCCCGCGGGCAGGTAGGCGCCCACCCGGTCGACCGGGATGTAGCGCTGCCCGGTCACCAGGCCGGGCACCAGCTCCACCTCGAAGTCCGTCAGGTGCTCGCGCTGCCGCCTCGCGAACGCCTGGGTGCGCTCGGCACCGAGTTCCAGGGCCGAGCGCAGCTCCGGGCTCAGGGCGTCTCCACTGGACCGGATGGCGGCCTCGTCGAGTTCGACCCGATCGGAGGTCCAGCCGTCGAGCTCCCGGGCGTAGCGCAGGACCGCGTCCATACCATCGTTCTCGATGGCAAGCAAGATCTCAGAGACGCGCGCGCTCACCGCGGCATCGCGCCGCTCGTTGCCGGCAGCGGCCTTAGGGGTCTTGAGCAGGCGATATGAACCCTCAAGGTCCGCAAGTACGTGCTTGCCAAATTCCATGCAGACATATTATGAACGGCGGCAACCATGGACAACCTTGACATTACCTGTGATGATCATAGGGTTTCCCTATGACTCTGAACCAGCTCCGAGCGTTCCTGGCGGCCGCCAGGACCGGCTCGTTCACCGCGGCCGCAGTCGAGCTGGGGGTCGCCCAGGCCTCGGTCTCCGAACTCATCCGGCGGGTGGAGGACGAGCACAAGGTGCACCTGTTCGTCCGCAACAGCCGTCGCCTGGCGCTGACCCCGGCGGGTCAGGAACTGCTGGCCTTCGCCGAGCAGTCCGTGGCGGCGGCGGACGCGGGCAGCCAGGCGCTGCGCTCCCTGCAGACCCTCAGCGGCGGGGTGGCCACCTTCGGCCTGTTGCGCAACGCCGACTACTACCTGCTGTCGGACCTGGTCGAGCGCTTCCACACCCGCTACCCCGAGGTACGGGTGCGGCTGGTCGGCCTCAACTCGGTCGACGTCGCCTCGGCCGTGGCGCGAAGGACCCTGGAGGCGGGCATCGTCGTCCTGCCGATCGACGACGCGGACCTGAAGGTGACGCCGCTGATCCGCGACGAGGTCGTCTACGCCAGCGCCCACCCCGAGCGGCTGCGCTCACCGATGACCATCGCCGGGCTGGCCGAGGCACGCCTGATCCTCTACGACGCCCACGCCGGATGGAACGATCCCACGCGGCGCCAGATGGCCGAGCGCTCGCAGCTGGCCGGGTTCAAACTCGATCCGTGGATCGAGGTCGAGCACGTCGAGGCCGCCCTCAGCCTGGTGGCCAGGGGCATCGGGGACACCTTCGTGTCCCGCGCCGTGGCCGCCAGCCCGGTGTGCCCGAAGAACGTGGGGATCGTCCCGTTCGAGCAACCGCTGTACGACACGATCGCCTTCGTCAAGCGGGAGTCGAGCCACCTGTCGCCGGCCACCAGGGAGCTGGCCCGGCTGGCCCGGCGGATGCTCCTGGACCAGGCCGACGCGACACACCGCCTCGGCGGCGACGGACCCGCCCCGGCCGGCTCCGTACCGGACCGGCTCCATACGCGGTGAGCCGGGGCGGGCGGCGTGCCGAGACAGCGGTGGGAACGGCCCAGATCACCGCCGAGCGGTTCGAGCGCCTCGCCGAGGCCGGCCGTCGGCCCAACGTGATGCTCCAGATCCTCCCTTACCAGGCCGGGGCGCATCAGGCGATGACCGGATCGTTCACCGTCGTGGGCTTTCCCGCTTCGAGCGACCTGGACGTCATCTATCTGGAGAACATGTCCAGCGGCCTGTGCCTGGAGGACGCCGTGAACGTCCGCCGGTACGTCTCGGTGTTCGACTACCTCCGGGCGGCGGCCCTCAGCCCCGCCGACACGGCGACTATGCTGATGAACGCGCTGAACACCCTGGCGTGAGTGTCCAGCCGAAGGGGCGCGGGATGTCCAACCCGGTAGACCTGACCACCGCCGCGTGGCGCAAGAGCTCGCTCAGCGGAGGCAACGGCGACTGCGTGGAGGTCGCGGACCTGGGCGACGTCGTGGCCGTCCGCGACTCCAAGAACCCCGGCGGTCCCAAACTCGTCCTCACCCGTGACGCTTGGTCGGCCTTCGTCACACGGCTGAAGAACGACGCCTAGCTCCCGGAACGAGAGACGACCCCTCGCCTCGACGGCCGGGGAGCCCCGAGGTGATCTGCCGGGATCGTACGGGCCATAACCCGCACGATCCCGGCAGAACCCTGCGGGTCAGGTGACCAGTTCCGCGACCAGTTCCAGTTGTTCCAGGCGGAGCCTGAGGGTCGGGGTGACCAGGCCGACGACGAGGGAGGTGGCGCCCGCCTCGCGGTAGGCGGCGACGCGTTCGCGGAGTTTGGCCGGTGGTCCGCACATCGTCATCGCGTCGACCAGGCCGTCCGGGAGCAGCGACATCGCCTCGCCCTGGCGCCCGGCCAGGAACGCCTTCTGGATCGCCTCGGCCTCCTTCTCGAAGCCGAGGGAGCGGGCCAGGCGGTTGTAGAAGTTGGTACGGCGCGAGCCCATGCCGCCCAGGTAGAGGGCGAGCATGGGGCGCATCATGTCAAAGGCCAGTTCCTCGTCCTCGTCGACGAGGGTGAGGATCATCGGCGCGACGTCGAAGCCGTCCAGGGTGCGGCCCGCCCGCGCCGCTCCGGCGCGCAGCTGGGCCGTGCGCTCGGCCAGGTGCTCGGGCGGGAAGTGGATCGCGAGCCAGCCGTCGGCCAACTCCCCGGCGAGCGCGGTGGTCTCCGGGCCCATCGCGCCGAGATAGACGGGGAGGTGCTTCTGGACCGGGGAGACGCCCAGGGACAGCTCCTTGCCCTGCCCTCCGGGAAGTGGCAGCGTCACGGTCTCGCCCGAGTAGCTCACCGGGCGCCCGGCCAGGGCCAGCCGCAGCACCGACAGGTAGTCGCGGGCGCGGGCCACCGGCCGGTCGAAGCGCTCCCCGTGCCAGCCCTCCACGACCTGCGGCCCCGACACGCCCACGCCCAGCCGGGCCCGGCCGCCGGAGATCTGGTCGATGGTCGCGGCCGTCATCGCCGCCACCACGGGCTTGCGGCCCGACATCTGCAACACGCCGGTACCGAGCGCGATCCGCTCCGTCTGGCCCGCGATCCACGCCATCAGGCTCGCCGGGTCGGTGCCGTACGTCTCGGCGGCCCACACCGACTCGTAGCCCAGCCGCTCGGCCTCGCGGACCAGGGTGAGGTGGTCGGCGGGACCGAGCCCGGCGCCGCCCCAGTAGCTCATGCTGTAACCGAGACGCATCCGATCTCCTCTGCGATGACGGTGGCGAGCAGGTCCGGGGTCTCCTCGGCCAGCCAGTGTGAGGCGTCGAGCTCGCGCATCGACGGACGTGAGACGCTCTGCCTGCGCCAGCCGAGCAGCCCGCCGCGCGACATGGAGCCGTCGCGGCTGCCGTACAGGACGGTGACGGGCACGGGCAGCGGCGGCCCCGGGCGGTGCCGGTAGCGGGCGAGCATCCCGAAGTCGGCGCGGAGGGCGGGTTCGAGGATCGGCCTGAGCACCTCGCGTTCGGCCACCTCCGCCGGGACCCCGCCCAGCTCGATCAGCTGGTCCCAGAAGAGCCACGACGGCAGGGACGGCAGCCTGCGTAGCAGGAGTGTGACGTCCGGCGCGGCGAAGGAGCCCACGAGCAGCCGTTCCGGCCACCGCCCCCCGGACTCCGGTGACGTCGAGGGCACGGAGGCCGGGGCGAGTTCGGTCAGGCGGCGGCAGACCAGGTAGGCCAGCAGCGCGCCGCTGCAGTAGCCGAACAGCGCGTACGGCTCGCGGGCGGTCGCCAGCAGGTCCCGGGCCAGGTCGTCGACGAGCGCGTCGAGGTCCTCGATCGGCGGCTCGGCCAGCCTGGCCTGGCGGCCGGGGAGGTTCACCGACCACACGCCGACCTCGCCGGGGAACCGTTCGGCCAGGTCGGTGAGCGAGGCGGGGCCGCTGCCCGCGTTGGGGAAGGTGTACAGGCGGATCCGGCCCCCGGGCCGCTCCCCCACCGGTACGAACCACGGCGCGGTCATCTGGGTCCTTCCAGTGCGAAGACGTCGGGGATGGATTCCGGGGAGCCCGGCACGCGGGCCTGGCCACCCGGCCCCGAGGAGGAGGCCGAGAGGCGTACGACAGGCCCCCGCTCCGGGGAGGCGGTCAAGAGCCCGCCCCTTCCTGGATTTCCTGGATGAACGCGGCCAGTTCGGCCGGGGTGGGGTGATCGAAGACCGCGCGGACGTTGATCGCCCGGCCCGCGAGCTCCTCCAGCGGGGCGATCAGCCGTACGGCGAGCACCGAGTGTCCCCCGTTGAGGAAGAAGTTGTCGTGCTCGCCGAGTCCCGGGCGGCGCAGCGCCTCCCGCCAGAGCCGCAGCACCCCCTCGGCGAGTTCCGAGCTCGCCGGGGCGCGGGAGGCGGGCGGGGACTCGTCCTCGGGTACGGTCAGCCCCCGGTAGTCGATCTTGCCGTTCGCGGTCGTCGGGAACTCGTCGGCCAGGACGATCCCCGACGGGACCGCGTAGTCCGGCAGCCGCGTCCCCGCGTACCGCCACAGCTCCTCGCGCAGGGCGGCTCCCGTCTCCCCGTCGGGCAGGTCCGTGGGCTGCACGAACGCCACCAGCCGGTCGTCGTGCACGATGACGGCCGCGACCTTGACGGCGTCGTGGTGGTGCAGCACCGCCTCGATCTCGCCCAGCTCGATGCGGTGCCCGCGCAGCTTGATCTGTCGGTCGTCGCGGCCCAGCAGCTCCAGGGCCGCGTCGTACCTGAGCCTGGCCATGTCCCCGGTCCGGTAGAAGCGCCCGTAGTGCGGGTGCTCGCCGAATCGCTCGGCGGTCAGCTCGGGCCGGTTGACGTACCCGGCGCCCACCCCGTCGCCCGCCACGCACAGCTCGCCGGGTACGCCCGGCGGGGCCTCGCGCCCGTCGGCGTCCCTGACGAAGATCCGGGTGTTGGCGAGCGGCACCCCGATCGGCACCGGGTCGGCCGGGGGGCCGAGGATCTCGGCCGCGGTGGACCAGATGGTCGTCTCCGTCGGCCCGTAGACGTTGAACAACCGGCAGCCCAGGCCCAGCAGGTCCGTGGCGAGCGCGGCGGGCATGGGCTCTCCACCGCAGAGCACAACGCGCCCGGCCAGCTCGTCGCGCGCCTCGGGGGCGACGAGCCGCCAGGCCGTCGGGGTGGCCTGCACAACGCGTACGTCCCGCGCCGCGATGAGCTCCAGGAACCTGCGCGGCTGGAGCTGGTCGTCGTCGGAGGCGACGACCAGGGTGCCGCCGACGGTGAGCGGGAGCATCAGCTCCAGTGCCGAGATGTCGAAGGAGGTCGTGGTGGACCACAGCACCGCGTCGGCCGGGCCCGTCCCGAGCCGGTCAGCGAAGTCGAGGACGAGGTTGGCCAGGTTGCCGTGGGTGACGGCCACTCCCTTGGGCCTCCCGGTGGACCCCGAGGTGTAGATCACGTAGGCGATCGACTCCCCGGTGACCGTCGCGGCGACCTCGGCCGGATCCAGCCGGTGCGCGGACGCGCCATCGCCACCCGCCGCATCGGCTCCGGGGACCTGCGGCATGGAGAGTACGGGGACCTCACCCGCCCAGGGAGCCTCGGAGTCGGCGATGACCAGGCGGGCCCCGCAGTCCTCCACCTGGTAGGCCAGGCGCAGCTCGGGCTGGCGCGGGTCCAGCGGCAGGTAGGCGGCTCCGGCCGCCCAGACGCCGAGCACGGCGGCGACCATCTCCGCCGAACGGCCCAAGCCGAGCGCCACGATGTCGCCGGGGCCGACGCCACGCGCCACGAGGGTGTCCCTGACGACGGCCGCCCAGGCGAGCAGCTCGCCGTAGGTGATCTCCCGATCGCCGTCACGGACGGCCGTCACGGCACGAATTTCGCGGGTGGCTTCCCCGTCACCGTCACGGACCGCCGTCCCGGTACGGGTCTCAAGAGCGCCCTCCTGGACGCCTCCCGTGCGGGTGACGATCCGCTCCAGCAGGGTGGCCGGTCCCTCCCAGGTCCGCGCGGTGTCGTTGAGCCGGTCGAGCAGTCGCCGGTCGGCCGCCGAGAGGGAATCCAGCTCCCGCTGCGGCCGGTGCGCGTCCTCGGCGGCACGCCGCAGCAGCGCGGTCATCCGCGCGACGAACGCGGCGATCTCGGCCTCGTCGTGGACCTCCGTACTGTGCCAGACCCGGAGCGTGAGCCTGCCGGGCTCCTGCACCGCGATGCACTGCAGGTCCAGGCGGCTGCGGTCGAACAGGTCCTCGACGTACTCGGGGACGGAGCCCAGGATGCTGACCTGGTCGTCGGTCCACGGCCGGTAGTTGAACATGTGCCGGAACAGCGGCACCCTCCAGTCTCCGGTGCCGTGCCCGCGCTCGACCAGCACCGCCTCCACCGAGGCGTCCGCGTGCTCGACCCCCTCGAAGAAGACGTCCTCGACCCGCCTGACCAGGGCGGCGAAACCCTCGTCCGGGTCGGCGCGCACCCGCATCGGCAGGGTGCTGACGCCGTAGCCGACGTGGCCGCGCATCGCGGCCGTCCTGGTGGTGACCGGCATCGCGGCCACCAGCTCCGGACCGGCGCCGTGGGCGCGCAGGGTGAGCATGAACGCGGCGGCCAGCACGATGTTGTCGGTGGTACGCAGGCCGGTCCGCAACGTGTCGAGCGCCCGCCGCGTGTCCGCGTCCACCTCCCAGGAGCAGGTGTGCCCGGCGAAGGTGGGCCGGGCGGGCGACGGCCTGCTGCCGGGGAACACCATCGCGGCCGGATCGACGTCCCTGAGCCGGTCGAGCCAGTAGTCCAGCGACTCCCGGGACGCCTCCCCCGGCTCCAGCATGGGCGCGACACCGGAGAGCGCGGCGGGGAGGGGCTCCTGGCTCGTCTGCGCGTCGTAGAAGCCGCCCAGCTCCTCGACGAGGAACTGCATCGAGGTGGCGTCGATGACGATGTGGTGGGCCACCAGGCAGACCACGCTCCCGCCTCCGTCGGGCAGTGCGAAGTGCCCGGCCCGGAAGAGCAGGTCGCGGCCCAGGTCGAAGGGCTCGTCCAGGAACCTCTGGAGGTCGGCGATGAGCGTCTCCTCCGTGGTCTCCCCGTTCGCCAGCTTGATCTGCGCGTCCTGCGGGGCGGTGAGGTGCCGCACGGGCGCGCCGTCCACCACGGGGAACCGCAGGCGCAGCGCCGGATGCCGCTTGAGCAGCCGGTTCACCGCGATCTGCAGCGGGAACCTGCGCAACGGCTCGCGGGTCCTGAACGCCACCGCCAGATTGGACACCCCGCTCGACCCGGCGAGCTGCTCCAGCACCCAGAACGAGTACGGGACAGCGCCGGGCCCGCGAAGCGGCTCGGCGGGCTCCGGCAGGCCCTCCGGGACTGCCGGCGTACTCTCCCGTTTCACCTCCCGCGACGCGGAAGACGACGGGGGGAAGTCGGGAACGGGGACGATCGACGCCGGGGCGTGGCGGTGTCCTCCCGGGACGGGCAGGCGCTGCAGGGGATGGTCGGGGTCGAGGGCGGACCAGTCCACCGGGCAGCCGAGCGTCCACAGCCGGGCGAGCGCCGCGAGCAGACCCCGGCGGTCGTCCCCGCAGGCGATCGTCCCCTCATCCGCCGACGCCCCCGCCGTCCCGATCAGGAGGGACAGCGTGTCTCCCGCGTCGATGCTCCCCGGTCCGGTTCCCGCCTGGGGCGAGGACGCCTGCCCCGGGGCCGCCTCGCGAGGGGTCTCCGGTTCGTGGAACGTTTCATGCCCCGGCACCGGCTCGGGCACCGCAAGATCGCCCGGCACCAGTTCGGAGACCACCAGATCATCCGATACCGGGTCAGGAACCACCAAGCTATCCGGTATCGGCTCGGGCACCGCCATCGCGTCATCCGCCACCGGTTCGGGCACCCGCTCGGGTGCCCGCTCCGGCACCTGCTCAGGGACCGCGACGGAGGCGGCCACGCGGGCGATCGCCTCGTCCAGTTCCAGCGTTCCCGAGAAGGCGGCGGCGGTGAGCTCGCCGACCCCCTCTCCCGTGCATGCCACGGGGGTGACACCCCAGCCAGTCAGGGTCGTCGCCAGGGAGTAGGTGACCGCGAACGTCACCGGGTCGTCGTCGCGTTCCCCGGCGAGCCAGGCGTCGTAGAGATCGACGCCGTGCCGCTCGAAACCTTCCAGGCAGACGTCCATCGCCTCGCTGAACAGCCGCTCGGCCCCGTACAGCGAGGCCCCCAGCCGCCCGGCGCCGCCTGCGGGAAAGACGAACCGCACACCCGTCCCGGCCGCGCCACCGGAAAGCGGCCCATGCCCGGACGCCGGTTCGCCGGGCGAGGCCGCCGGAGTCACGGCGACGGCCGTGGCGAGGGCCGCGGACGCCTCGGCCGGGGTGGCGGCCACGACCGCGCCCCGCACGGGCCGCTGGGTGCGGCCCAGCTGGAGGACGGCCACGGCGTCGGCGAACCGGTCGGTGCCGAGGGTGGCGAAGAATCCCGCCAGGCTCCTCCGTACGGCGTCGGCCTCCGCCGGCGTACGTCCCGACCAGGCGACGACGCGGGGCCGGGAGTCCCCCGGGAGGTGGACCGGCGGGAAACCCTTCTTCACCCTCAACGGTTCCCGCAGGCGCGCGGCCGAGCCGCCTCCGCGCCAACCACCGCGCCCACTGCGGGTGGGAACGGTGCGGGCGGAAACGGTCCTGGTGGAAACGATGCGGGCGGGAGGGGCGCCGGGAGGAGATTCGATCACCAGCTCGATCACGGCGCTTACGAGATCGCCGTCGAGGAGAGCGTCGTCCAGGCGCTTGAGCACGATCGTGGTGCCCCGTTCCGCGAGAGCGTCAAGGCTCGATCCCGAGACCGTGACCACGAGGTCGCAGTCGCCGACCGCGAGGGCCAGGCAGGCGGCCTCGGCGGGCTCGTAGACGGCGAACACGCCCGGGGAGCGCGCGGGGTCGTATCCGGCGTTCTCCAGCGCGCCCTCGTCGGTCTCCGTCAGGACGACACCGGGAGGGGGAAGCGGGGCGCGCGGGCCCATGCCGATCACGGCGATCGACGCGGTATTCGTCACCGAGGCGCCCCGCCGTCCCGGCGGATGCGGGCGCGCACGTCCCTGCGGCTGCCCCCGACGGGGCGCAGGCGCGCGGGTTCGCTCCTGACGGGTTCCCGCGCGCCCTCGACGAGGCGGCTGAGGGCCCGCACGTTCGGCCGGGTGAACATCGAGGTGACCGGGATGTCGATGTCGAGTACCCCCGTGATGTCCGCGTGCAGCTCGACCAGCGCCATCGAGTTGAGCCCGGCCTCGAAGAAGTTCTCGTCGGGATCGACCGTCCGGCCCAGGCGGGCCTCGATCATCTCCGCGACCGTGTCGGCGGCCGACACGCGCTGCCCCGGCCGGATCGAACGGCCCGGTTGGCCCGGAGGTCGCCCCTCGTCCTCCTCGCGTTGCCGCTCCGCTCCCACCGGCCGACTGCTCTGGATCATCCGGCGCCTTTCATGAAGTTTGTCCGATTTACCAGGCGAGCCCCATCAGGGCATGCCATACACCGATCCTCTGACACCTATTCGGACGCGACAAGAGCGTATTTTTCGGCTTTTTTGAATACGCGGTCGCACGGAAGGCCCCGGAAACGCGTACGGCCACCGCCGGAGCGGTGGCCGTGGACGATCACGTGGATCAGGCGGGGTTGGAGACCGCCGCCCCGATGGTGTGCACGCGCAGGGCGTTGGTGGAACCCGCGGTGCCGGGAGGCGAACCGGCGACGATGACGACCTTGTCGCCCTTCTCCAGACGGGAGTTGGCGAGCAGCGACGCCTCCACCTGGCGGACCATGTCGTCGGTGTGGTGGACGAACGGCACCTCGAAGGTCTCCACGCCCCAGGTCAGCGCGAGCTGGTTGCGGACGTGGCGGGCGGAGGTGAACGCCAGCAGCGGGATCGGCGAGCGGTAGCGGGCCAGGCGGCGGGCCGTCTCACCGGACATGGTGAACGCCACCAGCGCCTTGGCACCGACGATGGCGCCGACCTCGGCCGCGGCGCGGGCGATGGCGCCGCCGGTGGTCTCCGGCAGCCGGTCGAGGCTGTGCGTGGCCTGCAGGGAGCTCTTCTCCGCGGTCGTGGCGATGCGGCTCATCGTCTCGACGACCTCGATGGGGTAGTTGCCGACCGAGGTCTCGCCGGAGAGCATGACCGCGTCGGCGCCGTCCATCACGGCGTAGGCGACGTCGGAGGCCTCGGCGCGGGTGGGACGCGGGGAGGTGATCATCGACTCCAGCATCTGGGTGGCGACGATGACCGGGCGGGCCTTCTCGCGGCAGAGCTCGATGGCGCGCTTCTGCACAATGGGCACCTCCTCCAGCGGCAGCTCGACACCGAGGTCACCGCGGGCGACCATGATGCCGTCGAAGGCCTCGATGATCTCCGGGAGCCGCTCCACGGCCTGCGGCTTCTCGATCTTGGCGAGCAGCGGGAGGCGGATGCCCTCCTGCTCCATGATGTTGCGCACCACGTCGGCGTCGGAGGGACGCCTGACGAAGGAGAGGGCGACCAGGTCGAAGCCGGTGCGCAGCGCCCAGCGCAGGTCGGTCTCGTCCTTGTCGGTCAGGACGGGGGCGCTGACGTTGACGCCCGGCAGGTTGAGGCCCTTGTTGTCGGAGATCATGCCGCCGATGATCACGCGGGTGGTGACGCGCTGGCCGTCGACCCGGGTCACCTCCAGCCGGACCCGGCCGTCGTCGACCAGGATGCTGTCCCCGGGGTTGACGTCCTTGGGAAGCCCCAGGTAGGACGTGGAGACCTGGTCACGGTCGCCGGGGACTTCCTCAGTGGTGATCGTGAAGACGTCACCGAAGCCGAGGCGGACGGGGCCTTCACCGAACTTACCGACCCGGATCTTGGGGCCCTGGAGGTCGGCCAGCAGACCCACGCCACGCCCGAGCTCGGCGGCGGCCTCCCTCACCCTGTCGTAAACCTCCTTGTGCAGCTCGTGGCTGCCATGGCTGAGGTTGAAACGGGCCACGTCCATTCCGGCCGCGATGAGTTCGCGGAGGCGTTCGGGAGAGGAGGTGGCGGGGCCGAGAGTGCAGACGATTTTCGCGCGACGAGTCACGGATCCCACCCTAATTGGTACAGACCACTTGGTCGTGACGTTGGTCATAGCGCCGATGAAAAATTCGGTGACACAAAGCTACCCCGGATGAACAGGAGGTTGCGAATCACCTCGTGGGCCCCACTCGGGAGGCCGGGTGTCACCGGAATCGCGCGACCGGATTGTCACGGGGAAGACCTGTGAACACGTGCCCCGAGCGGGCCGGAGCCGATGCCCGGCGGCCGGACGTCCCCTGCGAAGGCGAGGAGCGCGGGGCGTTCTCCCCCCGCAGGCCCGGAAGCCGGCCCGTTGACCTTCACGCCGTTGACGAAGGCGCCGTTCTCCCCCGCAGGCCCGGAAGCCGGGCGGCCCTTCGGCGATGGCGGTCGGCGCGGCGCCCGCCGGGCGGCGGCGGGCACCACGGGGACCGGCCGTCAGGGAGTGAGGGGGGCGGCCTTGGCGGCCTTCTCGGCGCTGATGAGGCCGTGGCCGTAGAAGCCGTTGCGCGTCTTGGAACCCTCGCACTTGTGCACCTCGTCCACCACGAGGTCGATCTTGTAGGCGTACTCGCGCGGCGAGGGGCAGGACTTCTCGGTGGCGGTGGAGTACAGCTGGCGCTGGACGTCGGCGGGGGGCATCGTGAGACCGCCCTTGCCGGGCTTGCCGAAGCGGCTGATCAGGATGGCGGCGACGCCGGTGGCGTGCGGGGCCGCCATGGAGGTGCCGACGAGGTACTGGTAGTAGGCGCAGGTGCCGCCCGTGCAGTCCCGGATGATCGAGGCGGACTTCGGCGTGCCGTCGGCGGAGATCTGCCCCTTGGCCTTGAGGGCGTTCTCCGGCGCGGCGGCCAGGATGCCCCGGGTGGGGTCGTACGTGCCGCCGCCGTCGAACTCGTCCCCGCCGGGGGCCGCCAGGTCGGCCTGCTCGATGCCGTAGTCGGAGTAGTAGGCCTTGCGCCCGCTCTGGCCCACCGAGGTGACCGAGATGACACCCTTGGACTCGGCCGGGACGTTGAGGCAGGAGTTGTCGATCTTGCGGGTGCGCTCGGCGTCCTTGGGGTAGTCGGGGCTCGTCGTGTCCTTGCTCGGCCTGCCGAGGTCGGTGGCGCCGTTGCCGATGGCGCTGATCAGGGTGACGCCGCGCTTGCGGGCGTAGTCGAGGGCGCGCTGCATGCCGGTGATGATGCCGCGCTGCTCCAGCTGCTCGGCCTTGGAGTCGCCGGGGTTGGCCTTGCAGTTGAACAGCCACGGGTCGACGTAGAAGCTCATGTTGACCACGTCGATCCCGGCGTCGGCGGCGTAGGTGAGCGCCTCGATGCTGGGCTTGAGGAAGAACAGGCCCGAGTCCTGCCCGGCGCGCAGGCTCACCAGGGACACCTGGGGGGCGACCCCGGCGATGCCCACGCCGTTGAGGGGGGAGGCGATGGTGCTGGCCACGTGGGTGCCGTGGCCGTCGTCGTCCCAGTCGACCGGGTCCTTGCAGCTCTTGAACTCGCAGGGCCCGTCGAGGGCCTTGCCGTTGGGGTCCTTGGGCCGGTCGGTCACGAAGTTGCGGCTCAGGTCGCGGTTGAAGTTGGGGGCGATGTCGGGGTGCTTGCCGTCGATGCCGGTGTCAATCACACCGACCAGCACCTTCTTGTCGCCGGGCTCGGTGGCGTAGGAGCCCTCCGTGGTGGCGCCGATCATCTTCATGTCCCACTGCCGCCCGGCCAGCGGCTCCGGCGCGCCGGTGGAGGCGGCCGGGGAGCCGGGGGTGCCCGCCAGCCCGAGGGCGTCGGCGGAGGGGAAGGCGACCGGGGTCCTGGCCTGGGAAGCGGCCGTGGAGGCGACCCCGGAGGCGGTCCCGGCGACGGGGGTGGCGGGGATCGCGGTGGCGGAGCCGATCCTGCGGTCGGAGGAGACCCCCTCGACGGCGTCGCTACCGGCCAGGCTCTCCACGAAGCGGGGGCCGGGACCGCTGGCGAGGACGTAGCCGATCCTGGTGTCGGTCGACAGGGCGGTGCCGCCGCTCGCGCCGATCGCGTCGATCGCCCGGTCGCGGGCACCGTCCGCGTAGAAGACCAGGTATTCGCGGGTCTGGCCCGCGGCCGTCGTGGTCCCGCCCAGGGCTCCCGCCGTGAGGGTCGCCGCCAGGGCGAGCACCGTCGCCGCGCCCGTCAGATTTTTGATCCCGCGATTCATCGATCCTCCGCACCTGGCCTGATCAAAGAGATTTATCTTTCAGGCATATGTACGCCAAAGCAATCCGAACTCCCGCTCTGCGCATTTTTACCTGTAAGCAGCTGGTAAGACATCCGGCATGAAACCGATTCCCGGTTATACCGGGCACGACTCCGCCCCCGGAGGCGTGATGTGCTCAGACCCGCCGTGTTCCCACCAGATCGCTCTCGGCCCGGCCAGATCAGTCGTGGCACCCACGAACCGGTCCGGGGGCGCATGAACCAACCATGACACACCCGGACCGGCCATGCCGTGTCAGACCAGCGGTCGCGCCGTCGGCGGGATCGCCACCGGCAGGGCCGTCTGGCCCGTGAGGTAGCGGTCGGCGGCCGAGGCGGCCGAGCGGCCCTCGGCGATCGCCCACACGATCAGCGACTGGCCTCGGCCCATGTCCCCGGCGACGAAGACGCCGTCGACCGAGGACATGTAACCCCTGTCCCTGGCGACGTTGCCCCTGGCGTCGAAGAACTCGCCCTCGGCGGCCTCGGCGAGCTCCTCCAGCAGCCCCTTCTTCTCCGGGCCCACGAAGCCCATCGACAGCGTGACCAGCTCGGCCGGGATCTCCCGCTCGGAGCCGGGCACCGGCTTGAACCCGGCGGCGGGACCCTCCACCTCGACCAGGCGCAGCGCCCTGACGTTGCCGTCGGCGTCGCCGACGAACTCGGTGGTGGAGACCGCGTAGACCCGGTCGCCTCCGCCGTCGGCCAGCTCCTCGTGGGCGCTCTCCATCTTGAACAGGATGGGGAACGTGGGCCACGGCTGGCTGCCGGGACGGCTCCCCGGAGGCTGGGGCATGATCTCCAGCTGGGTGACCGAGGCGGCCCCCTGGCGGATCGCGGTGCCGATGCAGTCGGCGCCGGTGTCACCGCCGCCGATCACGACGACGTGCTTGCCCTCGGCGTTGATCGGCGAGACCGGGAAGTCGCCCTCCTGGACCTTGTTGGAGGGCGGCAGGTACTCCATCGCCTGGTAGACGCCCTTCAGGTCGCGCCCGGCGACGGGCAGGTCCCGCCACTGGGTCGCGCCACCGGCCAGGACGATCGCGTCGAACTCCTCGCGCAGCCGCGCCGCCGTGATGTCCACGCCGACGTTGACGCCGGTACGGAACTCGGTGCCCTCGGCCCGCATCTGGTCCAGACGGCGGTCGATGTGCCGCTTCTCCATCTTGAACTCGGGGATGCCGTAGCGGAGCAGGCCGCCGATCCGGTCGGCCCGCTCGAACACGACCACGTCGTGCCCGGCCCTGGTGAGCTGCTGCGCGGCGGCCAGGCCCGCGGGGCCCGAGCCGACGACCGCGACGCGTCTGCCGGTCTTCGAGGCGGGGATCTGGGGGGTGACCCAGCCCTCGTCGAAGGCGCGGTCGATGATCTCGACCTCGACCCGCTTGATCGCGACCGGGTCGGAGTTGATGCCGAGCACGCACGCCGCCTCGCACGGAGCCGGGCACAGGCGGCCGGTGAACTCCGGGAAGTTGTTGGTGGCGTGCAGCCGCTCGATGGCCTCCCGCCAGTCGTCCCGGTAGACCAGGTCGTTCCACTCGGGGATCAGGTTGCCCAGCGGGCAGCCGTTGTGACAGAACGGGATGCCGCAGTCCATGCACCGCGCGGCCTGCTTGGTCAGCGCGGGCTTGGGGAAGTCCTCGTAGACCTCGCGCCAGTCGCGGATGCGCACGTCCACCGGGCGGCGCGCCGGCAGCTCGCGTCCGTGAGCGAGGAAACCCTTGGGGTCAGCCATCGGTCGTACCTCCCTTATCCCTGAGAAACCGGAGAAATCTGAACGACATAAACGGGCTTCGACGTCGAACCGAACATCGGCGTCACCCCTGGACCGCGGCGGTCATGACGGCCTCGTCGATGTCGCGGCCCTCCAGCCGGGCGGACTCGGCGGCCAGCAGGACCCGCTTGTAGTCCGTCGGCATGATCTTGCCGAAGCGGGACGGGTCCCAGTCGGCGATGAGCGCCTTGGCCACCGTGGAGCCGGTCTCGACCAGGTGGGCCTCGACGATCTCGCGCAGCGCCTCGGAGTCGGCCTCGTCCAGCTCCTCGATCTCGACCATCTCCCGGTTGACCCGCTCGACGTCGAGGTCGAGCAGGTAGGCGACGCCGCCCGACATGCCCGCCGCGAAGTTGCGGCCGGTCGGGCCGAGGACGACCACCTTGCCGCCGGTCATGTACTCGCAGCCGTGGTCGCCGACGCCCTCGACCACCGCGGTGGCACCGGAGTTGCGGACGCAGAACCGCTCCCCCGCGACGCCGCGGATGAAGGCCTCACCGGAGGTCGCGCCGTACAGGCCGACGTTTCCGGCGATGATGTGCCCGTCGAGCGGGGCCGCGTCGTGCGGCTGGACCGAGATCCGGCCGCCGGACAGGCCCTTGCCCACGTAGTCGTTGGCGTCGCCGGTCAGCCGCAGGGTGATGCCCCGGGGCAGGAAGGCGCCGAAGGAGTTGCCCGCGGAGCCGGTGAAGCGCACGTCGATGGTGTTGTCGGGCAGCCCCTCGCCGCCGTACCGCTTGGTCACCTCGTGGCCGAGCATGGTGCCGACCGTGCGGTTGACGTTGCGGATGGGCAGGTCGAGCGTGACCCGGGAACCGCCCCTGAGCGCGCCCTCGGCGAGCTGGATCAGCGTGTTGTCCAGCGCCTTGTCCAGCCCGTGGTCCTGCTCCACGGTACGGCGGAGCGAGGCGTCCTCGGGCAGCTCGGGCTGGTGCAGGATCGGCGCCAGGTCCAGCCCGGAGGCCTTCCAGTGGTTCTCGGCCGGGGTGGTGTCCAGCAGTTCGGCGTGGCCGACGGCCTCGTCGAGGCTGCGGAAGCCCAGCGCGGCGAGATACTCGCGGATCTCCTCGGCGACGAACTCGAAGAAGTTGACCACGAACTCGGGCTTGCCGGTGAACCGCTTGCGCAGCTCGGGGTTCTGGGTGGCGACGCCGACCGGGCAGGTGTCCAGGTGGCAGACGCGCATCATCACGCAGCCGGAGACGACCAGCGGGGCCGTGGCGAAGCCGTACTCCTCGGCACCGAGCAGCGCGGCGATGACCACGTCGCGGCCGGTCTTGAGCTGGCCGTCCACCTGCACGACGATCCGGTCGCGCAGGCCGTTGAGCAGCAGCGTCTGCTGGGTCTCGGCCAGGCCGAGCTCCCAGGGGGCGCCCGCGTGCTTGAGCGAGGTCAGCGGGGACGCGCCGGTGCCGCCGTCGTGGCCGGAGATCAGCACGACGTCCGCGTGGGCCTTGGACACGCCCGCCGCGACCGTGCCGACGCCGACCTCGGCCACGAGCTTGACGTGCACCCGGGCGGCCGGGTTCGCGTTCTTCAGGTCGTGGATGAGCTGGGCGAGGTCCTCGATCGAGTAGATGTCGTGGTGCGGCGGCGGCGAGATGAGGCCGACACCCGGGGTGGAGTGCCGGGTCTTGGCGACCCACGGGTAGACCTTGTGGCCGGGCAGCTGGCCGCCCTCACCGGGCTTGGCGCCCTGGGCCATCTTGATCTGCACGTCGTCGGCGTTGACCAGATACTCCGAGGTCACGCCGAACCGGCCGGAGGCCACCTGCTTGATGGCCGAACGGCGGGCCGGGTCGTGCAGCCGCTCGGGGTCCTCGCCGCCCTCACCGGTGTTGGACTTGCCGCCCAGCCGGTTCATCGCGATGGCGAGCGTCTCGTGCGCCTCCATCGAGATGGAGCCGTACGACATCGCGCCGGTGGAGAAGCGCTTGACGATCTCGCTGACCGGCTCGACCTCGTCGAGCGGCACCGGCTCGCGGACGCCCTCGCGCAGCTTGAACATGCCGCGCAGCGTCATCAGCCTCTCCGCCTGGGAGTCCACCAGGCCGGTGTACTCCTTGAAGATCTCGTAGCGGCGCGAGCGGGTGGCGTGCTGCAGCTTGAAGACGGTCTCGGGGTTGAACAGGTGCGGCTCGCCCTCGCGGCGCCACTGGTACTCGCCGCCGACCTCCAGACGGCGGTGGGCGTTCTCGGCCCGGGGGTAGGCGCGCAGGTGACGCTGCGCCGCCTCCTCGGCCAGGACGTCGAAGCCGACGCCGCCCAGGCGGGACGTGGTCCCGGTGAAGCAGGCGTCCACGACCTCCTGGCTCAGCCCGAGCGCCTCGAAGATCTGCGCCCCGGTGTAGGAGGCGACCGTGGACACCCCCATCTTGGACATGACCTTCAGCACGCCCTTGCCGTACGCCTTGATGAGGTTGCGCACGGCCTTGTGCCTGTCGACCTTCAGGGCACCGGAGTCGACCATGTCCTCGACGGTCTCGATGGCGAGGTACGGGTTGACCGCGCCCGCCCCGTAGCCGACGAGCAGCGCCATGTGGTGCGCCTCGCGCGCCTCGCCGGTCTCGACGACCAGACCGATCTTGGTCCGGGTCTTCTCGGCGATCAGGTGGTGGTGGACGGCACCGGTGAGCAGCAGCGAGGGGATCGGCGCCAGGACGTCGGAGGAGCCGCGGTCGGACAGCACGATGATCCGCGCCCCGCCCTCGATCACCGAGGAGACCTCGGCGCGGATCTCCTCGATGCGGCGCAGCAGCGCCTCGCCGCCGCCCGCGACCTCGTACAGGCCGGAGACCACGTGCGGGTGGAAGCCCGGCAGCGCGCCCTCGTCGTTGATGTGGATGATCTTCGCGAGCTCGTCGTTGTCGAGCACCGGGTAGGGCAGCACGAGCTGGCGGCAGGAGGCCGGGCCCGGGTCGAGCAGGTTGCCCTCGGGGCCGATGGTGCTGGCCAGGGAGGTGACGAGCTCCTCGCGGATCGCGTCCAGCGGCGGGTTGGTGACCTGCGCGAACAGCTGGCTGAAGTAGTCGAACAGCAGCCGGGGCTTCTCGCTGAGCACCGCGACCGGGGTGTCGGTGCCCATCGAGCCGATCGGCTCGATGCCCGCCCTGGCCATCGGCGCCAGGATGATCCGCAGCTCCTCCTCGGTGTAGCCGAAGGTCTGCTGCCGCTTGATCAGCGTCTCGTGCGACAGGGCCTCGCGCGAGCGGGAGGGCAGCTCCTCGAAGCGGACCAGCCCGGCGTGCAGCCAGTCCGCGTACGGCAGCTCGGCCGCCAGCTCGGCCTTGATCTCGTCATCTTCGATGATCTTGCCGAGCTCGGTGTCGATCAGGAACATCCTGCCGGGCTGCAGACGGCCCTTGCGGACCACGTCCTCGGGGGCGATGTCCAGCACGCCCGCCTCGGAGGCGAGCACGACCAGGCCGTCCGCGGTGACCCAGAACCGTCCCGGGCGCAGGCCGTTGCGGTCGAGCACCGCGCCGACCAGGGTGCCGTCGGAGAAGGTGATCGAGGCCGGGCCGTCCCAGGCTTCCATCATCGTGGAGTGGAACTCGTAGAACGCCCGCCGCGCCGGGTCCATCTCGGTGTGGTTCTCCCACGCCTCGGGGATCATCATCAGCACCGCGTGCGGCAGGCTGCGTCCCGCGAGGTGGATGAGCTCCAGCGTCTCGTCGAAGGAGGCGGTGTCGGAACCGGCCGGGTCGCAGATCGGGAAGAGCCGCGACAGGTTGCCCGGCAGGTTCGCCGTCTTCAGCATGGCCTCGCGGGCGCGCATCCAGTTGCGGTTGCCCTTGACCGTGTTGATCTCACCGTTGTGGGCGACGTAGCGGTACGGGTGCGCCAGCGGCCACGAGGGGAAGGTGTTGGTGGAGAAACGCGAGTGGACCAGCGCGATCGCGGTCTCGTAGCGCTCGTCGCTCAGGTCGGGGAAGAACTGCTCGACCTGCAGCGGGGTGAGCATGCCCTTGTAGACGATGGTCCGGGAGCTCAGCGAGGGGAAGTAGACGTTCGCCTCGTGCTCGGCCCGCTTGCGCAGGCAGAAGGCGAGCCGGTCCAGCTCCAGGCCGCTCTCGCCGTCCGGGGACGCCACGAACAGCTGGCCGAAGAACGGCATCACCGCGCGGGCGCTCGGCCCGGGAAGGCCGGAGGTGATCGGGACGTCGCGCCAGCCGAGAACCGTGAGGCCCTCCTCCGCGGCGATCTCCTCGATCAGCCGTACGGCGGTCTCGCGGGCCTGCGCCTCGGCGGGCAGGAAAGCCATGCCGGCGGCGTAGGACCCGGCCGAGGGCAGGGGGAAGTCCGCCACCACGCGGAAGAAGGCGTCGGGAACCTGGGTCAGGATCCCGGCCCCGTCGCCGGTGTCCGGTTCGCTACCCTGGGCCCCCCGATGATCAAGATTGCACAGGGCGGTCAGGGCCTTCGCGACGATGTCGTGACTACGGCGACCGGCCACATCCGCGACCATGGCGACACCACAGGCGTCGTGCTCGTGCGAGGGGTGGTACAGGCCCTGAGGCTCGGGAAAGCCGAGGTGGGCAGCAGGCATTGAATCCCTCCCGTCGTCTTGCTTCTTTCGAACAAGCAAGGGACGACGTTGGCCCTGCTGCGTGGTGGGTAGAGATTACCGTACCCTGCCGGATACCTGCCTACCCGGTGAGATCCCGCCGAATTAGTGCAGGTTCGCCCGGTTCATTCAACACGTCACGGTGGCACAACATTCCAGGTCCGGGCTCTAAGGTGGCCCAATGGAACCGAGCGCCCCCGCCGCCCCGGGCGACCCCACCGGCCTGACAGACAACACCACTACGGACACCCCGGGCGTGTCGGGGCGCCCCGTCGCGCCGGAAACCCCCGGAGGCACCGGGGCCGAGGCGCTCGTCGCGCGGGCGGGCGTCGACGGCAGGCGGCTGCGGAACGCACTCGCGATCCTGGGCGGCGGGCGCTGGTGGACGCTCGCCGACCTGGTCAGGGAGACCGCGACGTCACGGCGGACCATCGAGGCGCTGCTGCGCGAGGTGGACGGGGAGCTGGAGCGGTCCGGCGACCGCTTCAGGCTCCCGGCCCCTCCCGCCTGGCTGGATCCGGCCCGGCGAGAGAGGCGGGAGGACGGCTCCTCGCCGACCGGCCCGCGAGTGAACGGCCTCACACCGGCCGACCCTGGAACGACCGGTTTCACCCCGGCCGGACCGGGAGTGACCGGCCCCACACCGGCCGGACCGCGAGTGACCGATCCCACACCGGCCGGAGCGGGCGCGCGCCCCCTCGGGCCGGCGGATCCGGTGGCCCACCTGCTCCCCGGCCACGCGGACCTGGTCGCGCGCATGGACGAGCTGATCGCCAAGGCGCCCCGGGGCCGCCACACGCTGGACCACGTCGCCGCGACCGGCGAGACCGTGGTCAGGCGGGCGCTGCTGCTGGACGCCCGGTTCTGGCTGGACGGCCGCAGGCTGCTGTGCGTGGGCGACCACGACCTGACCTCGCTGGCCACCGCGATGCTGCACCCCGGCGTCGAGGTGACCGTCGTCGACGTCGACGAGCGCATCCTCGCCTACATCGCCGGCGAGGCCGACCGGCTCGGCCTCGCCGTACGAACCCGCTGGGCCGACCTGCGCCTGGGCCTGCCCGCCTCCGCACGGTCCTGGGCCGACCTGGCGATCACCGACCCTCCCTACACCCCCGAGGGCGTCGGGCTGTTCGTCGCCCGCTGCGCGGAGGGGCTGCGCGACCGCGAGCAGGGCCGGATCATGCTGGCGTACGGCGCCAGCGAGCGCACCCCGGCGCTCGCCCTCAAGGTTCAGCAGGCCCTGTCGCAGCTCAACCTCGTCAACGAGGCGATCTATCCCGACTTCAACCGCTACCTCGGCGCCGAGGCCATCGGCTCGGCCGCCGACCTGTACGTCCTGCGTCCCACGACGAGGACCTGGCCCGCCGCGGCCGCCCGCGCCGAGGCGCCCGGCACCGCCATCTACACGCAGGGCCCCCAGTCCGTGGAGTCGGCGGGCTCCCCCGCCGCCCCGGCCGCGGACTCCGGCGACGGGTTCGTCCCGGAGGTGCTGGTGGGCGACTGGCCCCGCGACGTGCTGCCCGAGGCTCCCAGGGCGCGCCTGACGACCTGGCTGGCCAAGCCCTACGCCAGCGACCCCGCCCGGGTGGCGATCTCCGTACCCGCCGGACTGGAGGCCGCGCTGCCCCGGCTGCTGCTGGCCACCCGCGCCGGGGAGGTCCGGGTCACGCTGGCGGCGGCCCCGAAGGACCTCCCCGCCGACCTGCTCGCCCCCGTCTACGCCCTCACCGCCGAGGGCGCCTCCGTCCGCGCCGTACGGGTGGCATCACCCGCCGGGAACGACGGGACCACAGACGCCGCGTCCACGATCCTGCGCCGCGTCCTGGACAACGCGCACGGCAAGCTCGCCAACACCTGGCGCGAGGCCCTGATCAGGGTCAGGGGAGACCTGACGAAGAGGCAGGCCAGGGCGGTCGTCACCGCCGTGGCCCCGTGGGCGGGCGACGTCACCGTCCTCGAACTGCCCGCCCACCGGCTGCTGGAGCTCCGGGCCGCGGTGGAGAGCTCCCTCAGCGCACCAGCCGACGCTGGATGACCAGGCCGAGGCCGTCCATCGCGACCTGCGGATAGGTGAGATCCACCCGGCTCCCCCGGACGACGGGGGCGACCCAGCTCACCGTGACGTAGTGCCCGAGGCCGCGGACCTGGGCCCAGCTGCGCGAGCCGTCGAAGCCGTCGGGCGTGTCGGGAGCGGGCCGGACGAAGCCGCCGCCCTTGAGCGCCGCCACGAGCCTGTCGGCGGCGGCGGAGTCGGCGAGGTTGAAAATCAGGAACTGGCCGGAGACCGCGCCGTCCTCGGTCTCGTAGCGGGCCCGCAGCACCTGCGTGCACCCGTCGAGCGCGTCCTCCGCGCTCCCCCAGACCGCTTCGGCGCAGTCGGTGAGGGTCTCGGTGGTCCTGAGCGCGAGACTGGTCGTGCCCGCCGACGCCGAGGGGCCGGGGAACATCTCCGCGACGGTGAGCGGCTGGGGATCGAGGGCGCGGGTCGCGATGGGCGCGTAGTGGGCCGTACCGACCTCCGCGCGCAGCACCGCGGCGCGCGGGGCGGGCTCGCTCCCGAACCACAGGAAGGCCCCCACCCCGGCGACCCCGGCCAGCACGACGACGATGATCCACTTGCGCATGAAAGAGAGCTTACTGTGACCGGCGGGCCACCCGGGGCTACTGGGCCGGGGCGGGTGCCGGGGAGGCGGCGACGATGCGGCGGAAGATCGCCTTTTCCGTGGCGCGGACCGTCAGGGACAGCGAGACGAAGTCGTCCCTCGGGCCCGGCTCCACCCCGTCGGCCCTGCCGAGCCAGACGAGGCCCGCGTAGTGCCCCATGGCGTGGCCGCTGGCCTCGGTGTGACCCGCGGCGGGGAAGGCGGCCCTGGACGCCTGGAGCGGCCGGACCCAGCCGCCCCGGTGCATGGTGGTCAGCGTGGTCACCAGCGCGTCGGCGGAGGCGGTGTCGCGGAGGTTGAACAGGGTGTACTGGGCGACGTAACGGCCGTCGGCGCTGGCGTACAGGCCCCTGGCCACCTGGGTGCACCCTCCCCGGGTGAGCAGGTCGGCGAGGCCCTGGCCCCAGACCGCGGCCACGCAGTCGGTCTCCAGCCGGGGACCGCCCGCCAGCCTCAGCGTGGTCCTGCCCTCCTTGAGGGTCTTGGGGAATAGTTCCTTGGCCGTCAGCGGCTTGGGGTCGGCCTTGCTCTCCGCGATCGGCGCGAACACCTTGGAGGAGGGCCATCCCTTGTAGACCTCGGGCCGGGGCTCGGTGCCGATGACCGAGGCGGTGACCTGCTCGGGCTCGAAGTCGTTGCCGATCGCGGAGATCGCGAAGGTGAGGGCGATCGCGGCGACCAGCACGCCCGCCAGCGATCCGAACACCACCACCAGCCGCTGCTGGGTCCGGGTCAGCCCCCACTCCTCCAGCTGGGGGATGCTCCAGGTCTGCGCCTTGGCAGAGGTACGGCGGCGCTTGCGCCCGGGGGTGGGGGGCGGGGTCGAGGTTGGGGGGGTCACAGTCCGGTTCCTCCCAGGAAGGTGCCCAGGGTGAAGGTCAGGCCGGCGGCGACCGCGCCGACGACGAGCTGGCGCAGCCCGCTGTACCACCAGCTGCGCGCGGTGACCCGGGAGACCAGCGCGCCCGCGCCGAACAGCGCCAGGCAGGAGATCACCGCCGAGGCCACCAGGCTGGTGACGCCGAGCAGGTACGGCAGGAGGGGCAGTAGCGCGCCCACGCCGAACGACAGGAACGAGGAGATCGCGGCGATCCTGGGCGAGGGCAGGTCGCGGAAGGTGACGCCGAGTTCGGCCTCGGTGTGGACCTCAAGGGCCCTGGCGGGGTCCATCGAGATCTGCCGGGCCACCTCGGCAGCCACGGCGGGATCGACCCCCCGCTCCTCGTAGAGCTTGGCGAGCTCCTCCAGCTCGGCCTCGGGGTGGCGTTCGAGCTCGCGCCGCTCGACGTCGATCTCGGCCAGGGCGAGCTCCCGCTGGCTGGCCACCGAGACGTACTCGCCACCGGCCATGGAGAACGCGCCCGCGGCCAGCCCCGCGGTGCCCGCGAGCAGGATCACCTTGGTGCTCGCGGCGCCACCGGCGACACCGGCGATCAGGGCGAAGTTGGAGACGAGGCCGTCCATCGCGCCGAACACCGAGGGCCGCAGCCAGCCGCCGTTGACGTCGCGGTGCCGGTGGTGCATCTCGGCGCGCCCCCCGGAGGTGTCCAAGCTCACCCTGGTCCTTCGGGCGGCAGGCCCCGGGGCTCGGCGCCGGGGGGAGACGACGGGCCTTCGGTCTCGGCCCCGGAGGAAAGACGCACCGGCGTGCCGGACGATCCGGCGGCGCGTCCGGGGTCCCGGGGCCTCGACCGTGGGAAGAACGTCAACGTCGTTCTTTCTCGCTTTCGGGAACGACCTTCGTCGCGCCCGTCTCGGGGAGATCGCCTCCCTCCGCACCCGAAGCGGTGCCGTCGGAGTCGGCGGCGGCGTCGGGGACGGTCCTGTCCGAGGCCGTGCTCTCCGATGCGGTGCCGCCCGGGACTGTCTTGTCCGAGGTGGCCTTGACCGGAGCGGCCTGGTCGGGCTCGGCCTTGGCCGGGACGGCCTCGTCGGACTCGGCCTTGACCGGAGCGGCCTTGTCCGATGCGGCGGCCGGAACCGCGCGGCCCGGCTCGTCCCCGGCCCGGTCGCTCTCCACCGGCTCGGCCTGGTCGGACGGGTGGGCCGGATCGACCGGGTCCCCGGCCTCGACCGGCCCCGCGGCGGCGAGCGTCGCCGAGGCGGGCCGCGCCGCGTCGTCCTGCCCGGCCTCGCCGTCGTTCTCGGTCTGGTCGGCCTGGTCGGACGGATGGGCCGGGTCGACGGAATCTCCCGCGCCGTCCCCCGGAGCCGCCGCGGCCAGGGTGGCGGCCCCCGCCGAGTCCACGTCCTCGTCCTCGTCCGCCCCCGGAGCGGTGGCCCCGTCCGCGAGGTCGGCGGGGTCGGCCGGCGAGGTGACCCGCTCCTCGCCGGTCTTGTTCCTGGTGTACCAGAAGTAGGCCATCGCCCCGACGAACAGGATGATCGAGGTCCACTGGTTCAGCCGCAGGCCGAGGATGTGGTGGGCGGTGTCGACCCGCAGGCCCTCGATCCAGAAGCGGCCCACGGTGTAGCCGGCGACGTAGAGCGCGAACAGGCGGCCGTGGCGGAGCATGTACTTGCGGCCGAGCCAGATGAGGACCAGCGCCAGGCCCAGGTCCCAGATCGACTCGTACAGGAACGCGGGGTGGTAGGTGTCCTCACCCGGCACCGTGCCCGGCCGGTCGGGGTCGATCTCCAGGCCCCACGGCAGGTCGGTGGGACTGCCGAACAGCTCCTGGTTGAAGTAGTTGCCCCAGCGGCCGATGGCCTGGGCCACCGCGATGCCGGGGGCGACGGTGTCGGCCACCGCGGTCAGGGAGATGCCCCGGCCGCGGCAGCCCAGCCAGACGCCCACGCCGCCGAGGGCGACGGCGCCCCAGATGCCCAGGCCACCGTTCCAGATGAACAGCGCCTCGATCGGCTCGTTGGGCGCGTCCGGCCCGAAGTAGAGCTGCCAGTCGGTGATGACGTGGTAGAGGCGTCCACCGACCAGGCCGAACGGCACGGCCCAGACGGCGAGATCCACGATCGTTCCAGGGGCACCGCCGCGGGCGCGCCAGCGGCGCTCACCGATGGCGACCGCGGCGACGACGCCGAGCACGATGCACAGTGCGTAGGCCCGGATGGGGACCACGCCGAAGAGATACCAGACCCCCTGGGAGGGGCTGGGAATCGAGGCGAGGGGCATGTCAGGTGACGTTACCGTGTCCCGGGCTACTTGGCGGCATCGAGAACGGCCTGGCGTAGCTCGGCCGGTTTGAAAGCCACATTGGTGTCCACCTCGGTGCCGTTGAGCTTCAGCGTCGGGGTGCCCGTGAGCTTCTGCGTCTCCAGGACCTTGGTGCTGTAGGCGAGGTGGTCGGCGGCCTTCGTCTGGCCGGTCACGCACGTGTCGAACCCGGGATCGGTCACCCCGGCGTCCTTGCCCCAGGCGATCAGGTCGGGGATCTTGAAGCCCTCCTCGGTCTCGGAGGGCTGCTCGTCGAACAGCTTGTCGTGGAACCTGCTCCAGGGGGCGCCTCCGGGGATGCAGCGGGAGGCCGCCCCCGCGCGCACGGAGTTGCCCCGGGTGATGCCCTTGTTGGTCTGCTCGTGGAAGATCGTGATCGGGTGGTAGACCACCTTGGCCTTGCCCTCGGCCGCCAGGTTCTTGATCGTGGGGCCGCTGGTCTCCTCGAGCGCCCGGCAGGCGGGGCACTGGAAGTCCTCGAAGACGTCCAGGACCGGCTTGTCCACGCCCGCCTTGGCCATGACCACCGAGCCGTCCGCGGCGACGGTGATCGGCGCGAGCTCGGCACCGACCAGCTCGGACCTGCTGCTCTGGGCGGCGAACCACCAGCCCGCCCCGACGGCGGCGATCGCGAGGACGGCGGCCGTTCCGATGGTCGCCATGCGCTTGCGCCTCTCCTTCAGCATCTGCTCTGCGCGCTGTGCCTTGATCCGATCACGCGCCGACTGGTCCCGCGCGGCCTTGCCCATCAGTCAGTCTCCTTTGCCTGGTGCTCCTCCTCGTCGTCACCGTCAAGGTCGTCGTACGGCTCCCGTCCCGGGGTGAGCCCCAGGGCGGAGTCCAGCGCGAAGCGGCCCGGAGGGAACCAGGCGACGAGCACGCCGAGTCCGAAGAGACCGAAGTCACGCAGGATGTCGATGAGGTAGTCGGGCTCCACCCCGGGCGCCAGCTGACCGCCGCCGCCGAAGCAGCCGCAGTCGATGCGCAGCCCGCGCGCCCACGCCGAAGCGATCCCGATGACGAACGCCAGCATGAGCAGTGCCGAGATGACACCCGCCGCCCGGGTGAGCAGCCCGACGACCAGCAACACCCCTACGACGATCTCCAGGATCGGCAGGCCGTAGCCGACCACCGTGGCGAGCGATTCAGGGAGCAGTTCGTATGCCTCGACCGCCTGAACCGAGAGCACCGGGGTGCCGATCTTGCCCCAACCCGCGACGATCAGCACGCCCGCCAGCACCAGCCGCGAGACGGTCGTTACCCAGGGTAGCGCCGAAATCACGATACGCGACCTATTGGGCGCGGGGTTATCAGAGGTCACGAGCACCATTCTCCTCTTCCAGGCCCTGGGCACGGACGTCTCCGGCGAACGCAAGGTATCCGAAGGAAACCTCATCACGGGCTGGATAAGCGTCGAATAAGCCTGCCTGACAGGTACGAAAACCGGGTGCGGCCCCCGTGACGGGGGCCGCACCCGGCGAAATCCTCAGCCTCGGACGCCCGCCGCCAGCTCGGCGCCCAGCTCGCGGACGGACGCCAGACCGGAGGTCTCGTCCGGGGCGTCCAGGACGCGGCGGATGAACGCCGACC
This sequence comes from Streptosporangium oxazolinicum, assembly GCF_039537505.1. NCBI lineage: Bacteria > Bacillati > Actinomycetota > Actinomycetes > Streptosporangiales > Streptosporangiaceae > Streptosporangium > Streptosporangium oxazolinicum. The sequence continues at coordinate 417,221 of NZ_BAABAQ010000002.1, forward strand.
CCACGATGACGCCGTCGGCGTACCCCGCGACCTCGGCGGCCTGCCGTCCGGTGCCGACGCCCAGGCCGACGCAGACCGGCAGGGAGGTGTGGAGGCGGGTGCGCTCGACCAGGCCCTGCGCGGCCGCGCCGACCGAGTCGCGGGCGCCGGTGACGCCCATCAGCGACGCCGCGTAGACGAAGCCGGTGCAGCTGTCGACGACGGCCTTGATGCGGGCCTCGGTGGAGCTGGGCGCGACCAGGAAGACCGTGTCGATCCCGGCCTCGGCGCTGGCCTTGCGCCAGGGGCCCGCCTCCTCGGGGGTGAGGTCGGGCGTGATGGTGCCCACCCCGCCCGCGTTCGCCAGGTCTCTGGCGAAGCGGTCGGCGCCGTAGCGGTCGATCGGGTTCCAGTACGTCATGACCAGGGTGGCGGCACCGGTGGCGGCCACGCCCTCGACCGTGCGGAGCACGTCGGCGATGCGGGTGCCGTTGGTCAGCGCCCGGTGGACGGCGTCCTGGATCGTCGGGCCGTCCATGAGGGGGTCCGAGTAGGGCAGGCCGATCTCGATCACGTCGCAGCCCGCCTCCACCATGGCGGTGGCGACGGCGATCGCGCCGTCCTTGCTGGGGAACCCAGCCGGCAGGTATCCGATGAGGGCGGCGCGGTCGTCCGCCTTCGCCTTGGCGAACACCGTCTGAAGAGTCATCATCGTTACTTCCGTTGCGGTTCGTCCCCTTCGGCCCACCGGAGAGGAGGCAAGTCGGCCGTCAGAGGGGTGTCAGAGGTTGAAGTACTTCATCGCGGTGCTCATGTCCTTGTCGCCCCGGCCGGAGAGGTTGACCAGGATCGTCGCCTCGGGGCCCATCTCCCGGCCGAGCTTGAGCGCTCCGGCGAGCGCGTGCGAGGACTCGATGGCGGGGATGATGCCCTCGGTACGGGCGAGCAGCGAGAAGGCGTCCATCGCCTCGGCGTCGGTGACGCCGTGGTAGGTGGCGCGGCCGCTGTCCTTGAGCCAGGCGTGCTCGGGGCCGACACCGGGATAGTCGAGCCCGGCCGAGATCGAGTGCGACTCGATCGTCTGGCCCTCGTCGTCCTGCAGCACGTAGGTGCGCGAGCCGTGCAGCACGCCGACGGAGCCCGCGGTGAGGGTGAGGGCGTGCTCGCCGCTCTCCAGGCCCCGGCCGCCCGCCTCGTAGCCGTGCAGCTGGACGTCCCGGTCGTCGAGGAAGGCGTGGAAGATGCCGATGGCGTTCGATCCCCCGCCGACGGCGGCGGCGACCGCGTCGGGCAGCCTGCCGGTGAGCTCCAGCATCTGGCGGCGGGCCTCGACGCCGATGATGCGCGCGAAGTCGCGGACGATCTCCGGGAACGGGTGCGGGCCGGCGATGGTGCCGAAGAGGTAGTGGGTGCTGTCGACGTTGGCGACCCAGTCGCGGAACGCCTCGTTGATGGCGTCCTTGAGGGTCTGGCTGCCGTTGTCGACCGGGACGACGGTGGCGCCGAGCAGCTTCATGCGGGCGACGTTGAGCGCCTGGCGCTCGCAGTCGACGGCCCCCATGTAGATCACGCACTCCAGGCCCATCAGGGCGGCGGCGGTCGCGGTGGCGACGCCGTGCTGTCCGGCACCGGTCTCGGCGATCACCCGCGTCTTGCCCAGGCGCCTGGTCAACAGGGCCTGGCCGAGCACATTGTTGATCTTGTGGGCGCCGGTGTGGGTCAGGTCCTCGCGCTTGAGGACGATCCGGGCGCCGCCCGCCTGCTCCGCGAAGCGGGGGACCTCGGTCAGCGTGGTCGGCCGCCCGGCGTAGGTGCGCAGCAGGTGGTCGAACTCCCGCACGAACGCCACGTCGTTCTTCGCCTTGTCGTACTCCGCCGCGACCTCGTCCAGCGCCGGGATGAGCGCCTCGGGCACGTAGCGCCCGCCGAAGACGCCGAACTTGCCGTGGACGTCCGGGTCGTCGCCGTGGGCGGCGTTGCCCGCGAGGTCGGCGGTGGTGATGACGGTTCCCTCGTGCGTTGTCACTGCTTACTGCCCCTCGGGTCGGGATGCGGGATGGGCACCGGCGGTGACCAGGTCGACCACGGCGGCCCGCGGGTCCTTGCCGGTCACCAGGCTCTCGCCGACCAGGACGGCGTCGGCGCCCGCCCTGGCGTAGGCGAGCAGGTCGTGGGGGCCGCGCACCCCCGACTCAGCGATCTTGATGACACCATCGGGGATCTTGGGGGCCAGCTTGGCGAACACCTCGCGGTCGACTTCAAGGGTCTTGAGGTCTCGCGCGTTGACACCGATGATCCTGGCCCCGGCGGCGAGCGCCCGGTCGAGCTCCTCCTCGGTGTGCACCTCGACCAGCGGGGTGAGCCCGATCGACTCGGCCCGCTCGATGAGCGAGACCAGCGCGTTCTGGTCGAGCGCCGCGACGATCAGCAGCGCCAGGTCGGCGCCGTAGGCGCGGGCCTCCCAGAGCTGGTACGAGGTGACGATGAAGTCCTTGCGCAGCACCGGGATGTCGACGACGGCGCGCACGGCGGCCAGGTCGTCGAGGCTGCCGCCGAAGCGGCGCCGCTCGGTGAGCACGCTGATGACGTGGGCGCCGCCCGACTCGTAGTCGCCGGCCAGCGCGGCGGGGTCGGCGATCGCGGCCAGGGCGCCCTTGGACGGGCTGGAACGCTTGACCTCGGCGATGACCGCCACCTGGTCGCCGCCCAGCGCCGCGTAGGCGTCGCGGGGAGTGGGTGCCCGCCCGGCCCGCTCCTTGAGCTCGGCCAGCGTCACCCTCTCCTGCCGCTCGGCCAGATCGGCGCGGACTCCTTCGAGGATTTCCTCAAGCACGCTCACTTGCCCTCCTCGCGAAGCTCCGGGGCCGGGTTCGCGAACGCCGCCGCATCCGTGGTTCGCTCGCTCCGCTCGCTCACGAGTAAGGCCCCTCCCGGTCGACTGCCCTTGTTCCGCCGATGCTATCGGCCCGGCCGGGGTCGCCCTGCCACGGGGTGAGACCTATCGGTGACTATGGGGCCAGGAATTCCCCAAAAGGAAGATTTCGCACTATCCAAAACGCGATCATCACGGCGAGCGCCGACCACACGTAGACCGGGCGGACGGATCTCCACGCCGGCGCGGCACCGGGCTCTCCGGTGGACCCGCCTCCTGACCAGGCACGCAGCGTCCACCGGCCCCACAGCAGGACCAGCGCCGGGATGAGGAGCACGACGAGCGGGTTGAGTCCCAGGGCCGTCGCGGGGTCTCCGTGGACGAGCGCGTACACCGTTCGCAGGCCGCCGCAGCCGGGACAGTAGAGGCCGGTGAGCAGGAGGAACGGGCAGGCCGGGTAGTGGCCGGGCTCGTTGGGGTTCACCGCGCCCACGAACGCGACCGCCGCGCCCGCCGCCAGCGCGACCCCGAGCGGCGCCAACACGGCCGCCACGCGCGAACCCGCGCTCCTCCCCGTCACCACGGCCCGTCAGCACCCCCCACCGATGGCCGGCTCTCCCCGGCCACCCTACTCACGCCGCCCCCGGCCCAAGTCTGGGATCCCATGGGTACGGGAATGTGCCGGGCGGGCCACCGTGGCGGGATCGGGGCCGGTCGAGGACCGCCCCGGACGCCCGTCCCCGCGTCAGACCCCCAGGGAGGCGCTGCCGACGATGGCGCCGACCGCGACCAGCCAGGCCAGCACCGCGAGCCAGCACAGGATGCCGAAGTAGGACAGGACCAGGCCCGCGATGGCCATGCCCCGCCCCTCCTCGCCCGTCCGCTTGATCTGTCCCAGCGAGATGTGGCCGAGCACCACGCCCACGATCGAGGTGAGACCGCAGATGAACAGCCCCGCGATGCCCATGATCAGCGCGGCGATCGCCATGCCGTTGTTGCCCCGTGGCGGCGGCGCGCCGTACCCGCCGTAGGGGTCGTAGCCGCCACCGGGCGGGCCGTAACCTCCGGGGCCGTACCCACCGGACGAACCGTAGCCCCCCGGGGAGCCGTAGCCGCCGCTCCCTGGGGACTTGCCATAGCCACCCGACTGATCGCCATAGCTCATGAATGACCCCCAATTATCCGAGTTGCGGGCGAAATCTTAGCGAAAACGCTCTCTCGGGGAGGGGTTCCGTACACGCTTGTGAGCGCGTTGTGAGCAAGTCGTGGCCGGAGGTGGCGGGAGTCAGCGCTCGCGAGGGTCCGGGTCGGCCGTCGGGTCGGTGCCCCTGTCGAGGGCGTCCCACAGGGCCCGCTCGCTGGGGACGCCCCCGGCGGGAGCGGGACCGGGAGCGGGAGCGGGAGCGCCCGCGCCACCGGGACCGGCCCCCTGCCGGTCGTACCGGCCGGACATGCCCGGCCAGCGCCCGCCGCGCAGGATCGCCGCCACTCCCCCGGCCAGCAGCAGAAGCCCTCCGGCGGAGGCGAGGAGCGGCCAGACGACAGCCGAGGTGACCTGCGGGGCGGTGCCCGCGGACATCGGCGCCTGCTCCGCGGAGATCCGCAGCGCGGCGCTCGCGCCGCTCCCCCACCAGGAACCGGCGATCATCCCGGCTCCGCCGAGCGCCAGCACCGCTCCGACGAGACGGCGCCACACGCCTGCCGTCGCGAGGACGGCGACCACCGCGGCGAGCGCCGCCCAGGCGGCGGGGCCGAGCGCGGGGGCGAGTTCGGCGGCGGGGACCGCCACCTCGCGGGTGTCGTACGTCACGGTGAACCAGTCGCGTCCCGTGGCGAGGAGCACGAGCGCGGCACCCGCCACGCAGACCGCCAGCCAGGTCCACAGCTCCCGCCTGGCCGTCACGCCCGGGTCACCGTCAGTTCGTCGGCGTCGAAGCAGGTCCGGTCTCCGGTGTGGCAGGCGGCGCCCACCTGGTCGACCCTCAGCAGGACGGTGTCGCCGTCGCAGTCGAGGGCGGCGGACTTGACGTGCTGGACGTGGCCGGAGGTGTCGCCCTTCACCCAGTAGGCCGCGCGGCTGCGCGACCAGTAGGTGGCCCTGCCGGTGGTGAGCGTGCGGTGCAGCGCCTCGTCGTCCATCCAGGCGAGCATGAGCACCTCGCCGGTGTCGTACTGCTGGACGACGGCGGGAACCAGCCCGTCGGCGGTGCGCTTCAGCCGGGCCGCGATGGCGGGGTCAAGGGACATGCGGCAATTGTGCCGCAGCCGGGGAGAGGGGTGGCGTCCGGCCCGGCCTCGCGAGCGGTCCGGGGGATTCCTCCGGACGCGCGGGCCGGGCCCAGGTTCCGCCGGGCACGCGGGCCGGGCCCAGGTGAGGAGGCCCGGCCGGTCGGCGGCTATGGTCAGCGGCCTCGGTCGTCGTCGAGCACGTCGGCGGCGTGGACGACGATCTTGGGGTCGGGGGTGCCGACGGTCTCGTGGTCCTTGTTCTCGTACTCGAACAGGTTCAGCAGGTGACGCATGGCCTCGATCCTGGCCCGCTTCTTGTCATTGCTCTTGATCACCGTCCACGGAGCCTCCTCCGTGTCGGTGTGGATGAACATGTCCTCCTTGGCGGCGGTGTAGTCCTCCCACTTGTCGAGCGACTCCAGGTCCATCGGCGACAGCTTCCACTGCCGCACCGGGTCGACCTGGCGGATCACGAACCGGGTGCGCTGCTCGGAGCTGGAGACAGAGAACCAGAACTTCACCAGGTGGATCCCGTCCCGGACGAGCATGCGCTCGAACTCGGGGGCCTGCTCCAGGAACTCCAGGTACTCCTCGGGGGTGCAGAAGCCCATCACCCGCTCGACCCCGGCGCGGTTGTACCAGGAGCGGTCGAAGAAGACCATCTCCCCGGCGGCGGGCAGGTGGGAGATGTAGCGCTGGAAGTACCACTGGGTGCTCTCGCGCTCGCTCGGCTTCTCCAGCGCCACCACGTTCGCGCCCCGGGGGTTGAGGTGCTCCATGAACCGCTTGATCGTGCCGCCCTTGCCCGCGGCGTCGCGCCCCTCGAAGAGGACGACGAGGCGACCGCCGGTGTCCTTGATCCAGTACTGGAGCTTGAGCAGCTCGATCTGGAGCAGCCGCTTGATCCGGTCGTACTCCGCCCGGCTCATCCGCTCGTCGTAGGGGTATTTCTCCCGCCAGGTGTCGACCGGACTGCCGTCCTGGCGGACCAGGACGGGGTCGTCGTCGTCATCGTCGTTGACCCGCAGGTCGGACAGCTCGTCGAGCAGGTCGCTGCGGTCTATCGCCGCGTGGACGTCCACCACGGGGAACTGGTTGCCCAAGGACTCCCCGCCAACCAACTCTGCCATCGGTCCCTTCCCTCGGACGGGCGTGGGGCCCGCCTCCGCCCTGCCTCTACCTCGCCCTGAGCAGGCTAATCCTTCCTGAACGCCCCTTTCTCCCGGGGGGCGATCCATCTCGACCAAAAACCTACTAAACCAGTAGGTCTTGACGGGATTATGAACCTGTGTTGAAGTGATGCCGTGCGCCCGCGACCCCGAGCCGGTGACGGGCGAGCACATCGCCCCTGCCACCCTCCCGTGTCGCTCCCCGTGTCGCCGCCGCCCCTCCGACGAGCCGTCGGCGGGGCGCGCGCCCACCCCCGCCCGGTACGACCAGCCAGAAAGGCCTCAGCCATGCCCGTCGAACTCTCAGACGCTGACGGCGGTGACACGCACGATCCCCCCGCGACCCTGACGGCCCCCGCCGCCCCCGTGAAGGCGCCGCCTCCGGCCAAGAACGGCCGGGGACGCGCGCACCACGGGTACGTGTGGAGCCGGGCGCGGCTCATCCCCGCGTCCGCCCCCGGCGGGCCCCGCGTGATCCGGGCCGCCGCTCCTCCCACGGGCGGCCCCCCCGGACGGCCCGGACGGCGCGCAGGCCGGTGAGCCCCCGCTGCGGGTGGTCACCACCCGCCATCCCGGACGGTGGGTGGCGGCCCTGGGCGTCGCGGTGCTGCTGGCCATGGCGGTCAGCGCGCTGGTCACCAACCCGGCCTGGGAGTGGGAGGTGGTCGGGGAGTATCTGTTCGCGCCCTCCGTGCTGCGGGCGGTCGTGTTCACCCTGGAGCTGACCGCGCTGGGAATCGTCTTCGGCTTCCTGCTCGGCACGGTCCTGGCGCTCATGCGGCTGTCGGGCAATCCGCTGCTCACCTCGGTGGCCTGGGGCTACATCGCTCTGTTCCGATCGATACCGCTCATCCTGCAGCTGCTGTTCTGGTACAACCTGGCCCTGCTGTACCCGAGGATCTCCTTCGGCGTGCCGTTCGGCCCGGCGTTCTTCGACGTCGGGACGATGGATCTGATCGGCCCGGTCACCGCCGCCGCGCTCGGTCTTGCCCTGCACCAGGCCGCCTACGCCGCGGAGATCGTCCGGGCGGGGCTGCTCTCGGTGGACCACGGCCAGCGCGAGGCCGCCTCGGCGCTGGGCATCCCCAGGACCAGGCAGCTGTTCCGGATCGTCCTGCCGCAGGCCATGCGCTCGATCGTGCCGACCGCCGGAAACGAGATCGTCGGCCTGGTCAAGGGCACCTCGGTCGTCTACATCATGGCCCTGCCCGAGCTCTTCTACCAGGTCCAGGTGATCTACAACCGCAACGGCAGGGTGATCGCCCTGCTGCTGGTGGCGACCATCTGGTACCTCGTGATGACCTCCGTGATGTCCGTCGCGCAGCACTACGTCGAGCGGCACTACGGCAAGGGCCGCGCATGAGCGCCGCGATGGTCGAGCTGCGCGGCGTGCGCAAGAGCTTCGGGCCGCTGGAGGTGCTGCGCGGTGTGGACCTGCGGGTCGCCCCGGGCGAGGTCACGGTGATCCTGGGCCCCTCGGGGTCGGGGAAGTCCACGCTCCTGCGTACCGTCAACCACCTGGAGAAGGTGGACAGCGGGTCGGTCAGCGTCGACGGCGAGCTGGTCGGCTACCGCAGGTCCGGCGACAGGCTGTACGAGCTGCCCGAGCGCGAGATCCTCCGGCAACGGACCAAGATCGGTTTCGTCTTCCAGAACTTCAACCTCTTCCCGCACCTGACCGTGCACCAGAACGTCACCGAGGCGCCCCTGTCGGCCCAGCGCAGGCCGAGGGCGGAGGTGGACGCGCTGGCGACCCGGCTGCTGGAGCGGGTCGGGCTCTCCGACAAGGCGCACTCCTACCCCCGCAAACTCTCCGGCGGCCAGCAGCAGCGGGTGGCCATCGCCCGCGCCCTGGCCCTGGAGCCCAAGGTCATCCTCTTCGACGAGCCGACGTCCGCGCTGGACCCGGAACTCGTCGGCGAGGTGCTCGACGTGGTGAAGGGCCTCGCCGGAAGCGGCACCACCATGATCGTCGTCACCCACGAGGTCGGCTTCGCCCGCGAGGTCGCCGACACCGTGGTCTTCATGGACGAGGGCCGGATCGTCGAGCGAGGCACCCCCGCCGAGGTGCTGGACGCCCCCCGGCACGAGCGCACCCGCCTCTTCCTCAGCAAGGTCCTCTGACCTCTCCCGAACCCCCACCCCACCCCACCCCACCCAGCAAGGATCGACATGTCGTTCATATCGCGGCTCGCCCCCGCCGTCGCCGCCCTGCCCCTCCTGCTCGCCGTCGCCTGCGGCGGTACCGGAACCTCCGCCGGAACGACGGACAGGGCAGAGGCCGCCCCGGCCTCGGCCCCGTCGGGAACCGGCGGGATAAAGATCAACACCTCGCCCGAGCAGAACCGCGTCCGCGCCGACAAGGTGGAGGCGATCGCCGCCAAGGTCCCCGAGGCGATCCGGTCCAAGGGGGCGCTCACCGCCGGGTTCAACGGCGAGGGCGCGCCGCCCCTGGTCTTCCTCGCCGACGACGACACCACCCTGGTCGGCGTGGAGACCGACCTCGCCCACCTGATCGCCGACGTGCTGGGCCTGCCGCTGAAGGAGGAGAACACCTCCTGGGAGAACCTGTTCCTCGCGGCCAAGTCCGGCAAGTACGACCTGGTGCTCAACAACGTCACGGTGACGGAGGAGCGCAAGGACATCTACGACTTCGCCACCTACCGGGTGGACCAGCTCGCCTGGCAGGTGGGCAGGGGCAGCCCGATCACCAAGATCGAGAAGGCCGCCGACATCGCCGGGCTGAACGTCTCCGTCGGATCCGGCACCAACCAGGAGAAGATCCTGCTGGAGTGGGACACGCAGAACCAGAAGGCCGGGCTCAAGGCCGCGAACATTCAGTACTACGAGAAGTACGGCGACGTCCTGCTCGCGCTGAAGTCCGGCCGCGTCCAGGCCTACCTGGGCCCGAACCCTCCCATCGCCTACCAGGTCGCGGTGGGCGGCGACAGCAGGATCGTCGGGACCCTCTCGGGCGGCGGGTCGGTCGAGGGCCTGATCGCGGTGATGACCCTGAAGGGCAACGGCCTGATCCAGCCGGTCAACGAGGCGATCAACACGCTCATCGAGAACGGCAAGTACGCCGAGGTGCTCGAACGCTGGGGCCTGGACAACGAGGCGCTGCCCACGTCGAGGATCAACCCGCCCGGCCTGCCCAGGCAGCCGAAGTGACGATCGACTCCGCGAGGCCCGCCGCCCCGGGCACCGAACGTCCCCTCCCCCCGGCACCGTACCCGTACCCGAAGCACCCCTCGGCCGAGCCCTTCGAGGTACGGTACGTGGCCGTCCGCGACCCCGCGGTCAGGCCGCTCCTGGAGGACCTGCACGCCGAGTACACCGGCCGCTACGGTCCCAACGACGAGATCGGCCGCTACCCCGACGAGCGGTTCACCCCCGAATACGGGGGCGCGTTCCTCATCCTCGTCGAGCGCGGGCGGACCGTCGCCGGGGGCGCGTTCTTCCGTCACGACGAGGAGACCGCCGAGCTCAAGCGGATCTGGACCCACCCCGGCCACCGCAGGCGCGGCCTGGGGGTCGCCGTGGTGCGGGAGCTGGAGCGGGAGGCCGCGCGGCAGGGCTACCGCAGGGTCTATCTGACCACGGGTCCCCGGCAGCCCGAGGCCGCCGGGCTGTATCTCTCGACCGGATACAGCCCGCTCTACGACCTGGCGGCCGACCCCGAGACGGTCGGCCCCCACCCCTTCGAGAAGACCATCGCCGCCCCGCCCCCGGGTTAGGGCCTGTTGTGTGGATCCTCGCCGTGGCGAGGATCCACACAACAGACCTTAGGAGCGGGCGGCCGAGACCCAGGAGGCGTGCAGGTCCGCGTAGACGCCGGGCCGCCGTACCAGCTCGGCGTGCGGGCCGCGCTGCACGATCCGGCCCCTGTCGAAGACGAACACCTCGTCCGCCGCCTCGGCGGTGGAGAGGCGGTGGGCGATGGAGACGGCGGTGCGGCCCCGCGTGACGCCCTCCAGGGCGCGGGCCAGCCGCACCTCCGTCGCCGGGTCCACCGCGGAGGTGGCCTCGTCCAGCAGCAGCAGGTCGGGGTCGGCCAGGTAGGCGCGGGCGAGCGCGACGAGCTGGCGCTCCCCCGCCGACAGCGACTCGCCGCGCTGGCCGACCCTGGTCGACAGGTCGGCGGGCAGCCCCTCCAGCCAGTCGGTGAGCCCCAGCTCGGTCATCGCCAGCCGGATCTCCGCCTCGGTCGCCGAGGGGCGGCCGAACCCGATGTTCTCCGCCAGGGTGCCGTCGAACAGGAACCCGTCCTGCGGCACCATGACGATGCGGCGGCGCAGCGAGGAGAACCGGACGTCCCGCAGGTCGTGGCCGTCGACCGTGATCCGCCCGGAGACCGGGTCCATCAGGCGGGTGAGCAGCTTGGCGAAGGTCGTCTTGCCCGACCCGGTCTCCCCCACCACCGCGATCCGCGAGCGCGGCGGGATGTCCGCCGAGACCCCGTGCAGCACCGGAACGCCCCCGGGATAGGAGAAGCCCACGTCCTCGAAGGAGACCGAGATGGGGCCGCGCGGCAGCTCGACGCCGTCGGGGCCCGGGTCGGCGACGTCGGCGGGGGTGTCGAGCACGCCGAGGACACGCCGCCACCCGGCCACGGCGTTCTGCGCCTCGTTGAGCACCTCGGTGGCGATCTGCATCGGCGAGACGAACAGCGTGATGAGGAAGAGGAAGGCGACCAGGCGCCCCTGGGTGATGTCGCCCGCCATCCCGAGCCGCACCCCGACCAGCACCACGGCGGCCAGGGCCACGGCGGCGACGATCTCGGTCAGCGGGAACACGGTCGCGACGATCCGCTGGGTGCGGGCCTGCGCCGTCCTGTTGGCGTTGATCGCGATGTCGAGCCGCTCGGACGTACGGGCCTCGGAGCCGTGGGCCCTGATCACGGCCGCGCCCACGACCGACTCGCTGACGGCCGAGAGCATGTCGCCGGTGCGCTCGCGGACCCGCGTGTAGGCGCCGGAGAGCCACCGTTGGAAGCGCGGCAGGGCGACCATGAGCGGCAGGAAGCACAGCCACACCATCAGGGCGAGCTGCCAGGAGTAGACGAACATCAGCACGGTGGCGACCAGGAGCTGCCCCAGGGCGATGATGATCATCAGCCCGCCCCACTGCATGAACACGCTGATCTGGTCGACGTCGCCGGTGACCCGCGAGACGAGGGCGCCTCGGCGCTCGGTGTTCTGGGTGAGCACCGACAGGTCGTGCACGTGCCGGAAGCCGCGCACCCTGAGCGTGGCGAGGGAGGACTCGGTGGCCCGGTAGAGGCGGACGTTCATCAGGTACGCGCACAGCGCGGTGAGCACCACGGCGGCGGCGCACAGCAGCACGGCGGTGCGGATGTAGGCCACGTCCGGGGCCCCTCCCCCGAGCCCCGTGTCGATGGTCTGCTGGATGGCGATCGGTACGATGATCTTGCCGACCGTGGCCAGCACGGCCAGCGCGAGTGTCCCGGCCAGCCCCTTGCGGAACTCCGGCGTGAGCGACAGGCCGTGCCTGACGGTGGCGAGCCCCGAGCGCTCGACCCCCTGGAACGAGCTCACCGGCACCGTCCTCCCAGCGGGCCACGGCCCCACTCGCCCGGCCCGCGCCGCGTCGGCCCGGCGGGGCGCTCCCCCGGCCGGTTGTGCTTCCTCACGCGCTGACCTCTTTTTCTCGCTCGGCGTCGAGCGCCTCGCGCTCGGCGCCCTGGCGTTCGTAGGCGGTGACCAGGTTGCGGTAGCCCTCGCATCGGGCGAGCAGCTCCGCGTGGCCGCCCCGGTCGACGACCCGGCCGTGGTCGAGGTAGACGACCTCGTCGGCCAGGGCGATGGTGGCCATCCGGTAGGCGATGACGACCACGGTGGAGGCCTGGGCCGCGTCCCGCAGCCCGTACAGGATCCTCGCCTCGACCTGCGGGTCGACACTGGAGGTGGCGTCGTCCAGGACGAGCAACCGAGGGCGGCGTACCAGCGCGCGGGCCAGGGCGATCCGCTGGCGCTGGCCGCCCGACAGGGTGGTGCCGCGCTCGCCGACCCGGGTGTCCAGCCCCGAGGGCAGGGCGCTGACGAACCCCTCGGCCTGCGCCAGGCGCAGCGCCGCCCAGACGTCCTCGTCGCCGACCGGCAGGCCGAGGGTGACGTTGCCGCGCACGGTGTCGTCGAACAGGAACGTCTGCTGCGGCACCAGCGCCACCGCGTCGCTGACCCCGTTCCTGGCGACGTCGCGCAGGTCGGTGCCGTCCACGAGCACGACGCCCTCCGCCGGGTCGACCAGTCGGACGAGGGTCTGGGCGAGGGTCGACTTGCCGGAGCCGGTGGGGCCGACCAGGGCGACGGTACGGCCGGAACCGACCTCCAGGCTCACGTCGCGCAGGACGGGGAACTCACCGTCGCCGTACGCGTACCCGAGGCCGCGGACCTCCAGCCTGGCCGGTTCGGTGCCGGACAGCTCGACGGCGCCGTGATCCATGGAGCCGGTGGCGTCGAGCACGGCCTGGACCCGCTCGTAGCCGACGACGGACCGGGGCAGCTCGGCGAGCACCCAGCCCAGCGCGCGGATCGGGAAGGCCAGCAGGGTGAACAGGTAGGCGACCTGGACCAGCACGCCGGAGCCGATCGCGCCGCTCTCCAGCCGCATCGCGCCGATCAGCAGCACGGCGAGCACGCCCAGGGTGGGCAGCGCCTCCAGCATCGGATCGAACAGGCCGCGGACCCGTCCCACGGCGATGTTGGCGTCGCGCAGCTCGTTGGCCTTGGCGAGGAACCTGGCGGTCTCCTCGTCCTCGCGGCCGAGGGTCTTGACGACCAGGGCGCCGTCGAAGCTCTCGTGGGCGATCTCGCTGACCTCGGCGCGCAGCCGCTGGGCGCGGGTGGCGAGCGGGTTCAGCCTGCGCTGGTAGACCAGGTTGAGGACGGCGATCGCGGGGAAGACCAGGAAACCGACGAGGGCGAGGACCGGATCGGTGATCACCATCGCGACGGCGGCGGTGACCAGCATCACGGCCACGCCGACGGCCATCGGCAGCGGGGCGAGCGGCGCCCAGGCGGCCTCCACGTCGGACCCGGCGTTGGACAGCAGCTGCCCGGTCGGGTGTCTCTGGTGCCAGGCCAGGGGAAGCCTCAGATACTGGCGGGTGACGTCGCGGCGGGAGCTGGCCTGCATCCGATACTGCATGACCCCGGCGAAATACCGCCGCCCGGCCACGCCCAGCGCCTTGAGCAGGGAAGCCCCGAGGATGAAGAGCGCGCCGAGGGCGAGCGTGCCCGTCGTGATCTGCCCGTTCCCGAAGGCCGGGAGCACGACGTGGTCGGTGGCCCAGCCCAGCGCCCAGGCCGAGGCGACGGTCATCACGCCGTACAGGGCACTGGACAGCACCGCGGCGGAGAAGATCGCCTTCTCCGCCCGGATGGCCACCCCGAGGACCCCGAGTCCCCTGCGCATGACTGCGGTGGTCATCTTGCTCGCCACGCGGGGGGTGTCCTTTCGGTGGGGAACGTTGTCACCTAAGTCCCTATCACTGTGGATCATGCGGTTATTCCCGAACCGCCTTCGGTAGTGTCATGCCTACACCTCTGGTTGCCCGCACAACGACGTCGTGAGGATCACGGATGAACCACGCCCGCGCCGAACGAGCCGCGCTCAGCGACCTGTTCGCCCAGCTCGGCCCGGATGCTCCCACACTCTGCGAGGGCTGGACCACCTTCGACCTCGCCGCCCACCTCGTCGTCCGCGAGCGCCGCCCCGACGCCGCCGGAGGCATCGTCCTCAAGCCCCTGGCCGGGCACACCGCCAGGGTGCAGGAGTCCATGAAGACCAGGAAGGGGTACGCGGACCTCGTCGAGCTCGTGCGTTCCGGCCCTTCGGGGATCTATCGCCTGCCCGGCCTCGACCAGGCGGCAAACACGACGGAGTTCTTCGTCCACCACGAGGACGTACGGCGGGCGCAGCGGATCTGGGAGCCGAGGGAGCTGCCCGCCGACCTGGAGGAGAGGTTCTGGAAGCAGATCCACCGCGGCGCCCGGCTGTTCCTGCGCCGCTCCCCCGTCCGGGTCGTCCTGCACCGCATCGGCGGGGGTGTCGCCATCGGCGGCCCCAAGGAGGGCCCGCAGGTCGAGCTGACGGGCACGGCCGGGGAACTCCTGCTGTTCTGCTTCGGCCGCCAGTCCCACGCCAAGGTCGACGTGCGCGGCGACGACGAGGCCGTCGCCAGGCTGATGGACGCCCCGCTGGGCGTCTGAGCGGGACCGCTTCCGGGTGGAGCCGCACTCCCGCACAGGCCGGGGACGTCTGAGCGGGACCGCCTGCCCGGGGACGTGACGACGACCCGGGCACCGGGTTCCGGTCGCGGCCCGCCCCGGCCTACCCGACGACGTCTCCGCGCGTTTCCTGACATCGGCCCGTCACACCGGAACCCCGGCGCGGGGCGACACGCCCGGCCGGTCACCGGATCGACGATGACCAGCAAAGACAATCCCCGAGATCGGCGTACGCACAGCGGCGATCTAGCCCTACCGGTATACCTGGCAGTGAATATTGGACAGGAGCGCCTCGCGACCGCACGATGGCGGGTGTGACCTATGCCAAACTCGCGACCAGACCACGGCTTGCCGCTGCGGGACGGGTATGATCATCAAAATCCGGGAGCCACCCGGGCCGCAGATGCCAAAGATCGATAAAATTCGGGTATATACGGCTGGGATTGGAACTGCCAGGAGGCCCCCATGCAGGTCAAGAAGGTCCTCACCTACCTCGCGGTAGCGTTCGTGGTCTTCTATCTGTTCACCAAGCCCGCTGAGGCGGCGAGCGCGGTCAACGGAGTCTTCGACGGGATCATAAGGGGGGCAGACCAGTTGGCTCTGTTCTTCACCCGAGTGCTCACCTAACCGCACGGCGGGCTCCCCCCGCCCCGAACCGTGTCACCCGCGCTCCCGGCTGATCCACAGGGGAGCGCACACCCCCCGCGCCGAACGCCATGCCGTCGGCCCCGCCGATCCCGGAAACGTACCGCGCCGATCGCCGGAAGCCGTCACGGCACCCCCGCCCCGCGAACCAGCGACGAGGTCACACCCGCGCCCCGCCCGAGGCCGCGCGGCCCCCGCCGTACAGAGTGGTACGGAAAAGGGTGGTCCGGACAACACCCACGCGACGTGACACGGAGACCACCCGTACGGCGAACGCCCTGACCCGATCATGGATGACCACGGAAGACATCACGGCACTTCCTTGATGATCTTTTCGGCACCCTGGAGGAAAGTCCGTTTCTCGTACGGGGGATCGTTCATGCATGGCAAGCAGGGTTTCCCCGGAATCGGGGCGATCGTCGCCGGGGCCGTCGCGTACGGCGTGCTGGCGACCCCAGGAGTCGCCTTCGCGACCCCGGACCCAACACCGGCACTCCCCTCCGCCCAACCTCAGCCCCAGCAGTCCCAGTCCCAGGCACCGACACCAGCCTCGGCCCAGACTCCAGCTCCGGCACCGATACCACCCTCCGCCCAGGCCCAAGCACTGACACCACCTTCGGCCCAGGCATCGGCTCCGCTGCCGCCCTCCATCCGGACACCGGTGGCGGGCGGGTCCGGGCGGCCGGTCGCGAAAGGCTCCTCGTCTCTCTCGGCCCACCCGCTCCTCGGCCACTTCGGCGTCGCCGTCAACCGGCCGCTGAGCGGAAGGATCACACTGGCCAACCCGACCGGCGAGACGCTCGCCTTCAAGGTGACCAACCCCGCCCTTCTGCCCGCCGGGATCACGCTCGACGCCGACGGCCTGCTCGGCGGCACCTCCCGGGTATCCGGCACCTGGACGGTCCCGGTCGAGGCGTGCACCGCCTCCGGTGGTTGCACCACGGGAGCGGTGACGATCACCGTCACCTGCGAGTGCGCCGCCTCGCCCCCCTCGTCCCTCCCTCCCTCGGGCACGCCCTGCTCCGACAGCGGTGCGGGCGACGTGCTCACCGCATAGACGTGCTCACCGCACAACCGTGCGCTCACCTCACAGCCAACGCGCTCATCCCGTAACCAACGCGCTCACCGCATGGCCGCGGACCGGAGGCTCGCGATCTTCCCGGACCACCCGGGGGCGAGCGCCCCGGTGCTTCCCCTCCTCACGAGGACGTGTTACGCAGGAGGTATGGGAGACGACCAGGCCATGACCGGCCCTCACAGGCTCGACGCCGCGGCGCTTCGCGCCATCGAACGCGCCGACACGGAGGGCGTCGAGCTGGTTCGCTTCCTGTACGCCGACCACGGCGGCGTGATCAGGGGTAAGGCCGCCTCCCGCCCCCGGCTGGCGGAGCGGATCCACACCGGCATCGGGCACACCGTGGCGATGATGGCGATGAACATGCTCGACGAACTCCAGGACGTCGAGGGTCTCGGCCCGGTCGGGGAGGTGCGGATCGTCCCCGACCCGGCGACGTTCGTCCACCTGCCCTACGCTCCCGGCGCCGCGGCCATGCTGTCGGACCTGCGCCGGGTCGACGGCTCCCCCTGGCCCCTCTGCCCGCGCACCTTCCTGCGCGAGGCGGTCGCCGCCCTGGCCGCCGAGGGCCACGCCCTCGTCGCCGCCTACGAACCCGAGTTCACCCTCGGCCGCCGCGAGCCCGACCCCGCGGGCGGCCTGGACCGCCTGGTCCCCGCCGACGACAGCCTGTGTTACTCCACCGTCGGCTTCAACCAGCTCCACGACTACACGATGGCCCTGGTCCGCGCCCTGGAGAGCCAGGGGTTGCGGCCCGAGCACTACCACCCCGAACTCGGCAACGGCCAGCACGAACTGTCGATCCACCACGCCCCCGCCCTCCAGGCCGCCGACAACCACGTGATCTACCGCGAGACGGTCAGGGGCGTCGCCGCCCGCATGTCGATGTGGGCCTCCCTCGCTCCCAAGCCCCTCGCCGACCAGCCGGGCAACGGCGCCCACCTGCACGTCTCCCTCTGGGACCCCGAGCTCAAGACCAACGCCTTCGGCGACCCCGAGGGCCGCTACGGCATGTCGGCCACGGCCTATCGCTTCATCGGCGGCCTGGTCGCCCACCTCCCGGCACTCACCGCGCTGACCTGCGGCTCGGTGAACAGCTTCCGGCGCCTGACGCCGAGGTCGTGGTCGAGCGCGTACGCCTGCTACGGCATGGACAACCGTGAGGCGGCGGTGCGGATCTGCTCCCCCACCGGACGCGACGCCGCGGCGTCCGCCAACCTGGAACTCAAGCCCTCCGACTCCTCTGCCAACCCCTACCTGTCGCTGGGTGCCGTCATCCACGCGGGCCTGGACGGCATCCGCCGCGACCTCGACCCCGGCGACCCCGTCAACGTCGACCCCGCGACCCTCCCCTCCGGACGCGTCCCCCGTCTCCCGGCCTCCCTGGACGAGGCCCTGGACGCCCTGGAGGCCGACGACGTCCTCATGAACGCCCTCGGTCCTCTCCGCGCCTCCGCCTACCTGGCCGTCAAACGCTCCGAGGCCCGATCCTTCGCCGCCCAGGACGCCGCCTACGAACTGTTCCACCACTTCCGGGTCTTCTAGCGCCCCAAAACCCTAAGATCGCCGTATATCCCACGTGTCCGGGAGGGCGAGACAAAAAGCAGAACCGGGACGATCCTGGCACTCACTCTCCTGCCCGGCGGATCTCGAATCATCCGACATCTCGCCCCCTCCTCTCCTCGCCCAGATCCAATGGTGCCAGCGAACGAGATGCGGCGTCGCATCGCACGGATCATCCTCAGGCCGCGATGATCATGGCTGGTGAGTCCTCCAGCAGGAACCGGATAAACCGGCGAGCGACCGGAACCTGATCCATCCGACCGGGAAAGACCCGCCGGTAGATCATCCCCTTCCCCTCACACCTCTGTCACTCTTCGTCATCCCTCGAATACGATCCGCTCACGCTCGATTCAAGGAGGGCCCATACCAGGCGAAGGGATACCGCACCCTGCTCGGCTGCCGCCGCGGGGCACTGCGCGCCCGCTCGTTCACCTTCGACCAGCTCGCCTACCTCCTGGCCCTCGATCACGATGTCAGTCCCCTGCGCCTGTACCGCTACGCCCACGGCCGCACCGCCCGCGACATCGTCGCCGCCCACGACGATCTCGTCCCCCGAAAGGACCACCGAGCCCATGAGCGGCCCACCGAGAACCACAAACCTCCACACCGGCGAGCGCACCGCTCAGCCACGCTGTGAGGCGCGTACGAACCCCGATACCGTGGTACGCATGACCGTCCCGCATGGCCACGAACCCCACGGAGCACCTCCGTGGGCTCCGCGTTACTGGAACGCGGACGAGTTCATGAACCATGACTTCGGCGACGTCGGCCGTCGATTCGAGCTTGAGGACGGCTGCATCGTCATGACCCCCGCGCCCTCCATCCGCCACCAGCGCATCGCCCGCCGCCTCATCAACGCCATCGAGGCATGTCTGCAGGCCGACGACCTGGACCTGGACGTGGAGGGACCGGTCAACTACCGCCTCAACTCCGACACCGTGTTCGCCCCCGACATCGCCGTCTTCCAGCGCGGCACCGACAGTGACCTCTACGTGGAACCGCACGAGATCGAGATCCTCGCGGAGGTCACGTCCACCAACTCCAACCGCGACCGCCTCACCAAGATGAACCGCTACGCCCGGACCAAGTGCGAGTGGTACTGGATCATCGACCAGAACACACTGGTCATCGACGTCTATCAGCTCGACGGCGATCTCTACAGGCAGGTGGCCGCCCTCACCCCCGGCACCGCCGCCACCCTGCCCGGCCCCGTTCCCCTGACGATAGATCCGGGAACGCTCGCCTGAAAGCCCCTCGACGCTACGGCCTCACCGCGGCGCGGACGATGGCGCGCCGGATCGGCTCGTAGCCGGTGCACCGGCACAGGTTGGACGTGAGCAGTTCCCGCAGCCGCTCCGGGTCGGCGGCGATCGCGGGGTCGGACTCCAGCGCGGCGGCGGCGAGCATGAGGAAGCCCGGTGTGCAGAAGCCGCACTGCAGGGCGTGCTCGGCGGAGAAGGCCGACTGGAGCGGATGCGGTTCGCCGCCGGGGCCCGCGAGCCCCTCCACCGTGCGCACCGAGCGCCCGTCGCACTGCACGGCCAGCATGAGGCACGACCGCACCGCCCTGCCGTCCACCACGACCGTGCACGCGCCGCACACGCCCTGCTCGCAGCCCAGGTGCGTACCGGTCAGGCCGCACTCCTCGCGCAGCACGTCGCCGAGGACACGACGGGGTTCCACATCCAGGCTGTACGCCTGGCCGTTCACGGTGAGTGTGATGTTCATCGGCGGGCTCCCCCGTGGTCGGCGTACGCCTGGCGCAGTGCCCGGCCGACGAGGACGGTGACGACCTGCCGCTGGTACTCGACGTCGGCGTACGGCCGGGCGACGGGGTCGGCGTCGTGTTCGGCGGCGATCCGCCCGGCACGGCCGAACAGGTCGTCGTCGAGCGGCGACGAGCCGACCAGCGACCGCTCGGCGGCGTGGGCCCGCACCGGCCGGTCGGCGGCGTTGGCGAGCCCGACGCGGGCCTCGGTGATCACGCCGTCGAGCACGGTCAGCGTCACCACCGCGGCGAGCTGGGCGAAGCTGGCGTGCGTCCGCCGGTGTTCGGCGAAGGCGACCCCGGTGACGTCGTCGAGCAGGGGAAGCCGTACGGCGGTGATCATCTCCTGTGGCAGGCGCGCGGTCCGGTGGGGGCCGTGGAAGTAGTCTCCGGCCCCGACCGTCCGCGTGCCGCCGGGACCCCGCAGCTCGACGTCGGCGTCCAGGGTGACGGCGACGGCGCACCACTCCGCGGCGGGGTGCGCCCAGGCCAGGCTGCCCGCCATGGTGCCGAGGGCGCGGATCGGCGGATGCGCGATGTTGACGACGACGAGCGAGAGCAACCGGCCGAGTGGCCCCGGCGCGACCAGGGGCGACTCGAAGGCATCGAAGGCATCGAAGGCCTCGTGGCGGACCAGTGCCCCGACGTGCAGGGCGCCGCCGTCCACCCGCAGCCGGTCGAGACCGCGGACGCCGTTGATGTCCACCACCAGGTCGGGACGGGCGCGCCGGTAGTGCATCTCCAGGATCAGGCTCTGGCCACCGGCGAGTATCGACGCCCGCTCCCCGGCCCCGGCGAGCGCGGCCACCGCCTCGTCCACGGTGCCCGGCGCGACGTAGTCGAAGGCCGCGGGCTTCACGGACCCTCCCCCGGCTTCGCCTTCGTCCCCGAGGCGCGGGCGGCTCGCCACACCACGTCCGGGGTGAGCGGCATCCGCAGCAGGTCCGGATCGGTCACCCCCAGCGCGTCGGCCACCGCGTTGACGACGGCCGGAGGGGTGCCGATACACCCCGCCTCCCCGGCGCCCTTGGCGCCCAGCGCCGTCCACGGGGTCGGCGTGGTGGTCTCCCTGATCTCCATGGGCGGCATCTCGGTGAACGTCGGCAGCAGGTAGTCCAGCAGCCCGTAGGGCAGCATCGGCACCCCGGCCTCGTCGTAGGGCACCCCCTCGTACAGCGCCTGGCCGATCCCCTGCGCGATCGACCCCCTGGCCTGCCCGGCGACCGCCGCGGGGTTGAGCATCACCCCGCAGTCGTCCACCCCGACCAGCCGCAGTATCCGTACGGTGCCCAGCTCCGGGTCGACCTCCACGACGGCGGCGTGGGTGCCGAACGGGAACGCCATGTCCGTCTCGAACCGGTCGTCCACCCGGAGCGGCCCGGTGGCCGCGACCAGCTCACCGAGGCCCAGGGTGACGGACCCGTCGCGGGGGCTCAGCACGCCTTCCGACCAGGCGACCTCCTCGACCGGCAGCCGCCACAGCCGCGCGGCGCGCTCCCTGGCCCGGTCGACCAGCGTGGTGGCCGCGCGCCACAGGGCCGGACCGCCCACCTGCGCCGAGCGGCTGGCGTAGGAGCCCACGCCGTCGGCCAGTTCGTCGGTGTCCCCCTCCACGAACCGGACCCGTGACTCGTCCAGGCCGAGGGTGGTGGCCACCAGCGAGGCGAAGGTCGTCTCGTGGCTCTGCCCGGTGGAGGCGGTGCCGCAGCGGGCGACCACCGTGCCGTCCGGGCACGCCTCGACGCTGCCGAACTCGTGGAGGGCGCCCGTCTCGCCGCCGGAGCGTTCCACGTAGCAGGCCAGCCCGATGCCGAGGGGCGTGGCGGCCGGGTCCGCCCGGCGCCGGTCCCGCTCGGCGCGCCACCGGTCGTACTCCAGGGTCTTCAGCGCCATGTCGAGCGCCGCCGCGTAGTCCCCGCTGTCGTAGAGCCGCCCGGTGGGGGTCTCGTACGGGAAGCGCTCGGGCGGGATGAGATTGCGGCGCCGCAGCTCGGCCGGGTCCATGCCCAGCCGCCCGGCCAGCACGTCCATCGACCTCTCCAGCGCGAACGTCGCCTCCGGCCGCCCGGCGCCTCGGTAGGGATACGTCGGCATCGTGGTGGTCAGTACCGAGCGGAGCGTGGCGTGCACCAGGGGTGTGGTGTAGGGGCCGGTGGCCATCCGGGCGGTCTGCGTCGGCAGGCCCGCCCCGATGTGCGGGTAGGCCCCCACGTCGGCGTCGATCCTCAGCTCGTACGCGAGCAGGTGTCCCTCGGCGTCGGCGGCGAGCCGGACCCGCTGGTCCTGCCCCCGGCCCCGGGTCGCGGCCAGCAGCGACTCGGCGCGGTCCTCGATCCACCGGATCGGCAGGCCCGTCGTCACGGCCAGGAAGGCGACGGTGACGTACTCCGGGAACGTCGCGCTCTTCGAACCGAACGCGCCGCCGCTGTCGGGGGTCACCACCCGGATCCGCCCCGGCGGCAGGTCCAGCGCCTCGGCCAGTTCGCGGCGGAGCCGGTGCGGCGCCTGGTGGGAGCACCACACGGTCAGCCGGTCCCCCTCGGGGACGGCGAGGAACGCCCGGCACTCCATGGGCGAGGGCAGCAGCAACTGCTGGCGGTAGCGCGCCTCGACCACCACCGCCGCGCCCTGCCAGACGGTCTCGTCGATCGGGGTCCCCACCGACCGTTCCAGCGCCACGTTCCCCAGCCCGTCGAACAGGGGGACCGGGCCGTCCAGCGCCTCGGCGGCCGACACCATCGGCGGGAGCGGGTCTATCCGGGCGACGACCTCGGCGGCGCCGTCCTCGGCGCGGTAGCGGTCGTCTCCGACGACGACGGCGACCGCCTCACCGGCGTAACGGACCCGGTCGGCGACCAGGGAGGGCCACTCGTGCCCGGCCACCGCGTCCCGCGCCGACAGCCCCGCCAGGACCGTGAAGGGAACCGGGGGCAGGCCCGGCAGATCGGCGGCCGACCAGGCACCCCGGACCCCGGGGACCCGGCGGGCGGCGGCGCAGTCCACCTCGCGCAGGCGGCCGTGCGCGACGGGGCTGCGGACGAACGCGGCGTCCAGGCAGCCCGGCACCACGATGTCGGCGACGTAGCGGCCGTGGCCGGTGAGCAGCCGCGCGTCCTCCCGCCTCGCCCAGACATGCGCCACGACGTCCTCCGAACCCTGGATTCAGACTTCACCCCTTCCCGCCTCGCCACCTCACATAGCACTCATATAGTCATAAATTAGACATTTCATGGTTTAAAGGTGAATAACCGGCGCGGCGAGGCGCCCCTGGGAAAGCCGATGGCGCTGGAGGCGCACCGACCCGGCACGGCCTCGGGAATCACTCCTTGGCGGTGAAGACGATCTCCACTCTCCGGTTCCTCGCCCGGTTCTCCTCCAGTGGCCGTCCCTCGACGATGTTGGGCACCCGGGGCCGCCGCTCGCCGAAGCCCTCGACCTGGAAGGTCACGCCCGTCAGCCCTCCCTGGAGGGCCTCCCGCACGGCCCCCGCCCGCCTGAGCGACAGCGCGGCGTTGTAGGCGTCGCCGCCCTGGTCGTCGGTGTGTCCCTCGATCCTGACCGTCCCGCCCGCAGAGTCCGCCCGGACCCTCTCGGCGACCCTCTCCACCCGCTGCCGCGCTCGCGGCGTCAGCACGGCCCTGTCGAGCGCGAACAGCACGTCACTGGTGAGCGCCACGGTGACCTCCTCGCCCCGCCGCGACTCGCTCTCCGCGCCGTCGAGGGATTCCACCTCGGCGAAGATGTCCTCGACGAGGGCGACGACGTCCTCCACCTCGGCCGTGGTCTCGTCGCCCGGATCCGCCCACGCGGCCGTCCCGAGGCCTGTGAGCAGGACGAGCAGGGCGGGCCCGAGCGCCAGGATCGTGCGGCGTTCAGGAGATCGGGACATCACTGAACACACCCAGCACCTTGAGGTCCACATTGATCTTCGTGACGTCCGGCGGCGGGGCGGCGAACGAGGCGTGCAGGGGCAGCACCTCCCCGGGCTCGGTGAACACGTCGTACTCGGAACACAGGCACGAGGGTCTGGGCTGCTTCGCGGTGCGCGCGACGGCGTACCGCTTGCCGTTGACCGGGTCGACCAGGCTGACCCCGGCCACGGTCAGGCCGAGGCCTCCGGGGGTGTCGCCCAGGTCGCTGTTCATCTGCCACCGGTCGTCGCCGTTGTTGGTGACCGTCCAGGTCAGCGTGGACAGCCTGCCCTGACGCCGGAGACCGGTGATCTCCACGGTCAGGTCGGTGCCGCTCGCCTTGACCTCCCTGCGGGCGATCACCCTCTCCCGCTCGGCGGGCACGGCCTCCGTGGCCTTCGCGGTGGCCACGGGTTCCGCGGAGTTCGTGGAGGTCGTGGGGTCCGCGACCTCCAGCGTCCCCGTCACCCGCTCCTCCCCGCCACCCCCCGCCTGCCCGGGGAGCATCCCGCAGCCGCTCAGCGCGGCGGCCACCACCGCCACGACCGCCACCTGTGTGGTCCCTCTTCGCATCCCGTCCCGCCTCCGCCCGTCGTGGACCGTATCGAGCCCGACCGTAGGCGGGCCACCTTCAGAAGCCGTATAGCGCGCTAAACGCGCAGGCCACGGCGCCGCGACACCTCACGGGCGAGCTCTTCGGCCTCGGCGAGGCCGTGCCGGTCGCCGAGAACGTCAAACTCTCCCACAGCGTCCGATACGGCACCAACAGCCTCATCCATCTCATCGAGATCCAGAAGGGCCGCCGCCAGGGTGAGCAGCGCCCGCCCGGCACCCCGGCGGTCGGCGTACTCGCGAAACGTCCCCAGCGCCTCCTCCGTGGCCCCGCGGGCGGCGTCGGGCCGTCCCTCGGCCAGGGCCACCCTCGCCAGGAGCACCAGTCCCGCGGCCTCGGGGAGCCGGTCCCCCAGCCGCCTGACCAGGCCGAGAGCGCGTTCGGCCCGCTCACGCGCCTCGGCGGGGCGCCGCCGGTCCAGGTAGAGCCCGGCGAGGTCGAGCGAGACGGCCGCCTCGCCGCGCGGATCGCCCAGCTCCCGGTAGGCCGCGAGGCTCCCGTGCAGCAGGTCCTCGGCCTGCCGCGACCCGCCGAGGGCACGCAGCGCGTCGGCCCTGCCGCGCCGGTCCCCCGCCGCCGAGAACGCGGCCAGGCAGGCCACGAAGCATGCCTCCGCCTCCGGCCGCCGCCCCTGGGCGAGGCGCACCAGGCCGAGCCGGTGCCGGGTACGGGCCACCTCGCGCGCCTCGGTGAGCGGAAGCGCCCGCCCGAGTGCGTCGGCGGCCTCCTCCAGACGGCCCTCCGTACGACGAAGGTCGGCCAGAGAGCGCAGCAGCAGCGCCTCGCCGTGGCGGTGGCCCGTGCGCCGTGCGGCCCGCAGGCCGAGGTCCACGACCGCGAGCCAGTCCTCCCGGTGCGCGCCCAGCTCGAAGAACGGGGTCAGGTAGAAGGCCAGCCGCCAGGTCGCCTCGTCCAGGCCGGCCCGCTGGAGGTCGGCGACGGCCGCGACCAGGAACCCCCGCTCGGCGGCGAGCCAGCGGGCCGACTCCCGCAGCCGCGCGGTGTCCAGGTCCGCGGCCTGCTCCGCCGTACGGGCCACGGTCTGGCCGGAACCCGGCTCGGCGGGCAGGAGCAGCGTCCTGGCCCGCCGGGCACGGTCGAGGATCTCCCCGGCGGCGGTGTCGAGGACCCGGGCCGGTGGCCCCTCCTCTGCGGCCAGCCGCTCGGCGGCGTAAAGCCTGGTCAGGTCATGCCAGTCGTACCTCTCCTGGCCGCTCGCGTCGAGCCCGCGCGCCCGCAGCAGACCCGACTCGGCCAGCGCCTCCAGCAGCCGGTCGGCGGGCGCCCCGAGAACGGCGGTGGCCGCCCACGGGGCGACGTGGGGCGCGGACAGCGCGCCGAGACGGCGCAGCAGCAGGCGTTCGTGGTCCGAGAGCGCGCGGTAGCCGAGTGCCAGGCTGCCGCGCACGGCCAGGTCTCCCGCGCTGAGCTCGTCGAGGCGGCCACGCTCGTCCTCAAGGCGCCCCGCCAGGTGCTCCAGCGTCCAGCTCGGCCGCCGCGCGAGCCTGGATCCGGCGATCCTGAGCGCCAGCGGCAGCCCGCCGCACAACACCGCGATCCGCGCGGCCGCCCGCGGCTCGGCCCGCACCCGTCGTTCCCCCACCACCCGCGCCAGCATCTCCACGGACTCGTCCGTGTCGAACACGCCGAGTTCGAAGGCTCGCGCCGCCTCCAGGCCGGACAGCGGCGAGCGGCTGGTCACCAGCGTCAGGCAACCGGGCCCCGCGGGCAGCAGCGGGCGTACCTGAGCCTCCTCGGCCGCGTCGTCCAGCACCACCAGCAGCCGCCGCCCGCTCACCATGTTGCGGTAGAGGCGCGTCCGCTCGGCCGGGTCGGCGGGCACCGCCCCCTGCGGGCAGCCGAGCGAGCGCAGCAGGTCCTCCAGCACCGCGCCCGGCGTCCTGGCCCCGAGCGAGGCGTGCAGCCGCCCGCCGGGGAAGTCGAGCCCGGCGGCCGCGTGCACCGCCACCGCGGACTTGCCCGTCCCCGCGGGACCGTGCAGCACCAGGTGGACGGGCGCGGCCCCGGCGACGGGCACGGACCGGCGGATCCAGTCCAGCACGCGCTCGCGCCCGGTGAAGTCGGCGACGTCGGGCGGCGTCTCGTTCGGCACGTCGTTCGGCACGGTCCGCGCGGGGGCGCCCCCCGCCAGCACGCGCTCGTGCGCCTCCCGCAGCTCGGGACCGGGTTCGAGGCCGAGCTCACCGACGAGCAGCCGCCGCGCCTCCCGGTAGGCGCCCAGCGCCTCCGACCTGCGCCCCGCCTGGCCGAGTGCCAGTACGAGCTGTCCCCACGCCCGCTCCCGCAGGGGGTGCGAGGCCACGAGCGCGCGCAGCTCCCCCGTCACCTCCGCGCCCCGGCCGAGCGCCACGTCCAGCTCGACGCGCTCCTCGAGAGCGGTCAGCCGCAGCTCCTCCAGCGGTACGGCGTACGCGCGCCGCAGCTCGGCCGAGTCGACATCGGCCAGCGCGGGCCCCCGCCACAGCGCCAGGGCGGCGCGCAGCTCGTCGGCCGCCTCGGCACTCCTGCCCGCGTCCCTGGCCCGCCGGCCCGCGGCCACCAGGCGCTCGAACCTGTGCGCGTC
Organism: Streptosporangium oxazolinicum; assembly: GCF_039537505.1. Taxonomy (NCBI): domain Bacteria; kingdom Bacillati; phylum Actinomycetota; class Actinomycetes; order Streptosporangiales; family Streptosporangiaceae; genus Streptosporangium; species Streptosporangium oxazolinicum. The sequence continues at coordinate 443,881 of NZ_BAABAQ010000002.1, forward strand.
CACCTGGTCGGGATCGACGTCGAGGAGGTAGCCGCCGGGCACGGTACGGATCCCGTCGACCACCTTGCGCAGCGCGCTCACGTACACCCGCAGCACCGGTTCCGCCGAGGCGGGCGGCTCGTCGTCCCACACCTCGGAGATCAGCCGTCCGACGGTCAGGGTCCGTCCCGGCCTCAGCAGCAGGGCAGCCAGCAGCGCGCGATGTTTGGCGGGGCCGGGCGTCAGGTCGCGCTCACCCTCGACGACCCGCAGTACTCCCAGCACACCGAACCGCACGTTCACCCCTCCACCGGGCGGGCCTCGAACGAGCGGAACCCGACCCGGACGGGTGTGGCCGCGTCCGGTGCCGCGTGGACGCCGGTGGCCCCCGGGCCGTAGGGGTCCTCGGCGTCGGTGACCTCCCCCACCGGCTTCTCGTTGAGCCACATGCCGAGGACGACCCGCCCGTCCCGTTGCGCGCACTGGGCGACGACGCGGTTGTCGGCCGACTTTCCCATCCGCACAGGTCCGTGCAGGACGACGCCCCGCCCGCCGCGCCGCTTGGTGATCGAGGCCTCGCCCGAGGCGGTGACCGCGAACTCGTAGCGGTCACCGGTGTCCGCGTCGCCACGGCACCACACGCCGAACTCCCCGGAGCCCTCCTCCAGCCGCATCCTGGAACTGACCACGACACCCCCGGTGGCCCCCTCCGAGAAGGGGGCCGACTTCCACAGCCGCCATCCGGGATTGGCGGTCAGCAGGTAGACCTCGCCGTCCAGCTCGGTCCTGCCGCCGTCGGACGCGCCGACGGCCCAGGACTCGGTGAAACCGGCACGGTACGACGACACGGGCGCGCCGAGACCGGCGTAGAGGGCCCACCCGCCCGCCAGGGCCGCCACGAGCACGGCGGCGCCCGCGACCCACGGCCACCGCCGTCTCCTCAGGGTCACCCCATCGGACCGGACGGACTCCCCGCCCCCAGCCGGTCCCCCAACCCCGGACACGGCGGATTCCCCCACCACGCCCCGTCCCCCAAGCACTGCCGGTCCCCCGACCACGTCCCGCTCCCCGAGCACAACCGGCTCCCCCAGCACGCCCAGCCTTCCGCCACCACCACCGGCCCAGGCGCGTTCGACGGCCTGGCTCGCCGTCGCCGGGGTCGGCCGGCCGCCGACCAGCTCGTCCAGCAGCCGCTGAGCGCTCGGCCGCCGCGCGGGGTCCTTGGCCATGGCCCCCTCGACGACGGCGCGCACACTCTCGTCGAGGCCATCGAGGTTCGGCCCGTCGTTGACGATCCGGTAGAGGACCTCGGACGGCGAGCCGCCACCGAACGGCAACCGTCCCGTACCGGCGAACGCGATCACCCCGCCCCACGCGTAGACGTCGGCCGCGGGCGTCAGCGGCTCGCCGCGCACCTGTTCGGGCGCCATGAACGCGGGGGTGCCCAGGATCGCCTGGCTGACCAGGCTCTGGGTGTCGACGAGCTGCGCGATACCGAAGTCGATCACGCGCGGGCCGAGGGGCGACAGCAGCACGTTCGACGGCTTCAGGTCGCGGTGGATCACCCCGGCCCCGTGGATCGCGTGGAGCGCGGTGGCGATCCCGACCGCGAGCGCCTCCAGGTTGGCGCCGGTCAACGGCCCCTGCTCGCGTACGGCCTGCGCCAGGTCGGGCCCCCTGACGTACTCGGTGACGAGGTAGGCGACACCGTTCTCGACCCCGGCGTCGAGCACCGGAGCGGTACAGAACCTGGCCACCCTGCGCGCCGCCGCCACCTCGCGGTCGAAGCGCCGCCGGAAAGCCGGGTCGCGGGCCAGGTGCGGATGGATCACCTTCACCGCGGCCAGACCCCCCGTCGGGGTCGCGGCGAGGTGCACCACGCCCATGCCACCCCGGCCCAGCTCACGTCTGAGCGCGTAGCCGCCGATCATGTCCACCGGAGTTACCCTATGCCGTCAAATCTGTGCACACTGGCATTTTGTACGCCAAAAAGCTCGACCCTGAGCTCCTTTCCGCAGGGGCGCTTCAGCTACGGCGACCGATCCTCAGACAGGCCCGTACGGAGGCTTCAGCGCGAGACCGCACCCCGGACGGCCGGAAACGAGGCGACTACGGCCCGCACCCCGCCCAACGGAACCATTGCCGGTGTTCCAGGTGGCTTATCGGAAAGCGCGACCGTCACGCCCGAGCAGGCCGGAGGCCGGAATCACCGGACAGCCACCGAGACGGCCGCCCGGAACACCGGCCCGCCGCGGCGCGAACGAACCCCCGCCACCCATCCCACCGACCCCGAAGCGACAAACGACGGCGAACCGGAACGACGTCAGCGCACCGGATGCCCCGCCCCCCGCAGCGCGTCCTTGACATCACCGATCTTGAGCTGCCCGAAGTGGAACACCGACGCCGCCAGCACCGCGTCCGCCCCCGCCTCGACCGCGGGAGGGAAGTCGCCGACGGAACCGGCCCCGCCGCTGGCGATGACCGGGACCGACACCGCGGCCCGTACGGCCCGGATCATCTCCAGGTCGTAGCCGTCACGGGTGCCGTCACCGTCCATGGAGTTGAGCAGGATCTCACCGACCCCGAGCTCCTCACCCCGCCGGGCCCACTCCACCGCGTCGATGCCGGTGCCCCGGCGACCGCCGTGCGTGGTCACCTCGAATCCGGACGGCGTCGGCGGGCCGTCGACGACCCGGCGGGCGTCCACCGACAGCACGATGCACTGCGCCCCGTACCGCCGGGACGCCTCGGTCAGCAGCTCCGGCCGGGCGATCGCCGCCGTGTTCAGGCCCACCTTGTCGGCACCGGCCCGCAGCAGCCTGTCGACGTCCTCGACCGAGCGCACCCCCCCGCCCACGGTCAGCGGGATGAACACCTGCTCGGCCGTCCGGCTGACCACGTCGTACATCGTCGACCGGTCGGAGCTGGAGGCCGTGATGTCGAGGAACGTCAGCTCGTCGGCCCCCTCCGCGTCGTAGCGGCGGGCCAGCTCGACCGGGTCGCCCGCGTCGCGGAGGTTCTCGAAGTTGACGCCCTTGACCACCCGCCCGGCGTCCACGTCCAGGCAGGGAATCACTCGTACCGCGACAGTCATCTGCGGCCCCCTCACGAACTCACGGCGGCGAGGGCGTCCTCAAGGGTGAAGGCCTGCGCGTACAGCGCCTTGCCCACGATCGCCCCCTCGACGCCGATCGGGACCAGCGAAGCCAGGGCGCGCAGGTCGTCCAGGGACGAGACGCCGCCGCTGGCGACCACCGGCTTGTCGGTGCGGGAGCAGACCTCGCGGAGCAGGTCGAGGTTGGGGCCGCGCAGCGTGCCGTCCTTGGTGACGTCGGTGACGACGTAGCGGGGGCAGCCGTCGCCCTCCAGACGGGCGAGGACCTCCCACAGGTCACCGCCCTCCTGGGTCCAGCCCCGGGCGGCCAGGGTCGTCCCCCGCACGTCCAGGCCGATCGCGATCCGGTCACCGTACTCAGCGATGATCTTGGAGCACCAGGCGGGGTTCTCCAGCGCCGCGGTGCCGATGTTCACCCGGCGGCAGCCGGTGGCCAGCGCGAGCTCCAGGGAGGCGTCGTCGCGGATGCCGCCGGACATCTCCACGTCGACGTCGAGCGCGCCGACCACGGTGGCGAGCAGCTCGCGGTTGCTGCCCCGGCCGAAGGCGGCGTCGAGGTCGACCAGATGGATCCACTCCGCACCGGCCTCCTGCCAGGCGAGCGCCGCGGACAGGGGATCGCCGTACGACGTCTCGGTGCCGGCCGCGCCCTGGACCAGGCGGACCGCCTGGCCGTCGGCGACGTCCACGGCGGGGAGCAGCTCAAGCGACATCTGTTCAGGACCTCCGGTCGAAGACAAGGGTGATGAAAAGCGGTACGAACAGCAGAGAGATAACCAACGCCCCGAACCGGGCGGCCCACGAGGACCACAGCAGCCAGACGATCACTTGGACGATCAGGAACAGCACCACCGCGACACCGTTCTGCGCCCGGCGTCGGCGGGCCATGATGCCGCCCTGGGACACGATGCGCACCGGCCTGCCCGGCAGCAGCGCGACCACCCTGCCGACCCGCTCGCGCCGCCGCGCCAGCCGCGCCTCCCGCTCGGCGCGCAGAGCCGCCTGGCGCGCCTGCTCGGCCTCCCGCTCGGCCCTGCGCCTGGCCCGCTCCTTACTCATCGGGAACCCACCGGACGCTCACCGGAACCCCGCCTGGGAATCCACCCGGAACCCCGAGCGGAAACCCGCACAGAACCCCCGCCGGGGACCTCCGCCGGAAACCCACCCGGAACCCGCGAGATCACGTGACGGTCCCGAGCCAGTTCGTGAGCAGCCCCGCACCGGCGTCGCCCGACTTCTCCGGGTGGAACTGGGTGGCCGCCAGCGGCCCGTTCTCCACCGCCGCGACGAACGGCACCCCGTGCTCGGACCAGGTGACCAGCGGGTCGGCGAAACCCGGCCCCGCCCGCAGCTCCCAGGAGCGCACGCCGTACGAGTGCACGAAGTAGAAGCGCGTATCGGTGTCGAGACCCGCGAACAGCGCGGTCTCGGCCGGTGCCTTCACCGTGTTCCAGCCCATGTGGGGCAGCACCGGAGCCTCCAGGCGCTCCACCGTGCCCGGCCACTCCCCGCAGCCCTCGGTCGTGACGCCGTGCTCGACACCCGTCTCGAAGAGGATCTGCATGCCGACGCAGATGCCGAGGACCGGCCGCCCCGCCGACAGGCGACGACCGATGATCCGCTCACCGCGCACGGCGCGCAGCCCCGCCATGCACGCGGCGAACGCCCCCACACCCGGCACGACGAGACCGTCGGCCTCCATCGCCGTCTCGTAGTCGGCCGTCACCGTGACGTCCGCGCCGACCCGGGCCAGCGCGCGCTCCGCGGAACGGAGATTGCCCGAGCCGTAGTCGAGAACGACCACCTTCTTCTTCACCACCAGAGCACCGCCGCCGTGGTCGCCAGGGCCGCGAGGGCGGCGAGCAGCACCGCGCCCTTCCGCAGACCCTGTTTGATGAATGAGACGATCCCGCCGACGAGGAAGAGGGCGACGAACGCCATCGCGACGGCCGTCCAGTTGTCGCTCACCGGCGCGTCCCCCCTCCTTCGCCGGAAGCGGTCACAACACGCCCTTCGTGCTGGGCACCCCGGTGGCGCGCGGGTCGCGCTCCGAGGCCGCCCGCAGCGCCCTGGCCAGGGCCTTGAACTGCGCCTCCACGATGTGGTGGGCGTTGCGGCCGTACGGGACCCGCACGTGCAGGCAGATCGCGGCCTGGGCGACGAACGACTCCAGGATGTGCCTGGTCATCGTCGTGTCGTACTCCGGGCCGATCATGGGAGCCATGCCCTCGGGCTCGCTGTGCACCAGGTAGGGGCGCCCCGACAGGTCGACCGTGACCTCCGCGAGCGACTCGTCCAGCGGGCAGGACGCGTTGCCGAACCTCCGCAGGCCCGACTTGTCGCCCAGAGCCTCGCGGAACGCCGCGCCCAGCGCGAGCGAGGTGTCCTCGATCGTGTGGTGGGCGTCGATGTGCAGGTCGCCCTCGGTCTTCACGGTCAGGTCGAACAGCCCGTGCTTGCCGAGCTGGTTCAGCATGTGGTCGAAGAACCCGACACCGGTGGACACCTCGACGTTCCCGGTGCCGTCGAGGTCGACCTCGACCAGCACCGACGTCTCCTTGGTGACGCGCTCGACGCGACCACGACGCGGTGCGGTCTCGCCGCCAGTGATGCCGCTCACAGGATCTCCTCCAGGGCGGCGCGGAACGCCGCCATCTCCTCAGGGGTACCGATCGAAACTCTCAGCCACTCGGGCGGCCCCACCTCGCGGATCAGCACTCCGCGCTCCAGCATGCCCCGCCACACCGCGTGCCGGTCCTCGAAGAGCCCGAACAGCACGAAGTTGGCGTCCGAGTCGGCGACCGTCAGACCCCGGCCGCGCAGCCACTCCACCGTGGCGTCCCGCTCGGCCCGCAGCGCGTCGACCGCGCCGAGCAACTCGGCGGCGTGGGCGAGCGCGACCCGCGCCGCCGTCTGGGTGAGCGTGGACAGGTGGTACGGCAGCCGGACCAGCAGCAACGCCTCGATCACCGCCGGGTGGGCGGCGAGGTATCCCAGCCGGGTCCCGGCCATGGCGAACGCCTTGGACATCGTCCGCGTGACGATCAGCCGGGGATTGTCCGGCAACAGGGTGAGCGCCGACGGGGTGCCGGTGCGGGCGAACTCGAAGTAGGCCTCGTCCACCACCACCATGCCCGGCGCCGCCTCGACGATCCCGGCGATCACCGCCGGGTCCAGGGCGGTGCCGGTCGGGTTGTTGGGCGACGTCAGGAAGACGACGTCGGGCCGGTGCTCCTCGATCGCGGCGATCGCCTTGTCCGGGTCGATCCCGAAGTCGTCCTCACGCGCCCCGGAGATCCACTCGGTCGAGACACCGGTGGTGATGATCGGGTGCATCGAGTAAGAAGGCTCGAAGCCCATCGCGACCCGGCCGTGGCCGCCGAAGGCCTGGAGGATCTGCTGGAGCACCTCGTTGGAGCCGTTCGCCGCCCAGACCCGCTCCACGGTCAGGTCGTGCCCCAGATACGCGGCCAGCTCCCCGCGCAGGGCGAGCGCGTCGCGGTCGGGGTAGCGGTTGAGCTCGGCCGCCTGGAGGCGTACGGCCTCGGCCAGGTCGGCGACGAGCGACGCGGAGGGCCCGTAGGGGTTCTCGTTGGTGTTGAGCCTGACCGGGACGTCGATCTGGGGGGCACCGTACGGCGTGCGCCCCCGAAGGTCGTCGCGGATCGGCAGATCTTCAAGCCTCACGCCGGGATCTCCCAGTCAAATCGCGCGCGGATCGCGGCACCGTGCGCCGGGAGGTCCTCGGTGTCGGCCAGCACGCACACGTGGGCGGCGGCACCGGCGAGGGCCTCGCGGCTGTAGTCGACGACGTGGATGCCGCGCAGGAACGTCTGCACCGACAACCCCGAGGAGTGGCAGGCACAGCCGCCGGTGGGCAGCACGTGGTTGGAACCGGCCATGTAGTCGCCGAGCGAGACCGGCGCGTAGGAGCCGACGAAGATCGCTCCGGCGTTGCGCACCCGGGCGGCCAGCGCGGGCGCCCCGGCGGCGTGGATCTCCAGGTGCTCGGCGGCGTACGCGTCGACGACGCGCAGCCCGGCCTCCATGTCGTCGACCAGCAGGATGCCCGACTGGCGCCCCGACAGGGCCTCGGTGATCCGGTCGGCGTGCTTGGTCGCGGCGACCTGGCGGGGCAGCTCCCGCTCGACGGCCTCGGCCAGCTCCACCGAGTCGGTGACGAGCACGGCGGCGGCGATCGTGTCGTGCTCGGCCTGGCTGATCAGGTCGGCGGCGACGTGCACCGGGTCGGCCGTGGCGTCGGCGAGGATCGCGATCTCGGTGGGACCGGCCTCGGAGTCGATGCCGACGCGGCCCTTGAGCAGGCGCTTGGCGGCGGCCACCCAGATGTTGCCGGGGCCGGTGACCATGGTGACCGGCGGGCACTCCTCGGTGCCGTACGCGAACATCGCCACCGCCTGGGCGCCGCCGACCGCGTAGACCTCGTCCACGCCCAGCAGCGCGCACGCCGCCAGGATGGCCGGGTGCGGCAGCCCGCCGAACTCGCGCTGCGCGGGCGAGGAGACCGCCAGGGAGGGCACCCCCGCCTCCTGGGCGGGAACGACGTTCATGACCACGCTGGAGGGGTAGACCGCCCGGCCGCCGGGGACGTACAGCCCCACGCGGTCGACCGGCACCCAGCGCTCGGTGACGGTGCCGCCGGGCACGACCTGGGTGGTGACGTCGGCGCGCCGCTGGTCGCGGTGGACGAGGCGGGCGCGGCGGATCGACTCCTCCAGCGCCGCCCTCACCTTCGGGTCGAGCCCCTCCAGCGCCCCGGTGACCGCCTCGGCGGGCACGCGGGTGGACTCCAGCTCGACGCCGTCGAACCTGGCGGTCAGCTCCCGCACGGCGGCGACTCCGCGATGACGCACGTCCTCGCAGATGGGCCGCACCTTCTCCAGGGCGGCTTCGACATCGAGGTCGGCACGGGGCAGCACGTCGCGGAGGTCCTCAGGCAGGGGCCCTCGCAGGTCGGTACGCGAAATCACCCGTTCAGTCTACGGAGGTCCGCCACCCGATATCGTCCTGCCCATTATCCGGACAACGCCTTTACTATGTAGATTTTAACCAGCCGCTACGCTTCCCCCGTGAGCAAGAGCAAGAACAAGGGCGGCCAGGGAACCCCCGCGACGGTGGCCCTCACCCAGGCCAAGGTCGATTTCACCCTGCACCCCTACGAGCACGACGCGAACGCGCAGGCCTACGGCGAGGAGGCGGCCGACGCCCTCGGGGTGCCGTACGGACAGATCTTCAAAACGCTCGTGGCCGAGGTGGAGAGCGGGCTCGCCGTCGCGGTGGTGCCGGTGTCGGGCAAGCTCGACCTCAAGGCGTTCGCGGCGGCGCTGGGGAGCAAGCGGGCGACGATGGCCGACGCGGCCAAGGTCGAGCGGGTCACCGGCTACGTGGTCGGCGGCATCAGCCCCCTCGGGCAGCGCAAACGCCTGCCGACCGTGGTCGACGCCTCCGCGCTCGGCTTCGCGACGATCTACTTCTCCGCCGGACGGCGCGGCCTGCAGATCGAGACCGGCCCGTCGGAGCTGGTACGGCTCACCCAGGCCGTCACCGCCCCCATCGGCAAGGCCGACTGAGGCTCCCCCGCGACCCGCGAGACGCCCCCGCTCTCCCGGGCAGGTCCTGTCGAAGGTTGCCGACGCGGCGGGCGGCGGCGTTCGGCCAGACTCGGCAGGGAACGACACCAGGGGACACCGGGGGGCAAGATGCACTACCTGACCGCTACCGAGATGATCGAGCTGCTGCGCACCAGGCAGGTCGGCGCGGTCGAGCTGCTCGACGCGCACCTGCGCCGGATCGAGGAGGTCAACCCCAAGGTCAACGCGATCGTCACGCTGGTGGCCGAGCGCGCCAGGCGGGAGGCCGAGGAGGCCGACCGCGACCTGGCCCGCGGCCGGTGGCGGGGGCCGCTGCACGGGCTGCCGGTCGCGCACAAGGACCTGGCCGACACCGCGGGGATCCGCACCACGTACGGCTCGCCGCTCTTCGCCGACCACGTCCCCGTCGCCGACGCGCCGATCGTACGGCGGATGCGCGAGGCCGGGGCGATCACGGTCGGCAAGACCAACACCCCGGAGTTCGGCACCGGCTCGCACACCGTGAACGAGGTCTTCGGCGCCACCCGCAACCCCTACGACCTGTCGAGGTCGGCCGGGGGCAGCAGTGGCGGGGCCGCGGCGGCGCTCGCGACCGGCATGGTGGCGCTGGCCGACGGCTCCGACATGGGCGGCTCGCTGCGCAATCCGGCCTCCTTCTGCAACGTGGCGGGGCTGCGGCCCACCCCGGGACGGATCCCCTCGCCGTCGCCCGTCGCGGCCTGGTTCACCCTCGGCGTCCCGGGACCGATGGCCCGTACCGCGCAGGACCTGGCGCTGCTGATGAGCGCGGTGGCGGGGTTCGACGCCGCCTCCCCCCTGTCGATCACCGAGAGTGGCTCCGTCTTCGCCGGGCCCCTGGACCTCGACCTGACCGGGGTACGGGTCGCCTGGAGCCCCGACCTGGGCGGGCTGCCGGTCGACGCGGAGACGGCGAAGGTCACCGCGGACGCCCCGGCCGCGCTCGCGGAACTGGGCGCGCGGGTGGAGCGGGTGGACCTGGACCTGTCCGCCGCCGAGGACGCCTTCCGGATCTACCGCGCGTGGTACTACGCGCTCTCCTTCGGCGACCTGCCGCCGGAGAGCACGGGGGCGAACGTGCGCTGGAACGTCGAGCGGGGCCGCGAGGTGACCGGCGCCGACCTGGCCCGCGCGGAGCGGCTGCGCAGCGGCCTCTACCGGCGGATGAGCTCCTTCTTCGACACCTACGACTTCCTGGTCGCGCCGGTCAGCCAGGTGCCGCCGTTCCCGGTGGACGCCCCGTACGTCTCGGAGATCAACGGGGAGGCGCTGCCCGACTACCTGGCCTGGATGCGCTCGGCCTACTGGGTCAGCGTGCTGCACGCCCCGGCGGCGTCGGTGCCGTGCGGGTTCACCTCCGGCGGGCTACCGGTGGGCGTGCAGATCGTCGGGCGCCCCTTCGCCGACCTGGCGGTGCTGCGGCTGGCCCACGCGTTCGAGCGCGCCACCGGCCACGGCTCGCACCGGCCGCCCCTCTGACCCCGGCCGGGCCCCCTACCGGTCGCTGATGTCGTACGACGACAGCGGCCCGTAGGGGTCGTTCCCGCCGAAGGGGCGGCGCAGTGGGGAGTCGCGGTAGCCCGCGACGCCCTCCAGGGCGAAGAAGAGACCGGCGGCCAGCGTCGGCCACACGAACAGCACCCCCCGGGCGGTGAGCGCCAGCGGCCCCGCGACCAGCGACGCCGACGTCCCCGAGGCGCTGACGCTCACCGCGCCGAGATTGACCGCCTCCCCCACCACCAGCGCCAGGTACGCACCGAGCAGGCCGCCCGCGGACAGGCCCACCACCACCGGCAGCGGGCGGCCCCCGCGCGACACGCTGTAGCCGACGGCCCCGCAGGCGAGCCCGAGCGCACCGGTGATCACGGCGAACCAGCCGTCGGCGGCGATCAGCGCCTGGGTGGAGGGATCGGCCAGCAGCGGCCCCTGGCCCGTCACGACGTACGGGGGGCGCGGCGCGGCCAGCGACCACAGGATCCCGGCGACGACCCCGATCAGCGCGAGCACCAGCACGGTGATCACAAAATCACGCACGCCGCGCACCATGGTTCCCTCACCCTCTGTGCAGATGTGCCCGATGTTACATACCGTTCGGCCCGGCGCCATCCGGGGCTTCGATCGAATCCCGTTACTCTGGCGGTGTGAACGAAGAGGTATGGCTGATCGAACCCTCCGGGCCGCTGCGCGGTGACGTCGAGGTCCGCGGCTCCAAGAACGGCGTCTCCAAGCACATGGTCGCCGCGATGCTGGGCACCGGTGAGAGCACGATCCAGAACGCCCCGGACGTGGGCGAGGTGGGGATCACCGCGCAGATGCTGAGGGCGCTCGGCATCGAGGTGGAGATCAGCGCCGGGGAGATCTCCGTCGCCCCGGGCGAGCAGATCAACCCGCACGTCCCCGCGGCGTTCACCGGCCTCAACAGGATCCCGATCCTGATGCTGGGCCCGCTGCTGCACCTGGCGGGCGAGGCGTTCGTGCCGCTGGTCGGCGGCGACCCGATCGGCCGCCGTCCCGTCGACTTCCACGTCGAGGCGCTGCGCGCGATGGGCGCCGAGGTCGAGGTGAGCGACACCGGGGTGTACGCCAAGGCCAAGCGGCTGCGCGGCACCCGGATCGAGCTGCCCTACCCCAGCGTCGGGGCCACCGAGACGATCCTGATGTCCGCGGTGCTCGCCGAGGGCAAGACCGTGCTGAAGGGCGCGGCGATGGAGCCCGAGGTGGTGGAGCTCGCCCTGTTCCTGCAGCGCATGGGGGCGCGCATCGAGCTGAGCCCCGACCGGCGCATCGTGATCGAGGGCGTGGAGCGGCTGCACGGCGCCTCCACCTGGCTCAACGGCGACCGCATCGAGGCGTTCTCCTACCTGGCGGCCGGTCTGATCACCGGCGGGCAGGTGCGGGTGCACGGCTGCCCGCAGGACCGGCTGGTGACCGCGATCACCACCCTGGCCAGGATGGGCGCCGAGGTCGACATCACCGACGACTACCTGTCGGCGTCCGCGCCGCACGGGCTGCGGGCCGCGGCGGTGCAGACCGACACGCACCCGGGGTTCATGACCGACTGGCAGACGCCCCTGATGGTGCTGTTCACGCAGGCCCAGGGCATGTCGGTGCTGCACGAGACGGTGTTCGAGAACCGCCTGGTCTACGTGCCCGCGCTGCAGAAGATGGGCTGCGAGATCGAGGTCTTCGACGTCTGCCTCGGCGGCCCCGCCTGCCGATACCACGACACCAACGCCAAGCACTCGGCGGTCGTGCGCGGTGTGTCCCGGCTGAGCGGCGCCGACGTGACGCTGCCCGACATCCGGGCCGGGTTCTCGGCCGTGCTGGCCGCCGCCGCCGCCGAGGGCACCTCCACCCTGCGCGGGGTGCACCACATCGAGCGGGGTTACCACCGGCCGTTCGAGCAGTTCGCCTCGCTCGGGCTGAAGATCAGTCGAGAAAAGGTGCAGGGCGGGTAAGAATTGGCAATCGGGTGTTTGTAGGTGATCATCCGGTCGCACGTTACTATGCGTGACATCGCGCCCAGAGGTGAGACGTGGTCCCGGCGCGTGCCTGGGCCGGCTGGTGGCCTGCGGGGTGTTCGGCGGGCTGCTGGCCGCGATGGCCGCGCTGCCGCTGGTCGGCACGGCCGGGCTCACCGTCAACAACGTCACGAGGACCCTCACCGACCTGCCCCCGAGCCCCCGGGAGAACCCGCTCTCCCAGCGCACCGTGCTGCTGGACAAGAACGGCAAGCGGTTCGCCCAGTTCTACACGGAGAACCGGACGGTCGTGACGCTCGCCCAGGTCGCCCCCGTCATGCGTGACGCGATCGTGGCGATCGAGGACTCGCGCTTCTACGAGCACGCCGGCCTGGACATCAAGGGCACCCTGCGCGCCCTGATCACCAACACCAAGGCGGGCGGGGTGCGGCAGGGCGGGTCCTCGCTCACCCAGCAGCTCGTGAAGAACATCCTGGTCGAGAACTCCGAGAGCGACACCGAGCGCGCCCAGGCCCGCGCGCCCAGCGTCCAACGCAAGATCACCGAGCTGCGGTACGCGCTCGCGATGGAACGGAAGTACAGCAAGGCCCAGATCCTGGAGCGCTATCTCAACATCGCCTACTTCGGCGCGGGCGCCTTCGGGGTGGAGGCCGCCGCCCAGCGGTTCTTCTCGGTCCCGGCCTCCCGGCTCACCCTGCCCCAGGCCGCGGCGCTGGCCGGCGCGGTCCGCGCGCCGTACGCCACCGACCCGTCGCTGGACACCGCGCGCCGCGAGCGGCTGCGCGAGCGCAGGGACATCGTCCTGGACCGGATGGCCCAGCTGTCGTACGTCACCGCGGCGCGGGCCGAGGCCGCCAAGAGGCGCCCGCTCGCCATCCGCCTCAAGCCCGCCCCGGGCGGCTGCGACGGGAGCGTCTACCCCTACTTCTGTCTCTACGTGCACCGGGAACTGCTGACCAACACGGCCTTCGGCCACACCCGCGCGGAGCGGGAGCGCCGCCTGGCCAAGGGCGGCATCGTGCTGCGCACCACGCTGGCGCCGAAGGCGCAGCGGGCCGCGGAGCGCGCCATCGCCGCGCGGGTCGGCAGGAAGGACACCGAGGTCGCGGCCGAGGCGATGATCCAGCCGGGCACCGGGCGGATCCGGGCCATGGCGGCGAGCAAGCGGTACGGCAGCAACACCGGCAACGCCAAGAACGGTCCCAGCACCACCTACAACCTGCCCGCCGACATGGCGCACGGCGGCGGCCAGGGCTTCCAGGCGGGATCGACGTTCAAGGTGTTCACCCTGGCGACCGCGCTCGCCCAGGGCTGGCGGTTCGACCAGGGTTTCATGACGCCCGGCGGCTTCGTCCCCGACAGCGGTTTCGTCGACTGCAGGGGCCGCAAGGTCAACGACCCCGGCGCGGAGATCTTCAACGCGAGCGGCGAGGGCAAGGGCGGCCCGCAGAGCCTGTCCACCGGCACCTGGAAGTCGGTGAACATCTTCTACATGATGCTGGAGCAGCGGGTGGGCCTGTGCCCGGTCGTCACGACCGCCAAGGCTCTGGGCATCGCCCGCGCCGACGGCACCCCGCTGCGGGAGGTGCCGACCTTCACCCTCGGCGTGAACGAGATGGACCCGGTGACCGTGGCGTCCGCGTTCGCCGCGTTCGGGGCGCGGGGCCGCTACTGCCGCCCGACGGCGATCATCGAGATCGTCGAGCGGGACGGCAGGCGCGTCCGGATCCCGCCCAGCTGCGCGCGGGCGATCGAGCGCGACGTGGCCGACGCGGTCAACCACCTCCTGGCCGGGGTGTTCACCAAGGGGACCATGACCGGCCAGAGCATCGACCGCCCGGCCGCGGGCAAGACGGGCACCAACAACGGCTACACGTCGGCCTGGTTCGCCGGCTACACCCCCGACCTGGCCGCCGCGGTCAGCGTGGGCGACATCCGGGGCTCCTACCGCCACCCGCTGACCGACGTCGAGATCGGCGGCGAGTACTTCGGCGCGGTCCAGGGCGCCTCCCTGCCGGGACCGATCTGGGTCTCGTCGATGTCGGCGGCCCTCGCCGGTACGCGCGAGACCCGCTTCCACCACCCCGACATGGGCCGTTTCGGCGGCGGGTTCACCCCCGGCCTGGAGGAGGCCCTGGCCAGGGAGCGCGAGGAGGAGGGCGAGGACGCCGAGGGCCGTCGCGGCGCCCGGGGAGAGCGCGGACGCCGCTTCCGCGAGGAGTACAGGCGTTGGGAGGGGCGCGGGTATCGGCAGGAGCGGCGGTACCGCGAGAACGGCACGTACCGCCGCTACCGCGTCCCCCCGTACCGCGCCCCTCAGTTCGGCCCCCCGCGGTGGCGCGACCACCCCCGTTACCGCTACCGCTGACCGGTGCCCGATCCGGCGGGTGGGCCCCGGACGCCGGAAGCTCTTCGCCACCCTCGCCACCGCCGACCGCCGACCGCCCACCCGGGCACCCCGGGGACGGGCGGCCGGCGACCGGCGAGCGGGTGAGCCGCCCGGACGGTCGAGCAGCGGCTCAGCGCTTGACCAGCACCTGCTGGGTCGGGAGGAGCACCGGAGGCCGGGAGCCCTTCGCCGTCGCCGCGACCGGACCGCACAGCGCCTGCATGAAGTGGCCCGACATCGCGTAGTCGATCGCGTGCGGCTGCGGGTAACCGCTCGCGTCGAGCCGCTGGTACTTCATCAGGTTGATCCCCAGGGAGAGCTGGCGGCGGCCGTCCTCACCGGACAGGGAGACCGTACCCATGCCGAACACGGCGCCGTCGTGGCCCCAGAACCGGCCGCAGGGCAGGTCCTGGGCGTAGATGCCGAGGCCGTAGTTCATCACGACGTTGCCCTCGGCGTCGGTGACCGGCACCGTCGTCCGCATCTGGGCGAGCTGCGCGGGGGCAAGGAGCCTGCCGCCCAGCAGCTCACGGTAGAACCGGTTGAGGTCCTCCATGGTCGCGACGACCGCGCCCGCCGTGCCCGCCCACGACATGTCGTAGACGCTGTAGTCGCGCGGCGGGTCGATGTAGCCGTACAGCGCCTCGTACGCCTTGGAGTGCGGCCCCGGGATGACCGGCGTGCGCGGGAAGGACGTGTCGCGCAGCCCGGCCCGGCGGATCACGTGGCGGGTGATGTACTCCTCGGCGCCGGTGCCGGTCACCTTCTCCAGGAGCAGTCCGGCGATCACGTAGTTGGTGTTGGAGTACGACCACAGCTGCCCCGGCTCGCCAGTGCGCGGCGCCTCCAGCCCGAATCTCACCAGCTCCTGCGGGCGGATCCTGCGGAACCTGTGCTCGTCGAGGCTCTGCGGGGAAGCCTGGACGAAGGAGGGGAAGGCGCCCGCGACGTAGTCGCCGATGCCGCTGGTGTGGTTGAGCAGCATCCGGACCGTGGTCCTGCGGCCGAGGTCGCCCGGCAGGAGACCGGGGAGATAGCGGGCGACGGGAGCGTCCAGCTCGACGCGGCCCCGCTCGACCTGCTGGAGGATCGCCACGGCCGTGAAGGTCTTGGTGATGCTGCCCACCCGGTGGACCATCCGGGAGTGGACGGGCCGCCGGGTCCGCACGTCGGCGACCCCCGCCGCCCCGAGCCACTCCTCGCGCTCGTCCCGTACGGCAGAGTAGGTGCCGTACATGCCCGCCTCGTGGACCGCGTCGAGGCTCCGCCGGAGCGCCTCCCTGTCGAGCCCGGCCTCCCGGCCGGCCGACGCCGAGGGGCCGGGGACCGGCTCGGCGGACGCGGGAGGCGCGACGGCCCACGTCACGAGTATCGCGCTCAACCCGAGGCCGGCGATCGCCCGTCCACGGTGGGGAAGTCGCGCGAGAGTCATCGGCTGTCATCTCCTCAAACTCGGAATATACGACATGACGATCGTCGCAATTCCGGCGCGGCTCCCCCTCCTCTCCCGGGACGATCTGTTCCTCGTCCGCCGGGACGAAGACCGGCAGCGCGCCCCGATGCAAAATGTCACACCGGGCGCGCCGGGATGCCCGGCCCCGTCTCGGGCTCCGACGTCTCAGGCGCCGAGGCAGGCGGGGCCGAGGAGCTGCTTCAGGTCGCCCATCAGGGCCGGGGAGGGCGACACGCGCAGGCGGTCGTCGAGGCGCACGATGGTGGTCTTCGGGCCGTTGTGGACCTGCAGGTGCACCTCGGTGGTGCCGGGGTGCGCGGTCAGCACCTCCTTGAGGCGGCCGACCACCGGCGGGGTGCAGCGGGCCAGGGCGAGGCTGACGGCCAGCGGCCCACCGGCCTCGCGGGTCAGGTCGGGGGCCGTCACCTCCATCGCGATGATCTTCCCGACGTCCTCGCGCTTGTCCAGGCGGCCCTTGACGAACACGATGGCGTCCTCGGCGAGCACCGTCGCGCAGAGCTGGTACGCCGAAGGGAAGATCATCACTTCGATCGCGCCCTCCAGGTCCTCCAGCTGGGTCAGGACCCAGGTGTCGCCCTTCTTGGTGACCTTCCGCTGCAGGCCGCTCAGGATGCCGCCGACGGTGACGACCTGGCCGTCGGGGCGGTGCTCCTCCTGCAGCGAGGCGATCGAGCAGTCGGCGCCGGAGGCGAGGATGTGCTCCACACCGAAGAGCGGGTGGTCGGAGACGTACAGGCCGAGCATCTCCCGCTCGAACTGCAGCAGGGTGTTCTTGTCCCACTCGCCCAGCGGGATCTGCACGTCGAAGGTCTGGTCCTCGGCGCCCTCGATGGCGCCGAACAGGGAGTCCTGTCCCTGCGCCTCGTTCTTCTTGATCCCGATGATGCTGTCGACGGCCTGCTCGTGGACCATCACCAGGCCCTTGCGCACGTGCCCGAAGGAGTCGAAGGCACCGGCCTTGACCAGCGACTCGATGACCCGCTTGTTACAGACCACCATGGGGACCTTGCGCAGGAAGTCCTTGAAGTCGGCGAAGCGGCTCTTCTCCTTGCGCGCGGCGATGATCCCGTCGACCACGTTGCCGCCGACGTTGCGGATCGCCGACAGGCCGAACCGGACGTCGGTGCCGCGCGGGGTGAAGTCGAAGTCGGAGTCGTTGACGTCCGGCGGCAGCACCTTGATGCCCATCCGGCGGCACTCGTTGAGGTAGAGGGCCGACTTGTCCTTGTCGTCCTTGACCGAGGTGAGCAGCCCGGCCATGTACTCGGCCGGGTAGTTGGCCTTGAGGTAGGCGGTCCAGTAGGAGACCAGGCCGTAGGCGGCGCTGTGCGCCTTGTTGAAGGCGTAGTCGGAGAAGGGCAGCAGGATGTCCCAGAGCGTCTTGATCGCGGCGGCCGAGTAGCCGTTGTCCTTCATGCCCTGCTCGAACGACTCGAACTGCTTGTCCAGCTCTGCCTTCTTCTTCTTGCCCATCGCGCGGCGCAGCAGGTCGGCCTTGCCGAGCGAGAACCCGGCGACCTTCTGCGCGATGGCCATGACCTGCTCCTGGTAGACGATCAGGCCGTACGTCGTGCCGAGGATCTCCTGCAGCGACTCCTCGAACTCCGGGTGGATCGGGACGATCTCCTGCTGGCCGTTCTTGCGCAGCGCGTAGTTGGTGTGGGAGTTGGCGCCCATCGGGCCCGGCCGGTACAGCGCGCCGACGGCGGAGATGTCCTCGAAGTTGTCGGGCTTCATCAACCGCAGCAGCGACCGCATGCCGCCGCCGTCCAGCTGGAACACGCCCAGGGTGTCGCCCCGGCCGAGCAGCTCGTACGTCTTGCGGTCGTCCAGCGGCAGCTTGAGCAGGTCGATGGCCTCGCCGGTGTTGGCCTCGATCATCTTCAGGCAGTCGTCGATGATCGTGAGGTTGCGCAGGCCCAGGAAGTCCATCTTCAGCAGGCCGAGCGTCTCGCAGGTCGGGTAGTCGAACTGCGTGATGATCACACCGTCGGAGTCGCGGCGCATGATCGGGATGTAGTCGGTCAGCACCTCCGACGACATGATCACCCCGGCGGCGTGCACGCCGGTCTGCCGGATCAGGCCCTCCAGGCCCCTGCCCAGGTCCATCGCCGACTTGACGTCGACGTCCTCCTCGTACAGCCTGCGCAGCTCACCGGCCTCGTTGTAGCGCGGGTGGTCGGAGTCGAAGATGCCCGACAGCGGGATGTCCTTGCCCATCACCGCGGGCGGGAACGCCTTGGAGACCTTGTCGCCCAGCGCGTACGGGTGCCCGAGGACGCGGGCCGCGTCCTTGATGGCAGCCTTCGCCTTGATGGTGCCGAAGGTGGCGATCATGGCGACCTTGTCGGCGCCGTACTTCTCCGTCACGTAGCGGATCACGTCACCGCGCCTGCGCTCGTCGAAGTCGATGTCGACGTCGGGCATGGAGACGCGGTCGGGGTTGAGGAACCGCTCGAAGATGAGCCCGTGCGGCAGCGGGTCGAGGTCGGTGATGCCCAGCGCGTACGCGGCCAGCGAGCCCGCGGCCGAGCCTCGCCCGGGGCCGACCCGGATGCCGTTGTTCTTGGCCCACATGATGAAGTCGGCGACCACGAGGAAGTAGGAGGGGAACCCCATCTGCAGGATGACGTTCATCTCGAACTCGATCTGCGTGCGGTGCTCCTCGTCGACGCCCTCGGGGAAGCGCCGCCCCATGCCCGACCAGATCTCCTTGCGGAACCAGCTCTCCTCGGTCTCCCCGTCGGGCAGGGGGTAGGTGGGCATCAGGTTCTTGAAGCCGAACATGCCGCTCGGGTCGACCTTCTCGGCGACCAGCAGGGTGTTGCGGCAGCCCTCGGCCCACAGGTCCGAGGAGTCGACGGCGCGCATCTCGTCGGCGTTCTTGATGTAGTAACCGCTGCCGTCGAAGCGGAAGCGGTCGGGGTCGGACAGCTGCTTGCCGGTCTGGATGCACAGGAGCGCGTCGTGGGAGGTCGCGTCCGACTCGTAGGTGTAGTGGGAGTCGTTGGTGACCAGCGGCGGGATGTTCAGCTCCTTGGAGATGCGGGTCAGGCCGTCGCGGACCCGGCGCTCGATGTCGAGCCCGTGGTCCATGATCTCCAGGTAGTAGTTGTCCTTGCCGAACAGGTCCTGGAACCTGGCCGCCGCCGCGACCGCCTCGTCGTACTGGCCCAGGCGCAGTCGGGTCTGCACCTCGCCCGACGGGCAGCCGGTGGTGGCCATCAGGCCCTCGGAGTGCTCGGCGAGGATCTCGGCGTCCATCCGGGCCCACTTGCGGACGAAGCCCTCGGTGTAGGCGCGCGAGGAGAGCTTCATCAGGTTGCCCAGGCCGGTGGCGTTCTTCGCCCAGATGGTCATGTGGGTGTAGTAGCCACCCGCCGAGACGTCGTCGCGCTTCTGGTGCGGCTCGCCCCACAGCACCGGCTTCTTCTGGTGCCGGGAGGCCGGGGCGACATAGGCCTCGATGCCGATGATCGGCTTGATCCCGGCCCCGGTCGCCTGCTTGTAGAAGTCGTAGGCGCCGTGCATGTTGCCGTGGTCGGTGATCGCGATGGCGGGCATGCCCAGGTCACCGACCTGTTTGAACATCTGCTTCAAACGGGCGGCCCCATCCAGCATGGAGTATTCCGTGTGAACGTGCAGATGCACAAACGAGTCTGACATGCGGCCCCGTCCTCCCCTAGTCGCACCGTCGGCGAGGAAAGCGTATCCAAATCTGAGTTTCGAAAGTGACTCATGCGCTTCGGGTCACCTCCCGTTCTGGCGCCCCCTCACTCCCGGGACGCCTCGGTCCCGAGTGTCTCCGTACCCCGATCCGCGCCTCGGGACCGGGGCGCGGACCGGTGTTCCTCGGCGAGGTGGAGACCCGCCTCGATGACGGCGTTCATGATGGGGGCGAGCCTGGCCTCGCCCAGGACGGGGGCGCGGCGCGCCATCTCGGCGACCAGGCGGCGCTCGCGGTCGGCGTCGCGACCGGCGAAGCCCCCGACGGGCTTGAGGCGCTGGATGGTCCCGGCCAGTTCGGCGCGGCGTTCCAGGAGGACGGCGAGGGCGGCGTCGACGCGGTCGATGGCCTCGCGGGCGGCGACGACCGAGTCGGGGCTCTCCCTGCGGGTGAGGGCGCCGACGATCCGCACGGCCTCGCGGGCGGCCAGCGCGTCCCGCTCGCCGGCGGAGGGGTCCAGCAGCAGGCCGTCGGCACCGGCGGCGACCGCGGCGGAGGCCAGCGCGGGGTCGGCGCCCAGCCCGGCCAGGACGGGGTGACCCGATCTCCCGCGCGCGGCGCGCATCAGCGCCAGGTCGGGAGCGGCGGCGCCGAGGGGGGCACGGCCGCCGCTCTCGCAGAGCACGACCCCGTCGTTGCCCTCCGCCGCGCAGCGACCGGCGATCGCCAGCCACTCCTCCAGGGTCGCGGAGGGGTGACGGTGGAGGAGCACCGGCAGGCCGAGCCCGGCGACGGCGCGCACCAGCCCGGAGGCGCGCATCCAGGCCGCGCCGACCACCACGCCGTCGGCCCTCTCGGCGATCAGCGGCAGGTCCTCCTCCGAGGACGGCTCCACCAGGACCGGCCCCGCCCCCCAGGCTCGGGCCGCCGCCACGGACTCGGCCGAGGAGACTCCCCCGCGACGGTCTCGCAGGCTGATCCAGTGGACGTCCGCGCCCGGCCCGCCGATCACCACGGCCGGCCCGGCCCCTATCGTGAGCGCGCCCAGTCGCACCGCCACGCGTTCCGTGTGTACCGTGCACTGTGCGGTGGACGACATGAGTCTCCCCAGGTTCGGCCGACGCGCGTCCCGCGAGCCGGCGGCCGTTCGGAAAGGGACTTCGGACTTCGAACTTCGAACAGAACTTCACAGGGGGCTTCGGACAGAGAAAAAGGCAGAGACCTCGCGTCTCCGCCCGGTGCCGGCTCCGGCTGGTCGCTAGTTCACACTGTCACGACCGGCTCTCCGGAGCCGGCTCGATAAACGCGAAGTGACAGGTCACGAGGGCAATCCTAGGTCACCTTCCTGACATCCGCCACGTACTGGACAGTGCATCTCAGGATACGGACTTTTCTGCGGTAGGTGAGTCGATCACTTTACCGGGCTATGAGAGTATTCGGGGGTTCAGAAGGAGGTAAGCCGGTTGATGGCCGAAGCACAGCCCGAGGGGCGCCGTATCGCCTCCCGCTACCAGCTGCTCGAAGCCATCGGGCGGGGTGGCATGGGCATCGTGTGGCGGGCCCATGACGAGCTCCTCGACCGTGAGGTCGCGATCAAGGAGGTCCGCTACGCCGACATGCTCGGCGAGGACAACCAGGAGGACTTCAACCGGCGCACCAAGCGCGAGGCGCGTGCGGCCGGGCGCCTGACGCACCCGAACGTGGTGGTCGTCCACGACGTCATCGAGGAGGACGGGCGTCCCTGGATCGTCATGCAGCTGGTGGAGTCACGCTCCCTCGGCAAGGTGCTGCGCCAGGACGGGCCGCTGCCTCCGCGGCGGGTCGCGGAGATCGGCCTCAAGCTGCTGGAGGCACTGCGTGCCGCCCACGCCCAGGGAGTGCTGCACCGCGACGTCAAGCCGGAGAACGTGCTGCTCGCCGACGACGGCCGGGTGGTGCTGACCGACTTCGGCATCGCCACGCTCGAGGCCGAGACCGCGCTGACCATGACCGGCATCGCGGGCACGCCCGCGTTCATCCCGCCGGAGCGCATCAAGGGCGGCAGCGCGCAGCGCGAGTCCGACCTGTGGTCGCTCGGCGCGACCCTGTACGCCGCCGTCGAGGGCAAGCCCCCGCACGACCGGGGCGGGGCGCTGCCGACCATGCACGCCATCCTGAACGACGAGCCCGAGACCCCGGTCCACGCCGGGCCGCTGGCCCCCGTCCTCGAAGGGCTGCTCCGCAAGGATCCGGCGCTGCGCATGCCCTACAAGGAGGCCGTACGGCTGCTGCGCGCGGTGGCCGAGAGCGAGAGCGACCGGGACCGGCCCGCCAGGACCGCCGTCATGCCCACCGTGGATCCGGGGGAGGACGCCACCGATCCCGGGATCCGCTTCCAGCCCGGCGCCGTCCCCGAGACGGGCGCGAAGCTGGACTCCGTGCCCTCCGGCTCCAAGGAGGAGGCCGCTCCCGCTCCCCAGGAGAAGCCCCGCGAGAAGCCTCGCGAGGCCGCCGCGAAGGCACCGGCCGAAGCCGTACGGCCGAAGCCCGCGCCCGCGAAGCCCGCGTCCCCGAAGCCCGCCGCTCCCTCGGCGGCCGGTTCGGTAGCAGCCGGTTCAATAGCGGCCGGTTCGGCGGAGAAGGCGAAGGAGGCCCCGGAGGAGGCCGCGTCCGCCGCGAAGGGCGGCCAGGCTCCCGAGGCCGGAGCGGGATCACCCGCCTCGGACGCCGGGACGGGCGCACCGGCTCCCGAAGCGGGAGCGGGCTCGACGGCGAGCCGTCCCACCGGCGAGGCCACGCCCGCTCCCCCGGCGTCCTCCGCCGCCGAGGCCGCGCCGCCGATCCTGCCCAGATTCGCCCCGAAACCGAAACCCGCCACCGGCGCGAAGCCCACCCCGAAGCCCGAGCCCGAGCCCGCCCCGAGGCCCGAGGCCGCGGCGCCCCCGGTCCTGCCCAGGTTCGCGCCCAAGCCGAAGCCCGCCACCGGCGCGAAGCCCGAGGCCGCCGCCGACGTCGCACCGGCCCATGAGACGAAGCCGGGCACGGTGCCCTCCGCGTCCGCCGGCCTCGCCACCGGGAAGAAGCCCGCCGCGCCCACGACGAGCCGCGAGGGCGCCCCGGCGGCCACGGAGCCGGGATCCCAGCGTCAGAAGCCCGTCTCGCGTCCCAACCCCTTCCCGCCCGTGGGGCGCGAGCCCGCGCCGAGGCCGGAGCCCACCAGGGAACGGGAACCCGTCTCCGCCGCGCGGGAGGAGCCCCCGGCCCCTTCCTCCGGGGGTCACGAGACCGGCACGCCCGCCCCCCGGGAGCCGGGCACCTCCCCGGTGAGGCGGGGGCTGCTGGTGCTCGTGCCCGCGCTGCTGATCGTCGGCGGGATCGCCGGCTGGCTCGGCCTGCGCAGCGGCGACGAGACCCCGCAGGCCAGGCCGGGCGAGGCGGGCGCGTCCAGCGCGTCGGACGCCCCGAGCGGCGCCACCGAGACGACCCCGGAGGGCTCGCCGGACCCGGAGACGTCGCCGTCCTCCTCAGCGTCCCCTTCGTCCCCGTCGGAGTCTCCCTCGGCATCCCCCTCGTCCAGCCCGAGCCCCACCAAGACGGAGGAGAAGTCCGCCCTCCCCTCCGGGTGGAAGACGCACAAGGACTCCAACGGCTTCTCGATCGGCCTGCCCAAGGGGTGGGCCGTGGAGAAGCGGCCCGGCAAGCAGGTGTGGTTCCGCGGCCCCGACCGGACGAGCTTCGTCTTCGTCGAGTACGTCGACAAGGCGGGCCCCGACCCGAAGAAGGACTGGGAGAACCAGGAAAGTGTCGTCCGGGGCAACTTCTCCGGCTACGAGCGGATCAGGATCGCGAACGTCAAGTACATGGTGAAGGCCGCCGACTGGGAGTTCACCTGGAACACCAACTCGGGCAAGGCTCGCGTGATCAACCGGGGGTTCGTCACCAAGGGCGGCCGGGGGTACGCGATTTACTGGCATACCCTGGCCAAGGACTGGAAGAAGAACATGCACTTCTTCGAGGGGTTCACCGCGACCTTCTCTTCGAAGAAGTGAGCGGGGGCCCTACCGCCCGCGGTCGGTGAGCCTGGGAGGGCGGGGATGGCGGAAAGAAAGGTGGCGGGCCGCTACCGGCTGCTCGAACACATCGGCGAGGGCGGCATGGGCATCGTCTGGCGCGCCCACGACGAGCTCCTCGACCGGGTGGTGGCCGTCAAGGAGGTCCGCCACCGGGGGGTCGACGAGGCCACCCGCACCGACCTGAACCGGCGCACCATCCGCGAGGCCAGGACCGCGGGGCGCCTCGACCACCCTTCCGTGGTCATCGTGCACGACGTGGTCGAGGAGGACGGACGGCCCTGGATCGTCATGCAGCTGGTCCGGTCCCGCTCGCTGGGTGAGATCGTCCGCTCGGGCGGGCCGCTCCCGCCCGAACGGGTCGCCTCGGTGGGACTGCACGTGCTGGGCGCGCTGCGGGCCGCGCACGCCGCGGGGGTGCTGCACCGCGACGTCAAGCCGGAGAACGTGCTGCTCGCCGACGACGGCCGGGTGGTGCTGACCGACTTCGGCATCGCCTCCATGACGCAGGAGACCGGCATCACCCGTACGGGCGCGATGGTGGGCACCCCCGCGTTCCTGCCTCCCGAGCGGTTGCACGGGCTGCCCGCCACCCCCGAGTCGGACCTGTGGTCGCTCGGGGCGACGCTGTACGCGGCCCTGGAGGGCCGTCCCCCGTTCGAGCGTGCCACGGCCGCCGCCACCATGATGGCGGTCCTGCACGGCGAGCCGAGCCCCATGGCCCACTCGGGTCCCCTGTCGATGGCGATCCTCGGTCTGATGGCCAGGGATCCCGCCGCCCGGATGGTCCCCGACCAGGCCGAGGCCCTGCTCGGCCGCGCCTCCTCCCCAGGCTCCCCCGGCTCCCCCGGTCCGGTCTCCGGGCGGACGGCGCGTCCCGGGCAGCGGGCGTACGGCTCCCCCGGGTTCCAGACCGACCCGCCGTTTCAGAACCCGCCGCCTCAGAACCCGGCGTTTCACGACACGCCACTTCAGAACCCGCCGTTTCAGGACACGCCGCTTCAGGACCCGGCGTTTCACGACCCGGCGCCTCAAAACCCACTGCTTCAGGACCCGGCGCGGGACGCGTGGCGGCCGGGGTACGGGGACCCCCTGGGCGGCCCCGGGCAGCCTCGCCACCCGGCCGCGCACACGCACCCCGGACAGTCCCCGCACCCGGCCGGGCACACGCACCCCGAGCAGTCCCGTCCCCCGATGGGACACACGCGGCCGGAGCAGCTTCCGCACACGCACCCCGGGCAGTCCCCGTACGCGCACCACGAGCCGTACACGCACCCCGGGCAGCAGGCGTACGCGCAGGTCGGGCACGTCGGACACCCCGGACAGCAGGCGTACGGCTCCGAGCCCCCGCCTCCCGGCTCCTGGCCGGGGCGGGAGCGACACACGGACACGGGGGCCGAGCCCGCGCGGCGGGCGAGGGCGGGGCGGCTGGCGCTCCTGGCCGGGGTGCCCGCGCTCGTGGTGACGGTCGGGATCGGCTCGTGGCTGGTCCTGCGGGATCAGGGCGCTCCGGCGGACACCGGTGACAACCGGGCCGACGTCACGGCCCCGATCACCGACCCCACCCCCACCACGCCGCCGGAGGCGACCCCCACCCCGGAGGCGACCCCGACTCCGCGTCCGTCCAGGACCGTCCCCAGGGGCTGGCGGCTGCACCGCGACCCGATGGGCTTCTCCGTCGCGGTGCCCGCGAACTGGCAGGTCAAGCGGTTCTCCGGCCGCGACAGAGTGGAGTTCCGCGCCCCCGGCACGGGCGGCGTCCTGTGGATCGAGTCGACCGACGACCCGGAGAAGGACCCGGTCAGGCACTGGGAGAAGGTGGAGCGGGCCGGGACGGCCGACAACGTCTGGCCGGGCTACCGGCGGGTCGGCATCACCCCGCTGGTGTACCAGGGGGTGCCGGCCGCCGACTGGGAGTTCACCTACCTCAAGGACGGGGTCCGCACCCGCGTCCTGGACCGGGGCTTCCGCACCCGCGCCGACAAACCGTACGCGATCTACTGGGAGAGCCCGGACTCCTCGCGGGCAGGCTCGTTCTTCGACGTGTTCACCAGGACCTTCCGGCCGTGAGCGATCTGGAGAGGGCGCGTTTCTGGCGTACCCCGGCCCTGCCGGGGGTGGACCTCCTCAAGGCCAGATACGTGACCCACCGCTTCCCGCCGCACGCGCACGAGGGGTACACGATCGCGATGATCCTGTCCGGGGTGGAGGAGTTCGCCTACCGGGGCTCCGTCCACCGCGTGAGTGCGGGCGACCTGGCCATGCTCAACCCCCAGGAGGCCCACGACGGCCACGCGGGCGTCCCCGGCGGGTGGTCCTACCGGGTGCTGTACCCGTCGGTCGAGTTCGTCTCCGACATCGCCGACGAGCTGATGACCGGGCGCGGCACCCCCTGTTTCCCCGAGACCGTCGTCCACCACCCGCCCACCGTCGCGCTGCTGCGGGCCGCGCACGCCGCCGCGGAGAGGGGTGACGACCTCGCCTCCTCGACGCTGACCCGTACGGCCTTCGCCGCCCTGCTCGGCCGGTACGCCTCCCGCCGTCCCACGGGCGCGCCGCGCTGGGACAACGACCCGGCGGTGCGGCGCGCCCGGGAGATCCTGCACGAGCGGCTCGTCGACCCGCCCACGATCGAGGACCTGGCGCGGGCGGTGGACATGGGCCCCTTCGCCCTGATCCGGGCTTTCAAGGCGGCCACCGGGCTGCCTCCGCACGCCTACCTGAACACGCTGCGGATCATCCGGGCCCGGCGGCTGCTCCAGGCCGGCACGCCTCCCGCGCAGGTCGCCGGGGACGTGGGCTTCACCGACCAGGCCCACCTGAACAGGCACTTCAAGCGGACGGTGGGCGTGCCACCGGCCGCGTACCAGCGCGCAGGAACGTACAAGACCGGGACCTGAGACCGTACCTAGGCTCACTCCCCATGGAAACAACCACTGGCTCCTCCGCGATCAGGGACGGGCTGGGTGTGGGGATCGCCGTCGGGCTGTCGGGGGTGGCCTTCGGCGCCGCGGCGGTCACCGCGGGGCTCAGCGTCGCGCAGGCGTGCGTGCTGAGCCTGTTCGCCTTCACCGGCGCCTCGCAGTTCGCCCTGGTCGGCGTCGTCGCGGGCGGCGGCAACCTGGTCGCGGGCACGGCCGGCGCGATGCTGCTGGGCGCCCGCAACAGCCTGTACGGCCTTCGCATGGCCGGGGTGCTCGACATCCGGGGGTGGCGCAGGCCGCTGACGGCCCAGGGGGTGATCGACGAGACGACGGCGGTCGCCCTGGCCCAGCCGGACGAGGAGTCGGCCAGGACCGCGTTCCTGGTCACCTTCGCCACCCTCTACGTGACCTGGAACGCCACCACCCTGGCCGGCGCGCTGGGCACCTCCTGGGTGGCCGACCCCTCGGTGTTCGGCCTGGACGCGGTCGGCCCCGCGACGTTCCTCGCCATCCTGTGGCCCCGGCTCACCGGGAGCGGGGCCGAGGCCCGCGCGCTGCGCCTGATCGCGGGTGGCGGCGCGGCGGTCGCGCTGGCCGCGACCCCGTTCACCCCGCCGGGCGTGCCCGTGCTGCTCGCGTCCGTGGCCGTGCTCGCGGTGATCCTGAGGAGGCCGAAGTGACCGTCTGGTGGGCCGTCGTCGCCACCTGCGCCGCCTGTTACGCGCTGAAGCTCGCCGGGTTGTCGGCGCCGCGCCGCGTCCTCGACCACCCCGGGGTGCAGCGTTTCGCGACGCTGGTCCCGGTGGCCCTGCTGGCGGCGTTGATCGCGGTGCAGACCTTCGGTGAGGGGCAGGGGCTGCACCTCGACTGGCCGCGTACCGCGGGGCTGGGGGCCGCCGTCGTGGCACTGCTGCTGCGCGCCCCGTTCCTGGTGGTCCTCGCGGCGGCGGCCGTCGTCACCGCCGCGCTGCGCCACCTCCTGAGCTGAGACCGCCCTCCGCCCCGGGGGCGTCACGCCCCGAGCCGAGGTCGTCACGTCCCGGACCGAAAGCGTCACCTCCCGGACCGATGCCGCCACGCCCCGGGCCGGGATCGTCGCGGGCCGGGCCGGGGTGTCAGTGCCGCGCCGCGCTCCGGGCCGGGCCGGGGTCGTCGTCCCGCGTCGCGTCCGGGGCCTCACCTCGGTCGCCCGTGCCGCGCGGGAACCGTACGCGGAAGGTGGCGCCGACGCCGGGACGGGAGGTCACCGTGGCGTCGCCGCCGTGCGCGGCGGCGACGGCGGCGACGATGGACAGCCCGAGGCCCGCACCCCCCTGGCGGGCGCCGTCGCGGGGGTGACCGGCCCGGTGGAAACGCTCGAAGACCAGGGCGCCCTGCTCCTCGGTGAGGCCCGGCCCCTCGTCGGCCGTCTCCCCCTCGGGAGGCGGCCGTCCCGCGTCCGGCCCCCCGGAAAAGCACGGGGAGAAGCCAGGAGAAGCCGGGAGAAGGAGCGCGGCTCCCCTCGGGGAAGGAGACGGTCCGCTCCCCGGAGGAGCCCCCGGTTCACACCGGCGGCGGGCGACAGCGGCCGGGGCCGGTTCCTACGGTGGGACGGACCGATCGACCGGCCAGCGAGGAGTGCCCGTGCCCGACCAGATCCTGATCGTCGCCCGCCTCACCCCCGGCGGTTCCGGCGAGGTCTCCCGCCTCTTCGGCGAGTCCGACGCCGGCGAACTGCCCCGCGCGCTCGGGGTGACGCGCCGCGACCTGTTCCTCTACCGGGACCTCTACCTCCACCGCGTCGAGTTCGAGGGCTCCGCCGCCGAGGCGATGGCCGCGGCCCGCGAACGTGAGGACTTCCTGCGACTGAGCCGGGACCTCGAACCGCACGTCAGTCCGTACGACCCGGACACCTGGCGCGGCCCCGCCGACGCGATGGCGCGGCGGTTCTACCACTGGACCCCCGAGGAGCGCACCCTGTGACGACTGCCACACCGGCCGTCGACGACGGAGTTCCCGGTCGGCCGATGTGCGGGTCGGCTCCGGGTTCGCCCGGGGCGACGCGACATCGCCGGACCACGACTCGATGATCGCGAAACCGGTCGTCTGGTCGCCCACCCGGGAGGAGGCCGTCGCCGAAGGCCGACCGCGCGCTCGCCGGGGTGGTCACCACCGTCCCGCTGCCGCGCCCTGCCCGCACGATCGCGGTTCGCGGCGGGTGGGCACGGCACCGCACTCGTGGACGCCCTCAGGGGCGAGCAGGGACGTATACGCTGGTCTGCGTAAACTTTTCTGAATGCTGACGTAAATCCGGGGTACTCGCCACCTCATGACCGATTCTCAGGGGATCATCGGAGCCCGCTACCGCCTGCTCGAACGCATCGGCCGAGGAGGCATGGGAACGGTCTGGCGAGCGCGTGACGAGGTCCTGGGCCGCGAGGTGGCGGTCAAGGAGGTCATCCCCTCCCCCGACCTCACAGAGCCCGAGCGCGAGGTCTTCACCGTACGGACCCTCAGGGAGGCCCGCGCCGCCGGGCGGATCGGCCACCCCGGGGTGGCGACGGTCTACGACGTGATCGAGGAGCACGGGCGTCCCTGGATCGTCATGCAGCTCGTCGACTCCCGCACGCTCGGAGCGGTGGTCAGGGAGGACGGGCCGCTGCCGCCGATGCGGGTGGCGCGGATCGGCCTGGAGGTGCTGGGCGCGCTGCTCGCCGCCCACCAGGCGGGCGTCCTGCACCGCGACGTGAAGCCGGACAACGTGCTGCTCTCCAGGGACGGGCGGGCCGTGCTCACCGACTTCGGCATCGCCGTCCTGGAGGGCGACTCGTCGATCACCAGGACCGGCTCGCTCATCGGCACCCCGGCGTTCATCGCGCCGGAGCGGGCGAGCGGCGGACCGGCCGAGTTCGCCTCCGACCTGTGGTCGCTCGGCGTGACGCTCCACGTGGCGGTCGAGGGACGTTCCCCCTTCGAGCGGGCCCACCCGCTGGCGACGCTCAGCGCCGTCATGCACCAGGAGCCGTCACCGATGCGGTTCGCCGGACCGCTCGCCCCGGTGATCTTCGGCCTGCTCCGCAAGGACCCCGCGGAGCGCATGTCCGCCCGCGAGGTGCAGATCCACCTGACCTCGCTGGTGAACGGCACCGCTCCGCAGCCGACCATGCCCATCGAGCTGCCCGTCGAGCCGCTGGCCGGGCCGTCCACCGGGCCGTCCACGGCGATTCCCGTGGTGGCGGCGGTCCCGGGCCCGGACGGCGCCCCCACCACCCCGGCCGGGGCCATGCCACCGCCCATGTCGCCCATGTCGCCCATGTCGCCCATGTCGCCCATGTCCTCAGAACTCCCCGGACCCGAGCCGGTTCCGGCCTTCGCCCCCCGGAGGAGGCGGCGCCCGGCGATGGCCGCCGTGGTCGCGGCGGCCATCGCCATCGCCGCGACCGCGGGAGGGATGGCGTGGGTCGCCGTCAACTCCTCGCCCCAGGGCCCCCAGGAGCCGCCGACCTCGTCGAGCGTGGCGCCCGTCGACGAGAAGAAGCCCTCGAAGGAGCCCGAGCAGGCGAAGGTGCCCGCGCGGGACGACGGGGGCGAGACCTCCGGCCGCCCGGCCCCCGAGAGGGCGGGGAACGGCGACCCCGCGCCGCGGGACAGGCCGTCGGACAAGCCGACGGGCGAACCGTCGGAGAAGCCCTCGGGCAAACCGTCACAGAACCCCTCCGCGGAGCCCGAGGAGGACCCCGCCGACCCGGGGCAGGACGAGCAGGAGAGCCCGGAGGAGGGGACCGACGAGGGCTCGGGCCAGAACGACGCGCCGGGCGAGGGCCAGCAGGGCGACTCACCCGACCAGGTCGACCCCAACGCCGGGACGGCCGCGCTGGAGACGGGCACCGGGGGCGAGGCAGGGAGAGCCGGGGCGACCGGCGAGGTGCAGGGCGGCGGACAGCGTTAGGACTCGGCGGCGACGATCTTCAGGGCGTTGGCCAGATCGTCGGGGTAGGCGGTGCTGAAGGAGACCCACTCGCCGGTGGAGGGGTGCTCGAAGGCCAGGGAGACCGCGTGCAGCCACTGCCGGCTCACTCCCAGGCGCGCGGCCAGGGTGGGGTCGGCCCCGTACAGCATGTCGCCGACACACGGGTGGCGCAGCGCCGACATGTGGACCCGGATCTGGTGGGTGCGGCCCGTCTCCAGCTTGATGTCCAGCAGCGACGCCGCGCGGAACGCCTCGATCGTGTCGTAGTGGGTGATCGAGTCCTTGCCCCCGGCCACGACCGCCCAGCGGCCGTCTCCGACGGGATGGCGGTCGATCGGCGCGTCCACGGTGCCGCGGTGCGGGTCGGGGTGGCCCTGGACCAGCGCGTGGTAGCGCTTGTCGACCGTACGCTCCTTGAAGGCCCGCTTGAGGTGGGAGTAGGCGTGCTCGCTCTTGGCGACGACCATCGCGCCGGTGGTGTTGGCGTCCAGGCGGTGCACGATGCCCTGGCGCTCGGCCGCGCCGCTGGTGGCCACCCGGTGGCCGGTGCCCAGCAGGCCGCCGATCACGGTGGGCCCGGTCCAGCCGGTGGTCGGGTGGGCGGCCACGCCGATGGGCTTGTTGACGACGACGATGTCGTCGTCCTCGTACACGATGTGCATGCCGGGCACCGGCTCGGCCACCGGCATCGGGGCGGTGGGCGGCGGCGGGAGGACGACCTCCAGCCAGGCGCCACCGTGGACGCGGTCGGATTTGATCGCGGTCGAGCCGTCCACCAGCACGTCACCGGCGACGATCAACTCGGCCGCGCGCGTGCGGGAGAGGCCGAACAGGCGTGACAGGGCGGCGTCGAGGCGCTCGCCCTCCAGCCCGTCGGGGACGGGGAGGCTCCGCCGGTCAGCCATCGTTGTTCTCCTTCGCTTCCTTCGTGTCCTTCGTGGCTCCCGTGTCGCGCGTGCCGTCGATCTGGTAGCCCCGCCAGGCGAGGAGAACCGCCAGGATGCCCCCGCAGACGATCGCCGAGTCGGCGACGTTCCAGACCGGGAAGTGGCCGGGGAAGGTCTCGATGAAGTCGACCACGTGCCCCTGGAACGGCGAGGGCCTGCCGGGGCCGAAGCCCGAGGGCCAGCGGAAGATCCGGTCGGTGAGGTTGCCGAGCGCCCCGCCGAGCAGCAGGCTCAGCGTGACCGCCCAGGGCAGGCTGCGCAGGTTGCGCGCGGTGCGCAGGATCGCCACCACGACGGCGGCCGCCACGCAGGTGAAGATGATCGTCATCCCGGTGCCGAGGCTGAAGGCGGCCCCCGAGTTGAAGATTACCCGGAACTGGAGGAGGTCCGGGATGACCACGAGGGGTTCCCTGCCCTCCAGGGTCCTCAGCACGAGGGTCTTCGTACCCAGGTCGAGGGCGTAGATGATGGGAACGATCGTCGCGAGGACGGCGATCCGCCGCCCCGGGAGCGGGGCGGCGGCGACCGCCCCGTCCTCGGTGTCGCCGGCGGTCAGCGGCGCTCCTCCCGCTGCTTGCAGGCCACGCACAGCGTCGCCCTCGGAAACGCCTGAAGGCGCTCCTTTCCGATCGGCTGATGGCACGATTCGCACACTCCGTAGGTCCCCGCGTCGATCCGGGCGATCGCTCGCTCGTTCTGCGCGACCAGGTCGCGCGAGTTCAGGGTAAGGGCGATTTCGCGCTCGCGTTCATACGTCCGGGCTCCGGCGTCGGCCTGATCGTCCCCCGCGCCGTCGGTGACGTCGCTCGACGCGATCTCCGTCTCGGCTTTGGCGATCTCCGCGGTGAGCTCGCGGATCTCCGTGGCCAGCTGCCCCCGGACCTCCTTGAGCTCCTCGGCCGACCAGGTGACGACGGCGCCGTCCTGGGACGGCGCCACCGCGCTGTTGTCTGCGCGCACGGTCGCGGCCATGGCGGCCTCCTTGCTCGATGGACCGTCTCCAATGTGGTAAACGGTGCGGGCAGCTTAGGTCTCCGATAACAGAACGGCAAACGACCCGCCGCAATGTTTACCACTCCCGTAACATCCGGTCGCTTCCCCCTGATTCCGCCCGGCGGGCCTCAATACGGGGAAGCTTCCCGGGGGCTGGTGCGTTATCGTGTGAGCCTGCACGGCGTTGATGGGGACAGCAACCTCCGTACCCCCTCGCACGAGCGACCCGGGGACGGTGCGAGCCCGGGGCGAGGCGCGGAGGCACAGATCACCCCGGAGCCGCCGGAAGAACGGCCGCGACGACCCGCCAGAGGCTCGCGGCGGCCCAGTAGACCCGGCAGCAGGCCAAAGGAAGAGGACCTCGCGCGCGAGGTCAAGGAGGGTGGTACCGCGGGGCCGACGGCCTCGTCCCTCTACGCCACAGCCGTTTCCAGCGTGGAGGTCCACCCCACAATGTCCGCCTATTTCCGTTCTCTTCCCGCGCAGGTCGATCTTCCCGCGCTTGAGCACGAGGTGCTCGACCGCTGGCGGGACGGCAAGGTCTTCGAGCGCTCGGTCGAGCAGAACGCCGGCGGTCCCAACTGGGTCTTCTACGAGGGTCCGCCCACCGCCAACGGCATGCCCGGCGTCCACCACGTCGAGGCCCGCGTCTTCAAGGACCTCTTCCCCCGCTACAAGTCGATGCGGGGCTTCAACGTCCCCCGCAAGGCGGGCTGGGACTGCCACGGGTTGCCCGTCGAGGTCGCCGTCGAAAAGGAGCTCGGCCTCTCCGGCAAGAAGGAGATCGAGGCGTACGGCATCGCCGAGTTCAACGACAGGTGTCGCGAGTCCGTGCTGAAGCACGTGGACGCCTTCGAGGAGATGACCGAGCGGATGGGCTACTGGATCGACCTGTCCCAGGCCTACCGCACGATGGACCCGGCCTACGTGGAGTCCGTCTGGTGGTCGCTCAAGGTCATCTTCGACAAGGACCTGCTGACCCGCGACTTCCGCATCACCCCGTACTGCCCCCGCTGCGGCACCGGCCTGTCCGACCACGAGCTGGGCCAGCCGGGCGGCTACGAGACCGTCACCAGCCCGTCGGTCTACGTCCGCATGCCCGCGACCTCGGGACCGCTCGCCGACCTCGGCGCCTCGCTGCTGATCTGGACCACCACGCCGTGGACCCTGGTCTCCAACACCGCGGTGGCCGTGCACCCGGACGTGACCTACGTCGCGGCCCGCCCCGCCGGGTCCGACGAGGTCCTGGTGGTGGCCGAGCCGCTGCTGGCCGCCGCGCTGGGCGAGGGCGCCGAGGTCCTCGCCTCCTTCCTGGGCGCCGACCTGGAGCACACCACCTACACGCGGCCGTTCGAGCTGGTCGACATCCCCGGCGCGCACTACGTGGTGCTCGGCTACTACGTCACCACCGAGGACGGCACCGGCCTGGTCCACCAGGCGCCCGCCTTCGGCGCCGACGACATGACGACCTGCAAGCGGTACGGGCTGCCCGTGGTCAACCCGATCGGCCCCGACGGCCGGTTCCTCGACAGCGTGCCCCAGGTCGGCGGCGAGTTCTTCAAGGACGCCGACGAGGGGCTCACCGCCGACCTGCGCGAGCGCGGCCTGCTCTACCGGGGCAGCCACTTCGAGCACAGCTACCCGCACTGCTGGCGCTGCCACACCGCGCTCCTCTACTACGCCCTCCCCGCCTGGTACATCCGCACCACCGCGATCAAGGACCAGCTCCTCGCCGAGAACGAGAAGACCAGCTGGTACCCCGAGACGATCAAGTGGGGCCGGTTCGGCGAGTGGCTGCGCAACAACGTCGACTGGTCCCTGTCGCGTTCGCGCTACTGGGGCACCCCGCTGCCCCTGTGGGTCTGCACGGCCGACGAGTCGCACGTCACCTGCGTCGGCTCGCTGGAGGAGCTGGGCCGCCTGTCCGGCCAGGACGTCTCCGCGCTCGACCCGCACCGCCCCTACGTCGACGACGTCACGCTGCCCTGCCCCACCTGCGGCAACGAGGCGCGCCGGGTGCCCGACGTGATCGACGCCTGGTACGACTCGGGCTCGATGCCCTTCGCCCAGTGGGGCGCCCCGTACCTGAACGAGGAGATGCTCCAGAAGGCCTACCCCGCGCAGTTCATCTGCGAGGCCACCGACCAGACCCGCGGCTGGTTCTACTCGCTGATGGCGGTCGGCACGCTCGTCTTCGGCAGGTCCTCGTACGAGAACGTGCTCTGCCTCGGCCTGATCCTGGCCGAGGACGGCCGCAAGATGAGCAAGCACCTGGGCAACGTCC
Source organism: Streptosporangium oxazolinicum (assembly GCF_039537505.1). Lineage (NCBI taxonomy): Bacteria > Bacillati > Actinomycetota > Actinomycetes > Streptosporangiales > Streptosporangiaceae > Streptosporangium > Streptosporangium oxazolinicum. Next base: position 478,763 of record NZ_BAABAQ010000002.1, read on the forward strand.
TGCAGCCGATGCCGCTGATGGACCAGCACGGCGCCGACGCGCTGCGCTGGTACATGGCCTGCTCCGGCTCGCCGTGGGCGGCCCGCAGGGTGGGACACGGCGCCCTGGAGGAGATCGTCCGCAAGGTTCTGCTCACCTACTGGAACACCACGTCGTTCTTCACCCTGTACGCCAACACCGAGTCCTGGGCACCGTCCCGGCTCTCCGAGGCGCCCGCCTACGAGGAGCGCCCGCTGATCGACCGCTGGGCCCTCGCCGAGCTGCACCGGACCGTGTCCGAGGTCACCGCGTCGCTGGACGTCTTCGACACCGCCCGCGTCGGGCGGCGCCTCGCCGAGTTCCTCGACGACCTGTCCAACTGGTACGTGCGCCGCTCCCGGCGCCGCTTCTGGACCGGTGACCCCGCCGCGTTCGCCACGCTGTACGAGTGCCTGGAGACCGTCACCCGGCTGATGGCGCCGGTGGTCCCGTTCACCACCGACTACGTCTGGGACGTGCTCCGCGACGCCGGTGCGCCCTCCTCGGTCCACCTCGCCTCCTGGCCCGAGGTCAACGGCGAGCTGCTGGACCCCGAGCTGTCCGAGCGGATGGCCCTGGTCCGCCGCCTGGTGGAGCTGGGCCGCTCGGCCCGCGCCTCCAGCGGGGTGAAGACCCGCCAGCCGCTCGGCCGCGCCCTGGTCGGCGCCCCCGGCTGGGCCGCGCTCTCCCCGGAGCTGCGCGAGCTGATCGCCGACGAGCTCAACGTGAAGGACCTGGAGGACCTGTCCGGGATCGGGGCGGACCTGGTGTCCTTCACCGTGAAGCCCAACTTCCGGGCGCTGGGCAGGCGGTTCGGCTCCCAGACCAAGCTGGTCGCCTCGGCCGTCACCGCCGCCGACCCCGCCGAGCTCGCCCGCGCGCTCCGTACCGGCTCGCCGGTCCCGGTGGACGCGGGAGAGCTGGGCACCGTGGAGCTCGGCGCCGACGACGTGATCGTCACCGAGCAGCCGAGGTCCGGCTGGGCGGTGGAGGCCGGGGCCGGTGAGACGGTCGCCCTCGACCTCACCATCACCGACGAGCTGCGCCGCTCCGGCCTGATCCGCGACGTCATCCGCCTGCTCCAGGACACCCGCAAGTCCACCGGCCTGGCGATCACCGACCGGATCGACGTGTGGTGGTCCACCGGCGACGCCGACCTGGCCGAGGCCCTGCGGACCCAGGGGCGGACGGTGGCCGACGAGGTCCTCGCCCTCTCCCTCACCGAGGGCGGCGTGGACGACCTCCCCGCCCACGGCGACCCGGAGCTCGGCCTGACCTTCCAGCTCCGCCGCGCGACGGTCTGACCGCCTGGTCCGACCGGCCCGGGAGGAGCGGCGAGACCGGACACGGCCAGGGGGCCGGGGATGTCATCCCCGGCCCCCTGGCCGTCCTGGTTCATCCGGTTCCCGGCCCCGTGGCGGGGGTGCGGTAGCGGGACCGGTGGCGCTGATCCACCGTGTCCCGGTGAGCGGTGAGCACTGCCTCGAGGGGCCCGGCGCCCGGTCGGCTCACGTCCGGCGGTCGAGCCTGCAGATCGGGCAGTTGCTCAGACCGGCCTTCTCGGCCTCGGCCCGGGGCATGGTCTCGATGCCGCTGCCGCCCACGCTGGCGCCCTTGACGAGAGGACAGTCGGAGTCGTGGAAGCGGCGGGTGCCGGCGATGACCGTGACCGTCTCGGCGTCCGCCTCGCGCTCCTTGGCGGTGGGACGCGGCCGGTCCTTGACGGCGGGGATGCCGCCGGGGGAGGTGTCGTCGCCGCGGTCATCGCGGGAGGGGGCGGCCTTTCCGGCCTCGGCGGCCTTGGACGCCGAGCCGGTCTCGGGTGCCGGGGCGGGTTTCGCGGAGGTGGAGTCGGCCGCCACCTGCCGCCCGGCGCGCCCGGACGCGGTCTCGACCGGCTCCACCGGTTCGGGGGCACCGCCCTTGGCGGGGGTCGCTCGCCCGGCGGAACCCGAGGGCTCCGGGGAGGCGTCCCGCCCGGCGGTCGTGGTCTCCGCCTCCGCGGAGGAGTCCTTCGTGCCGGAGACGGCCCCGGCGCGGGCCTTCCCCTCGGTCCTTCCCGCGGACCCGGCCTTGGCCGACCCGCTTCCGGCCGGCTCGGCCTTCGCGGGCTTGGGGTTGGCGAGCCTGGTGGGCTCGGCCTCGTCCTGCGCGGGTCCGGTGGATCCGGACTTCGCGGGCGCGACCACGGGGGTGTCGTCCGGCACGTCGGGCTCGGGCGCCTCGGCCCGGCTCGCGGAGGACGTCCCAGAAGAACCCGAGGAGCCCGAGGAGGTGGGCCCGGTCCCGGCGGGCCTTGCGGTCTTGGACCCGGCGCTCGCGGAATCGGGTGTGGCGGAGGTGTCCGGGCTCTCCTGTCCGGACGCCCGCGCGGCCGCGTCGCGGCTGAACCAGCTGGTGGCCTCGGACGCGGCGTGCGGGATCTCGGGGATCTTCGGCAGCTGGATCGCCGGACGGGTCGGCTGCTCCGCCGGGCGGGCCGGGGGGCTCGCGGGCTCCTGGGGCCGCGCCTGCGGCTCGGGAGGCTTGACGTAGGGCCGGGCGACCGGGACGACGGGCTCCTGCGGGGAGCGCCGGGCCTCCTCGCGGGACGCGGTGCTCTCGCGCCGCTCCTCGGAGGCTTCCGGCCTGGCGGGCGCGACATCGCGCCTGGCCGCCGGGGATGTCGAGGACGCCGGGGATTCGGCCCTGGTCTGCGACGTCTCGGACCGGGCCTGCGGGCCCTCGGCCCCGGGCCGCCGGGATTCGGGCCGCTGAGGGTCGGACCTCCGGGGGTCGGGCCGCTGGGCCTCGGACCGCCGAGGGTCGGGTCGCTGATGTTCGTCGGGCCGCTGGGCCTCGGGCCGCGTTCCGGGGGCCTGCTGCCCGCCGGACGGGGCCGAGGGCTGCACGGGCCGGTACGGGGAGGTGAAGCGGGCGGTGGCCTCGTGCGGTCCCGGCTCGCGGGCACCGGCCGAGGGGCCGGACTCCCGGGAGACGGTCAGGGAGTCGTCGGGCCTCCGCACCCCGGGCGGGGTCTCCCGCTGCTGGGAGCCGGAGGTGGAGGTGGAGTCGGCGGGCAGGCACGTGGTGCAGGGCGTGAAGCCCTCCTCCAGCGCCTCCTCGTGGGTGAGCTCCTCATGATCTCTGCTGGCCAGCTGACGGCATCCCGCGACGTGATAGCGCTTGCGGCCGGGGATGACCAGCACGATCGCCTCGGGGTCCAGGGTGCCCCGCCTCGCCGCGGCGGCGGTGGCCGGCCCGGCCACCGGGCCGCGTCGCGGCTGGGTCGGGGCGGCGGGCACCTGCTGCATCCCGTGCCGCACCATCATCTGCTGTGGCGCGGAAGGCTGGTTCGGCACACCGTGCGGCGCGGGCAGTGGCCCGGCCGGCATCGGTCCCTTCGGGGGAAGGGGCTGAGAGGCCCCGGCGTCCCCGCCGGGGAACAACTCGTGGCGGCGCAACAACGCCCCGATCACCAGGAAGACTGCGGACAGCACGCTGACCGCGATCGACCACATGACCAGGAATGGCTTGGCCAGCACGAACCCCGCGATGAGCAGGACGATGGCCGTGAGTACCAAACCGGCGCTGATAAGGATCACAGAGAGACTCCCGGATGCGGGTCAACGGATGACCCGACACCTTAGCGGCGGTCGTTGTGAGGACCGTCAACGCCCTGGAAGGCGCCGGAATGCTGCGAGGGATCGCCGCCGAACGGGTTGGGCGCGCTCTGGAGGGTCGGCTGACCGCCCGGAGCCACCGCGTGGGACATGGCCGGGGGCCCGCTCACGATCGGGAATCCGCCGCTGCCCTCGGCAGCCACGTTCAGCTCGGCGAGCTGGTTCTCCAGGTACAGCTTCAGGCGGCTGCGGTACTCGCGCTCGAAGCTGCGGAGCTCCTCGACCTTGCGCTCCAGCTCGTCGCGGGTCTGCACCAGGGAGCCCATGGCCTGACGGTGCCGCTCCTGCGCGTCGCGCTCCAGCGTCTCCGCTCGGGCACGCGCGTCACCGATGACCTGCTCGGCCTGGCGACGTGCCTTGCCGAGGATGTCGTCGGCCTCGCGGCGCGCCCGGGTCACCGTCTCGTCCGCCTCGCGGCGGGCGTCGGCGATGGCCTGGTCGGCGGTCTGCTGGGCGAGGGCGAGGACGCGGGCCGCGGTGTCCATGTTGTCCTCGGCCGGAGGCATTCCCATTCCGACGGGAACGGGCTGCTGGTGCTGCACCGGCTCGGGAGCGCGCATCGGCTCCGGCTGCTGCATCATCATCTCGGGCTTGGGCTCGGCGATGGGGGCGGGCGCCATGGCCATGCCCATACCGCCGGGGACCTTGCCCCGCAGGCACTCCGCCAGCTTGGCGCGGAGCTCCTCGTTCTCCTGAATGAGACGGTCCAACTCGGACTCGACCTCATCGAGGAAGGCGTCTACCTCTTCCTCGTCGTAACCCGGCCGAAGGCGGGTCGTACTGAATTGCTTGTTCCGCACGTCGGCGGGCGTCAGCGGCATTTCGGTCTCCTTGGCGCGCTTGGAGTCTGTCCGGGGGGACGGTACCCGATCAACGAAGCGCGGACACGAGTTGGATCAAGACCAAGACCACAATGAACAGCACTGTGAAGCTTAGGTCAAAGGCCACCGTACCCAACCGGAGTGGTGGAATGAAACGGCGGAGGAACTTGAGAGGTGGGTCGGTCACCGTGTATACGGCTTCCGCCAGCACCAGGACGATGCCGGTGGGGCGCCACTGACGTGCGAACGCCTGCACCGTCTCGAAGATCATTCTGCCGATCAGCAGAACGAGATAGATGGACAGGATGAAGACCAAGGTCCCGCTAACGATCCCCACGGTCCGTGCCCGCCTCCACTTCGCTCTGCCGTCCTCTGTCCCGTCGGGACCTGTCGGGCCGGTCACTGTTCATGGTGGCACTCTAGCTCTGGTTGAAGAATCCGCGTTCCGCGATTCGGGCCTTGTCCTCGGCGGTCACCTCGACATTGGCTGGGGACAACAGGAACACCTTGTTGGTAACACGTTCGATGCTGCCGTGTAGGCCAAAGACCAGACCTGCCGCGAAATCAACGAGTCGCTTGGCGTCGCTGTCAACCATCTCGGTCAGGTTCATGATGACCGGGGTGCCGTCGCGGAAGTGCTCGCCGATGGTCCGCGCCTCGTTGTACGTACGAGGGTGAAGGGTGGTGATGCGCGCCAGATCGGTCGTGCGGCGCTCCAGAAGGGCCGTCGTGGGCCTCGGAGCGGGAACGCCGGGGTCGGTGTCGTCCTGGAGGTCGTGGACCGTGCCAGGACGTTCGTCGCCCTCGCGGCGCGCGTCGTCGAACTCCTCGTACTCGTCGTCGGGGTAGCTGTCGTATCTCTCGTAGCGGTCGTCCTCAACAAGACCGAGGTAGACCGCCATCTTGCGCATCGCGCCGGCCATCGCTACTTCTTCCTCCGTCTTACTTCGGATGCGCCCCAGGGACCAGCCCGACCGCCCTGAGCTCACCACCGTTCGACCGCTGCTCGGATACGCGGACGCCAAGGCCCACTTGAAGGGACATTACCTGACGAAGGGCTTCCTGCGACCGAGCAACGCCGTACCAACACGCAGGTGTGTCGCGCCGTTGGCGATCGCCTGGGATATGTCCCCACTCATTCCCGCCGAGATGACGTCGGCGTCCGGGTGGGCCCGCCGGACGGAGTGCGCGATCTCCCTCAGCCTCGCGAACGCCCTGCCCGGCTCCTCCCCCAGCGGCGCGACCGCCATCACCCCGCCCAGCTCAAGCCCCCCGGCTCCGGCGACGGCGTCGGCCAGGGCCTCCACCTCCTCCGGTCGCGCGCCGCCCCGCGCGGGGTCGCCGTCGAGCGCGACCTGCACCAGGCAGGTGACCGTGCGTCCCGCCCCGAGCGCCTCCCTGCTGAGCGCGGTGACCAGGCGCGGGCGGTCGACCGAGTGGACGACGTCGGCGTACCCGACCACCGAGCGGACCTTGTTGGTCTGCAACTGGCCGACGAAGTGCCAGCGGAGGCCGAGATCGGCGCACTCGCGCGCCTTGGCCGAGGCCTCCTGGTCGCGGTTCTCCCCGACGTCGGTGATCCCGAGTCCGGCCAGGAACCGTACGTCGGAGGCGGGGTAGGTCTTGCTCACCGCGATGAGCGTCAGCTCCTCGCGGTGACGGCCGGCGGCCCGGCAGGCTTGGGCGATCTCCGCCTCGACCCGGGCCAGCCCGGCCGCGATCTCGTCACGTCGTGTTGTTTCCGTCACATCTCCGCCGCTCGGACACTGGCAAACCGGCGGAGCCCATTCTTCCCGGCACGGCCGGGCGGTCCGTCGCCGCCCCCACCGTGAGAGATGTCACTTCAGGAAGTCGGGGACGTCCAGCTCCTCTTCCTGCTCCTCGAAGATCACCGGTCGGCGCCGGGCGGGGTCGGTGGCCCTGGCGGAGATCGGCGTCGGCTGCGAGGGCTCGGGAGCCGGTCGCGGGATCGACAACGGCGGGGAGTGCGGCTCCTCCGCGCGGTGCGGCTCGGCCTGCTCCGCGGCGGACGGCGCCTGCTGGACCGGGTAGATCTGCTGCGGCTGGGGCGCGGGCTCCGCCTGCGGGGGGGCGACCGGCCGCACCGGCGGGGGCGGCGCGTGCTCCACCCTGGGCTCGGGACGGGGCTCCGGGCGGGGCTCGGCCTTGACGGTGGGCGCCAGCGGGCGGACCTGGGGCGCCGCCGAGGGTGGGGCCGGGCGCGAGACGGACTGCGGGCGGGCGGCCGGTTGCGAGAGCGGCTTGGGCTCGGGAGCGGGCTCGTCGAACCCGGCCGCGATCACCGTGACGCGCACCTCGTCGCCGAGGGCGTCGTCGATGACCGTACCGAAGATGATGTTGGCGTCCGGCGCGGCGGCGGTGGAGACGAGCTGGGCCGCCTCGTTGATCTCGAACAGGCCGAGGTCGGAGCCGCCGGCGATCGAGAGCAGCACGCCGTGCGCGCCGTCGATGCTCGCCTCCAGCAGCGGGCTGGAGACGGCCATCTCGGCCGCCGCGACCGAACGGTCGTCGCCGCGGGCGTGGCCGATACCCATCAGGGCGGAGCCCGCCCCGGACATGACCGACTTCACGTCGGCGAAGTCGAGGTTGATCAGGCCGGGCGTGGTGATCAGGTCGGTGATGCCCTGGACACCGGAGAGCAGCACCTGGTCGGCCGCCTTGAAGGCGTCCAGCACGCTCACCTGCCGGTCGGAGATCGACAGCAGCCGGTCGTTCGGGATCACGATGAGGGTGTCGACCTCCTCGCGGAGGGTCTCGATGCCCGCGTCGGCCTGCATCGCCCTGCGCCGGCCCTCGAAGCTGAAGGGCCGGGTCACGACGCCGATGGTCAGCGCGCCCAGCGTACGGGCGATGTTGGCCACCACCGGGGCGCCGCCGGTGCCCGTGCCACCGCCCTCACCCGCCGTGACGAAAACCATGTCGGCCCCCTTGAGGACCTCCTCGATCTCCTCACGGTGGTCCTCGGCCGCCTTGCGCCCGACTTCGGGATTGGCTCCCGCGCCGAGGCCACGGGTGAGTTCGCGCCCGACGTCGAGCTTGACGTCGGCGTCACTCATCAGCAGCGCCTGGGCGTCGGTATTGATGGCGATGAACTCGACGCCCTTGAGTCCCTCCTCGATCATCCGGTTGACGGCGTTGACTCCGCCTCCGCCGATTCCTACAACCTTGATGACCGCGAGGTAGTTCTGCGGTGCTGCCACGACGAGGGGCCTTTCCGCTCGTTGACTTGCAATTTCATGCGGCACGGGGCCCGTGCCGTCGTTTCCAAAACCCTCACCCTCAAGTTGAGATTTAGCTTTATGTCAACCTGAGGAGTGATACGGACAGTAGGAGTTACGCTCCTGGCGGGTCAACTAACCGCGCCGCAAGCGCGTCCAGCGTGTCGCGGGCCGCCCATTTCCGGGAACGCCCGCCATCCGATGAGATCACTTAACCGTCACGACGTCAGGCGAACTGACGTCATAGGTGTCGGCCGGACGCTTGAGCAGCGTAACAAGGATCCGCGTCTTGTCTGCGGGCCGGTCACCGCCGCCCCACACGATCGCGCGGCCGTCCTTGAGACGCAGCGAGACCGTCTCCGCCGACGGCGCGAGCACCTCCGCGACCCGGCGGGCGAGATTGTCCGGCAGCGCGGTGATGACGGTGAGCGCCGCCACGGTCGCCGGATCCGCCGGACCCGGCCGCGACACCCGCAGCACGGGCAGCGTCGGGGGCGCGACGTCCCTGAGCTCGGCGACCATCCCGTGCCGGTCCATCAGCGCGGACCTGTCACCGACCGGCACCACCACCACCGGCTCGCGCTCCACGACCTCGACGCGCAGGGTGCCCGGCCAGGCGCGGCTCACCGTCACCGACTCGACCTGCGGGATCCTGCCGATCCTGCCCTCGACCTCGGCCACGTCGACGGTGGCGAGGGGCTTGTCCGCGGCCACCTCCGCCGCCCGCCGGATCTGCTCGGCGGACAGGCCCGCGTTGCCCACCACCTGGATGTCCCGCACCCCGAGCACCGGGGAGAAGAACACCAGCCACGCGGCGATGCCCACCACCCCCACGGTGAGCAGGGCCAGGAAGGCCGACCGCCACACCCCGTTCATCACCACTCCCCCTCCGGCGACCCGCGCCCGCCGACGTGGGTCACCGCGCGGCCAGCTCCGCCACGATCCTGGGGCCCAGCTCCGTCACGTCGCCCGCCCCCATGGTCAGGACGATGTCACCGGGCCTGGCCCGGCCCGCCACCAGGGCGGGCACGCTGTCACGGTGGGGGACGTAGGCCACCCGCTCCGCGGGCAGCGGCACCTTTCCGGCCACCAGCGCCCCCGACACGCCGGGCTCGGGGTCCTCACGGGCTCCGTAGACGTCCAGGACGACGGCCTCGTCGGCGAGCCCGAGCGCGGCGCCGAACTCGTCGGCGAAGAACCTCGTGCGTGAGTACAGGTGCGGCTGGAAGACCGCGATGACCCTGCCGTCGCCGGAGAAGGACGCCACCACGTCCCGCGCCGCGCGCAGGTCGGCGGCGAGCTCGGTCGGGTGGTGGGCGTAGCTGTCGAAGACCGCCACCCCGCCCGCCTCGCCCTTGGCCTCGAAGCGGCGCTTGGCGCCGGTGAAGGCCGCCAGGCCGTCGCGGATCTCGTCGAAGGAGACGCCGAGCTCCCCCGCCACGGCGATGGCGGAGGCGGCGTTGAGCGCGTTGTGACGGCCGGGCACCGCGAGCCTGACCTCCCCGCGCCCCGCGACCGTGAAGGTGATGCCCAGCCCCTCGGGGACGATCCCGCCCACCCGCAGGTCGGCGTCCTCGGACTCACCGTACGTGATCACCTTCAGGCCGCGGGCGCGGGCGATCGGGATCAGCGCGGCGGAGCCGGGGTCGTCGGCGCAGACCACCATGGTGGCGGTGACGCGCTCGACGAACCGGGCGAAGCTGTCGTGGACCGCGCGCGGGTCGCCGTAGTTGTCCAGGTGGTCGGGCTCGACGTTGGTCACCACGGCGATGTCGGGGGCCAGCATCAGGAAGGAGCCGTCGCTCTCGTCGGCCTCGGCGACGAAGACCTCGCCCGAGCCCTCGTCGGCGCCCAGGCCCGTCGTCACCAGTTGCCCGCCCACGCAGTACGAGGGGTCGGCGCCGCACTTCTGCAGCGCCACGGTGAGCATCGAGGTCGTGGTGGTCTTGCCGTGGGTGCCTGCCAGCGCGACGCCGGTCTTGCCCGCCATGACGGAGGCGAGCGCCGCGGCCCTGGGGATGACCCGCAGGCCCTGGCGGAGCGCCTCGCCCAGCTCGGGGTTGGAGTCGCGGATCGCGGTGGAGACCACGACGGTGTCGACGTGCTTGACGTGCGAGGCGGCGTGGCCGATGTGGACCCTCGCCCCCAGGTCCCGCAGCTCCGTCACCAGGTCCGAGCCCCGCGCGTCGCTGCCGGAGACCGGCACTCCCCGCTTGAGCAGGATGCGCGCGATCCCGGACATCCCGGAACCGCCGATCCCGATGAAGTGGACCCGTCCCAGATCGCCGGCCGCGACCGGATCCACCAGCTTGACCAGGCTCATCGGCCGCTCACCCCTCCTCGTTCGCCGCGCGGGCGCGTCCGCGCCGCGTCCGGCCGTCGTCCGTCTTCCGCGGTCTCGCGCTCACCGCCCCGGATCCCCTCGGCACCCATTCAGCCCCTCCCCTGCGCCGCGATCCCCAGCACCCTGCGCGCCAGCGTCACGTCGGCGTCCTTCCTGCCCATCCTGGAGGCCGCCTCGGACATGGTCACCACGCGCTCGGGGTCGGACAGGATGGGCAGCACGTTCTGGATGATCCACTCCGCCGACAGCTCCGCGTCGTCGATCATCAGACCGCCGCCGCCCCGCACGATCGGGGTGGCGTTGAGCCGCTGCTCGCCGTTGCCGTGCGGCAGCGGGATGTACGCGGCCGGCAGGCCCACGGCCGTCAGCTCGGCGCAGGTCATCGCGCCGCTGCGGCACAGGGCGAAGTCGGCCGCCGCGTAGGCGAGGTCCATCCGGTCGACGTACTGCAGCACGACGTACTGCGGGTCGCCCGGCGGCGGCTCCTCCTCCAGGGTGTTCTTCGGGCCGATGACGTGCAGCACCTGCACCCCGGCCCCGCGCAACGCGGGAGCGGCGGCCAGGGCCGCCCGGTTGAGCGAGCGGGCCCCCTGGGAGCCGCCGGTGACCAGCAGCGTGGGCAGGTCGGCCTCCAGGCCGAACCAGGACCTCGCCTTGTCGCCCATGGACAGCCGGTCCAGGTTGACGATCTCGCGGCGGAGGGGGATCCCGATGTGCTCGGCGCGGTTCAGCGGGGTGTCGGGGTGGCCGGTGAACACGTGCTCGGTGAGGCGCGCGCCCAGCCGGTTGGCCAGGCCGGGGCGCGGGTTGGCCTCGTGGACCACGATCGGCACGTTGCGCCGCCGCGCCGCCAGGTAGGCGGGGGTCGCCACGTAACCGCCGAAGCCGACCAGGACGTCGGCCTGGACGCGGTCCATGATGCCGGCGGCCGCGTTGATGGCGCCCGCCAGGCGGCCGGGCACGCTCAGGAGCTGGGGCGTCAGGGCCCGGGGCAGCGGCACCGCGGGCACCAGCTGCAGCTCGTATCCCCGGGCGGGCACCAGCCTGGTCTCCAGGCCGCGTTCCGTACCGAGGCAGGTGATCCCGATGTTCGGGTCGAGTTGGCGCAACGCGTCGGCCAGAGCGAGCGCCGGTTCGATATGACCGGCCGTCCCGCCGCCGGCGAGGACCACCCTCATGTCGGTCCTTTCGCTTATCGTCTTCCGCGGCCCGGCCGTCGTTTTCCGGCCGGACCACCCAGGCCAAGCCAGCTTAGGCCCCGCGCCACCGGTCCGGGGCCATGGGCCGCGAGAGCCTCGCGGGCGCCGGGCTCGTGCTTGGCGAACGACAGGAGCATGCCGAGGGCGGCGAGGGTGGGCAGCAGGGCCGATCCGCCGTAGGAGACCAGCGGCAACGGGATGCCGGTGATGGGCAGCACACCGATGACCGCGCCGATGTTGACGATCGCCTGGCCCACGATCCAGGCGACCCCGGCGGCGGAGGCGAGCCTGACGAACGGGTCCTTGACCCGGGTGGCCACCCGCAGTCCCGCGTAGCCCAGCAGCCCGAACAGGGCCACCACGACGAGCGTGCCCATCAGGCCGAGCTCCTCGCCGAGGATGGAGAAGATGAAGTCGCTCTCCGAGTGCGGGATCCAGCTCCACTTCTGCCTGCTGGAGCCCAGGCCCAGCCCGAACCAGCCGCCGCTGCCGATGGCGATCTGCCCCTGCACGGCCTGGAAGCCCGAGCCCTGGGCGTTGCCCCACGGGTCGAGCCAGCCCGCGATCCGCGCCGAGCGGTATCCCTCGGTGCTGATCATGACGATGGTCGCGAGCACGGTCACCGCGAGGATCCCGCCGAACAGCTTCAGCGGCGCCCCCACCACCCACAGCAGCGACAGGAAGATCAGCATCAGCACCAGCGTGGTGCCGAGGTCGCTGCCCAGCATGACCATGACGGCCAGGATGGCGGTGCCCGGCATCAGCGGGATGAACAGGTTGCGCCACTCGATCATGCCGTTGCGCGCCTTGCGGGCCAGCAGGTCGGCGCCCCAGAGCATCAGCCCGAGCTTGGCGGGCTCGGACGGCTGCAGGTGGATGGGGCCGAGGTCGATCCAGCGCTGGGCGCCCAGCTGGGAGACGCCGACGAACAGCACCAGCACCAGGCCGAGGATCGACAGCGCCATCAGCGGCAGACCGGCGAGCCTGAAGAACCGGGGCGGCAGCTGCGCGCAGATCCACATCAGCGGCAGGCCGAGCGCCGCCGAGATCGACTGCTTGAAGAACCAGTAGAAGGGATTGCCCGTCTCCTGCAGCGCCTCGATGCTGGAGGCCGACAGCACCATCATCAGGCCGAGGGTGAGCAGCAGCGCGCTGCACCCCAGGATCAGGTAGTACGAGGTCAGCGGCCGGTTGAGCAGCTCGCGGAAGGCGAGCACGTGCTCGCGGAACCCCTCGGGGCGCCTGGACGCGTCCTTGCGGACGAGCGCGCCCTCGTGGGTGACCGTGCTCACGCCGCTCCCCCGTCGTGCCCCTCGGCGAGACGATGCACGGCTCGGGCGAACGCCTCCCCTCGGGCGGGGTAACCGGCGAACATGTCCAGAGAGGCGCCGGCCGGGGCGAGCAGCACGGTGTCTCCGGGGGCGGCGAGCCTGGCGGCTTCGGTGACGACGCGGTCCATGACCCCAGTGTCTTGCCCCGCCACCTCCACCACCGGAACATTCCCGGCGTGTCGCGCCAGAGCTTCGCGAATTCGCTCGCGGTCGGCGCCCAGGAGCACCGCGCCGCGCAGGCGGGGCGCGGCGCGGCGTACCAGCTCGCCGACGTCGGCGCCCTTGAGCTGTCCTCCGGCGACCCAGACGATCGACGGGTAGGCGGCCAGCGAGGCGGCGGCGGCGTGCGGGTTGGTGGCCTTGGAGTCGTCCACGTAGTCGACCTCGGCGACCCTGGCCACGTGCGCGATCCGGTGGGGGTCGGGCACGAAGGCGAGCAGACCCTCGCGGACGGCGGCGGCGGGCACCCCGTAGGCCCTGGCCAGGGCCGCGGCGGCGAGCGCGTTGGCCACGTTGTGCGGCGCGAACGGGCGGATGTCGGCGAGCGAGGCGAGCTCCTCGGCGTTGCCCACCGGATCGGCGACGAACGCCCGGTCCACCAGCAGGTCCTCGACCACGCCGAGCTGGCCGGGCCGGGGCACCGCGAGGGTGAAGCCCACGCTCCGCGCCGCGCCGCCGCGCCCGGCCGCGCTCTCGTACGGCGCGGCGAGGCGGGCCGCCCACTCGTCGTCGGCGTTGTGCACGATCGTCCCGGCCCTGGCGAAGATCTCCCCCTTGACGCGGGCGTACTCCTCCATGGAGCCGTGCCAGTCGAGGTGGTCGGGCGCCACGTTGAGCACCGCGGCCGCGTACGGGGCGATGCTGGGCGAGCGGTGCAGCTGGAAGCTTGACAGCTCCACCGCGAGCACGTCGCCGGGTCCGGTGACGGCCTCCACCACCGGGGTGCCGACGTTGCCGACGGCGAGCGCCCGGTGGCCCGCGGCCAGCAGCATCGCGGTGAGCATGCGCACCGCGGTGGTCTTGCCGTTGGTGCCGGTCAGCGCCAGCCAGGGGGCCGCGCCCTCGGGGCGGAGCCGCCAGGCCAGCTCGACCTCGCCGATCACCTCGATCCCGGCCGCCGCGGCGGCGGCGAGCAGCGGGTGGTGCGGCGGCCAGCCGGTGGTGACGATCAGGGAGGTGCCCGCGGGAGGTTCGGCGGGCTCGCCGAAGCGGACCTCGACGCCGAGCGCGGTCAGCTCCCCGGCGATCACCCTGGCCCGCTCGCCGTCCCGGCCCTCCAGGACGACCACCTTCTCGCCGCGCCCCGCCATCGCGCGGGCGACGGCCGTGCCCGAGACCCCCAGTCCCGCGACGCAGATCACGCGTCCTCCCCTGCCGGGCCCGTCCGGCTCGTCGACCCGTTCACAGCCTGGGCATCCATTCCACGTAGAAGATCCCCAGCCCGGCGGCGGCGCACAGGGCGGCGATCAGCCAGAAGCGGACCACGATCGTCGTCTCGGCCCAGCCCTTCAGCTCGAAGTGGTGCTGGAGCGGGGCCATCCTGAAGACCCGTTTCCCGGTCATCTTGAAGAAGCCGACCTGGATGATCACCGACATGGTGATGAGCACGCACATCCCGGCGAGGACGATCAGCAGGAGCTGGGTCCTGGTGGTGATGGCCAGCCCGGCGAGCACGCCGCCCAGGGCGAGCGAGCCGGTGTCGCCCATGAAGATCTTCGCGGGCGGGGCGTTCCACCACAGGAACCCGACCAGCGCGCCGAGCACCGCGGCGGCGACCACGGCCAGGTCCAGCGGATCGCGGACCCAGTAGCAGTTGGGCCCGAGCTGGGTGGTGCAGCTGTTGCGCAGCTGCCAGTTGCCGATCAGCACGTACGAGGCCAGCACCACGCCGGTGGCGCCGCTGGCCAGGCCGTCGAGGCCGTCGGTGAGGTTCACCGCGTTGGAGAAGCCGACGATCATGATCAGCACCCAGATGGTGAACCCGATGAGGCCCACGGAGGGGCCGAAGTCCCTCAGGAACGACAGGCGCGTCTCGGCCGGGGTGATCAGGTAGGCGTTGGGGAAACGGGTCACCAGGACCGCGAAGACCGCGCCGACGATGAGCTGGCCCAGCGCCTTGGCGCCGCTGCGCAGGCCGAGGCTGCGCTGCTTGTAGATCTTGATGAAGTCGTCGAGGAAGCCGACCGCGCCCAGTCCCGTCATCAGGAACAGCACGAGGACGGCGGAGACCGTGGGGGGGGTGAAGCTGTAGAGATGGGCGCAGGCGAAGCCGACCAGCGCGGCGATCACGATCACGGTGCCGCCCATGGTGGGGGTGCCGCGCTTGTCGTGGTGGCCGGAGGGTCCCTCCTCCCGGATGCTCTGCCCGTAGCCGCGCCGGGAGAACAGGCGGATCGCCAGCGGCGTGCCCAGCATGGACAGCAGCAGGCTGACCGCCGCCGCGACGAGGATCTCCCTCATCGGCGGTCACCCCCGAGCAGCGCCGCGGCCACGCGTTCGAGGCCCGAGGCCCGAGGCCCCTTGATCAGTACGACGTCGCCGGGGGCGAGCAGCGCCGACAGCTCCGCGCCCGCCTGGGCCGCGTCGGCGGCGTGCGAGACCGCGGTGGCGACCGGAGCCCCGCCGCCCGCTCCGGAGGTCTCCCCGAACGCGGCGACGGGCGAGGGCCGTGCGGCCCGGCCGGTGCCGGGCGGGCCGGCCGCGCCGTCGCCCGGTGGCCCCCCCGCCCCGGCGTACGCGGCGGAGCCGACCGGTACGCGACCGCCGCCCTCCCGCCCGGCCTGTACGGCGGCCTCGGCCCCGGCCAGGACCGGATCGGCGTCGGGGCCGACGACGAACAGGCCCGTGAGTCCCGCGCCCCCGGCCAGGCGCCCCAGCTCCTCGTTGAGCGCGGCGCTCTCGTCGCCCAGCTCGCGCAGGGCGGCGATGACCGCGAAGCGGCGGCGGTCGCCCGCGAGCGCGTCCAGGGTGCCGAAGGCGGCCCGCATCGAGTCGGGGTTGGCGTTGTAGGCGTCGTTGATCACGGTCACGCCGTCGGCGCGGTCGGTGACCTCCATCCGCCAGCGGCTGCGGGGCTCGGCCTCCGACAGCTCCTCGGCGATGGTGGCGACCGGCAGGCCGAGCTCGTAGGCGGCCGCGGCGGCGGCCAGTGCGTTCTCCACCGCGTGCTCGCCGTAGAGGCGCAGGCCGACCGGGGCGGCGCCCGAGGGGGTGCGCAGCGTGAAGGAGGCGCGTCCTCGCTCGTCGACGGTCACGTTCTCGGCCCGCACGGCCGCGCCCTCGCCCCGGCCGTACCAGGTGACGCGGGCGCCGGTGCGCCCCGCCATCGCGGCCACCAGCGGGTCGTCGGCGTTGAGCACGGCCACGCCCTCGGCGGGCAGCGCCTCGACCAGCTCGCCCTTGGCCCTGGCGATCTCCTCCTTGCCGCCGAAGACCCCCAGGTGGGCGGTGCCGACGTTGAGGACCACGCCGATCCTCGGCGGGGCGACGCGGGTCAGGTGGGCGATGTGCCCCGCGTTCCTCGCGCCGAGTTCCAGCACCAGGTAGCGGGTGTCCTCGCCGGACTTCAGCACGGTCAGCGGGTGGCCGATCTCGTTGTTGAACGAGCCGGCCGTGGCGACCGTCGGGCCGATCCTGGCGGTGAGCCTGGCCAGCAGGTCCTTGGTGGTGGTCTTGCCCGCGGAGCCGGTGAGGCCGATGACCGTGGTCGCCGGCAGGGCCGCGCAGACCGCGGTGGCCAGGCCCGTCATGGCGGCCACGGTGTCGCCGACGATGACGGCGGGGGCGTCGACGGGCCGGGAGGCGAGCACGGCGACCGCCCCGGCCGCGACGGCCTGGGCGGCGAAGTCGTGCCCGTCGACCCGTTCACCCTTGATCGCGACGAACAGCGACCCCGGTTCGACGGCGCGGGAGTCGGTGACGACCGGGCCGCGCACCACCGCGCGTGGGTCGGCCATGCCCGCGAGGGCGCCCGAGGTGATCTCGGCGATCCTGGCCAGCGGCAACGGGATCATGATGCGTCTTCCCTACTCTCCATACGTGCTTCGGCGCCCGGTGCGGTTCCTGCGCCTGACGATCGCGTCGGCCACGACCTGCCGGTCGTCGAACGGAAGCACCTGGTCGCCGACGTACTGGCCCTGTTCGTGTCCCTTGCCGGCCACGAGGACGACGTCACCGAGACCCGCCCGGCCGATGGCCAGGTCGATGGCCGCGGCGCGGTCCGGCTCAATGATCACATGTGCGCGCCCGTCCTGGGACACGCCGAGAACTCCGTCCATCATCTCCGCGAGGAT
Organism: Streptosporangium oxazolinicum; assembly: GCF_039537505.1. NCBI lineage: Bacteria > Bacillati > Actinomycetota > Actinomycetes > Streptosporangiales > Streptosporangiaceae > Streptosporangium > Streptosporangium oxazolinicum. The sequence goes on from NZ_BAABAQ010000002.1 coordinate 495,669, forward strand.
CCGCAGGGGATCCTCGGAGCGAGGGTTGTCGCTGGTGAGAATAGCCACATCTGCCAGCCTTGCGGCGGCTTCTCCCATCATTGGGCGTTTACCACGGTCACGGTCACCTCCGCAGCCGAGGACGACGATGAGCCCGCCCTCGGTGACCTCGCGCAGCGAGCGCAGGACCGACTCGATCGCGCCGGGCTTGTGCGAGTAGTCGACGATGGCCTGGAAGTCCTCGCCACCGGGAACCCGTTCCATCCGGCCGGGAACTCCCGCCAGCGTACCGACGCCCGCCACCGCGGCCCGCAGCGGCACACCCGCCTCCACCAGCGCGACGATCGCGCCCAGCGCGTTGGCCACGTTGAAGGGCCCCGGCAGGGCGACCGACGCGGCCTCCTCGACGCCTCCGGGCCCCACGACCTTGAAGGTGCTGCCCTCGGGACCCAGCCGCACCTCCACGGCCCGCCAGTCGGCCTCGACGGCGCCCTCGGCGGAGAAGGTGGTCATCGGGATCTTCGCGATGCCGAGGAGCTCCCGCCCGTGGGCGTCGTCGAGGTTGACGACCCCCATGCGGCTCATCTCGGGGGTGAACAGCCGGGCCTTCGTCGCGAAGTAGTCGTTGAGGTCGCGGTGGAAGTCGAGGTGGTCCTGGGACAGGTTGGTGAACAGCGCCACGTCGTAGAACACCCCGTCGACCCGGCCGAGCGCCAGCGCGTGGCTGGAGACCTCCATGGCCGCGGCGGTGACGCCCCGCTCGCGCATCAGGGCGAAGAGGGCCTGCAGGTCGCTCGCCTCGGGCGTGGTGAGCTTCGGCGCGAAGCGCAGCTCACCGGCGTGGATCTCCACCCCCCCGATGAGCCCGGGATTGTGCCCGGCGGCCCGCAGCCCGGCCTCCAGCATGAAGCTGACGGTGGACTTGCCGCTGGTGCCGGTGACCCCGACGACCATGACGTCCGCCGCGGGATTGCCGTACACCCAGGCAGAGACCTGGCCGAGCAGGCCGCGCGGATCGGGCACGACGAGGACAGGGAGGCCGGTCGCGACCGCGGCCTCCCTTCCCGCCTCGTCGGTCAGGATCGCGCTGGCACCCGCGGCGAGGGCCTGGGCGGAGAAGTCGGCCCCGTGGGCCGTGGCCCCCGGCAGCGCGACGTAGAGATCTCCCCGGCGCACCTGGCGCGAGTCGATGGTGATCCCGGACACCGCGGCAAGCGGGGCTCGCGACGTGCCCGAGGGCGCGCCGATGAGGCTCGCCAGCCCCGAGAGCGGACGGGGTGAACTGGTTGAGGGTCGCATTGACGACGGGGGACGCACGGCGAGAGCGTACCTTCACTCGTCACTCTCCGGCGCGTATCCGCACCGGGGACGGCCTGGTTCCGGTCGGCGGGATCTTCCCGCTCTTCAGCGCGAACGTCATCACCTTCTTGAAGACCGGGGCGGCGATCTCCCCACCGTAGTGGCCCTCCTGGGGGTCCTGGAGGACCGCCAGGACGACCAGGCGGGGCTTGTCCGCCGGCGCGAAACCAACGAATGTCGCGGTATATCCGCAATAACCCTGACATCTGGTGTCGTAGCGCATCGCGGTACCCGTCTTGCCCGCCACCCGGTAGCCGTCGATCGCGGCGAGGTTGCCGGTGCCCTCCTCGCTCACCGCGGCCTCCAGCATGGTGGCGACCTCCCGCGCCGTACGCTCGCCGACCACCCGGGTCCGCTTGCCCGGCGGGGACGGGGTGAACGCGCCGTTCTCCCCGGTGGTGCCCGCCACGATCTGCGGGGTGACGCGTACCCCGCCGTTGGCGATGGTCTGGTACACGCTGGCCGTCTGCAGCGCCGTCACCGAGACCCCCTGGCCGTACGAGATCGTGCAGCGTTGGCTGCCCGACCAGCTCTTCCAGTCGGGCAGGAGCCCGGCCTCCTCCCCCGGCAGCCCGGTGCCGGGCTTCGCGCCGAACCCGAAGCGCTGGAGCATCGAGTGGAGCTTCTCGTCGCCGATCTTCTGGGTGGCGAGGATCGTGCCCACGTTGCTGGAGGTCGCCACGATGCCGGAGAAGGTGAGGCGCTCGGTGGGGTGCGGGTGGGAGTCCTTCAGCACCCGGTCGGCGCACCTGATCTCGTCGGCGACCGTGAACAGGCTTTCCGGCCGCACGGCCCCCGACTCCAGGGCCGCCGCGGCGGTGATGACCTTGTTGGTGCTGCCCGGCTCGAACACGTCCGTGACCGACCGGTTGACCCGGTCGGCGCCGGGAGAGTCCATCCAGTTCCTCAGGTCGAGCTCGGGCGCGTTGGCCATGGCGATCACCCGGCCGGTCCGCACGTCCATCACGATGGCGCTGCCGGTGCGCGCCCCGGTCGCCCTGACCTGCTCGCCGATCGCCTTCTGCGCGGCCCACTGGACGTCGCGGTCGATGGTCAGCCGCACGTCCCTGCCCTCGACCGGCGCCCGGACGGTGCTGCGGGTCATCGGGATGCGCTGCCCCCTGGCACCCGTCTCGATGACCTGCTCGCCGTCGCTGCCCGCGAGCAGCTTGTCGTAGGTGCTCTCCAGCCCGGCCAGCCCCGTGCCGTCGGTGCCGACGAACCCCAGCAGGGTGCCCGCCAGGTCGCCGCCGGGGTAGTCGCGCCGGTAGCGGTGCTTGCTGCCGACGCCCTTGAGGTCGTACGCCATGATCCGCTGGGCGAGCACCGGGTCGACGGCCGCGGCGAGCTGCTGGTAGCGGCTGGTGCTCTGGGCCAGCTTGGCGGCGATCGGCTCCTTGGGCGTGCCCAGCTCCTTGGCCAGGATCGTGGCCACCCGGTCGCGCTGGTCGGCGGAGACCTCCGACGGGTCCACGAAGACCTCGCGGGCCTCCAGGGTCAGCGCGAGCTCGTGGCCGTTGACGTCGGTGATCGACCCTCGCCTGGCGGGCAGCTTCTCGCCCTGTACGCGCTGCTTGGCCGCCTCCGCCGTGTAGACCTTCGAGTCGAGGCCCTGGAGCTGGACGAGCCGCCCCGCGAAGATGGACAGCACGAAGGTCATCGCCATCAGGCCGATGCCGATGCGCCTGCGGGGGTTGCCCAGGCGCAGCACCGCGGACGGGCGCGCCGGAGGCCGAGGCGGCCTGCCACCGCCACCGCCGCGCGGCGTCATGCGGGTGTGCTCGTGATCCCCGGGCCGCTCGCCCCCGCGCCTCGGCGCGGAACGCACCCAGCCCAGCGGGTCCGGCGGCCCCTCCGCCCGTGAGGACCGCACCGGCCCGCGCGGGGCCTCGGGCCCCGGGGACCTGCGCGGCGCCGCGGGGCCCGGCGGCCTGCCCGGCTGGGGGGCGGAGGTCCTGCCCGGCGTCCCGGGACGGCCGGGCCTGCCGGAGGCCCCGGAAGCGGAGGCACCGGAGGCACCGGGGGGACCGCCCCTGCCGGGCCCGTCGGAAGCGGGCGGTCGCACGCCGGGAGAGGGCCTGCCGGTGGAGCCCGGCCTGCCCGGGGAACCGGGCCTGCCGGACGAACCCGCGGCCGACGGCCTCGCCGGGGAGCCCGCCCTGCCTGGCCTTACCGATTTATCGGATTTATCGGATCTGTCGTTGTCGGGCCTGCTGGAGCCCTCCGGGGCCGGTGGCCTGCCGGACGAGCCCGTCCTGCCGGACGAGCCCGAGGCGGGCGCCCTGCCGGATCCGCCCGAGGCGGACGGCCTCGCGGCGGAACCGGGCCTGCCGGACCGCCCGGCCCCCTGTCCCTTACCGAGGCCGTCGGCTCCCTTACCGGGGCCGTCGGCGGAGGACGGCCGCCCCCTGGAGGAACCGCCCTGTCCCCTGACGGGAGCCCCCCTGCCGGAACCGGCGGACGGCCTGCCGGGGGAACCCGCGCGGCCCGAGCCGGACGACCTGCCCGGCGAACCGGACCCGGCCGCCCCGTCGGCGTCCCGCGCCCCGCCCGAGGAGCCCGCGCGGCCGGAAGCACCGGAACCGGACCTGCCGGTGGAACCGGACGCGCCCGAGGCCGGAGGCCTGCGCGGGGAGACCGGTTTCTGAGGGCTGTCGGGCACGCCGGGAGCGCCGGAGGGACCGGCGTCGCCGGAACCCGGCCGGCGCGGCTTGCCGGGAACGTCCGGGGAACCGCCCGGCCTGGCCGTACGGCCGGGACCGCCGGGAGAGCGGCGGCCCGATCCTCCGGCCGGTCCTCCCGCGGAACCGCCTCGGCCCTGTCCCGGACCCGGCCCCCCGGTCTCCCTCACTGGCCCGTGCCCGGCACTCGCTCCTGCCCCGCGGGCGTCTGGACGTCGCCGGCGGCCCCGACGGCGGGCCTGGCGGGGTCGATGACGCGCGCGGTGTCCCAGTCGGGCCCCAGCCCCTGGAGCTCGTTGTTCCTCGCGACCGCCGCGGGCATCTCCTGCCGCATGATGGCGCTCTGCTTGCTCTCCTTCTGGTTGCGCAGGTCGCTGATCTCGTTGCGCAGCCCGTTGGCCCGGAAGGAGTCCTGGGCGAGCACGGCGTTCAGCAGCAGCAGGCTGACCAGGCCGCCACAGAGCAGGCCGACCACGAGCAGCAGGAAGGGAGCCCTCGGCGGCCGGGCGCGGCGGGCCGCGGGGGGCGCCTTGACCTGCGCGGCCGGAGCGGGCGCGGGCCTGGCCGGGCCGGTCCCGTATCCCTGCGGCACCGCGCGGGGGACGCGCACAGGGCGCGCGCCGCGGCTGGGCGCGGCGCGTCGGACGTCTGTCTCACTCCTCGTCAACTGCCTCACGGATCCTCTCTGCCGCCCGACACCGGGCGGAGGCCGCCCGCGGGTTGCGGGCCACCTCCTCTTCGCTCGGAAGCTCGGCTCCCCTTGTCAGGAGCGCGAACCGCGGCTGGTGAGCCGGCAGCGGGACGGGGAGGCCGGCGGGGCCGGTGTCCCTGGTCCGCGCGGTGATGACCTGCTTCGTCAGCCGGTCCTCAAGGGAGTGGTACGCGAGCACGACGACGCGCCCGCCCAGCGTCAATGCGTCGAGCGCGGCTGGGAGCGCGCGTTCCAGCGCCGTCAACTCCGCGTTCACCTCGATCCGCAACGCCTGGAAAGTCCTTTTGGCGGGGTTGCCCCCGGTCCTGCGGGTAGCGGCAGGGATCGCCGTCCTGACGATCTCCGCAAGCCGCTTGGTAGACGTTATGGCCTCTCTGGCCCTTTCCTTGATGATTAAGTGCGCGACACGCGGGGCGAATCGTTCTTCTCCGTAATCCCGCAGGATCCGGATCAGCTCGGCGGCCGGGTAGGTGTTGACCACGACCTCGGCCGTCAGCTCCTCGTCGCGGTCCATCCGCATGTCCAGCGGCGCGTCGTAGGAGTAGGCGAAACCGCGCTCGGCCTCGTCCAGTTGCGGGGAGGAGACACCCAGGTCGAACAGCGCGGCGTCGACGCGGGGGCGGCCCACCTCGGCCAGCACCTCGGGAAGCTCGTCGGAGACCGCGCGGACCAGCGTGATCCGGTCGGCGTACGGGGCGAGCCTGGCGGTGGAGCGCTCGATGGCGGTGGGGTCGCGGTCGATCCCGATCAGGTGGAGCGAGGGGTGCGCGGCCAGCAGGGCCTCGGCGTGGCCGCCGAGTCCGAGGTTGGCGTCGACGAGCACGGGGGCGGGGCGGGCCAGCGCCGGAGCGAGCAACTCCAGCACCCGGTCGAGCATGACGGGGACATGACCCCCGGATGCCTGCGGATCCGCCTGGAAGTCCGCTTGGAGATCATGGTTGTGGTTCTCGGCGCGCATGAAGCGCAACCCCCTTTTTCCCGCCTCGTCGCGTGGACGAGCGGCGGACGCTCACCGGTGTCTTGCAAACTGGCCCCCACCCTCGGGGCCGTCCGGCCAGGTCCCCATCCGCACCCGCGTGTCCACCCGTCACCTGACACCGGGGAAGGTGCATCAGCTGACGGGCAGGTGGTTGCGGGTGGAGACCTCGCCGAACGACGTTTTACCGATGAGTCGACCGTGGAGTCACAGAATCCCTGGCAGCACCTCCTCCGACAGATCGGCAAAAGCCTGCTCTTGGTCGGCCAGATAGGCGCTCCAGGCGGCCGCGTCCCAGATCTCCAGCCGGGTGTTGGCCCCGATGACCACGCAGTCGCGGCGCAGGCTGGCGTACTCGCGCAGAGCCTGTGGAACGGTGATCCGGCCCTGCTTGTCGGCGACCTCGTCGGACGCGCTGGCGAAGAGGACACGGCTGTAGTCGCGGACCGCCTTGGCGGTCACCGGCGCGGTGCGCAGAGCCTCGGTTATGCGCTGGAACTCCTCTACGGGAAAGACGTAGAGGCAGCGCTCCTGGCCTTTGGTGATCACCAGACCCTCCGCCAGCTCCTCGCGGTACTTCGCCGGCAGGAACAGCCGTCCCTTGTCATCGAGACGCGGGTGGTGGGTGCCGAGGAACACCGGCCTCACCTCCCGTGCCCAGTGGAGAACCAGGCGTCGCAGCCCTGCCCTCCACTGCGCACCACCATACTCCACTTCTCTCCACCGTCAACTGATTCCACGCCTCTTCACGACGGGTTTCGCCGACATTTCCCCAGTTCAAATGGGGTGGTGCGGAGTGGAGGGGGTAAGCGACCCCTCATATGCCATGGGCGTGTCGAGTAAGGCCGCCGAATAGGCTAAAGATCATGAAATAAGCCGGAGGGCGGTGAAGAATGGTGGAAGGCGGGAACCTTCGCGCCGTCACGGGATCGGCACGCCATCCGTACAGGATCACGACGGTCGCGGCACAAACTATGGCTACTTACCCGGAATCATCCCTGATGACCGCATAAAGTCGCCGTGGGAACGTATGGCGCCGTAGTGTCGGTAAGCAGAATGAGTTACGGGATCGCAAAGATTCCGCAACGGCAACCCCCCGGCGCGCAACCGCCGCACCCTCATGGAGGCCTGGTGGCAGTAACCCATGACGTCTCACCACAGCTCGATGATCTTGTTGTCACCGCGCACCGGATCCGCCAGTCGATCGAATCGGTGATCGAGGGCAAGAGCGACGTCGTCCGCCTGACCTTGACCGTACTACTCGCCGAGGGACACCTCCTCATCGAGGACGTACCCGGAGTCGGTAAGACCATGCTCGCCAAGGCGCTGGCGCGGTCCATCGACTGCCCGGTGCGCCGCGTGCAGTTCACCCCCGACCTGCTGCCGAGCGACATCACCGGAGTGAGCGCCTACAACCAGCAGACCAGGGAGTTCGAGTTCAAGCCCGGCCCGGTCTTCGCCAACATCGTGGTGGGTGACGAGATCAACCGGGCGTCGCCGAAGACCCAGTCGGCGTTGCTGGAGTGCATGGAGGAGCACCAGGTCACCGTCGACGGCGCGACCTACCGGCTGGACTCCCCCTTCATGGTGATCGCGACACAGAACCCGATCGAGATGGAGGGCACCTACCCCCTTCCCGAGGCACAGCGCGACCGGTTCACCGCCCGGATCGCGATGGGCTACCCCGCGCCCTCCGCGGAGCTGGAGATGCTCGACGTGCACGGCGCCGCCTCCCCGCTGGACAAGCTGGAGCCGGTGGCCACCACCGAGGAGGTGAAGGCGCTGATCGAGGCGGTGCGCGGGGTCTACGTCTCCCAGCCGATCAAGAAGTACGCGATCGACCTGGTGACCGCCACCCGCCAGTCCCCCGACCTGCGGCTGGGCGCCTCCCCCCGCTCCACCCTGCAGCTGGTCAGGGCCGCGCGGGCGCACGCCGCGCTCGCGGGCCGCGACTACGTCATCCCCGACGACCTGCAGGAGCTGTGCGTCCCCGTCCTGGCGCACCGGCTGCTGCCCAGCGTCGAGGCCCAGGGGCAGCGCCGCCCGCCCGAGCAGGTGATCGCCGACCTGGTCCGCCGGGTACCCGTACCCGAGGCCCAGGCCCGGTGACCTCCGGCCTCAAGGCGCTCACCGCCCGCGGCCGGTCCTTCCTCGCGTCCGGCGTCGCGGCGCTGCTGTGCGCCTTCATCCTCGGCGAGCACGACCTGCTCAGGATCGGCGTGCTGGTCGTCTCGCTGCCGCTGCTGGCGGCCATGGTGGTCGCCCGCACCCGTTACCGGCTGAGCTGCGCCCGGCGCCTGGACCCGCCCAGGGCCGAGGTGGGCAGCGAGGCCACCGTGACGCTGCGGCTGGAGAACATCACCCGGCTGCCGACCGGCCTGCTGATGATCGAGGACACCGTTCCCTACGCCCTCGGCGCCCGGCCCAGGTTCGTCCTGGACCGGGTGGAGGCGCAGGGCGTCCGGGAGATCGACTACCGGGTCCGCTCCGACCTGCGCGGGCGCTTCGGCATCGGGCCGCTCTCCGTCCGGATCAGCGACCCCTTCGGCCTGGTCGAGCTGACCAGGTCGTTCACCATCAGCGACACGCTGATGGTGACCCCCCACGTGGTGGCGCTGCCCCACGTCCGGCTGGCCGGTGAGTGGACGGGCGGGGGCGACAGCCGTACGAGGAGCGTGGCGGCGGCGGGGGACGACGACGTCGCGCCGCGCGAGTACCGGCAGGGCGACGACCTGCGGCGGGTGCACTGGCGCTCGACCGCCAGGCACGGCGAGCTGATGGTGCGGCGCGAGGAGCAGCAGTGGCAGAGCAGGGGCGCGCTGCTGCTGGACACCCGGCGCTACGCCCACCGGGGCGAGGGCCCGCGCTCGTCGTTCGAGGCGGCGGTCTCGGCCGCGGCCTCCATCGGCGTGCACCTCGCCCACGAGGGTCTCGGCCTGCGCCTGGTCACCGACCAGGGGGCCGAGCACCTCACCGACAGCGGGCTGAGCCTGTCGCTGCTGGACACCCTGGCCGTCGTACGGGCCAGCACGGCGCGGTCGCTGGAGTACGGCGTCGGCGCGCTGCGGCAGGGCGGCGGCGACGGCCTGATCGTGGCCGTGCTCGGCAAGATGGACCTCGACCAGGCCCAGGAGCTGGCCAGGGCCAGGCACGGCAACGTGACCGGCGTGGCCGTGATGCTGGACGTGGCGGGATGGGAGAATCCCGAGCTGGACGAGGACGAGGAGTTCCAGGCGGCGCGGTCGGTGTTCACCGGGACGGGCTGGCGCGTCGTGCGGCTGCCCGCCGGCGGCTCCATCGCGAGCGTGTGGCAGGACGCCGCGCAGCGCGGACGATTCGCGGCGAGCAGGGGTGGCTCATGAGACTTCCCATCGCGTCGGGCGTGGCCACGGGAGCGGTCGCGATCGCGCTCTACCCGCTCTTCCAGGGCGGCGCCTGGTTCTGGTCGAGCCTGGGCGCCATCCTGATCGTGACCGGGATCGGCGTGCTGGCCGGCCACTACACGCTGCCCGGCTGGCTGGCGCCGCCCGTGCAGGTGCTCGCGGTGTTCCTCTACCTGACGGCGGCGTTCGCCGGGGACGAGGCGTGGGCGCGGGTGCTCCCCACCTGGGACTCGCTCGCCAGGCTGGACGCGCTGCTGACGACGGGCTTCACCGACATCCAGCGATTCGCCGCCCCGGTGCCCGACAGCACCGGCATCGTCCTGCTCACCTGCGGCGGCGTCGGCCTGATCGCCATCCTGGTGGACCTGCTGGCCGCGCGGCTGCGCAGGGCGGCGCTCGCCGGGCTGCCGCTGCTGGCGCTGTTCACGGTCCCGGCGGCGGTGGTCTCCGAGCCGATCAGCTGGCCGGCGTTCATCATCGGGGCCGTAGGCTACCTGGGGATCCTCGTCGCCGACGGGCGGGAACGGGTCAGCCACTGGGGCCGGGCGGTGCTGGTGCGCCGCACGTCGTCCTTCACCGTCACCCGGCCCAGCCCCTCCGACACCGGGCCGCTGCGGCTCTCCGGCAAGCGGATCGGCTTCACCGCGATCGCGCTCGCCGTCCTGCTGCCCGCGCTGCTACCCACCCTGGAGCCCGATCCGCTGTTCGGGTTCGGCGTGGGCAACGGCAGGGGTGGCGGCAACTCGATCAGCATCCCGAACCCGATGGTCAACCTACGCGGCCAGCTGTCGCTGCCGGAGAACTCCACCGTCCTGACCTACAAGGCCAGTGACAGCACGCCGCGCTACCTGAGGATGTACTCGCTCGACATCTTCGACGGCGAGCAGTGGACGATGTCGGAGCCCAGGGGCCGCCCGGAGGACCGGACCTCCGACGCGCCGATGCCCTTGCCTCCCGGCCAGGGCGCGAGTGTGCCCGTCACGCCGGCGACCCTCAGTGTCACGGTGAACGCGCAGGTCAGGGGGCTGAGCTTCCTTCCCCTGCCCTACCCGGTGTCCAAGGTCACGGTGGCGGGCGACTGGCGGCCCGACCGTGACACGCTCATGGTCTTCTCCACGCGGAACACCGCCGGGGGCCTGACGTACCAGGCCGTCACCGCCGAGCCCGAGCCCTCGGCGGACCGGCTCAAGGCGGCGGCGCCGCCCGCCACGGCGATCAGGGATCGCTACCTGGCGCTGCCGGAGAACCTGCCGGACGCGATCAGGCAGCTGGCCCTCCAGGAGACCGAGCGGGGGGCCAGCGCGTACGAGCAGGCGATCCAGCTGCAGGAGTTCTTCACCGAGACCGGCGGGTTCGTCTACAGCCTGGCCACCCAGGGGCACGACGGCCCGGCGCTGACGGACTTCCTGATCCGTAACAGGACCGGCTACTGCGAGCAGTTCGCCGCCTCCATGGCGGTGCTGGCGCGCGTCCTGGGCATCCCCTCCCGGGTCGCCATCGGCTACACCGGGGGCACCGTCACCTCCGGCGGCTGGCAGGTGCGCACCCACGACTCGCACGCCTGGCCCGAGCTGTACTTCGAGGGGACCGGCTGGCTCCGCTTCGAGCCCACCCCGGCGGGCGGAGCGGGCCAGGGCAGCGCGACGGTGCCGTCCTACACCCGCCCCGAGGTGGCACCGGCCACCCCCGAGGAGCCGAGCGCGGCACCGTCGCCGGAGCCCACCGGCTCCGACTCGCCCACCGGGTCGGCGGCCGACCGCCGCGAGGAGATGCTCGACCGGGAGTTCGGCGGCGCGCTCACCCCGGTGGACGAGGGAATGCCGCTCGCCGCGCGGATCGGCATCGGGGTCGCGATCGCGCTGCTGGTCGCGCTGATCCCCGGGCTGATCCGCTGGCAGCTGCGGGTCCGTCGTGGCAGGTCCTACTCACGGCGGGCCGGGGACCCGAACCCCGGCGATACCGCCTCCCCCGCGGTGGTCAGGGCGGGGGGCGGGGAGACCCGCCGGGAGGCGGCGGTGGCGGCCGCGTGGGCCGAGCTCGACGACGCCCTGTGCGACTACGGGATGTCACGGCAGGCGAGCGAGAGCCCGCGCGCGCTGGCCAGGCGGCTGGCGGAGCAGTACGTGTTCGAGCCGGAGGCCGCCGCCGCGCTGGCACGGATCGCCTCGGCGGTGGAGCGGATGCTCTACGCCAGGACCCCGGGCGAGATCGGCACCCTGCGCGAGGACATGCGGAGCGTACGGCGGGCGCTGGCGGCCACCGTGACCCGCGGCAGACGGATCAGGGCGGTGCTGCTGCCGCCCTCCACGCTCCTGCGGATGCGGGCGATGGGCGGGCGGGTGCTGGACGGTTTCGACCGGCTGGAGAACCTCCGGCTCCGTAGACCGGCCAGGAAGGGCGCCTGAGCGCCCCTTGGTGATCGGGACGCGCGACGGCGCGTCCCGATCACCAAGGGAGGGCAAGGCCCCGGTCGATCGGGGGCACTGGGGGCACTGGGGGCACTGGGGGCACTGGGGGGGACCCTCGACTGGAGGAGACCACTCCGGGACCGCCTGGGGCACCGGGGCGGCGAGCTCCGAGCGTCCGAGAACGCGGCCGTGGCCCCGGCCCGCCGAGGGCGCGGAGCGATCGACCCGACCGGCCGGAAATACGGAACCGTAACCCCGAAGCCACCGGGGACGCGAAGCGATCGACCCGATCAGCCGGGCATACGGGATGGCGGCTCCGGCAGGCGCGGAGGGCACCGGTCGCCGAAAGGCGGACGTCGATCACCGGGGGTGCGGGGAACGGCGAGCCCGGAGCCGCCGGGGCACGCGGGGGGCGGACTCGGTGGATGACGCGGGCCGCTCCCGCACCGGGAGTGACCCTCGTCGTCACAGGGGGATCGTCAGGGAGATCCGCCGCGGACGGTGGCGGACCCTGGCGGGCTAGCGCTCGTCGTGGCGACGGCGCCAGCGCTCCTCCATGCGTTCCATGAAGCTCTGGCGGGAGCCCGGACGGCGCCCTCCCTTGCCTCGCGGCTGATCGGACGGCGTGGCCGCGTTGGCCTCACCGAACCCGTTCATCCGCTTCCAGCTGGACAGACCCCACAGACACGCGGCGAGCATGACCACGAAACCGCCGACGCCGAGCGGGATGTTGATGATCACGACGCCGACCATCAGCAGGACGACGCCCAGGATGAAGCCGATGGAGGCCTTCACCAGGCGGCGCCTGTAGTGGCTGCGCGGATCACTGATCCTGACGGTATTGGCCCACTTCGGGTCCTCGGCGTAGAGGGCCTGCTCGATCTGGTCGAGCAAGCGCTGCTCGTGCTCAGAGAGCGGCACGGCGCCTCCCAAGGACAGCCCCAGGACGGGGAAGACGGTGACGGACGACACGGGGTGTCCGAACCTCGCGGTCGGTTATCCCCAGAATACGAGGCTGTAGACGTAGACGAAAGAAAACGTCCAACGTAGTCCAAACCGGAGGCGGCGTCATGGATCCACTCCATCAAACGGCGGGCGAACAAGGGAGGCCGGAAGCACGGCGTCGTGACCGAATCTACGGGCCGCCCGGTCCATCGCCCGCTCGGCCTCCCGCCAGCCCGTCTCGCGCTCTCCGAGCTCGATCTGCCGGGTCGCCCCGGCGGCCGGGCCGAGGTTCTCCACCCGCACGCCGACCAGCCTCAGGCGCTCGTTCTCCAGGCCGGAGGCGGTGTAGAGGGAGCGGGCGACGTCGTACAGGACCTTGGCGACGTCGGTGGGCTCGCGCAGGCTCCGGGACCGGGTGAGGGTGGTGAAGTCGGCGCGGCGGAGCTTGACGCTGACCGTGCGGCCGACGCTGCCGCCCCGCCGCAGCCTGGCGGCGACCCGCTCCGAGAGCCGGAGCAGCTCCCTGCGGATCTCCACGGGGTCGGCGATGTCTGTGGCGAAAGTCTCTTCCGCTCCGATGCTCTTGTCGGGGACGTCGGGGGTCACCGGCCGTTCGTCACGCCCCCAGGCGAGCGCCGCCAGGTGCGCGCCCGCCGCCTGGCCCAGATCCCGCTGGAGCGTCTCCACCGGGACCCTGGCGAGGTCTCCGACGGTCTTGATGCCGAGGCAGGCCAGCGACCGCTCGGTGCGCTCCCCGACGCCCCACAGCGCCGCCACGGGCAGCGGGTGCAGGAAGTCGACCACCCGGTCGGCGGGCACCACGAACAGGCCGTCGGGCTTGCAGTGCCGGGAGGCGAGCTTGGCCACGAACTTGCTGTTGGCGACCCCGACGGAGCAGGTGATGCCCTGCTCGCGCACGACCTGCTCGCGAATCATCCGGGCGATCGCCGTCGGCGGGCCGAGACGCCTGCGCGCCCCGCCGACGTCGAGGAACGCCTCGTCCGAGGCGATCGGCTCGACCTCGGGGGTGAAGGTCTGGAAGATCTCCATGACGCGCCGGGAGACCTCCGCGTACTTGCCCCGGCTCGGCGGGATGATCACCGCCTGGGGGCAGAGCCGTCGGGCCCGGGTCATGGGCATCGCCGAGTGCACCCCGAACCTCCGGGCCTCGTAGGTGGCGCTGAGCACCACCCCGCGCGCCCCGGGCGCGCCGATGATGACGGGGGTGCCCCGGAGATCGGGGCGGTCGCGCAGCTCGACGCCCGCGTAGAAGGCGTCCATGTCGACGTGGAGGATCGGGCAGCCGGTGTCGTCCGTCCCCAGATCGGAAGCCGGACGCGGCATCTGCTGCTTTCTCGACACACCGCCATCCTACGGGAACACGCGTTCGACGCGGCGCTCAACGGTGGCCAAGCACGTGCAGTTGGGTCGCGATGTCGCGGAGCACCGGGTGCGCCGCCGCGGCCTGCTCCAGGGCGACCAGGGCGCGGCCGGCCCCGGGCTCGCCGTCGAGCAGCCTGCTGGGCACCAGGTCGGCGAAGACCCGCACGCCGTGCACCTCGCCGGGCGCGAAGCCCGTCGCGGTGAGCAGCCGCTCCAGGGCCTCGCGGCCGAAACGCCTGGGGGTGGGGTCGCGGTCGCCCCAGCGACCCTCGGGGTCGTCCAGGACCTGTCGGGCCTCGTCGAACCTGCCGGCGATGGAGCGGTGCAGCGCGGCGGCGAGCGGGTTGGCGGCGAGGACGCTGATCACGCCGCCCTCGCGCAGCAGGCCGGCCATCGCCCGCACCGCGCCGATCGGGTCCTCCACGTACTCCAGCACGCTGTGGCAGAGCACCAGGTCGGTGCCGCCGGCCGGCAGCAGCTCCCCCAGATCCGCGGCGTCGCCCTGAAGGGCGCGCACCTCCACCCCCGCCTCCGCCGCGCGGCGCTCCAGCGCGGCGAGCGAGTCGGGGCTGGGGTCGACGACCGTCACGGCGTGCCCCAGATCGGCCAGGGGGACGGCGAAACCGCCCGTACCGCCCCCGGCGTCGACGATGTCGAGCCGCTCACGGCCCGTCGCGGCCATCCGCTCGGCCAGCACGGCACTCAGGACGTCCCACACGACCGCCGTGCGGACCGCGGGGGTGCCCGTCTGCCGTGAGATGCCTACGGCGTGCAACTTCAGATCGCCTCCTCATCCGGTGACGAGCCCAGCCTACGCCGCGTGCCCCCCGGCGCGGCCCAAGGAGTATCCATACTCCCGCTTGATCGAGTCTTTTTCCGGACGCGGACGGATCCCGCCGGCAAGCCCGGAGGAAAGGGGACGCCTCGGGCGGCGCGCCGGGGCGGGGAGACCGGAGACCCGGGCTCCCCGTGGGGGCGGCTAGAGCGCCAGGGACGGCTTGAGCTGCTTGAAACGGGCCATCAGGCCGTTGACGAACTGCGGCGACTCGTCGGTCGACAGCTCGGAGGCCAGGCTGACCCACTCGCTGATGACGACGCCCTCGGGGACGTCGGGCATCCACAGCAGCTCGTAGGTGCCGCCGCGCAGGAGGTTGCGGTCGACCGCCGGCATGCGGTCGAGCGTCCAGCCCTCGGAGTAGGTGGTGATCAGCTCGTCGATGCGCGACCGGTGCCTGCACACGCCCTCGACGATCGTCGTGGTGTACTCGTTCACGGGCGGTTCGGCCCGTTCGAGGCGCTCGGCGAGGACACTGAGCGGGTCCTCGCCGCGCGCCTCGGCCTCGAAGAGGATGTCCAGCGCGCGCCTGCGCGCCTTACCTCGTGCCGACATCAGGCGCGGCCGAGATAATCGCCGGTGCGGGTGTCGACCTTGACCTTCTCGCCGGTGGTGATGAAGAGCGGCACCTTGATCTCGGCGCCGGTCTCCAGCGTGGCGGGCTTGGTGCCGCCGGTGGAGCGGTCGCCCTGGAGGCCGGGCTCGGTCTCGGCGACGAGCAGCTCGACGGCCGCGGGCAGGTCGACGTAGAGGACGTTGCCCTCGTTGATCGCCACGGTGGCCAGCATGTTCTCCAGCAGGTAGTTGGCCGAGTCTCCGACCGCGACCCTGCTGACGTGGAGCATGTCGTAGTTCTCGGTGTCCATGAAGACGTAGTCGTCGCCGTCCATGTAGGAGAACTGCATCTCGCGCTTGTCGACGTTGGCCACCTCGACCTTGACGCCCGCGTTGAAGGTCTTGTCGACGACCTTGCCCGATAGCACGTTCTTGAGCTTGGTGCGGACGAACGCGCCGCCCTTGCCGGGCTTGACGTGCTGGAACTCCACGACGGCCCAGAGCTCACCGCCGTCGAGCTTGAGCACCAGGCCGTTCTTGAGGTCGTTCGTCGTCGCCACTAGTCTCTCCTGCGTACGGCCGCTCTTAAAGGACGAGCAGCTCTTTGGTCGTCCGTGTGAGAAGTTCCGGCCCGCCATCGCGCGCCACGAGCGTGTCCTCGATGCGGACGCCGCCCCTGCCGGGAAGGTAAACCCCGGGTTCGACGGTTACCGGAACTCGATCCTCTAGTCTAGCGTGCTCATGGTCGCGCTCCGGTTCCCGTGAAGATCGTTCCGGCGTCGGGGAGCCGTCCCGCTCTCCCCGGGAGTCCTCGGGCTTTCTCGGGGACAGGAACGGCGCCTCGTGGATCTGCAGCCCGACGCCGTGGCCGAGGCCGTGCTTGAAGAACTCCCCGTACCCCGCCTCCCCGATCAGGTCGCGGGCGGCGGCGTCCACCTCGTGGAGCGCCGCGCCGGTCCGGGCGGCCAGGACCCCGGCCCGCTGGGAGGCGTGGACCAGGTCGTACAGCTCGCGCTGCCACCCCGCGGGCTCGCCGATCGCCACGGTCCTGGTCATGTCGGCGTGGTAGCCCCGGTACAGCGCCCCGAAGTCCATGGTGACCAGGTCCCCGCGCTCCAGCGGCCGGTCCGAGGGCGAGTGGTGCGGGATCGCGCCGTTGGGCCCGCTCGCGACGATCGAGTCGAAGGCGAGCCCGTCCGCGCCCAGTTCGACCATCCGGCGCTCCAGCGCCCTGGCGACCTCCTTCTCGGTCAGCCCCGGGCGCAGTTCGGGCAGGACCTCGGCGAAGGCCCGGTCGGTGAGCTCGCACGCGGTACGGACGAGGCCGATCTCCTCGTCGTCCTTGACCAGGCGCAGCGACTCCACCACCCCGGACAGCCGCGGGGGCTCCCCGCCCAGCCGGAAGTAACCGGCGACGGACATGTGCTCGGCCTCGATGCCCGTCCGGCCGGTCTCGGGCAGCAGGGCCCCGGCGACGTCGGACCTCTCGATCACCTCGATGTCGGCGCAGACGCGCCGGGCGGCCCCGAGGTAGCGGGAGTCGGTGGCCAGCGTGGCGGTGGCGTCGGCCCTGACCAGGACGGCCGCGTTGGAGCTGGCCAGGCCGGTCAGGTAGCGCACGTTCACGCCGCCGGTGACCAGGATCGCGTCCGCCTCGTGAGCGGGCAGCAGGGCCGCGAGGTTCGCGCGGCGCCGGGCGTGGGTGGCGGTCATGGTACGCATGCTATTAACCGCTTTGACCGATGTCGTCACCTCAGCCCGTACGCCGATGGGAGGGGCCGGGTGGGAGAGGCCGGGCCGGACCGATGTCGCCACCTCGGCCGCGGCCCCGCCCGTACGCCAGTGGGGAGGCCGGGTCAGGAGGCGAGTTCCCTGACCTTCTCGATGAGCCGGACGCGCTCCTCGTGGGTGGCGGCCAGCGGGGCGACGTTGACGGTCGTGACGCCCGACTCGCGCATGGCCCGCAGGCGCTCGCGGACGTGCCCCTCGGAGCCGATCAGGGACGTCTTCTCCAGCAGCTCGTACGGTACGAGCGCGGCGGCCTCGTCCTTCCTGCCGTCCAGGTAGAGGTTCTGGATCTGCTCGGCCTCCTTCTCGTAGCCGTACCTGCGGGCGAGGTCGTTGTAGAAGTTCCTGCCCTTGGCGCCCATCCCGCCGATGTAGAGGGCGGCCATCGGGCGGCCCAGCTCCAGCCAGCCGGAGACGTCGTCGCCGATGGCCAGCGCCGCCTGGGCGATCACGTCCAGCTCGCCCAGCGCCGGGTCCCTCCTGGCCCTGCCCGCCGCCAGGGAGGCGCCCCACACGTCGGCGGCCTTCTCCGGCATGTAGAAGATCGGCTCCCAGCCCTCGGCCAGTTCGGCGGCGAGCTCGACGTTCTTGGGGCCGATGGCGGCGATCACGACGGGGATGCGTTCGCGGACCGGGTGGTTGATGAGCTTCAGCGGCTTGCCCAGGCCGGTCCCCTGCCCGGCGGGGAGCGGAACGGTGTAGTGCCTGCCCTCGTAGGTCAGGCGCTCGCGCCTCCAGACCTGACGGCAGATCTCGATGACCTCGCGGGTGCGGCCGAGCGGGGCGGTGTACGGGACGCCGTGGAAGCCCTCGACGACCTGGGGGCCCGAGGCGCCCAGGCCGAGGGTGAAGCGGCCGTCGGAGACGTAGTCCAGACCCGCGGCGGTCATCGCCAGCAGGGCGGGGGTGCGGGAGTAGATCGGCAGGATCCCGGCGGCGATCCGCAGCCTCTCGGTCCTGGCGGCGATGTAGCCCAGCTGGCTGACCGCGTCGAAACCGTAGGCCTCGGCGACGAAGACGATGTCGAGACCGGCCTTCTCGTAGTCGGCCAGCTCGGCCACCGTCTCCTTGAAGCCCCCCGAGTAGTTCAGGGCCATACCGATGCGCATCGTGAGATCGTCCTTCCGCGGTGCCGACGAAACCGAATGTTGTTCCGTTTGTCTCGACGACAAAGATTATCGACTCACCGCAGAAGCACCAAGCCCCGCGCCGTCGTCGCCGGGCCGGTAGCCTACGCATTCCGGGGTAGGGGACCCCGGAGGGCGGGTGTCCCGGCGGCAGGTGACCGCCGGAGGGGTGGACGAGGAGCGGTGTGCTGAGGCAGTCGATCATCGTGACGGCGGGAGCGCTCGCCCTGACACTCGGGGGACACCGGCTCCTGCCTGAGCTGGGCGGTTTCACACCCGTGCTGGAGAGCCTGCTGCCCTGGCTCGGAGCCGTCGTGCCGGTCCTGCTGGTCGGCGCGCTGGCCACCCGCTCGTGGCAGGTGATCCTCGCGGCGCTGGTCCCGGCGACCGTGTGGGGCCTCATGTTCGGCCCGACGCTGCTGCGCAGCCCGCCGGGCGGGCCCAGCGACCTGTCGGTCGTCACGCTCAACGTCGGCGCGACCAACGCCGACTCGGCCGACGCCATGCGGACCGTCTCCAGGGACCGCGACCTGGTCGCGGTGCAGGAGCTGACCGCCGGCGGCCCGGCGGCGAAGGTCCTCAACGACCGCTTCCCCTACCGCTACCGGATCGCCACGGTCGGCCTGTGGAGCCGGTTCCCGATCGCCGAGGCCCGCAAGGCCGACATCGGCCTCGACTGGGCGCGGGCGCTGCGCGCGGTGGTCGTCACCCCCAAGGGCAGGCTGACCGTGTACGTCATGCACCTCGCCTCCGCCCGCCCCGGCCAGACCGCCCAGCGCGACGAGACCCTCTCCTACGCCCGCAGGATGGTCGACAGGGACGACAGCGAGCACCTGCTGCTGCTCGGCGACCTCAACACCGCCACCACCGACCGCAAGCGCTCCGGCCTGGTGCCGCCGCTGTCGGACGCCCAGCAGGAGGCCGGTACGGGATTCGGCTTCACCTGGCCCGCGTCCTTCCCCGTCACCCGCCCCGACCACATCCTCTACCGCGGCATGGTCGCCACCAGGGCGGGCGTCGAGCGGGCCGCGGGCAGCGACCACCGCGCCGCCGTCGCCTCACTGCGCCTGGCCGCTTAGCCCCTCCCCGAGGGGGCGGGGCGGCTCAGGTGGCGCGGTCCGGGCGGGCCCGGAGCGCGGACAGGTCGGCCGGGGTGTCGATGTCGGCGGGGTCGGCGACGTCGTCGCAGGGGACCGCGACGACCAGCTCCGGACGGGCCTTCAGGAACGGGCGGGCGCCCGCGTCGCCGGTCGCGAGCCGGGCGACCTCCTCGAAGTGCTCCCTGGCGATCAGCACTGGGTTGCGCCGCGCACCGCCGTAGGTGGCGACGGCGACCGAGGCGCCCTCCGCCGCGGCCCCGATGAGCCGCTCCACCGCCCTCGGGCCGACGAACGGCTGATCCACCAGGGCGATCACCACGTGGTCGGCGGTGGCGGGGATCGCCCCCAGACCGGCCCTGAGCGAGGAGCCCATCCCCGAGCTCCACTCCGGGTTGTGGACGGTCACCGCTCCCCGTACCCGTGCGGTGGCCGCGCCGAGCACCACGACCACGGGACGGCAGCCGGCGTCACGGAGCGCCCGTACCCCCCGGTCCACCAGCCGTTCCCCGTGGAAGTCCACCAGCGCCTTGGGAGTGCCGAGCCGGGAGCCGGATCCGGCGGCCAGCAGCAGCCCGGCGCTCACCGGGCGCCCGCCCGCGTCCCCCTCTGTATCCCCCACTGTGTCCCCTCCGGCATCCCCCACTGTGTCCCCTCCGGCGTCCCCGGCCGGGGGCCTCACCGGAATCCCCGCGGGGATCTCCCCGGGGACCTCCGCCGGGATTCCCGCCTCCCCGCTCACGCGCCGGGCCCGTCCCCGTGGATCCTGCCGGAACCGTCGGTCAGCGGCCGGCCCGAGCCGCCCCAGCGCAGCTGGATCAGCTCGGCGGCGATGGAGATCGCCGTCTCCTCGGGCGTACGCGCGCCCAGGTCCAGCCCGATCGGCGAGCGGAGCCTCTTCAGCTCGGCGTCCCCCAGCCCCGCCCGCGCCAGCCGGGCCAGCCGGTCCTCGTGCGTGCGGCGCGAGCCCATCGCGCCGACGTAGCCCGCCGGGGTGCGCAGGGCGACCTCCAGCAGGGGGACGTCGAACTTGGGATCGTGGGTGAGCACACAGATCGCGGTCCGCTCGTCCACGACGGTCGAGGTGAGATAGTCGTGCGGCCACTTGACGATCACCTCGTCGGCCTCGGGGAAGCGCTTGGCCGTGGTGAAGACCGGCCGGGCGTCGCACACGACCACGTGGTAGCCGAGGAACTTGCCGACCCTGGCGACCGCGGCGGCGAAGTCGATCGCGCCGAAGACCAGCATCCGGGGCGGCGGCGCGAAGGACTGGACGAAGACCGACAGCTCGTCGAGCCGCCGCTGTCCCCGGGCCCCGTACCTGCGCACGCCCGTCAGTCCCTGCGCGAGCATGCCCCGGACGTCGTCGTCGACCGCGTCGTCCAGCCGGGTCACGCCCAGGGAGCCGGAGGAGCGGTCCGGCCAGACGATCCGGCGGGCGCCGATCGCGCCCGGTCCCGACAGGACGGTCGCCACCGCCACCGGCTCGCGCCGCAGCACCGAGGCGGCGACCGCCCCCAGCTCGGGGAAGGTCTCCCTGGAGACGGGCTCGACGAAGACGTCCAGGATGCCGCCGCAGGTCAGGCCGACGGAGAAGGCGTCGTCGTCGCTCACGCCGTACCGCTGCAGGACGGGCGCGCCCGAGGAGACCACCTCCCGGGCCAGCTCGTAGACGGCGCCCTCGACGCAGCCGCCGGAGACGCTGCCCTCGGCCTCCTCACCGAGCACCGCCATGGACGCCCCCGGCGGGCGGGGCGCGCTGCGGAAGGTGTTGACCACGGTGGCCAGGCCGAACGTCTCCCCCGTCTCCCACCATCGCAGGATCTGTGACAACACGTCACGCATGAGCGCCTCCCAGCAGCGTCGCCAGTTCCTCGAAGGCGGCCAGGCTGTGCCCGGCCACGAAGTCGTCGATGTGGGGAAGGGCGGCCCGCATCCCGGCGGTGAGCGGCCGGTAGCCCTCCCTGCCCTTGTGTGGGTTCACCCAGATCACCCGGTGGGCCGTCCGGGACAGCCGGGCCATCTCGGCGCCCAGCAGCGAGACGTCGCCGCGCTCCCACCCGTCGGAGGCGATCACCACCACCGCTCCCGCCGCGTCGTTCAGCGCCAGGAGGCGCCGGAGTTCCTCGCCCAGGCGGGTGCCGCCGCTCCAGTCGGGAATGGCGCGGGAGACGGCGTTCATCGCGGTCGCCGGGTCGCGGTGACGCAGCTCGGCGGTGAGCCGGGTCAGCCGGGTGCCCGCGCTGAACACCTCCGTCGCCCCCGGCTCCGACCTGACCAGCGCGTGGGCGAGCCGGAGCAGCGTGTCCGCGTACGGGGTCATGGAACCGCTGACGTCGATCAGCAGCACGACCCTGCGGGGCCTGGTCCGGTGCGCGCGGTAGCGGAGCCCGGCGATCTCCCCGCCCCCGCGCAGCGCCTCGCGGACGGTCGCCCCGCCGTCCAGCCGTCCCCGCCGCGCGGGACGGAAACGCCGCGACGCGCGCCGCTCCCTGCCCGCCCGCAGCAGGGCGAGCAGCCGGTGCGTCTCGGCGAGCTCCGCCGCCGTCATCGCGGCCACGTCCCGGGTGCGCAGCACCTCCGTGGTGCTCGCGGTCGCCGCGAGGGCGGGGGGTTCGCCGCGCTCCCCCCGGTCGGGGCGGGCCTCCGGCGACGCCGCGGCGTGCCGGGTGACGGTGACCGCCGCCGCTCTCGCGCGGCCCGCGCGCAGCCCGCAGAAGTAGGCCCGGAAGACCCGGTCGTAGCGGGGCAGGTCGTCGGGCGAGGCGCACAGTGTGACCCGGCCCGCCCAGTAGACGTCGTCGGGCCTGGAGGCGTCCAGGTGGGACAGGGCGCGCAGCAGGCCCTGGGTCCGCTCGTGGTCGGCGGGCACCCCCGCGGCGCGCAGGGTCCTGGCGAAACCGGTCATGACCGCGACCAGGTCCTCCCCGGCCCCCTCCCCGGCACCGATCGCGGAAGGAGGAGCCCCCGCGCCGGAGGGAACGCCGTCAGCGCCGGGACGCACCGAAGAATCCGTTCCCGAGCACCGCCTCGTGGTCCTCCCTGTGCTTGAGCAGGGCGCCCAGCGAGGCGGCCGCCACGTCGGGGTCGAGCTCGCGGGCGCCGAGGGCCAGGAGCGCCTCGGTCCAGTCGAGGGTCTCGGCGATCCCCGGCGGCTTGATCAGTTCGGCCGTACGGAGCCGCCCCGTCGCCGTGGCGACCTGCTCGGCCAGGATCCCCGGGCACTCGGGGAGCCGCCTGCGCAGGATCGCCACCTCCCGCTCGAAGGTGGGGTGTTCCAGCCAGTGGTAGAGGCAGCGCCGCTTCAGCGCGTCGTGCACCTCGCGGGTGCGGTTGGAGGTCAGCACGACCACCGGCGGCCGTGCGGCGCGGATCGTGCCGAGTTCGGGGACGGAGATCGCGAAGTCCGAGAGCACCTCCAGCAGGATCGCCTCGAACTCCACGTCGGCCCGGTCGACCTCGTCGATGAGCAGCACCGAGGGCTGGGTCTCGATCGCCCTCAGCAGCGGCCTGGCGATCAGGAACCTCCGGTCGTAGACCTCGCCCTCCAGCCGGGCGGCGTCGGTGACACCGCCCGCCTCCGCCGCCTTCAGGTGCAGGAGCTGGCGGGCGAAGTCCCAGTCGTAGAGCGCCTGGGAGGCGTCGAGCCCCTCGTAGCACTGCAGGCGGATCAGCGGCGCCCCGAGCACCTCGGCGAGGGTCCTGGCCAGCTCGGTCTTGCCGACACCCGCCTCGCCTTCGAGCAGCAGCGGGCGGCCCATCCGCAGCGCGAGGAAGGCCGCCGTGACGAGCCCCCCATCGGCCAGGTACGACCGCTCGTCGAGCAGCCCGGCCAGCTGCGCGGGCGACTCCACATTAGATGCCTCGATTGTCCGCCTCACCACCTCCTCAGGCTACGCCCGGCGGCGGGTCCTCGCGTGATCACATCGTGCCCCGGACCCGGCGCGTCCCGGGATTCCCGGGGCACGCGTGGCACGCGGGGCACGCCTGGCGCGGCGGTGACGGCCCCGCGACGGACGGCCCGCCGGGGGTCTCGGGGACCGGCGGGCCCGCGGGCGTCCTGCCGCTCCCCGCGAAGAAGTATTGTCACCCCCTGTGAAGAACCTGCTCGCCCGGATCAACACCCCGTCCAGGGTCGTCGTGGCGGCGTTCCTGGCGGTGGTCCTCACCGGGACGGGGCTGCTCTCGCTGCCGATCGCGGTCGAGGGGGGCCAGAGCGCCTCGTGGACGTCGGCCCTGTTCACCGCCACCTCGGCGGTGTGCGTGACCGGGCTCGCCGTGCACGACACCGCAGCGCACTGGTCGTTCTTCGGCGAGATCGTGCTCCTGGTGCTGATGCAGATCGGCGGCTTCGGGATCATGACGCTCTCCTCGATCCTCGCGGTGGTCGTCTCCGGCAAACTCGGCCTGCGCGCCCGCCTCAACACCCAGGCCGAGACCAAGACCCTCGGTCCGGGCGACGTGCGACGGGTGATCGTCGGGGTCGCCAAGGTCACGCTGATCGCCGAGGCGCTGACCGCCACGGTGCTCGCCGCCCGCTTCGTGATCGGGTACGGGGAACCGTTCGGCCGCGCCGCCTATTACGGGATTTTTCATGCGATCTCGGCATTCACCAATGCCGGGTTCGCGCTCTGGCCGGACAGCATGATGCGGTTCGTCACCGACCCGTGGATCTGCCTCCCGCTCATCCTGGCGGTGGTCGCCGGGGGTCTCGGCTTCCCCGTCTACGCCGTGCTGCGGCAGAACTGGCGCCGCCCGGCGCGCTGGACGCTGCACGCCAAGATCACGCTGGGGATGACCGCCGTCCTGCTGTTCGGCGGGGCGGTGGCCGTCACCGTCACCGAGTGGAACAATCCCGGCACGATGGGCGGCCTCTCCCCCGGCCTCCGGATCATGGCCGGGTTCTTCCACAGCGCGATGACCCGCAGCGGCGGCCTGAACTCGGTGGACACCTCCCAGATGAGCGAGAACTCCTGGCTCATCAGCGACGTGCTGATGTTCATCGGGGCGGGCAGCGCGAGCACCGGGGGCGGCATCAAGGTGACGACGTTCGCGCTGCTCGGGTTCGTGATCCTCGCCGAGCTGCGCGGCGAGCCCGACGTCTCGGCGGCCCGCCGCCGCATCCCCGAGCAGCTGCAGCGGCAGGCGCTGACGATCGCCCTGCTGAGTGTGGCGTCGGTCGCCATGGGCACGTTCGCGTTGATGACGGTGACCCCGTTCAAGCTCGACCGCGTACTGTTCGAGGTGATCTCGGCCTTCGGCACGGTCGGGCTGTCGACCGGGATCACCGCCGACGTCGGCACGGCGGGACACCTGATCCTCACCCTCCTGATGTTCGTCGGACGGCTCGGCCCGGTGACCCTCGGCGCCGCGCTCGCGCTACACGTCCAGACCCGTCGGTTCCGATACCCGGAGGAGCGTCCCCTCGTTGGTTGACAAGAAGAATCGCGGCGACGCGGTCGTGGTGATCGGCCTCGGCCGGTTCGGCGGCGCGCTGGCGGCGGAACTGGTGACCCGCGACGTCGAGGTGCTCGGCGTCGACAACGACGCCAAGAACGTGCAGCACTTCTCCGGGCGGCTCACCCACGTGGTGTGCGCCGACTCCACCGATCCCGACGCCCTCGAACAGCTGGGCATCACGGAGTTCGGCCGGGCCGTGGTCGGCATCGGCACCGACATCGAGGCGAGCATCCTGACCACCTCGATCCTGGCCGACCTGGGAGTGGCCGACATCTGGGCCAAGTCGATCAGCCTGCAGCACAGCCGGATCCTGCAGCGGGTCGGCGCGCACCACGTGGTGCAGCCCGAGCACGACATGGGCGAACGGGTCGCGCACCTGGTCACCGGGCGGATGCTCGACTACGTGGAGGTCGACGAGGACTACGCCATGATCAAGACCATGGCGCCCCGGTGGGCGGACGGCAGGAGCCTGGGCAGCCTGGGCGTCCGCAGCAAGTACGGGGTCACCGTGGTCGGGATCAAGAAACCCGGCGGCAGGTTCACGTACGCCACCTCGGACACGGTGATCCACGGCGGCGACACCCTGCTCGTGGCGGGCGACACCGACAAGGTCGAGCGGTTCGCCGACGAGACCTGAGCGCGGGACCCGGGCCGTGGCCCCCCGCACGACGGCTCGGCTCCTCGCGGGCCGGGCCCGGTGCCCCCGTGCGGCGGCTCAGCGGGTCTCGGACGCCTCGCCGCGCTCCCTGATGAGGGCGGCGAGCTCGCGGACCTGGCGGACGGTACGGTCCTTCTCCGAGCCCTGCAGGCCCATCGCGCCGACCGTGGCCCCGTCGGTGAAGTCGATCTTCGCCCAGGGCTCGTGGTCGACCAGGGCGACCGAGAGCACCTCGGGCCACTCGTAGCGGTGCACCCGCAGCGGGTTGACGACGGTGATCCCCTGCTCGTCGGCCTCCACCCGGACCCGTCCCAGCAGGTGCAGGACCCCGGCGACCAGCCCGCCCAGCCCGACCATCGCGATCCTGTCGGCCAGGGTGAACGGCTCGGCCAGGAAGATCGCCATCAGCACCGCGCCGAGCATGATCAGGCCCGCGAAGCCGTAGGCCGCGATCCGTCCCTTCCTGGGCCGCCACACGACGGGCAACGGGGGCGGGGAGACGCTCTCCGGGCTCACTCTCAGATCACGATCCTTTGGAAACCACCGGTCGGAACGGCTGTGACGGCTGGTCACGGCGCCGATGGCAACCTACCGCACGGCCCCGCCGCACCGATCACCGCGGCACGGCGGGGCAGGCTCGTACGGCGCCCCTGGGAGCGACCCTAGGAGCGGAGTCCCCGCAGCAGCAGCGCCGTCTCCAGGGCGGCGACGGTGGCCTCGTAGCCCTTGTCCTCGTGGCTGCCCGGCAGTCCCGCCCTGTCGAGGGCCTGGTCGAGGGACTCACAGGTCAGCACGCCGTTGCCGACCGGGACCTCCTCGTCGAGGGAGACCCGGGTCAGGCCCGCGGTGACGGAGTCGCACACGTAGTCGAAGTGGGGGGTCTCCCCTCGGATCACGACCCCGAGGGCGACGACCGCGTCGTACCTCCTGGCCAGCGCCTGCGCCGCGACCGGGATCTCCAGCGACCCGGCCACCCGCACCACGGTCACCGCCGCGCCGCTGTCCCTGCCCGCCTGCTCGGCCCGCGTCACGAGCTGATCGGTGATCTTCTCGTGCCACCGGGCGGCGACGACGCCGACGGTCAGCCCCTCCGCCTCGACGGCCCCGGCCGCCGGTCGCCCGGCCCCGCTCACGCGATCACCCCGCGCCCGCTCACGCGGCCGTCCCGCTCCGTCCGACCCACTCGCTCGCTCATGCGCCTTCCCTGGGGATCTCGTGGCCGAGGCGGTCGCGCTTGGCCGACAGGTATTTCTCGTTGTACGGGTTCATCGCCACCGGCATGGGCTCGCGGCCGAGCACCTTGATGCCGTAGCCGTCCATGCCGCGCAGCTTGGCCGGGTTGTTGGTCAGCAGCCGGATCGACTTCACGCCCAGGTCGGCGAGGATCTGCCCGGCGTTGGAGAACTCCCGCGCGTCCACCGGCAGCCCGAGCTCCAGGTTGGCGTCGACGGTGTCGCTGCCGGTGTCCTGGAGGCTGTACGCCCTGAGCTTGGCCAGCAGCCCGATGCCGCGCCCCTCGTGCCCGCGCAGGTAGACGACCACGCCCCGGCCCTCCTCGGAGATCCGCGACATGGCGTGGTCGAGCTGCACCCCGCAGTCGCACCGCAGTGACCCGAGCACGTCGCCGGTCAGGCACTCGGAGTGCGCCCTGACCATGATGTTCTCGCCGTCCTCGATGTCGCCGAGGACAAGGGCCAGGTGCTCGCCGCCGTCCAGCGAGCTCGCGAAGCCGTAGGCCCGCCACTCGCCGTACCTGTTCGGCAGCCGCGTCTCGGCGACCCTGGTCACCATCCGCTCGGTCCGGCGCCTGAACTCCACCAGCTGCTCGATCGAGACGAGCGCCAGGTCGTGCTCGTCGCAGAAGTCACGCAGCTCCGGCAGCCGCATCATGGTGCCGTCGTCGTTGACGACCTCGGCGAGCACACCCGCCTCGCTCAGCCCGGCGAGCCTGGCCAGGTCCACGGACGCCTCGGTGTGGCCGCGCCGGGCCAGGACGCCGCCCTCCCTGTAGCGGAGCGGGAAGACGTGTCCCGGCCGTACCAGCTCGGACGGCTCGGTCGCCGAGTCGGCCAGGGTGCGGATCGTGCGGGCCCTGTCGGCGGCGGAGATGCCGGTGCTCACCCCGTCCCTGGCGTCCACGCTGATCGTGTACGCGGTGCGCAGGCGCTCCTTGTTGTCGTACACCATCAGCGGCAGGCCGAGCCGGTCGAGGTGCTCGCCGCGCATCGGCACGCAGACCACGCCGCTGCTGTGCCGGATGGTGAAGGCGAGGAGCTCCGGGGTGGCCCTGGACGCGGCGAAGATGATGTCGCCCTCGTTCTCGCGGTTCTCGTCGTCGACGACCACGACGGCCCTGCCCTCGCGGATGTCGGCGATCGCGCGCTCGATCGGGTCCAGCTTGATCACAAGGCCTCCTCGGGGACGAGCACGGCCCTCGACCGGTACTCCTTGAGCCAGTTGACGTTTCCGGAGGTCCCGGAGACCTCGGATCCGGTTTCGAGGTGGTTCACGGCCTTCTCACCTGGCCCGTCGTGGGGCCCGTCGTGGCGTCCCCGGCAGGCCCACCGGCCGGGGCGTACGCCCCGACGAGCTTCTCCACATGCTTGGCGATCACGTCGACCTCAAGGTTCACCGGGTCTCCCGGCCGCTTCGCGCCCAGGGTGGTCAGGCTCAGGGTGGTGGGGATGAGGCTGACGGCGAAGCCGCCGGAGCCGACGCCCATCACGGTCAGGCTGACGCCGTCGACGGCGATCGAGCCCTTCTCGACCACGTAGCGGTCGAGCTCGGGCGGCAGGGAGATCCGGACGACCTCCCAGTGCTCGGCGGGCTCCCGCGACAGCAGGACGCCCGTCCCGTCCACGTGGCCCTGCACGATGTGGCCGCCCAGCCGCTGGTCGGCGCGGACCGCGCGCTCCAGGTTGACCGGGGAGCCGGGTCTCAGCGCGCCGAGGGAGCTGCGGTCGAGGGTCTCCTTCATCACGTCGGCGGTGAACACCTCGTCCGCGACGTCCACCACGGTCAGGCAGACGCCGTTGACGGCGATCGAGTCGCCGTGCCCGGCGTCCGAGGTGACCGTCTTGCCGCGGATCGACAGCCGGGCCGCGTCGGTCAGCGGCTCGATCCCGGCGATCTCTCCCAGTTCTTCGACGATTCCGGTGAACATTCACAGCTCCTTGCGGGGGATCGCCCGGACGGCCGGGCGCGGGTCGTGGCCGGTACGGTGCGGCGTCCTCGGACTCCGGGAGGCTTCCGCCCGGCGGACGCGACCGCCGTCCGGCCCGGCGGCACCGGGCGAGGGCGGGCGGCATCGCCCGCCGGACCGGCCGGGCTCTCCGTCAGAGGTGAACCCCGGGGGAAGGGGGAGCCTTCCTGCGGGCCGGGGGAAAACCGCCTGGGGAGCGGGAGCGGGAGCGCGGGGCGTGGAAGGGCGCGCGTCCGGAGGGCGGGGGACGCGCGGAGGAAGGAATGTGCCGGCGTGCCCGGATCGGGGACAACCGGACGGGGGATGCGGAAAATGACGGGGGCCGGCGGCGCCGTGCCCGTGAGGGGCACGCCCGGCCGTCTGGCGCGTCCGCGCCGGATCACTCACCCGAGGTCTCCTACTCGCCAGTGGCTTCTGCCACGGCGGGCCCCGGGGGATCAACGGGCGCAATACACCCGATCAGCGGAGGGTGCCCGAAGACACTCTCCGCTCGCGCGCTTCCTCCCATCCGGACTTTAACCGTCGGTCCTGGAATTTCACCAGGTCAACCGGTCGATGGCTTCGACCGGGTCGCGGACTGTAACCGCCGGCTCGGAATTTCACCGACCCCGGAGCACGCTGCTCTGCTTCTCTCGTTCTCGCGGAGGGCACGCCGCGGACGGCTCACCCTCCTCTACCAGTGTGCCATGTCCGGAAAACCGGGCGGCACCCTCTTCCATCATGTGGAACAAGCGAGCATTTGGCCGGGTCACCCGGCGCGCCCGGCGACCGCCTCCTGCCGTGCCTTCTGTGCCTGCTGCGCCTTCCGTGCCCTCCGCGCGTCCGGGGAGTAGCGCACCTGCGCGGGCACCAGGCCGATCCCGGTCTGCAGGGCTCGCAGGGAGGCCGTGGCCCACAGGTCGCCCAGCGGGGTGGCGGGCAGGCCGTACAGCCTGCGGGCCCAGCGCGGCAGGGTCGCGAAGGCGAGCACGGTGAGCATGGGGAACATCGGCTTGAGCGGGGTCAGCCGGGCCGGGAGCGGCGCGTTGAGCGACCGCAGGAGCGGGTGGGGCACCTCGGGGGGGAAGTAGAGGCCGGGGCGGCAGGCCCGGATGTAGTCGTCCATCTCACCGACCGAGCCGGGCACGTCCTCGGGGCGCAGGCCGACCACCTCGGCCGCGCGGCGCCACTCGGCGACGAACCTGTCGGCCTCCTCGTCCGTCAGGCGCACCCCCGCGCGCCGGGCGACCGACAGGTAGGAGTCGACCTCGCCGACGTGGACCCACAGCAGCGCGTCGGGGTCGTCGAGGCGGAACCGCTCGCCGGTGTCGAGGTCGAGGGCGGTGAGGCTGGCGTGGATCTTCCTCACCCTCGCCCCGGCGCGGGCGACCTCCCGGGCGGTGCCGTAGGTGCGTACCCGGACGAACTCGGTGGTGCGCACGAAGCGGGACCACGCCTCGGCCGGGTCCATGAGCGCGGAGTTCTGCGCGACCCCGCGCATCGCCCGGGGGTGCAGGCCCTGCATGAGGAGCGCGCGGAAGCCCCCGACGAGCAGGATCGGCTCGCCCATCACCTTCCAGGTCACCGACTCCGGTCCGAACAGGCCGTGATCCATGCCCCACACCTCCCGAGTTGGAGGGCTACCCCGCGCGGCACCCGGGCACGCCATTGTCTCAAGTCTGTGACACTGTACGAGCTTGTAACACAAGGGGTGCCAAAACTGGACAAATCCATCCCGGACGCGTCATGAACGTGTCACAAATCCGTGAATATCCACCTTCGGGAGCCCTATCTTCCCACGTCACCCCCTATCCGAGTCAACGGAATTGCAGCCACAAACAGGTGGACGTTATACAACAAAAAAATGAGTAATGACCAGACCATTGATTGTCATGGTCTGCTTTGCAATGGTTCCAGGGATCCCGCTCACCATGCTCGTTGGGAGCCTCCGCACGATGACCATCCCTGCACCAGCCACGACCACGACCGGGGAGGCACTGGCGGCGAAGACACCGGAAACGGTGGGCCGCTCACCCGGGCAGCTGATGTGGCTGCGCTTCCGACGCGACCGGACCGGCATCGTCTCTGCCGTGGTGGTGATTTTCTTCTTCCTGGTCGCGCTCCTCGCACCGGTCATCTCCTGGCTGTACGGCAAGGACCCCTACACCCTGTACGGCCAGGACATGCCGGGCCTGCTGAACGACTACGGCTACCCGATCCTGCCCAACGGCGGCATGAGCTCGGAGTTCTGGTTCGGCATCGAGCCCGGCCTCGGCCGTGACGTGTTCACCCAGCTCGTCTACGGGATCAGGACCTCACTGTCGATCGCGGTCACCGCGACGATCATCGCGACGGCGATCGGCATCGTGATGGGCATCGTCGCCGGGTACGCCGGGGGCAAGACCGACTACTTCATCGGCCGCCTCATCGACATCGTCCTGTCGTTCCCCTCGGTGCTCTTCATCATCGCGTTCATGCCGGTCGTGGAGAACCTGTTCGTCAAGCCGGACGAGGAGACGCCCCTCTGGCTGAGAGCCGTCACCCTCGTGATCGCGCTGACGATCTTCCAGTGGGCCGGTCTCGCGCGGCTGCTGCGCGGCCAGGTGCTCTCCCTGCGCGAGCGGGAGTTCGTCGAGGCCGCGAAGGTCACCGGGGCCTCTCCCGCCAGGATCGTCTTCAAGGAACTGCTGCCGAACCTCTGGACCCCGATCCTGATCCAGTCGACGCTGCTGCTCCCCGCGCTGGTGACGGCCGAGGCGGCGCTGTCCTTCCTGGGTGTCGGCATGATCGAGCCCACCCCCGACTGGGGCCGCATGTTCCGGCGCGGCACCGAGATCTACCAGAACGACATCACCTACCTGATATTCCCCGGTGTCGCCCTCCTGATCTTCGTGATCGCGTTCAACCTCCTGGGTGACTCGGTCCGCGACGCCTTCGACCCCAAGCTCAAGCGCTAGATCGGAAATAGGAGAAAGATGAGAGTCCGTACGCGGTCAGCGATGGCCGTACTCGCCATAGGCGCGCTCGCCCTCACCAGCGCCTGCGCCCAGGGCAACCAGGGCGCCCCCGCGGCCCCCAGCGGCGCGGCGTCCAGCGCACCCGGCGGCGCGGCGGCCCCCGCGGCGACCTACAAGCCGCCGACGATCACCGTCGGAACGGCCGACGACTCCAAGGGCCCGGCCATCGAGCCCGAGGGCGTCGTCAAGGGCGGCACCGTCACGATGATCGACCGTGACGACATCGGCCACCTCGACCCGGCCCAGGTCTACGTCAACACGATGTCGAACTTCGGCCTGCTCATCGGCCGTACCCTGACCGGCTACAAGCGCGTCGGCCCCGGCGACTACAAGCTGGTCGGCGACCTGGCCACCGACTCCGGCACCTCCTCCGAGGGCGGCAAGACCTGGACCTTCACCCTCAAGGACGGCGTGAAGTGGGAGGACGGCACCCCGATCACGTCCGAGGACGTGAAGTGGAGCATGGAGCGGACGTTCGCCCCGTTCGTCACCCAGGGCCCGACCTACATCCAGCAGTGGCTGACCGAGGTCGACCACAAGAAGGCCTACCAGGGCCCGTACGACGGCAAGCGCCTTGACAGCATCGAGACGCCGGACGACAAGACGATCGTCTACAAGTTCAAGACCCCGCACGCCGACGCCAACTACGCCTTCGCCATGGGCGGCTACGGCATCGTGCCCAAGGAGAAGGACACCAAGGAGCAGTACGACAAGAAGCCCGTCTCCAGCGGCCCGTACATCATCAAGAGCCACGTCGTCGACAAGTCGATGGAGCTGGAGCGCAACCCGAACTGGGACCCGGCCACCGACCCGATCCGCGGCGCCTACCCCGACGCCTGGCGTCTGGAGTTCGGCCAGGAGAACCTGCAGATCACCGACCGCCTGATCGCGGACACCGGCCCCGACCAGACCGCGTTCACCTTCTACGCGACCGTCCCGCCGGAGCGTCTGCAGCAGGTCCTCGGCGACGCCAGCCTGGCCCCCCGCCTGATGAAGAGCCCCTCGCCGTACGGCAACTACTACTACTTCAACCTCGACCGGGTGAAGGACCCCAAGATCCGCCAGGCCATCAACCACGTGTGGCCGTCCAAGCAGATCCAGCAGGTCTACGGCGGCCCGGCCGCGGCGGCGCTGCCCACCACGATCCTGAACGAGAACACCACGGTCGGCTACGAGTCCTACGACCTGTTCGGCAAGGAGACCAAGCCCGAGGGTGACGTCGAGAAGGCCAAGCAGCTGCTCGCCGAGTCGACCAACCCGACGCCGACCATCGTCTACGCCTACAACCAGACGCCCGTTCAGGAGCAGATCACCGTTGTGATCAAGAACGCCCTGGAGAAGATCGGCGTCAAGGTCGTGGTCAAGCCCCTGGACCGTAAGACCTACTACGACTCCATCGGCAAGGTGAAGAACGAGTTCGACCTGTACTGGGGTGGCTGGGGCGCCGACTGGCCGTCCGGCACGACGGTCCTGCCCGTCATCTTCGGTCCGATCGCCGACGGTGCGCCGAACTACTCGCACCTGAAGGACGAGGCGCTCACCAAGGAGATGGAAGAAATCACCGCGATGACCGACATCGACGCCCAGAACGACGCGTGGATGGCGCTGGACAAGAAGATCCAGGAGACGATCACCCCGCTGGTCGTCGCCGAGAACCGGATCGCCAACACCCTCCACGGCTCCAAGGTCGGTGGCGCCGAGATCGACCCGCAGTCGTGGGTCGTCTCGCCCAACAGCATCTTCGTGAAGCCGTAACGGCTCACGAAACCGTAGGAGAACCGGCGGCCGTGGCCCGGCGGGGATGAACATCCCCCCGGGCCACGGCCAGGGGCCTCCCCGGCCCCAGCGGTCCCAGTCACCTCGGGAAAACAGGCAATGCTTCCATTCATCACCCGCCGCACGCTCGGCGCCATGGTCACACTCGTGATCATCTCCGCGGTCACGTTCTTCCTCTTCTTCGCCGTGCCCGCCGACCCGGCGAGACTCGCCTGCGGCAAGGTCTGCCCGCCGGAGTTGCTGGAGCAGGCGCGGCACAACCTGGGACTGGATCAGCCCCTGTTCGCCCAGTTCGTGGCCTGGCTGGCCGGAATCTTCGTCGGCCGCGACTACGGGGGCCTGGGCTACTGTCCCGCCCCCTGCCTCGGCTTCTCCTTCGTCAACCGCGCGCCGGTGTTCGAGACGATCGTGGACCGGCTCCCGCTGACCATCTCGCTCACCATCGGGGCCGCGGTCGTCTTCCTCACCTTCGGCGTGGCGACCGGCATCATCGCGGCGCTCCGGCAGGGCAAGCCACTGGACAAGATCGCCAGCGTGTCGTCCCTCATCGGCGCCTCCGTGCAGATCTACTTCATCGGCACCCTCGCGCTGTACTTCCTCGTCTACCAGAACCAGATCTTCTGGCGTCCCAAGTACGTGGAGTTCACCCAGGACCCCGTCGGCTGGGCCACCGGCCTGCTCCTGCCGTGGCTGGTGCTGGCGATCATCTTCACCGCCAACTACACCCGCATGACCCGCTCGACGATGGTGGAACAGCTCAGCGAGGACTACGTCCGCACCGCTCGGGCCAAGGGCATGTCCGGCCGCAGCGTCGTGATGCGCTTCGCGATGCGCGGCACGCTGACGCCCATCATCACGATCTTCGGCGTGGACCTCGGCGCGCTGATCGGCGGCGCGATCATCACCGAGCAGACCTTCGGCCTCCAGGGGCTCGGCCAGCTGTCGGTCAAGGCGGTCACCAACTCCGACCTGCCCATGCTGATGGCGACGGTGCTCGTCGCGGCCGCCGCGATCGTCGTCTTCAACATCATCGTCGACATCGCGTACGCCTTCATCGACCCCCGCGTGCGGCTGAGCTAGGAGCCTTGAAAGTGTCAACTCCGTTCCTCTCGGTCCGTGACCTGACCGTCGACTTCCACACCGAGGACGGCGTCGTCCACGCGGTGGACGGGCTCTCCTTCGACGTGGAGAAGGGCACCACGCTGGGCATCGTCGGCGAGTCCGGGTCCGGCAAGTCGGTGACCAACCTGACCGTGCTCGGCCTGCACAACCCGGAGACCACCAAGATCGGCGGAGAGATCCGGCTGGACGGCGAGGAGCTGATCGGCGCCTCCCGGTCCACCATGGAGAAGCTGCGCGGCAACAAGGTCGCGATGATCTTCCAGGACCCGCTGACCTCGCTCTCCCCGTACCACACCATCGGCAAGCAGATCTCCGAGGTCTACCGCAAGCACACCGGCGCGAGCCGTGCCGAGGCCAGGAGCCGCGCGATCGAGATGCTGACCCGGGTCGGCATCCCCCAGCCGAAGACCAGGGTGGACGACTATCCCCACCAGTTCTCCGGCGGCATGCGCCAGCGCGCGATGATCGCGATGGCACTGGTGTGCGACCCGGACCTGCTCATCGCCGACGAGCCCACCACCGCCCTGGACGTGACCGTGCAGGCCCAGATCCTGGACCTGCTCAAGGAGCTCCAGGACCAGACGGGGGCCTCGATCATCCTGATCACCCACGACCTCGGCGTGGTCGCCAACACCGCGCACGACGTACTGGTGATGTACGCCGGGCGGGCGGTGGAGCGCGGGACCGTCAAGGAGGTCCTCCACGAGCCCCGCCACCCCTACACCTGGGGCCTGCTCGCCTCCATGCCCCGCCTGAACGCCTCGGTGGACGTGCCGCTCCGGCCGGTCCGCGGCACCCCGCCGAGCCTGATCAACGTCCCGTCCGGCTGCCCCTTCCACCCCCGGTGCGACTTCATGGAGCTGGCCGGTCCCGGGCTGTGCCGTTCCGAGCGGCCCGAACTGTCCCCGCACCGCGGCCACGGCGACGCGTGCTACCTGACCCTCGCCCAGAAGAGGGAGATCAAGAAATGAGCGAGACAACCGGCGAACCCCGCGGCGAGGCGCTGCTGGAGCTGTCCGGGCTGAAGAAGCACTTCCCGGTGATGGGCGGTGTCATCTTCAAACGCCAGGTCGGCAGGGTCCACGCGGTGGACGGCATCGACCTGACGGTGCACGCCGGGGAGACGCTCGGCCTGGTCGGCGAGTCCGGCTGCGGCAAGTCCACCGCCGGGCGGCTGGCGTCCCGGCTGCTGGAGCCCACGGCGGGCAGCATCAGGTACGCCGGGCGGGAGATCGGCCACGCCAAGCGCAGGGAGCTGAAGCCGATCCGGGCCGAGATCCAGATGATCTTCCAGGACCCGTACTCGTCGCTGAACCCCCGGCACACGGTCGGCACCATCGTCGGCGGCCCGATGGAGATCAACGGCATCAACCCCCCGGGCGGCAGGGACAACCGGGTCCGGGAGCTCCTGGAGATCGTCGGGCTCAACCCCGAGCACTTCAACCGCTTCCCGCACGAGTTCTCCGGCGGCCAGCGGCAGCGCATCGGGGTGGCCCGCGCGCTCTCCCTCAACCCCAAGCTGATCATCGCGGACGAGCCCGTCTCCGCCCTCGACGTCTCCATCCAGGCTCAGGTCGTCAACCTGCTCCAGCGGCTCCAGCGGGACATGGGCATCGCGTTCCTGTTCATCGCGCACGACCTGGCGATCGTGCGGCACTTCTCCCAGCGGGTCGCGGTCATGTATCTCGGCAAGATCGTCGAGGTCGCCGACCGCGCCTCCCTGTACGAGCGCCCCCGGCACCCCTACACCCACGCGCTGCTGTCGGCGGTGCCGGAGGTACTGGGGGACGAGGAGCCGCGCGAGCGCATCCGCCTGGCCGGGGACGTGCCCTCCCCGATCAACCCGCCGTCCGGCTGCCGCTTCCGCACCCGCTGCTGGAAGGCCCAGGACAGGTGCGCGACCGAGGAGCCCCCGCTGGTCAGGCTGGAGGGCAACCGGGAGGGTCACCTGACCGCCTGCCACTTCCCCGAGCAGCCGACCGTGCACGGCCAGGACGTGGTGCTGGACCCGGCGCTGCAGTCCTGAGGGACTCCTAGCGGCGTCTTCGCCGGTCCCCGCGACCGGCCCGGCCCGTCTCCTCGCGGCTTCCCGGAAACATCGGAGGGCGGGACCCATGTGGGTCCCGCCCTCCGACGGTGGAAGCCTCCGACGCCGCAGGGGAACGCCGTTGGGAGGAGCCCGGTCCCTTCCTGGGGGCCTGGGCTCCTGTGAGCGGCTCCTGTGGGCCGGGGCTCCTGTGGCCTGGGCGGGGCTCAGTGGCCGCCGAGACGGTGGCCTGTCGGCTCCGCGGACGTGGCCAGGGCGCGCAGGCCGTCGACCGCGCGGGCCGGGTCCTCGGCTCCGTAGACGGCGTTGCCCGCCACGAAGACGTCGGCGCCCGCCTCCGCGCAGCGCTCGATCGTCGTGTCGGAGACACCGCCGTCCACCTGGAGCCATACCTGCCCGCCGTGCCGGTCGACGAGCTCGCGGGCCCTGCGGACCTTGGGCAGCACGATGTCGAGGAATTTCTGCCCGCCGAAACCGGGATCGACGGTCATCAGCAGCAGCATGTCGAGCTCGCCGAGCAGGTCCTCGTACGGCTCGACGGGGGTGGCCGGGTTCAGTGCAAGGCCCGCGCGGGCGCCCGCCCGGCGGATCTGGCGCAGCGTGCGCACCGGGGCCTTGGCCGCCTCCACGTGGATGGTGACGCTCCCGGCGCCGGCCTCGGCGTAGGAGGGGGCCCAGCGGTCCGGGTCCTCGATCATGAGGTGGCAGTCGAGCGGCGTCGAGGTCGCCTTGAGGAGGGACTCGACGACCGGCAGACCGAGGGTGAGGTTGGGCACGAAGTGGTTGTCCATGACGTCCACGTGCAGCCAGTCGGCGTTGGGCACCGCCGCGGCCGCCTCGGCGAGGCGGGCGAAGTCGGCGGACAGGATGCTGGGCGAGATCTGTACGGCCATGATTGGCCGATTCTAGCGGCGGGGGCCCGCCGCTCGTCCTCCCCCTCGGGGCTCCCCTTCGGGGCTCCCCTGGAGCGGGGCCGGGCCTCCACGGGACACCCGGTCTGTGGGCGAGCACCTGGCTACGGCCGCACGACCCGGGGTCATCGGGGGACGGCGGGCGGCGCGGGCGGCGGTTCGTCCTGGCCGCCGGTCTCGCCGGGAGGCGGGACGACGTCGTCCGGCCTGGTCACCTCGGCCTTGAAGACGCGCAGGGAGCGGCCCACCGACCTGGCGGCGTCGGGCAGCCTCGCGGAACCGAACAGCAGGACGAACACCGCCACGATGATGAGCAGTTCGGGCAGTCCAAGGTCGGCCATGGGACGACCTCCTTCCGATGGGACGTCCCCGCCCCGGGACCCGGAACCAGCCGGGGTTCGAGGGCGGGGGTTCGAGGGCGCGGGTCAGATGTTGACCCGGACCCGGTACCTCTCCAGCCAGGCGTTGAACTGGAGAAGCCCCTCCAGCGACGCCCGGCTTCCCGTGGGCCCGCCGTCCGCCTCCGGCCGGTCGAGCACGGCCCGTACCTTGTCCGGGTCGATCAGCGGCGCGGCGGCGACGTCCCCGCCGTCGAGCAGCCGGACCACCTCGGCGCGGACGGCCTCCTCGTAGGAGGGGTCCTGTGTCGACGGGTAGGGGCTCTTGCGGCGCCCGAGGACCGAGGGGGGCAGGAGGTCCGCGGCGGCGGCGCGCAGCAGGCTCTTCTCCCGCCCGTCGAAGGTCTTCATCGCCCAGGGGGCGTTGAAGACGTACTCCACCAGCCGGTGGTCGCAGAACGGCACCCGGACCTCCAGCCCGTGGGCCATGCTCATCCGGTCCTTGCGGTCCAGCAGGATCTGCACGAACCGGGTGAGGTGCAGGTAGGAGATCTCCCGCATGCGCCGTTCCAGGCCCTCCTCGCCCGGCAGCCGGGGCACCTCGTCGAGTGCCTGCCGGTAGCTGTCCGCGCGGTAGCCGGGGATGTCCAGCTTGCGCGCGATGTCGTCGTCGAGGAGCGCCCCCACCCCGGCGAACCGTCCGAACCCGGGGGCCACCAGCCACGGGAAGGTGTCCGCGGAGACCGCCTCGGGATCGAAGAACCACCGGTAGCCGCCGAAGACCTCGTCGGCGGACTCGCCGGACAGCGCCACCGTGGAGTGGCCCCGGATGGCGCGGAACAGCAGGTAGAGGGAGGTGTCCATGTCCCCGATGCCGATCGGCAGGTCACGCGCCCTCAGCACCCCGGCGCGCACCGCCGGCTCCATGAGATCGGCGGAGTCCAGGACGATGTCGGTGTGGTCGGCGCCGATGTGCCGCACGACGTCGTGCACGTACGGCGTGTCGGGGGTGTCGCGCATCTCGTCGGGTGTGAAGTTCTCGCTGTATCCGGTGAAGTCGACGGAGAACGACCGGACCTTCCCGGCGCCGAGCCCCTCCAGCCCTCGGGCGGCCAGCGCCGTGATGGTGCTGGAGTCGAGGCCGCCGGAGAGCAGGGTGCACAGCGGCACGTCGGAGATGAGCTGGCGGGTGACGATGTCGTCCAGCAGCTCGCGTACGGTCCCGACGGTGGTGGTGAGGTCGTCGGTGTGCTCGTGGGACTCCAGGCGCCAGTAGGGGCGGCGGCACAGGAACTCACGGGTCACCCGGACGGTGTGGCCGGGGCGCACCTCGTACATGCCCTGGTAGACCGCTCTTTCCGGGGTCTTGACGAAGGCGATCAGCTCGCGCAGGCCGTCCGCGTCGACCGTGGGCGGCCCGATCAGGGGGTTGGCGAGGATCGCCTTGGGTTCGGAGCCGAACAGCACGCCGTTCGGGAGCGGGTGGTAGTACAGCGGCTTGATGCCCATCCGGTCCCGGACGAGCAGCAGCTCCTCGCGGCGGGTGTCCCAGATCGCGAAGGCGAACATGCCGTTCAGCCGTTCGGCGAAGCCCTCGCCCCATTCGAGGTAGGCCCGCAGGAGGACCTCGGTGTCGCTCTGGGTTCGGAAGCGGTGGCCGCGGGCGGTCAGTTCCGCGCGCAGCTCGACGAAGTTGTAGATCTCGCCGCTGTAGGTGAGGACGGCGATCGGTTGCCCGTCCTCGTCCGCGATCATCGGCTGGCGTCCGCCCTCGATGTCGATGACGGCGAGGCGCCGGTGACCTATCGCGGCGTGCGGGGCGAGCCACACCCCCTCGTCGTCGGGCCCGCGGCAGGCCATGGTGTCGGTCATGGCCTGTGCGACGGCCTGTTCCTGCCGGAGATCGCGCTCGAAGTCCACCCATCCGCAGATTCCGCACATTTCGACAACTCCGCATCCTGTTCGGAGGCAGTTACATTCAATCGAACAGCGCGCGGTGTCCATATATGCCCAGGCCATACCCTCTGACCTGCGGAGATAGCCTCGGTCGCCTCCCTCTGAGGGGAGGGAGGCGCTCGTTCAGCGGCGGCGCAGCAGGGCCAGGAACATGGCGTCGGTGCCGTGCCGGTGCGGCCAGAACCGCGCGTACGGCCCCTCGCCCAGCCCCTCGACCTCGGGCAGGTGCTCGCGGGCGTCCAGCGCCTCGACGTCGTCGCGGCGGCGCAGCACGTCGCCGACCACGGCGACGGTCTCGGCCAGGTGCGGCGAGCAGGTCACGTACGCGACGACGCCACCGGCGCGGACCGCGTCGATCGCCGAGTCGAGCAGGGCGCGCTGGATCCCGCCCAGCTCGGGAAGGCTCCGGGGATCGCGGCGCCAGCGGGCCTCCGGGCGGCGGCGCAGCGCGCCCAGGCCGGTGCAGGGGGCGTCGAGCATGACCCGGTCGAAGACCCCGGGCCGCCAGGCGGGCGCGGTGCCGTCCGCGGTGATCACCGCGGCCTGCCGGGTCGTCCGCCACACCAGCCGCGCCCGGTGGTACTGCAACTCGGCGGCGAGCAGGTGAGCCCCGCCGGGGAAGGCCACCGGACCCGCGCCGGGCCCGGAGACCGTACCGGTGGTCTGGGCCGTTCCGGTGGCCAGAACGGGCCCTTCGGCGCCGACGCCGCCCAGGCCCGCCTCGTCGCCACGGGTCGCGATGGCGTCGAGCAGGCCCGCCTTGCCGCCGGGCCCCGCGCACAGGTCGAGCCAGCGGGAGTCGGGGCCCTCCACCGGGACCCGCGTCAGGGCCAGCGCGACGAGCTGGCTCGCCTCGTCCTGGACGGCCGCGCGCGACTCGGCCACGGCGAGGACCGCGCCGGGGTCGCCCTCGGGCAGGTAGGCCGCGTACGGGGAGTATCTGGCGGGTTCCGCGCCCGCGTCGAGGAGCTCCTTGACCGACGAGCGGCCGGGGCGGGCGACCAGGGTCACCCTGGGACGCTCGTTGTCGGCCGCGAGCAGGGCGGCCGTCTCCTCGAAGTCGCCGCCCACCGCGTCGCGCAGGGCGTCGACGATCCACCTCGGGTGGCTGTGGGCCACCGCCAGGTGACCCACCGGATCGTCGGCCGGGTCGGGCGCCACGATCGGGATCCACTGCTCCAGGGAGCGGGTGGAGACCTTGCGCAGCACGGCGTTGGCGTACTTCGACGCGCCGACGCCCACCCGCAGCC
This sequence comes from Streptosporangium oxazolinicum, assembly GCF_039537505.1. Lineage (NCBI taxonomy): Bacteria > Bacillati > Actinomycetota > Actinomycetes > Streptosporangiales > Streptosporangiaceae > Streptosporangium > Streptosporangium oxazolinicum. The sequence continues at coordinate 536,613 of NZ_BAABAQ010000002.1, forward strand.
GTACCAGGTCGACCGTGGTGCCGACGGCGGCGTGCGGGGGGACCCGCGTCTTGAGCAGCTGGTGCACGCCCAGGCGGACGGCGTCCAGCAGCGGCGGGTCGACGTCCTCCGGCGCCCGGTCGCTGCAGGCCGCGATGATCTCGTCGTAGGTGCCGAGGCCGCGCAGGGTGCCGTAGGCCAGCTCGGTGGCCAGGCCCGCGTCGCGCCCGGAGAGGCGGCGTTCGCGCAGCAGCGTGGGCATCAGCAGGTTGGCGTAGGCGTCCCGCTCGTCGACCGCGCGCATCAGGTCGTACGCGGCGTTGCGCGCCTCGTCGCGGACCGGCTTGGGCGGGCGTCCGCCCCTGCCCCTGCCTCCGGCGCCGCGGGAGCGGCCCGCCGAGCCGTGATCCCCGCCGCGCGGGACGTTACGGCCGTTACCACTGCTCATGATCTTCAGGCCAGCCGATCCTCGTCGGTGGGCCGCACGCCGCGGGCCCACTCCCCCGCGCCCATCAGGCGCTTGCCCTGCGGCTGCACCTCGCCCAGCTCGACCGGGTAGGTGGCGGTGCCGACCAGGACGGAGTTCTTGGACGCCGCGATCTGGCCGGGGGCCAGCCCGGAGGCGTCCGGAGCCGGTCGCACGGGCCCCAGCTTGATCCGCTGGCCGCGGAACCCGGTCCACGCGCCCGGGGCCGGGGTGCAGGCACGGATCAGGCGGTCGACCCGCATCGCGGGCGCGGACCAGTCGACCCTGGCGTCGTCGACGCCGATCTTCGGGGCGAGGCTCACCCCCTCCGCGGGCTGCGGCACGGCCTCCAGCTTGCCGTCCTCGATCCCGTCGAGGGTGGCCGCCAGCAGCCCCGCACCGGACTCGGCGAGCCGGGCGAGCAACTCCCCGCTGGTGTCGGCGGGGCGGATCTCCTCGGTGACCACGCCGTAGACCGGGCCGGCGTCCAGCTCCTTGACGATCCGGAAGGTGGCCGCGCCGGTGATCGCGTCACCGTGGAGCACGGCGTGCTGCACCGGCGCCGCGCCACGCCAGGCCGGCAGCAGCGAGAAGTGCAGGTTGACCCAGCCGTACCGGGGGATGTCGAGGGTGGCCTGCGGCAGGAGCGCGCCGTAGGCGACCACCGGGCAGCAGTCGGGGGCGAGCTCCCCGAGCCGGGCGAGGAACCCCGGGTCACCCGCCTTGGGCGGCCTGAGCACCTCGATGCCCGCCTCCTCGGCGAGCTCGGCGACGGGGCTCGGATGGACCTTGCGGCCCCTGCCCGACTGGGCGTCCGGGCGCGTGACGACGGCGACGACGTCGTGGCGAGGCGAGTCGATCAGGGCCCGCAGCGAGGGCAGGGCGGTGTCCGGGGTTCCGGCGAAGACCAGGCGCAAGGTTCCTACAGAGCCTTCCCTTGGGTGGCGTGCGGGGAGAACTTGAACGCGGGGGCCGACAGTCCGTTCCAGTCGGCCTCGCGGATCGCCTTCATGGCGAGTTTGCGCTGCTGGAGGTCCATCCGGTCGATGAACAGCACGCCGTCCAGGTGGTCGGTCTCGTGCTGGAAGCAGCGGGCCATCAGGTCGGTGCCCTCCAGGGTGACCGGCTCGCCGTGCATGGTGAAACCGGTCGCCACGGCCCGTATCGACCGGGGCGTGGGGAAGGACAGGCCGGGGAACGACAGGCAGCCCTCCTCCCCCTCCTCGTCCTTGTCCTCCGACAGGTCGAGGTTGGGGTTGATCAGGTGCCCGAGCTGGTCGTCCACGTAGTAGGTGAAGACCCGCAGGCCGACCCCGATCTGCGGTGCCGCCAGCCCGGCCCCCGGCGCGTCCATCATCGTGTCGGTGAGATCCTTGACGAGCTTGCGCAGCTCCTTGTCGAAGTCCTTGACCGGCTCGGCGGGAGTGCGCAGCACCGGGTCGCCGAAAAGGCGGATCGGCTGAATGGCCAACAGGGATCTCCTCACGCTTCAGGGGATTGCCCCAGTCTAAGGGCGACGGCCGCCTCCCCCGGGCCTTCTCCCGGCCCCCGGCGCGGGGACCGGACGGGAGGGCCACCGCCGGGAGCGGGCGGGTCGTCATCGGAGGGCGGGCCGTTACCGGGGGCGGGCGGACCTGGCCACGGTGGAACCCGGGCCACCGCCCGGACCGGGAGGGAGACCCGGGGTCAGCGGGAGCGGGCCTTCATGGCGGCCTTGCGCGCGGACTTGGCCACCGCCGCGTCACCGTGGCGGGAGCCCAGCAGGTCCAGGACGGCGAAGGTGTCGGGGTGGTCCACCAGGGCCATCTCCTCGATCACGCGGACGAGGTCCTCGCCGGGTTCGAGGGCGTCGAACTCGCAGATCGCCTCGGAGGCGTCGCCGCGCTCGAGCAGCGAGGCGAGCGAGTCGACCGCGAGCCAGGTGTTGTCGGCGGGTGTGAGGGCGGGCGCGGGCAGGTCGCGGATGTGCAGCCAGGAGGCGGCGTAGCGCCACATGGCGGGCTCGGAGAGCGCCTCCCTCAGCGGGGCCTCGGCCTCGGGGCCGAGCTCCTCCAGGATCGTGCCCACGGCGCCACGGCGGCCGGCCGTACCCGAGGCGGCGACCTTGACCAGCTCGCGGGCGGCGGACTCGGGGTGGCGGGACTCCAGCCACACGGTGACGGCGCTGGGCGCGGCGGCCCCCTTCATGATCGCCTCGACCAGCTCGGCCGCGCCCAGGTCGGTGAAGACGGCGACCTCGGCGCCCGTCGGCGCGTCGTGGCCCTCCCGCATCAGGTCCTGGCGGACGGCCCACATGCCGAGCGGGGTGAGCCTGGGCCGGCCCGCCTCCGAGGTCTCGACCAGCCCGCAGTAGCCCAGGAGCGACAGGGCCGACTCCAGCTGGGCGGGAAGCGCGCCGGCCAGCACCCGTATCTCCGCCTGGCGGGCCCCGCAGGCCACCTGGTGCGACTGCAGGATGCCCTTCGCCAGGGTCGCGGTGGACAGCCCCTCGCGCACGGCGTACAGCGTGGCGAGCATCTCGGCCAGGTGGTCGTCGATCACCGGGGAGCCGGTCAGGTCGTCGTCGGCGCGGTCGAGGACGTCCATCACCACGCCGTCCCAGAATCCCAGCAGCGCCCGGGGCGGCAGGTCGGGAGAGAGCGTGAGCGGGCCGGGCGTCACGCTGCCCCGGGAGATGCGGAGCATGCCGGTGTTGACCGCGACCACCCAGAGCAGGTGCAGCCGCGCCGGACCCGGCAGGCCGAGCTCGGCACAGGGCGCGAACGGGTCGGGCAGCAGGCCCTCGGGGGTCACCTGGCGGGCGCCGGTCCAGGCGGCCAGGCGCTGGGCGTCGATCACCAGCGGCACCCGCGACACCCTCGCGGCCAGCTCCGCGTCGTCGGCGAGATCGACGGGAGGGAAACTCAGCGCGTCGCCACGCGGGGGGCAGCCGCGGCCCGTGGCGGTGACGGACTCCTCCAGAACGGCCGCCCGCAGCTCGCGGGGCGCCGTTCCCAGCTCATCGACCAGCCTGCGCAGTTCGCCGATGTCGAAGACGTTCCCACTCTTCCCGCTCTTTGCCACCCGTGAAACTTACTGCACTCACGCCTCACGCATACACGGCTCAGCCGATGGCGCGAGAACGTGCCTTGAAGGCCGCCTTGCGGGCCGCCTTGGCCGCTCCGTGATCTCTGAGGGAGCGTCCGAGCAGCTCAAGGACGTCGACGACCTCCGGATGGTCGACCCGCCACATCTCCTCGATCACGTGTGGCGGGGGGCCGGAGGCGGACATGTTCTCGGCGAACGTCTCCGGATCCTCCTCGGCGGCGGGCATGGCGAGGGCGAGCATGTCCACGCTCATCCAGAGCACCTCCGCCTGGGTGAGCACGGGGGCCGCCAGGCCCCGCGAGCTCAGCCAGTGGATGGCGTGCGGGCGCAGCTCGGGCTCCTCCAGGAAGGCGCGCACCGCCTCCTCGGCGTCGGGACCGAGGCGGTCGACGATCGTCACCGCGACGCCCCTGGCGACCGAGGGCGCGCCGGAGACGGAGCCGAGCAGCTCGGTGACCGCCTGCTCCGGTGTCCTGTTCTCCAGCCAGCCCCCGATGTCGGCCTCGGCCATCTCGGCGGGCATTCCGGAAAGCAGCCCCTCGATGAGCTCGGGCGCGTCGGCGGTGGTCAGGTCGGCCGCCTCGGGCGCCTCGATGCCCAGGTCGGTGTAGAGCTCGTGCAGCCCCCACAGGGCCAGCGGGGTGAGCTCCAGCAGCTCGTCGCCCGGCTCGGCCATCCCGCAGTAGGCGAGCCGCCTGACGGCCTCGGGGACGTCGATCTCGCCGTCCTCGACCAGGCCGATCTCCTCCAGGTACTCCCTGACGAGGGGGATCGGCACGGGCGCCTGGAGGCGGTAGAGCATGTCGCACAGGCCGTAGAGCTCCTCGTCGAGGGAGACGTCGCCCGTCACGGCGCCGCCGGTCTCCTTCTCGACGACGAACTCGACCGTCGCGGCCCAGATGTCGAGCGGGTCGAAGTCCTCGCCGTCGAAGATGGCGGTGCCCTCGACCTCCACCAGGCCGGTGTGGACCGCGAGCTCCCACAGCAGGCCGGGGTCGGCCACCGAGAGCTGGGCGGTCGCCTCGGCGGCGTCGCGGACCCTGAGCCGGCCCTTGAGGGTCGGGGTACGGCCCCCGGCGAGCATCCACTGGACGAGCCTGCGCGCGTCGGTCACCAGCGGCACCCGCAGGGCGCTCTGGGCGAGCGTCTCGCGGGGCGCCAGGCGCACGGGCGGGAGGGGGGAGCAACCGGGGCAGTCGCAGTGCTCGACGGCGGGTTCCTCCTGCACCGCCGAGACGGAGAGGATCGCGCTCCCGGCGTCCTGCTCCAGCGAGTCGGCGCCCATCGCGCTGAAGAGGCTCTTGGCCATGCCGAACCGGGAGGTGTCGGCGAGGGCGATGGGCATCTCGGGCTCGATGCGATCGATGACGCTTCTCATCCGGACGGCCATCTTGCCGCCGATCTCCTCGGTGGCGAGCAGGAAGTCGACCAGGGTACGGGCGGCGGCGACGGTCTCGGGGGCACTCTCCGGGGGGGCGATGACCTTGCGCGGATAGATGTTGAGCAGCAGCTCCTCGAAGGCGACGGGGGTGAAGTCACCCAGCTCGTTCACGTCCAGATAGTCACTCGCGTAGTCGCAGAGCAGCCGCACCTCGTCCACGTCAACGTCCAGGCCGTGCGCACGCCCCCACGCGCGCAGGTCGTCTACGGCCCGATTCACCCATTCGATCGACACAGGGGAAAATTAACGGCTTACTGCCAGCACCGCGAATCGGGGAAACAACTCAAATCACATCTAGGGGGTCAATGCATACCTTGACCACCTCGGGAGCCTTGCGCGCGGAGCGTACTCCGGCGGCCCCTTTCAGCGCCGTGGCCAGTGCCGATCCGGACGCCCTCGCGATCCGCACCATGGCGCGTTCCCGCACTTGATCGCCCTTGGGGGAGTCGACGGGGACGGGACCGAGCACCTGTGCCTCAGGCGGCAGGATCATCTCGCCGATCATTTCCCTGACCGAGGCCGGAGATCCGGTGAGTGTCGCCATTCTCACCGCGGGGGGGAAACCGAGTTCTGTCCTGTCGGCCAGTTCTCTCTCGGCATGGTTCACCGGATCCCAGCGCAGCAGAGCCTGTACGGCGGCCAGTGAGGAGTCGGCCAGCACGACCAGTTCGGCGGAGGTCCGCAGCAGGGCCGCCGCGTTCATCCACCGGCGCAGCGTCTCCTCGGCGGCGCGCAGGTCCGGCCGGCCGAGCAGTGCCCAGCCGTCCAGCAGCACCGCCGCCGCGTACCCGCCCTCGGGCACCGGCTCGGCTCCCGGGGTGGCCACCACCAGGGCGCGGCCCGCGCCGACCGTGGCGAGCACCCCGTCCCTGCCCGACGTCCTGACCGGCACCGAGGGGAAGGCCCGCCCCAGCTCCTCGGCCGTACGGCGGGCACCGACCACCAGGGCACGCACCTGGGCGCCCCCGCAGGACGGGCAGCGCCAGTCACCCGCGATCCGGCCGCACCAGCGGCAGTACGGGGCCACGTGGCCGCCGCGCAGCGCGAACGGGCCGCCGCAGTGCCCGCAGCGGGCCGGTGTCCGGCAGCTCCGGCAGGCCAGCGCGGGCAGGTAGCCCCGCCGGGGGACCTGCACCAGCACGGGGCCGGTCTCCAGCCCGGCGCGCAGGGTCCGCCAGGCGAGGCTGGGCAGCCGGGCGGCCCTGGCCGCCTCGTCCCTGGCCAGCTCCGAGTCCTCCCCCGCCGGGCGGACCCTCGGCGCCCTGGCCCTGACCGTCTCGCGGGCCGCGACGATCGGCCCGGCCCAGCCCGCCGCGACGAGCTGGGTGGCCTCGGCCGTACGGGCGTATCCCCCGATGAGCAGGCCCGCCCGCGCCCGGTGGGCGCGCAGGGCGAGAACCTCCCTGGCGTGCGGATAGGGGGCGAGCCGCTCGGAGTGCAGATCGTCGCCGTCGTCCCAGATGACCGCGAGCCCGAGATCCCTGACCGGGGCGAACGCCGCGCCCCTGGTCCCGGCCGCGACCCGCGCCTGCCCCCTGACCACCCGCAGCCACCGCCGGTAGCGCTCGGCGGGCCCGAGGTCGGCCGTGAGCGCCACGTGCGCGCCGGGCTCCAGGACGGCGCTCAGGGCCGCGTCGAGCAGGGCCACGTCCTTGCCGTCGGGAAGCACCACGAGGGCTCCCCTGCCCCCGCGCAGGGTCTCCCGGACGGCAACCGCGACCGCCTCCGGCCACCCCGGCCCGTTCTCCCCGGTTCCGGGCAGGGCGGTCCACACCGCGCGGGGGGAGCCTCCCCGGGCCAGGGCCGCCAGGAACGCCTCCCCCTCCAGGTAGTCCGCCCACGGCCCGGGGCCCGTTCCCATCTCCCGCGCAGGGTCCTCGGGGACCGGGGCGGGGGCCTCGGCCTCGACCCTGGCGTGGCGGGGCGGGACGGCCAGGCGCAGGACGTCGGCCATGGTCCCGGCGTAGTGGTCGGCCACCGCGCGGGCCAGCGCGGCGATCTCCGGGGTGAGCACGGGCTCGGCGGAGACGATCCTCTCCAGGCGGGTGAGTTTGCCCTCGTGCTCGGTGGTCTCCGCCCGTTCCAGCAGGAACCCGTCGACGAGCTTGCCCGCGAACCGGACCCGGACCCGGGTCCCCGGCACGGCGGCGGCGTCCAGGGGGGCGGGGACGAGATAGTCGAACAGCCGGTCGAGGTGCGGCAGCGGCGTGTCGACGACGACCCGCGCGACCGGCAGCTCGGCGGCCGGCTCCGGCACCCCCCTGACCGGCTCGGCCACCTCCGCCGCCCTGGCCGTCCTCGCGGCCCTGACGACCCCGGCCTGCCCGGCCCGCCTGACGACCTTGCCGGTGCCGCCCCGCGCCCTCGCGGGACCGCCGGGCGCGGGCCGCTCACGGACGGCGTCGAGCGGCAGCAGGGCGTCGTCGTCCGGCGAGGGGCTGGCGTGGGTCACCCACCTGTCCTACCAGACCCGGGCACCCACCCAGACGACGGCGGGGAAGGCGAGCCGGTCCCGGACCGGGAAGAGCCCGTGGGCGGGCCGGTCTTGGGCCGGGAGTCCGAAGGGCGGATCAGTCCCAGATCGGGACGACTCCGAAGAACAGCCCGGTCCCGGGTCGAGAGGACGGGAGACGGGTCCGGCCGGACGGAGGCTCGACTCGCCACCCGGCCGCGAACCGCCAGAGCGGTCGTCCGGAGTAGAGGCGTCAGATGGAGCGGCGGTAGGTCCAGCGTCCGCCGAGCAGGGTGCCGAGGATCGGCATGCGGCGCAGGCCGTCCCCGTCCAGCCCGGCCGGATCGTACTCGGTGATCACCAGGTCGGCGGGGTCGCCGGGACGCACTCCCGCGCGTCCCCTGGCGGCCGCCGCGAGCGCCACCGGCAGCGGGATCGCCTGCTCAGGGTGCCACGGCGGCCGGTCGTCGTCGGTCCTGGCCACCGCCGAGGCGATCCCGTCCCAGGGGTCGAGCGGCGCCACCGGGGCGTCGGAGCCCAGCTCGATGACGGCTCCGGCCGCCAGCAGGTCGGCGTAGGCGAAGGCCCTGCCGGTCCGCCCCGACCAGTGCAGGTCGGCCACGTCGCGGTCGTCGGGCGCGTGGGCGGGTTGCACGCCCGCGACCAGGCCGGGCCTGGCGAACCTCCCGAAGTCCTCCGGGCGGACCAGCTGCGCGTGCTCGATCCTCCCCGGGCAGCCGGTCCGCTCGAAGGCGTCCAGCGCGATGCCCACCGCCAGGTCGCCGATCGCGTGCACCGCCGGGTCGATCCCGTGCCCGGCGGCCAGGGCCATGACGCCGTACAGCTCCTCCGGCGCCGTCTCCAGCAGCCCGCGCGCGTCGCCGCCGGGGTACGGGTCCGCGCAGTAGGCGGTCCTGGTGTTGAGTGACCCGTCCACGAACGTCTTGACCGGGCCGACCTCCAGCAGGCCCCCCGTACCGGCGACGGGCTCGCCGGTACGCAGCCCTCGGCCGATCGCCTCCTCCAGCCGGTTCACCGGGATCGAGCAGCCGACCCGGACGTCGATCCGCTCCGACCGGACCCGCCGGGTCCAGTCGGTGACGTTGTCGGCGAACTCGAAGTCCAGTACGCCGACGACGCCCCTGGCCGCGGCGGCGGTGGTGGCCTCGGCCACCCAGCGGTCCAGCTCCTCCTCGGGCGGCGGGGGCATCTCCGCCATCGCGTCGTAGCAGTCGCGCTCGCGCAGCACCCCCGTCGGGTGCCCGCCCCTGCCGATCGCCGCCAGCGCGGCCGGGCTGAACCAGGCGGTGTGCAGATCATTGCTGACCAGGACGATCGGCCGGTCGGGCGCCGCCGCCTGGAGCAGCGACTTGTGCGGCGTGTCCGGCCACAGGCCGTCGCGGAAGCCGTAGCCGACCGTGAAGCCGGACGCGCCGGAGGCACCGGCACCGGAGAAGGGGGCGACGAGGCCGACCGCCTCCCGCGCCGACCGCGCCGAGGTCAGGTCGATCCTGCGCCGGGCCTGCGCCCACTGCGCGGAGTGCACGTGCGCGTCCCACAGGCCCGGCAGGAGGGTGCCGCCCCCGGCGTCGACGGACTCGTCACAGGGGGGCGGTTCCGCGGCCACCTCCGCGACCCGGCCGCCGACGATCAGGACGTGGCGGAGCGGGCCGCCGGGACCCAGCCGCGCGTTGCGCAGCAACAGGCGAGAAGACGGTGAGGACATGAGGCAGAGATTAGGCGGACCCGCGGCCGCGTGCGAGGGAGCGGAGGGCTCCGATCCACGCGGGGCGGGGCCGGGCCCCGCCTCGGCGACCGCCTCGGGCGAGCAACCAGAGCAGGAACGGCGCGCCGAGCGCCCCGGTGACCACCCCGACCGGCAGCTCGGTCCCGGGGACCAGCCTGCGCGCGACCAGGTCGGCCCCCAGCACGACGAGGGCCCCCGCGAACGCGGAGGCGACCGGGGTCGGCCCCGCGGTACGGGCCAGCCGCTGGGCGATCTGGGGCGCGGCCAGGGCGACGAACGCGATCGGACCGGCAGCGGCGGTGCCGAAGGCGACCAGGCCGACGCCGACGAGGAGCATGAGCGGCCGGGCGCGCCGTACCGGGGTGCCGAGCCCCAGGGCGACGTCGTCGCCGAGCTGCAGCGCGCGGGTCCAGCGACCGAGCAGCAGCGCGGCGGGCGCGAGGACCGCCAGGGCGAGCGCGAGCGGGACCACCCGATCCCAGCTCTGGCCGTTGAGGTTGCCGACGAGCCAGCCCAGCGCCGCGTGCGCCTGGAAGAGCTCCGAGGTGACGATGAGGTAGTCCGTCGCGCTGGTGCACATCCACGAGACGCCGATGCCGACGAGCACGATCCGGTAACCGGTGATCCCGCCCCTCCACGACAGCAGGTAGACCAGCAGGGCGGTGAGCACGGCTCCGGTGAACCCCAGGAACTGGCTCCCCAGGCCGCCCAGCCCGAGGACGATCCCCGCGACCACCGCCGTACCGGCGCCCTCGGTGATGCCGATCATGTCGGGGCTCGCCAGCGGGTTGCGGGTCATGGTCTGGAACAGGGCGCCCGACAGGCCGAAGGCGGCGCCCACCAGCAGCCCGGCCAGCGCCCTGGGCAGGCGCAGTTCCCGTACGACGAACAGGGTGCCCTGGTCGGCCGAACCCCACAGCGCCCCTACGACCTCGGTGACGGTGAGCGGGAAGTCGCCGACGCCGATGCCGAGGCAGAGGACGAGGAAGGTCGCGGCGGCCAGGACCAGGCACACGGCCAGGAGCCGGGGACGCACCACCCAGGAGACGGGCGGCGAGGCCAGGCGGACGGTGAGGTTGTCGACCATGGGGGGCACGGCTAGATCTCCGCGAGACGGCGACGACGGACCAGCGCGACGAAGAAGGGCCCGCCGATGAAGGCGACGATGAGACCGGCCTGGATCTCGGCCGGTGGCGCGATCATCCGCCCGGCGATGTCGGCGGCCAGCAGCAGGCACGGTGCCAGCAGCATCGACAGGGGCAGCAGCCACCGGTGGTCGGTCTCGGCGCCGCCGTACCGCGCGAAGACCCGCGCGACGTGCGGCACCACCAGGCCGACGAAGACGACGGGGCCGATGACGGCCACCGCCCCGCCGGTCAGCAGCGTGACGGCCACGGCCCCCTGGAACCTGACCAGGCCCACCCTGCGGCCGAGCGCGGTGGCGATGTCGTCACCGAGGGCGATGCTGTTCAGCGCGGGCGCCGAGGCGAGGGCCAGGAGGGTCCCGGCCGCGAGGAACGGCAGGATCTGGAGCAGGACCTGGGTGTTCTGCCCGGCCAGCGACCCCGCCGACCAGAAGCGGTACCGGTTGAGCGACTCGGGGTCGATCAGCACGATGGCGCTGGTCAGGGAGCTGAGCATGAAGGTGACCGCGACACCGGCCAGGGCGAGCTTGACCGGTGTCGTGCCGCCGGGTCCCAGGCCGCTCAGCAGGTAGACCACGACGCTGGCGGTCAGCGCGCCCGCGAAGGCGAACCAGATGAAACCGGCGATCGTCGCGATGCCCAGCAGGGCGACCGACAGCACGACGGCGAAGGCGGCACCGGCGCTGACGCCGAGCAGTCCCGGATCGGCGAGCGGGTTGCGGGTCAGGGCCTGCATCAGCGCGCCGGACAGGCCGAGCGCCGCCCCGGCGAGCAGGCCGAGCAGCGTTCTCGGTACGCGGACCGACCACACGATGTTCTCGACCCCCGCGTCCCGCGCGTGGCCGGACAGCGCCTCCAGCACCTGGCCCGGCGGGATCTGACGGGCGCCGAGCGCCAGCGACAGCAGGCAGAGAACGGCGAGGACCCCCAGCGCCGCCACCAGGGCGGCGAGCGGACGTCTCACGGTCCCGGTGACCGGGCTGTTCGATTTAACGGTCACAGGGCCGTTCGGCGTTTCGGTGACCGGACCGTTCGGGGTGCCGGTCACTGTGCGGGCTTGACCTCGGTCGCCGGGTCCCCGTCCACGGCGTCCGCGAGCTGCGGGACCAGCCTGTCGAGCAGGTAGGGCAGGCTGAGCACCGAGACGAAGGAGACGGCGTTGCCGTAGGCGGTGCCCTCGGCGATGATGACCTCGCGTCCCTCCTTGACCACCCCGAGGTCGGCGTACACCTTGTCGGCGTGGAGCTTGGCCCGTTCGGTCTCGGCGTTGGCGACGGACCAGACGATCACGTCGGTGTCGAGCAGGTCCAGGCGCTCACGGCTGATGCTGGCGCCGAACTTGTCGCCGATCACGTTGTCCAGGTCGGCGGGGAGGGCGAAGCCGAGCGAGGTGAGCAGGCGGGAGCGGGGGTCCTCGGAGCCGAAGACGAAGTAGCCCTCGTACGGGGTGGCCATCAGCCCGCTCGCCCCCTTGAACTCGGGGTGCGCCGCCACGTCGGCGGCGATGCGGGCGTCGAGCTCCGCCACGAGCCTGTCGGCCTCCTCCGCCTTGCCGACCGCCTGGCCCGCCTTGCGGGTCAGCTCCTGCCAGGGGATCCCGAAGTCGGAGTACTCCTTGGGCTGCGCCACGGTGGGGGCGATCTTCGACAGGGTGTCGTACTGCTCCTGGGTCAGCCCCGAGTACAGTCCCAGGATCAGGTCGGGCCGGAGGGCGGCGATCTTCTCGAACTGCGGGCCGCCACCGGTGTCCTTGAGCACCTCCGGCACCGCCGCGCTCCCCAGCTCCTCCTTGGCCCACGGTCCCACGGCGCCGGGGTAGCCGCCGAACCACTCGGTGGTGGCGACCGGGACGACGCCGAGGGCCAGCAGGGCGTCCTGGTCGGTCAGCCCCACCGTGACGATCCGCTTCGGCGCCGCCTTGATCGTGGTGCTGGCGTACTTGTGCGCGATGGTGACGGGGAAGGCCGACGCGGCCCCCTGGGTGCTCTGCCCGGTGGCCTGCCCGGTGCCCGCCGGCTCGGCCGAGGTCGTGGACGAGCCGGATCCGCATCCCGCCGCGGAGATCAGCAGCGCGATCGACGCGAGGGCGCCGGCGAGACGCAGGGGCAGTACGCGGGCCATCGGTAGTCCTTTTTGTACTAGAAGCCGTACTTTTTCAGCTTAAGCAACGCTTAGGGTTGCCTAACCTAAATGAGTTGTCAAGTCGGGAACACGGCCCTCACCAGCAAAGATCAAAAAACGGGGTACATACCCCTTCGGCGTTCGTTTCCAGCAGGCGTGCCGGGACGCCGCACCCGGCGGGAAACGACGGCCTCGAGGCCCGCGGGCGGCGCGCGTCCGCACCGGAGCGGATCAGGCCGGCGGGAGGCCGGCCGCGACAACGGCCTCGGGACTTTCCACGAAGACCCGGAAAATCCCCGGATCACCGCACACCGTGTCCGTCACCTCCCAAGGCGGCCGAACTCCCGTCCGGTTGTCGGGCACGTTCCCTTACCAAATACGCATCACTGAGATGGCTTCGTCCCCGCACCCGGAAAGGCTCCGAGAACAGGGATCCGACCCGCCGAACCGCTAATCCGAGCCGCTTTCCGTTTGTTGCTGCCGACAATCCGGAAAGGGCCGGGACACCGTTCGACGACCTGTCTCCCGGAGATCTCGCGGACCTGTTCCCCGAACTCGACGAGCGTGACGCGATCGCCTCCGACCTGGGGAAAAGCACCGAATATCCGGGACGCGCCCTCATCGGAACGGGTTGTCCGGCGGAAACGCGGATCGCCGCCGCGAACGAACTCCAAGGGGGAGACTCGGCTCCCCCGCTCACTTCGAGAGGCCGTCGCCCCCGCGACCGTTGTCCGGCATCTCGCCGGGCGGGACGGAGCGGGGAACGCGAACGGCCCCCGTGAGCGAACTCACGGGGGCCGTCGGGAAACGCGGTGCGGGTCAGAGACCGGCGGCGCTGCGCAGGGCGTCGGAGCGGTCGGTGGACTCCCAGGAGAAGCCCTCGCGGCCGAAGTGACCGTACGCGGAGGTGCCCGAGTAGATCGGGCGGAGCAGGTCGAGGTCGCGGATGATCGCGGCCGGGCGCAGGTCGAAGACCTCCAGCACGGCCTGCTGGATCTTCTCGACGTCGGTCTTCTCGGTGCCGAAGGTCTCGACGAACACGCCGACCGGGTGAGCCTTGCCGATGGCGTAGGCGACCTGGACCTCGGCGCGGTCGGCCAGACCGGCGGCCACGATGTTCTTCGCGACCCAGCGCATGGCGTAGGCGGCCGAGCGGTCGACCTTGGACGGGTCCTTGCCGGAGAAGGCGCCGCCACCGTGGCGGGACATGCCGCCGTAGGTGTCAACGATGATCTTGCGGCCGGTCAGGCCGGCGTCGCCCATCGGGCCGCCGATCTCGAAGCGGCCGGTCGGGTTGACCAGGAGGCGGTAACCCTCGGTGGTGATCTCCAGGTCGGCCAGGATCGGGTCGACCACGTGCTCCTTGATGTCGGGAGCGAGCATCTCCTTGAGGTCGATCTCGGCCGCGTGCTGGGTGGAGACCACCACGGTGTCGAGCCGGACGGGCGTGTCGCCCTCGTACTCGACGGTGACCTGGGTCTTGCCGTCGGGACGCAGGTAGGGGACCGTGCCGTCCTTGCGGACCTGCGACAGGCGCTCGGCGAGGCGGTGCGCCAGCTGGATCGGCAGCGGCATCAGCTCGGGGGTCTCGCGGCAGGCGTAGCCGAACATCAGACCCTGGTCACCGGCGCCCTGGCGGTCGAGCTCGTCGCCGGCCTCGCCCTCGCGGTTCTCGTAGGCGTCGTCGACGCCCTGGGCGATGTCGGGCGACTGCGCTCCGATGGACACCGACACGCCACAGGAGGCGCCGTCGAAGCCCTTGTGCGAGGCGTCGTAACCGATCTCGAGGATCTTCTCCCGGATGAGACCGGGAATGTCGACGTAGGTCTCCGTCGTCACCTCTCCGGCGACGTGGACCTGACCGGTGGTGATCAGCGTCTCGACCGCGACGCGACTCTTGGGGTCACCCTTGAGCATGGCGTCGAGAATCGCGTCACTGATCTGGTCGGCGATCTTGTCCGGGTGGCCCTCTGTGACCGACTCGGAGGTGAACAGGCGACGGGACAAGTCAGTGGCTCCTCATGCAGCGGCTGCTGGCGTTGGGGGCTCTGGCATCGGCGGACACCAGTAGCGCTCCGGCGAATTCTAGCCCCACCTGATGTGGAGCCGTGAAACCGTCTCAGATCATGTCACTTTAAAGTCTCGGATCGCGTACGGAAAAGAGCTCTGTCGCGAGGAAATCCGGGCTCGAAACGCACGCGACCGCGATGCGAGGAGGGTTCGATCGCGACACGAGGAGCAATCACACCAAAACGGTATTTAGGTCACAAATCAGGCAGTGGGTCGGGGGGGAGCGTCTCGGGGGCGAAGACCTCGGCGTCAGCGGCGGCGACCACCGCGGCGTACTCCTCGTCGATCTCGAACACCATGCCGCCGAGCTCGATGGCCGCGCCCGCGGAGAACTCCAGCGGGCCGAGCCGGGTGCGCCGGGAGTGGGTGGCGTACACCGAGGTCGGCGCGTCGCGGTCGAAGAACTTGGTGGACATCACGCAGATGGTGCGGTCGGTGACCACGATGAGGAAGGCCGCCATGCCCGGGGTGCCCACCGACAGCGCCGGCAGGACGTAGTGGATCTCCTCACCCGGGGGGAGCAGCGCCCGGCATCGAGCCCTGACGGCGGCGGCGACCGGCATGATCGAAACCCCTCCCAGCCGCGACATTGCAGGCCATCTCGGAGGCAGTATCCGCCGGGAGGTGGCCCGCGGCAAGGGGTCAGACCAGGCGCGCGGCGACAAGGTCCCAGACCGTGTCGGCGAGGGCCTCCTTGGGGCCGCGCGGGATGTCGACCGGCTCCCCGCCGGCGACCAGGACCACGGCCGCGTTGTCGGGCGTGCCGAAGGCGAGACCGTCGCCGACCTGGTTCACGACGAGCAGGTCGCAGCCCTTGCGGGCGAGCTTGGCCCGCCCGTTGGCGAGGACGTCGTCGGTCTCGGCCGCGAATCCCGCGATCACCCGTGGGTACGGCTTGAGACCCTCGCGGCGCCGCTCACCCAGCTCCGCCAGAATGTCGGGATTTTTCACGAGATGAATGGCGGCAGGCTCGTCGGCGGTTTTCTTGATCTTCGATTCGCTCCGCGCCGAGGGCCGGAAGTCGGCGACGGCGGCGGCCATGACCACAGCGTCGGCGCCCTCCACCGCGTCGAGCACGGCGGCGCGCAACTCCAGGGCCGACTCGACCCGGACGACCTTCGCCCCCGCCGGGTCGGGCAGGCCGACGTTGGCGGCCACCAGGGTGACCTCGGCCCCCCGGGCGACGGCCGTACGGGCCAGCGCGTAGCCCTGCAGACCCGAGGAGCGGTTGCCGATGAAGCGGACCGGGTCGATGGCCTCGCGGGTGCCCCCGGCGGAGATCACCAGACGGCGACCGGCCAGGTCGGCCGGGCGTCCGGCGATGACGCGGCGGCAGACCTCGAAGATCTCCTTCGGGTCCGGCAGCCGGCCGGGGCCGGTGTCGGCACCGGTCAGGCGGCCCACCGCGGGGTCCACGACGATCGAGCCGCGCTCGCGGAGCGTGGCCACGTTGGCGCGGGTCGCGGGGTGCTCCCACATCTCGGTGTGCATCGCCGGGGCGAACACCACCGGGCAGCGCGCGGTGAGCAGGGTGTTGGTCAGCAGGTCGCCCGCCAGCCCGTGGGCGGCCTTGGCGAGCACGTCGGCGGTGGCCGGCGCGACGACCACCAGGTCGGCGCCCTGCCCGATGCGGACGTGCGGCACCTCGTGCACGGACTCCCAGACGTCGGTCGTGACCGGGTTGCCGGACAGCGCGGCCCAGGTCGGCTCACCGACGAAGCGGAGCGCCTCCTTTGTCGGGACCACGCGCACGTCGTGGCCCGACTCGGTGAACAGGCGCAGCAACTCGCACGCCTTGTAGGCGGCGATGCCCGCGCTCACACCGAGGACGACCCTGGGCCTGCCGGGAGACCCGGCCTCTTCTGGGGCCCGCACGAGGTGGTTCAGCCCTCGATCGGCTCGGAGGTGAGCAGGCCCTCGCTGACCTCGCGCAGCGCGATGGACAGCGGCTTCTCCTGCGCGTGGGTCTCGACGAGCGGGCCGACGTACTCGAGCAGGCCCTCCCCGAGCTGGGAGTAGTAGGCGTTGATCTGACGCGCCCGCTTGGAGCCGAAGATCACGAGACTGTACTTGCTGTCGACGATGTCGAGCAGGGCGTCGATCGACGGGTTGGTGATGCCTTCGGAGTAGGCGGCGCTGGTTGCCACGTGTGATTTCCCCTAGCTAGGTGAACGTCCGAGGCTCGAATCCTCGGGAGCATCAGCCAATAAGGCTATCAGCCGATGGCATACGCCCTGGACGGACGTGTTGACGAGGGTCAGGTCGAACTCCTGCTCGGCCGCCATCTCGATCCGGCCGGCCGCCAGGCGGCGGGCGATGACGTCCTCGGGCTCGGTGCCCCGGCCGCGCAGGCGCTTCTCCAGCTCCCCCCAGGTCGGGGGGGCGAGGAAGACCAGCAGGGCCTCGGGCATGGTCGCGCGGACCTGCCTGGCGCCCTGGAGGTCGATCTCCAGCAGCGTGGGCACCCCGGCCTCGAGCTTCTCGATCACGGGGCCGCGCGGGGTTCCGTACCGGTTGCCGGCGAACTCGGCCCATTCCAGCAGCTCGCCCGAGGCGGCGAGGCGGTCGAACTCCTCGTCGTCGGCGAAGAAGTACTCGACGCCGTGGGTCTCCCCCGGACGGGGCTTCCTGGTGGTCACCGAGACCGACAGCCACACCTCCGGGTGTGCCCGCCGAAGCTCGGCGACGACCGTGGACTTGCCGACGCCCGACGGCCCGGACAGGACCGTCAGGCGCTTACCGGCCGGGAGCCCGGGGAAGGCTCGCGCCCCCTCCGGACTTCCGGCCGAGGATGTGGAGCGACCGGCTCCGCCCTCGGCGGTTGCCTCCGGAGTCCGACTCTCGTCGGACCACGACGTTCCGGTCACTCCAAACCCCCCGTGATGCCGTCCCCCATGCGGGGCGAGCGTGGTCGTATGAACCGAGATTAGCTCTCGGCCCCGCCGAACTCACGCTCGAGCGAAGCTCGCTGGTTCGTACCCAGGCCCCGCACGCGGCGGGACTCTGCGATTCCAAGCCGCTCCATGAGCTGCTTGGCGCGGACCTTGCCCACGCCGGGAAGCGACTCGAGAAGGGCCGAAACCTTCATCTTGCCGATGACGTCGTCGGCCTGCCCGTCTTTGAGCACCTCAGCCAGAGAGACCGCACCGTGCTTCAGGCGGTTCTTCACCTCGGCACGCTCTCGGCGGGCCTTGGCAGCCTTCTCTAGGGCTGCGGCGCGCTGCTCAGGGGTAAGGGGAGGAAGAGCCACGCCGGGTCACCTCGAATTTCCTGTCGATGTACTCGGACGGGAAGGGAAACTAGCTGGTCATGGCGCTTCAAGCAACGTCAAGGCCACTTTATCCCCCTAGAAAATCTACTTCGTGACTTTGTGTGATCATCGCGTCGCTCTACGTTGACAAAACTGCTCTCAGCGCCGAGTTTTCAGGGGTTGTCTCACCCGCGACGCCCGGCAGTCTTCCGCGCCTTCCCACACCCGGAACCGGGTGGTTCCCGGCGTTACCCGCCACGCGACGCCCGGCGCTCTCCGCGCCCCGGCCCTCGCGACGCCCGGCGGTTCCGGGGACACGCCCCGCGCGGCACCGGACGACCTCCCGGACCGTGTCCCGGACCACGTCTCGGACCGCGTGCCGCGCGACGCCCGGCGCATTCCCCGGACCGCTCCACACGCGGCACACGGCACCCGGCGCGATCCCCGGACCACGTCCCGCGCACTCCCCGGACCGCGCCACACCCCGACGCCCGGCACATCCCCCGGGCCGCGGGTCACACCTGGTGCCCCGTGGCGGCGGAGACGCGCCGGAGGGCGGCGGCGATGCCCGCGGCCGTCGCGCCGGGGTCGGCGGAGCCGGTGATCGGGCGGCCGATCACGAGGAGGTCGGCTCCGTCGGCCAGCGCCTGCTCGGGAGTCGCTACTCTTGCCTGGTCCTGGCTCGCGGCGCCGGCGGGGCGGACACCGGGGGTGATGAGGGTGATGCCGGGACCGACCTCGGCGCGCACCGCGGCGACCTCGCGCGGCGAGCAGACGAGGGCCTGGGCGCCCGCGGCGACGGCGAGCGCCGACAGGCGGCGTACGGCGTCCTCCGAGGGGCCGTCGATGCCCACCCGCTCCAGGTCGGCCTCCGAGAGCGAGGTGAGCAGCGTCACCGCCGCGATCTGGGTGTTGGGCACGGCCTCCACGGCCGCCCGGATCATCGCGGGGCCGCCGGCGGCGTGGACGGTCAGGATGGCGGGCTTGAGCCGGGCCACGGCCCTGGCGGCGCCCGCGACGGTGTTGGGGATGTCGTGGAGCTTCAGGTCGAGGAAGACCCGCACTCCGCTCGCCCCTCGGACGGAGGCGATCACGTCGGGGCCGTAGCGGAGGTAGAGTTCCAGCCCGACCTTGACGGTGGTGACGTGCGGGGTCACCAGGCTCGCCCAGTGGGCCGCGGTCTCAAGGTCTGGCGCGTCCAGGGCGACGGCGATGGGTGCGGGCCTCACAGGGAACTCTCCTCAAGATCTATCCGGTGCCGGGTGGACGCCCCCGGCGGGCGGTGGGCCAGCCCGACCGCGTCGGCCAGCCGGTGGAACCCCCGGGCCGCCAGGAGCTCCTCCAGCTCGCGGAGGATGCGCAGGCAGGCGTAGGGGTCGTGGAACAGCGCCGTCCCCACGGCGACGACGCAGGCGCCGGCGAGGATGAGCTCGAAGGCGTCCCTGCCGGTCAGCACGCCGCCCATGCCGATGATGGGCACGCTGGGCAGGGCCGCGTGGACCTGCCACACGCAGCGTACGGCCAGGGGCCGGATGGCCGGTCCCGAGAGTCCTCCGGTGACCGCAGCGAGGGCGGGCCGCATGGCTTCGGTGTCGATGCTCATGCCGAGCGGGTTGTTGATCATCGAGAGGGCGTCGGCGCCTCCGTCCACGCACGCGCGGGCGACGCTCACGATGTCCACGACGTCCGGGGAGAGCTTGGCCACCACGGGCACGTCGTAGCGCATGACCGAGCGCACCGAGGCGATCACCTCGGCGGAGGCCGCGCCGTCGCGGGCGAAGACCCGGCCGCGGTCCTCGATGTTGGGGCAGGACAGGTTGACCTCCACGGCGGTGACGCCGGGAGCGTCGGTGAGCCTGCGGGCCAGCGCGGTGTACTCGGCCACGGTGCCGCCGCCGATGGACACCACGGTCCGCACGCCCCGCTGGGACAGCCAGGGCAGCTCGCGCTCCAGGAAGGCGTCCACGCCCGGCCCCTGGAGCCCGACGGCGTTAAGCATGCCCGAGGGCGTCTCGGCCATCCTGGGGGTCGGCCGGCCCGCCCTGGGGGCCATCGTGATCGACCGGGTGGTCAGCGCGCCGATCCTGGACAGGTCGAAGAACTGGGCGAGCTCGGAACCCGACGCCGCGCATCCGGCGGCCGTGGTGACGGGGTTGACCAGCTCCACGTGCCCCAGGTACGTCCGCATGTCAACCGGCATTCCGCGTTCCCCCACCGGGTGCTCCCAGCGCGTCGAACGGGATCGTGCCGACGTCGTCGAAGCGGACGCGCTCGCCCCTGAAGACCGGTCCTTCGACGCACGAGCGGACCATCCGGGTTACACCGTCGTCCCCGATGACCGGCAGCACGCACGTCATGCACACGCCGATCCCGCACGCCATCCCCTCCTCGACGGCCACCTGGACGGGGATGTCGAACTCGACCGCCACCGCGGTGACGCCGCGCAGCACCGGCATCGGGCCGCAGGCGTAGACGGCGTCGGCCCGCACGTCGGCGATCACTCCGGGCAGCACGTCGGTCACCCGGCCGCGCATGCCCAGGGAGCCGTCCTCGGTGGTCAGCGTGGTGGTCTCCCCCATCCTCCTGGCCCGCAGGGCGCCGAACACCCGGTCGGCGGAGGTCGCGCCGAGGACGAAGTCGACGCGGCAGCCGCGCCCCTGGAGGGCGTCGGCCACGGTGAACAGCGTCGCCGAGCCGTGTTCTGCACCGACCAGGACGCAGGTCACCGGGTCCCTGGGCAGCGGGAACGGGCGGCCGAGCGGGCCCACCAGGTCGAGGGTGTCGCGGGCGCGGCGCTCGGCCAGCCAGGCCGTGCCGGGACCCCGTACGGAGAAGACGAACTCGACCGTGCCCCCGTAGTCGGGCTTGACGTCGTGCACGAAGAAGGCGCGGCGCGTCAGCATCGACGTCCGCGCCCCGCCGACGGCCACCCCGACGAAGTGACCGGGCCGGAAGCGCTCGGCGATGCCGGGCGCCACCACGGTCAGCGCATGATAGGCGTCGACGCGGCGCGTCGTCAGCACCGTGCCGGTCACCTGCACCGGGGTAACAGGCGTCTCCCTCACCTCCGCTCAGGCACCGGCCCCGCTCCTCAGCCGCTCCGCAAACGCTTCGCGTGCTCCTGGAGGGACCGTACGCCGATGTCGCCGCGGACGATCGCCTGGATGCCCTGTACGGCCGCGGCGAGCCCCTGGACGGTGGTGATGCAGGGGATGGCGCGCAGCACCGCGGCGGTACGGATCTCGTAGCCGTCCAGGCGCGGCCCCGACTGGCCGGGACTGCCGAAGGGGGTGTTGACGATGAGGTCCACCTCCCCGTCCAGGATGCGCCGGACGATGGTCTGTTCGCCCTCGGGGCCGGTCCCCTCGCTGTGCTTGCGCACGATCTTGGCATGGACGCCGTTGCGGCGCAGTACTTCGGCGGTGCCCTCGGTGGCGAGGATCTCGAAACCGAGGTCGGCGAGGGCCTTGACCGGGAAGATCATGGCGCGTTTGTCGCGGTTGGCCACCGAGACGAACGCCCGGCCCTTGGTGGGCAGCGAGCCGTACGCGGCGGCCTGCGACTTGGCGTAGGCGGTGCCGAAGAACTCGTCGATGCCCATGACCTCGCCGGTGGAGCGCATCTCGGGGCTGAGCACGATGTCCACGCCGCGGAACCGGTTGAACGGCAGCACGGCCTCCTTGACCGCGATGGGCGCGTCCAGCGGCATGGTGCCGCCGTCGCCGGTCGCGGGCAGCAGGCCCTCGGCGCGCAGCCCGGCCACCGTGGCGCCCATCATCACCCTGGCCGCCGCCTTGGCCAGCGGCACCGCCGTGGCCTTGGAGACGAACGGGACCGTACGGCTGGCGCGGGGGTTGGCCTCCAGGACGTACAGGATGTTGGCCGACATGGCGTACTGCACGTTGAGCAGGCCGCGTACGCCCACTCCCCTGGCGATGGCCTCGGTGGCGGCGCGGATGCGCTTGATGTCGTAGCCGCCCAGCGTCATCGGCGGCAGCGAGCACGCCGAGTCGCCGGAGTGGATCCCGGCCTCCTCGATGTGCTCCATCACGCCGCCGAGGTAGAGTTCCTCGCCGTCGAACAGGGCGTCGACGTCGATCTCCACGGCCTCGTCGAGGAACTTGTCCACCAGCACCGGGTGGTCGCTGGCCGCGCCCGCCTTGGCCATGTAGGAGATCAGGGTGTCGTCGTCGTAGACGATGGCCATCCCGGCGCCGCCCAGCACGTAGGAGGGGCGCACCAGCACCGGGTAGCCGATCTCGGCGGCGATGGCCAGCGCCTCGTCCTCCGTCACCGCGACGCCGTGTTTGGGCGCGGGCAGGCCCGCCTCGGCGAGGACCCTGCCGAACGCGCCGCGCTCCTCGGCGAGGTGGATCGACTCGGGCGAGGTGCCGACGATCGGGACCCCGGCGTCCTTGAGCGACTGGGCCAGGCCGAGCGGGGTCTGGCCGCCGAGCTGGACGATGACGCCCACCACGGGGCCGGTCTGCTGCTCGGCGTGGACGACCTCCAGGACGTCCTCCAGGGTGAGCGGCTCGAAGTAGAGGCGGTCGGAGGTGTCGTAGTCGGTGGAGACCGTCTCGGGGTTGCAGTTGATCATGACGGTCTCGTATCCGGCCGCCGACAGCTCGAAGGAGGCGTGCACGCACGCGTAGTCGAACTCGATGCCCTGGCCGATCCTGTTGGGCCCCGACCCGAGGATGAGGACCTTGGGACGCTCCCCGTGGGGGACCTCGGTCTCCTCGTCGTAGGTGGAGTACAGGTAGGGGGTCTGGGCGGCGAACTCGGCGGCGCAGGTGTCGACGGTGTTGTAGACCGGCCGGACGCCGAGCGCGTGGCGCAGGTCGCGCACCCTCGGCTCGGTCATGCCGCGCAGCTCGGCGATCTGCGCGTCGCTGAAGCCGTACCGCTTGACCCGGATCAGCATCTCCGCGGTCAGCTGCGGCGCCTCGCGCAGTTCGGTGGCCACCTCGTCGATCGCGATGAGCTGGTCGAGGAACCACGGGTCGACGGAGGTGGCCCGCGACAGCTCTTCGATCGTGGCCCCGGCGCGGATGGCCTGCTGCATGGTGAACAGCCGCCCGTCGTGCGGGACGCGGCAGGCGGCCAGGAGCTCGTCCCTGTCGCCCGGCTCCCCCGCCCAGCTGAAGGAGGCGCCCTTCTTCTCCAGCGAGCGCAGGGCCTTCTGCAGGGCCTCCGGGAAGGACCGGCCGATCGCCATCGCCTCGCCCACCGACTTCATGTGGGTGGTGAGGGTCCGGTCGGCCCCGGTGAACTTCTCGAACGCGAACCTCGGCACCTTGACCACGACGTAGTCGAGCGAGGGCTCGAACGACGCCGGGGTCTCCTTCGTGATGTCGTTGGGGATCTCGTCCAGGGTGTAGCCGATGGCCAGCTTGGCGGCGATCTTCGCGATCGGGAAGCCGGTGGCCTTGGACGCGAGCGCCGAGGAGCGCGAGACGCGGGGGTTCATCTCGATGACGACCATGCGGCCGGTACGCGGGTCGACGGCGAACTGGATGTTGCAGCCGCCGGTGTCGACGCCGACCTCGCGGATGACCGCGATGGCCACGTCGCGCATGTTCTGGTATTCGCGGTCGGTCAGCGTCAGCGCGGGGGCCACGGTGACGCTGTCGCCGGTGTGCACGCCCATCGGGTCGATGTTCTCGATCGAGCAGACGATCACCACGTTGTCGGCCCGGTCGCGCATGACCTCCAGTTCGTACTCCTTCCAGCCGAGGATGGACTCCTCCAGGAGCACCTCGGTGGTCGGCGAGGCGTCGAGGCCCGCCCCGGCGATGCGGCGCAGCCCCTCCTCGTCGTGCGCGAAGCCCGAGCCGACCCCGCCCATGGTGAAGGAGGGCCGCACCACCAGCGGGTAGCCCAGCTCGCCCGCGGCGGCCACGCACTCGTCCATGGTGTGGCAGACGAACGAGCGCGCCGACTCGGCGTTGAGGCCGCGTTCGGCGGCGACCTTGGCCACGATGCCCTTGAACAGCTCGCGGTTCTCGCCCGCCTGGATGGCGTCGACGTCGGCGCCGATCAGCTCGACCTCGTAGCGCTCCAGGACCCCGGCCTCGTACAGGGAGATCGCGGTGTTCAGCGCGGTCTGCCCGCCCAGGGTGGGCAGCAGCGCGTCGGGCCGCTCCTTGGCGATGATCTTCTCGACGATGTCGGGGGTGATGGGCTCGACGTAGGTGGCGTCCGCGAACTCGGGGTCGGTCATGATGGTCGCCGGGTTGCTGTTGACGAGGATCACGCGGAAGCCCTCGGCACGCAGCACGCGGCAGGCCTGGGTGCCCGAGTAGTCGAACTCGCAGGCCTGGCCGATCACGATCGGCCCTGAGCCGATCACCATGATCGACTGGATGTCCGTGCGCTTAGGCACCCTTGCTTCCCTCCGTGCTCGTACTCATGGTCGCTCCGCCCGGGGCCGCGCCCGTGTTAGCGCTCACCTCGCTGACCGTTCCCCGCCCGCCCGCCATCAACGCGCAGAAGTCGTCGAACAGGCCGGCCGAGTCGTGCGGGCCCGCCGCGGCCTCGGGGTGGTACTGGACGCTGAACGCGGGGCGGTCCAGCAGCCGCAGCCCCTCGACGCAGTCGTCGTTGAGGTTGACGTGGCTGACCTCCGCCGGTCCGTACGGCGTGTCGAACACGCCCTCCAGCGGCGCGCGCACCGCGAAGCCGTGGTTGTGCGCGGAGATCTCCACCTTGCCGGTGCCGCGGTGCTGCACCGGCTGGTTGACGCCGCGGTGGCCGTAGCGCAGCTTGTAGGTGCCCAGCCCCAGCGCCCGCCCGAAGAGCTGGTTGCCGAAGCAGATGCCGAAGAAGGGGACACCCGCGTCGAGGACGCCGCGAAGCGCCTTGACCGGGCCGTCCGCGGTGGCGGGGTCGCCGGGGCCGTTGGAGAAGAACACCCCGTCGGGGCCGAGCGCGAGGATCTCCTCGGCGGTGACGGAGGCGGGCAGCACGTGCACCTCGCAGCCGCGCTCGGCCATCCGGTGCGGCGTCATCGCCTTGATGCCGAGATCGACGGCGGCCACGGTGAAGCGCCTGGGACCGATCGCGGGCACGACGTACGGCTTCGGGGTGGAGACCTCCCCGGCCAGGTCGGCGCCCTCCATCGCGGGGCTGCCGAGCACCCGCTCCAGCAGCTCCTCGACCGGCGCCAGGGCCTTGCCGGAGAAGACCCCGGCCCGCATCGCCCCCCGCTCCCGCAGGTGGCGGGTGAGGGCGCGGGTGCCGGTGATGGCGATGCCGACGACGCCCTGCTCCCTGAGGTAGTCGTCCAGGGAACGGGTGGATCGCCAGTTGGAGGCCGTCCGGGCGGGCTCGCGGACCACGTATCCGGCCACCCACACCCGCGACGACTCCGGATCCTCGTCGTTGACCCCGGTGTTCCCGATGTGGGGCGCGGTCATCGCGACGATCTGGCGGTGGTACGACGGGTCGGTCAGCGTCTCCTGGTAGCCGGTCATCCCGGTGTTGAAGACCATCTCGCCGAAGGTCTCGCCCTCGGCGCCGTAAGGGGTCCCGTGGAAGACGCGTCCGTCTTCCAGCACTAGCACTGCGGTCACTCACACACCCCGATCATCTCGGTTACAGCTCCGCAAAGTATGAAATATCCGGCACGTTGGGTCGCCGTCCCCTCGCCGGACGGGACGCCCCCGCGTCCCGGGGAGGGAAAGGAGAAGGTATCCGACGCGGTCCGCGCGGCGGCCGGCCGGGCGCGCCGGGCGCGTCGGAGGAGGATCCTCACGTGAGCTTTCCGTCCAGGACGGTCGGCCTGCCGCGCAGGAAGGTCGCGACGACGCGGCCGGGCAGGGTCAGGCCCTGGTAGGGCGTGTTGCGGCTCCTGGAAGCGTAGCCCGACGGGTCGACCTCGGCACGCACCGACGGGTCGTAGAGGGTGATGTTGGCCGGGGCCCCGGCCTCGATCGGCCGCCCGTGGTCCTGGAGCCTGCCGATCCTGGCCGGGGCGAGGGACATGCGCTCGGCGACACCGGCCCAGTCGAGCAGGCCCGTGTCGACCATCGCCTCCTGGACCACGGCCAGCGCCGTCTCCAGGCCGATCATGCCCATCGCGGCGGCGGCCCACTCGGTCTCCTTGTCCTCGACCGGGTGCGGGGCGTGGTCGGTGGCCACGCAGTCGATCGTGCCGTCGGCCAGGGCCTCGCGCAGCGCCTCGACGTCCGCGCGGGTGCGCAGCGGCGGGTTCACCTTGTAGATCGGGTTGTAGGAGCCGACCGGGGAGTCCTCGACCAGGTCGTCGGTGAGGAGCAGGTGGTGCGGGGTCACCTCGGCGGTGACGTCCCAGCCCTTGGACTTGGCCCAGCGGATGATCTCCACGGAACCGGCCGTGGAGACGTGGCAGACGTGCAGGCGCGAGCCGACGTGAGCGGCGAGCAGGCAGTCGCGGGCGATGATCGCCTCCTCGGCGACCGCGGGCCACCCGGTCAGGCCGAGCCGCCCCGAGACCGCGCCCTCGTTCATCTGCGCGCCCTCGGTCAGGCGCGGCTCCTGG
This sequence comes from Streptosporangium oxazolinicum, assembly GCF_039537505.1. Lineage (NCBI taxonomy): Bacteria > Bacillati > Actinomycetota > Actinomycetes > Streptosporangiales > Streptosporangiaceae > Streptosporangium > Streptosporangium oxazolinicum. The sequence goes on from NZ_BAABAQ010000002.1 coordinate 562,895, forward strand.
GCGTGCTGGGCGACGACGCCGTCGAACGCCTTGACGTACTCCAGGGCGCGGCGCATGAGCACCGCGTCGGAGACGCACTTGCCGTCGTCGGAGAAGACCCGGACCCGCGCGGCGGAGTCGGCCATCGCGCCGAGTTCGGCGAGGCGCTCGCCGCCCAGGCCGACGGTGACGGCGCCGACGGGCCGCACGTCGCAGTGGCCCGCCTCCTGGCCCAGGCGCCAGACCTGCTCGACGACGCCCGCGGTGTCGGCGACCGGCTCGGTGTTGGCCATGGCGTGCACGGCGGTGTAGCCGCCGAGGGCGGCGGCGCGGGTGCCGGTGGCGACGGTCTCGGCGTCCTCGCGGCCCGGCTCGCGCAGGTGGGTGTGCAGGTCGACCAGGCCGGGCAGGGCGATCAGCCCCTCGGCCTCGACGGTCTCCCCGCCGGTCAGCCCCTGGCCGATCTCCACCAGGAGGCCGTCGCGGATCAGGATGTCGGCCGGGTCGCCGCCGAGGATCCTGGCGCCCCTGATGACGATGCCGTCACGCGTGGCCCCGATGCGGTCGTTCATCAGATCTCTCCCCGGAGGTCGGCGCCGCCAAGCAGCAGGTACAGGACGGCCATGCGTGCGGTCACCCCGTTGGCGACCTGCTCGACGATCGTCGAGCGCGGCGAGTCGGCCACCTCGGCCGCGATCTCCATGCCCCGGTTCATCGGGCCGGGGTGCATCACGATGGCGTGGTCGGGCATCTTGGCGACGCGGTCGCGGTCGAGCCCGTAGCGGCGGCTGTACTCCCGCTCGGTGGGGAAGAACGCCGCGTTCATGCGCTCGCGCTGCACGCGCAGCATCATCACCACGTCGGACTTGGGCAGCACCGCGTCGAGGTCGTACGAGACCTCGCACGGCCAGGAGCCGACCTGGACCGGGAACAGGGTCGGCGGGGCGACCAGGGTCACCTCGGCGCCGAGCGTGGCCAGCAGCAGCACGTTGGAGCGGGCCACCCGGCTGTGCAGCACGTCGCCGACGATGGTGACCTTCCTGCCGTCCAGCGGGCCCAGGCGGCGGCGCATGGTGAAGGCGTCGAGCAGGGCCTGGGTGGGGTGCTCGTGGGTGCCGTCGCCGGCGTTGACGACGCTGCCGCGCACCCAGCCGGCCAGCCGGTGCGGCGCGCCCGAGGCGCTGTGGCGGATGACGACGGCGTCGGCGCCCATCGCCTCCAGGGTGAGCGCGGTGTCCTTGAGCGACTCGCCCTTGGAGACGCTGGAACCCTTGGCGGAGAAGTTGATGACGTCGGCCGACAGGCGCTTGGCGGCGGCCTCGAAGGAGATCCTGGTCCGGGTGGAGTCCTCGAAGAAGAGGTTCACCACCGTGCGGCCCCGCAGGGTGGGGAGCTTCTTGATGGAACGTTCCGAGATCTTCGCCAGTTCGTCGGCGGTGTCCAGGATGAGCAGGGCGTCGTCGCGGGTCAGGTCGGCCGCGGAGATCAGGTGCCGTTTCACCGGTCGTCCTCCTTCAGCAGCAGGACGGCGTCGCTGCCGTCGTTCTCCTCCAGGTAGACCTTGACGCTCTCGGACTTGGAGGTCGGCAGGTTCTTGCCCACGTAGTCGGGGCGGATGGGCAGCTCGCGGTGGCCCCGGTCGACCAGGGCGGCGAGCTGCACGGCCTGCGGGCGGCCCAGGTCGTTGAGGGCGTCGAGGGCGGCGCGGACGGTGCGGCCCGAGTAGAGGACGTCGTCGACGAGGACGACCACCCTGCCGTCGATGCCGTCGGCGGGCAGCTCGGTGCGGCCCAGCGCGCGGGCGGGGCGCAGCCGGAGGTCGTCGCGGTACATCGTGACGTCGAGGGAGCCGACGGGGACCGTGCGGCCCTCGAACTGCTTGATGTGGGCGGCCAGGCGGCGGGCCAGGTGGACGCCGCGGGTGGGAATGCCCAGGAGGACGACGTTCTCGCCGCCCTTGGTCCGCTCAAGGATCTCGTGGGAGATGCGGATCAGAGCCCGGTTGATGTCGGACTGCTCAAGGACGGCGTGGGCGCCGCCCTGCGCATGCGGTAGCGCACGCGAATTGGCCTCGGCCAAGGAGGAACACCACCTTTCCCGCCTCACGGGACGGGTCTTAAAGGAAGTCAACGACTTCAAGGTACCAGCCGGGTGACGGTTCACCCGAAGAGGGGGTCAGCTCCGCGAACACCGCGGATCCACCCCGGTAACCTTCTCGAAAGTGCATGAATATCACGATCTTCGCTGACTTCCCCTTGGTCTTCCGGGTATGCGCCTCACATCCGCACCACGGCGAAGCATGACGACCACGCCCCGGGCGCAGCCGTCCCGGTGGGCCCGCCACCAGCCGCGAAGGAAGAGAAATGGCCTTTCACGTCGACTCCGAGGTCGGCCGGCTCCGCCAGGTCCTGCTGCACAGGCCCGAACTCGCCCTGAAACGGCTCACCCCGTCGAACAAGGACGACTTCCTCTTCGACGACGTGCTGTGGGTGCAGCGCGCCGTGGAGGAGCACGAGGAGTGGCAGAGGCTCCTGGTCGACCAGGGCGTCACCGTCCACATGCTCTCCGACCTGCTCCACGAGACGGTCGAGATCCCCGAGGCGCGCAGGCACATCCTGGACGGCATCGCCGACGAGCGCTACTTCGGCCCGATGGCCGTCGACGCCGTCCGCAACGCGCTCGACGCGATGGACTCCGTCACGCTCAAGCGCTATCTCACCGGGGGCATCACCAAGCGCGAGCTGGTGGACATGGGCACCGACCCCAAGAGCCTCGCCTTCCACACGCTCAGGCCGGACGACTTCGTGCTGCCCCCGCTGCCCAACCACCTGTTCACCCGCGACACCTCCTGCTGGATCTACGACGGCGTCTCGATCAACGCGATGAAGAAGAAGGCCCGCCGCCGCGAGACCGTCAACATGGAGGCGATCTACCGCTACCACCCGGTCTTCGCGCCCGGCTACGACCGGCCGGACGAGGGCGGCTACAACGTCTGGATGCCCGGGACCCCCGCGGCGCCCGCCACCATCGAGGGCGGCGACGTGCTCGTCATCGGCCGGGGCGCGGTGCTGGTGGGGATCAGCGAGCGCACCCAGCCCCAGGCGGTCGAGATGCTCGCGCGGAGCCTGTTCAAGCGGGGGGCGGCGACGAGGATCGTCGCGCTGGACATGCCGAAGGCGCGGGCCTTCATGCACCTGGACACGGTCATGACCAACGTGGACGTCGGCGTCTTCACCAAGTTCGCGGGGCTGGGCATGCTGCCCTCCTACACGGTCGAGCCCGGCGACAACGAGAAGGAACTCAAGATCACCGACCATCCCCCCGAGGACATGCACCGGGCCATCGCGCGGGCGATCGGGCTGGACGACATCAAGGTCCTCACCCCGACGCAGGACGTGTACGCCTCCGAGCGGGAACAGTGGGATGACGGCTGCAACGTGCTGGCCCTGCGTCCCGGCGTGGTGGTGGCCTACGAGCGCAACACGACCACCAACAACCACCTGCGCGAGAACGGGATCGAGGTCATCACGATCCGGGGCAGCGAGCTCGGTCGGGGCCGGGGCGGCCCGCGCTGCATGAGCTGCCCGCTCGAACGCGACGGCATCTGAGCCCTTCCCCAGGGAGCCCGGGTCCTCCGGGAGCCTGCGCGGAGGGCCCGGCCGTGAGGAACGTGTCCCCGGCCCGGATCACCGGGCGTGCGTATACGCCTTAAGACGCCGGAGACGCGGGTCGGGACGGCGCTCGCGGGCTCCGGGCGGCACACGAGGTACACAGGGGCACACAAGGGCACATAGGGGCATACGGGGACATGTGGGAACACCGCCGATCCCCGTCTCCGGCCGGACGGGACCGTCGCACCGGGTATTTCCCGCCGACGTGTCGTTCAAGATCATACGCCCGTCGCCGCGCCCGGTGACGCCACCGCCCGGACATCCTCCAGAAGATGCGGGAATCCGGCGAAAGTCCCGAAAAAACCGGAGGTTTCGCGATCCCAAGTAGGACAAGCGTGGCGTTTGAGGCGGACCCCACCGGACCGGATTCGACATCTTTTTTCCAATCAGCTTGACCTTAGGCGCCCACAGCTTTACCGTCACTGTCCGTAACCACACCTCGTGGCGTTATCGGGTGAACCCTGACGCACCGGTCACCGAAGGTGCCTACCCCAGGCACCAACCCGGTGAACTGGGCATAAGTTGCGAGGTAGCACAATCAAGTTGAGAGCACTACATAACAGAGCCGGGGGGCCACACCATGCCGTCTGAGTACGCCAAGTCGCTGGGTGCACGACTCCGCGCCATTCGCACCCAGCAGGGCCTGTCCCTGCACGGAGTCGAAGAGAAGTCCCGTGGGCGCTGGAAGGCGGTCGTCGTCGGCTCCTACGAGCGTGGCGACCGTGCTGTCACCGTGCAGAAGCTTGCCGAACTGGCTGATTTCTACGGGGTGCCGGTCTCGGAATTGCTGCCGGGAGGGGCCGCTCCGAGCCCCCTCGGCCCGACACCGAAGCTTGTGATCGACCTTGAGCGTCTTGCCCAGCTCCCCAAGGAGAAGGCAGGCGCGCTCGCCCGCTACGCGGCCACCATCCAGAGCCAGCGTGGCGACTACAACGGCAAGGTGCTGTCCATCCGCCAGGAGGACCTCCGCTCCCTCGCCGTGATATACGACAAGTCCCCCAGTGAGCTCACCGAGGAGCTCATCAGCTGGGGTGTCCTGGACCCGGAGGCTCGCCGAGCCGTCGAGTCCTTCTGACGACCCCTGACCGGTCGTGGGTGCGCCGGAACCGGCGTGCCCACCCCGCAGATAATCTTGCTCTCAGCAGAAACGTGCGTCTCGTCCCGCCCCGGGCTACAGCCGTTGTGGTAGGAAAAGGCAAACATGCGTTTAGCGAGATGTGGTGGACATGGCCTCGGGGGATGATCGGCTTGATCACTCTCGACCGAGCCCGAAAAGCCGTCTCCGCGCCGTCATGGCGTCGCTGGGATCGACCAGGACACGCGCCTTCCTGGGGCTGCTGACCTCGATCGGCACCACCAAGACGCAGGACACCCTGAAACTCCTGCCGTTCGTCGTCATGGCCGTGGTGGCCCTGATCGACTTCGGCTCGGGCCCCACCTCCGGCCTCCTGCCGCTGCTCGCCCTCGGCCCCGCCTTCGCCAGCGTGGCGTGCGGCCTCGCCCGCACCACGGTGGTCGGTGTCGTCGCCCTGGTGCTGTGCCTCGCGCTCGGCGTCTACAACGACATCCTCTGGATGCCCCGCACCGACATCACCCTCCTCGCCATCCTCGGCGTCACCGTGGCCAGCGTGCTGGCCAGCGCCGGGCGGCTGCGCCACGAACACCAGCTCGCCGACGTGCGCTCGGTGGCCGAGGCCGCCCAGCGGGTGCTGCTGCGCCCGGTGCCCCGTCGCGCGGGACCCGGCATCGGCGTGGCCGTCTCGTACACCTCCGCCACGGCCGAGGCCAGGATCGGCGGCGACCTGTACGAGGTCGTCACCACCCCGCACGGGGTCCGGATCATCGTGGGAGACGTCCAGGGCAAGGGCCTGGAGGCCGTGGAGACGGCCGCGGTCGTGCTCGGGGCCTTCCGTGAGGCGGCGCACGACGAGAGAACGCTGCAGGGCGTCGTGGCGCGTCTGGAGAACGCCCTGGCCCGCGAGCTGTCCGGTGAGCAGTTCGTGACCGCCGTACTGGCCGAGATCAGCGGTGGTTCCACCATCACCGTCATCAACTGCGGCCACCCGGCGCCCATGGTGCTCGACGCCGACGACGGGATCTGGTTCGCCGACCCGCCGGACGAGGCGCTCCCGCTGGGCATGAGCGCCCTCAAGGCCAGCGAGCCCCGGCCGCACCACATCCCGTTCGAGCCGGGCGACCAGGTCCTCTTCTACACCGACGGGGTCATCGAGGCGCGCGACGACACGGGCGAGTTCTATCCGCTGCTGGAGCGGGCGCACCTGCTGGACGGCGACGACCCCCAGGGCTCGCTGGACGCCCTCCGCGCCGATCTGCTCGGCCACGTGGGCAGGCCGCTGGGCGACGACGCCGCGATGCTCCTGCTGCGCCACCGTGCCGCCCGCCAGAGCTCCACGGCGGCGTGAGTCCGGAGCGCGAAAAACGACGGCGCGAAAACGACGGCGCGAAGATCACGGCGCGAGGAACCGTGGCGTCCGTGGCGCGAGGAACGGTGGCGTGACAGAACGACGGCGCGAGGAACCGGTGGACTGAAGGACGGGGACACGAAAACGTCCCCGCACGCCCTGTGCCCGCCGGCGGGACCGGGGGACACGGGACGTGCGGGGACGGCGCCGGTGAGCTCGGGCGGCGACCCCGGGTGGGAGGCCGCTCCGGCTCTAACCGGCTAGGGGGATCTCGCCGGGGAGCAGGGGCTGGCTCGGCACGCCGAGCAGCTTCTCCACGGTGGTGACGAAACGCTCCGCCTCGGAGACGAGCTCCTCGGCGTCTCGCGAGGACACCGTGCGGGTCAGGCCCGCCTCGGCGGCGGCCCGCTTGGCCGCGCTCGTCTCGAAGTAGGGGGCCCACTCGGCCAGGCGGGGCTCGGCCTCGGGCAGCATCTCCCAGGCGCTGCGCAGCCTGCGCCTCCTGCGGCCCTCCATGGGACGGGGACGGGCCGCCAGGACGGCGGCGGCCGCCCTGAGCGCGGCGAGGTGGGCCGCGACGTAACGCGCGGCGGAGGTCCGGGCGGCGGCGGCCTCTTCGAGGCAGTCGCGCGCGTCTGTGAGGTGCGCCCGCACCGTGGGGGACAACCGGGGCCCACCGGAATCGCTGAGCCGAGGGGTCATATCGCTTCAGCCTCCTTGGTCGCAAGCGGCTCCGGCGTTTTCGCCGGTGGTGTCACACTCGCAGACCCCACCGACAAATCCACCGGACGGCCGGACGAGGAGCTTCCCCTCTCCCCGCCCGTCCTGACCTGGCCCGATCGTCTCCGCCGACGACGTGGGCCCGATCGGCCGCCCTTGGAACACGAGCCGCGAGCCCCGTGTCATCACATCGAACATAAATTCGATCACTAATACTGTCAAGTAAAACGACGAACAAAAGTTCGATCTTCCGGCATCTGACGCATCCCGGCACGTGCCACGCGCATCGGACGCGTGTCATACACATCAGGCATGTGACACACGCTCCGGGCGCGTGACGGCACGTGAAAGGGCCCCGGGAGATCGCCGTCTCCCGGGGCCCTTCTCACGACCGGCGGGGTCACCCGCCGGCTCGGCCGCTCCGCCGCCCTATCGGACGAACCTGCCTCGGACGTGCACCGGCACCCCCGTACCGAGCAGGCCGGGAAGGACCTCCGCCACGTGCATCGGCAGCCGTACGCACCCGTGGGAGGCGGGCGCCAGTGGCACCGAGAGCGCGCCGTGGAAGGCGATGCCCCCGTTGAAGAAGATCGGGTTGTAGAGCTGGCCCAGGTAGGACTTGTGCCAGCCGTCCCTGCGCCAGGTGGTCTTGTAGTCGCCCGTCGGCGTGCGGGCGTCGCCGCAGAACCGCTGGGCCCTGCCCTCCCAGGTCGCCGTCTCGCAGTAGGCGATCCCGCTGCCGGAGGAGGTGTGGCTGACCAGTTTCGCCACCCCGTTGACGTAGAGGACCATCACCTGCTTGGCGAGGTTGACCTCCACCCGGGTCGGCTTGCCGTTGGGGACGAGCACCTTCGGCGCCACCGGGACCTCCAGGGCGTCCCAGGTCCGGCGTGCCACGGTGCTGGTCGGCGTGATGCCGTTGACCTTCTGGAAGGCCCAGACCGCCGCCAGGGTCGCCCCGCCGTAGCGGCCGTCGATCCTGCCGGGGGCGTAACCGAGCGCGGCCAGCCGGGTCTGGAGCACCTTCACCGTGGCGCCCTTCGCGCCGAGTTTGAGCGTCCTGCCCGGGGCGGCGAACGGAGCCGCCACCGTCGCCCCGGCTGTGACGGCCGTGACGACCGGGGAAGCCGAGGTCCGGGCCGCGGCGGCGCCGACGGGAAGGGTCATGCCCGCTGAAGAGAGGAGCACGGCTCCCGCCGTCATCAGCGCGGCCGCTCCCAGGCGCTGTCCAACCCTCACTTTCAATCAACTCCTCATATCACTATGGATCGGGTCAAGGGACCATAGCGCACGGTTTCCCCGTGCAGGCCGCCGGTTATAAAGCGGCACTCAACGGTCAATCTGTTTAGAGTGGCCGGGTGCCAGAAAAGTTGCATCCGAACATCGAGAAGGTCGCCGCCGTCCTGCGCGAGCACGGCGTCCCCGGCGAGATCGTCGTCTTCGCGGAGGCCACCCCGACCGCCGCCACCGCGGCCGCGCAGCTCGGCTGCGAGGTCGGCGCCATCGCCAACAGCCTGATATTCGACGCCGACGGCGAGCCGCTCCTGGTGCTCACCAGCGGCGCCCACCGCGTCGACACCGACCTGATCGCCAGGACGGCCGGCGCAGAGAGGGTGCGGCGCGCCGACCCCGCCTTCGTACGGGCGGCCACCGGCCAGGTCATCGGCGGCGTCGCCCCGATCGGCCACCCCGCCCCGGTCAGGACCCTGGTCGACACCTGGCTGGGCAAGCACGAGGTCGTCTGGGCCGCCGCCGGCCACCCGCACACCGTCTTCCCGACCTCCTTCGACGAGCTCGTCCGCATCACCGGCGGGCTCCCCGTCGAGGTCGAGTGACGGCCTTCCACGGCCTCCGAGCACCCCTGCCCCGCCTACGACCCCGTACGGGGCTCGTACGGCTCCCGGCGGCCTCGGGGAGCCGGTCGGGCCCTCCGCGGCCCGGCCCGGAGGCGGGCGGGGGCGGCGGGAAAACCTCCTGGTGAGCGCCGGACAGCGCTCCCCCGCCACGCGGTGACCCGCGTCACGCCCGCCCTGCTAGGGTGCGACGCGTGATCGGACTGCGACGGATCGGCCCCGACGAGTTCACGCTCCGGCTGGACGCGGTCCTCGGCGTCTACACCGAGGCGATGCACCCGCCGGTCGACCAGATCTCCGGCCGCAGGCTCATCATGGGAAACCACGCCACCCACCCCGCCTTCACCTGCCTGTTCGCCGAGCTCCCCGACGGCACCCCGGTGGGCATCGCCTACGGCTTCCACGGGGTTCCCGGCCAGTGGTGGCACGACGTGGTCAGGCGGGCCCTGGCGGACACGCACGGCGAGGGCGGCGCCCACGCCTGGCTGGGCGACGCGCTGGAGCTCGCCGAGATCCACGTCCACCCCGACTACCAGGGCAAGGGCATCGGCCGGGCGATGATCACGGGCTTGTGCGCGGGCCGCCTTGAGCGCACCGCCGTGCTGTCGACCCGCGACCAGCCCACCGCGGCCCGGCACCTCTATCGGAGCATCGGCTTCGTGGACCTGCTCACGCAGTTCGTCTTCCCCGGCGGGCACGAGCGCTACGCGATCCTCGGGACCCCTCTGCCGCTGGGCGGCTGAGCCCCGGCGGACCCGGCCCGTGGCGGGCCGGGCCCGGCGGCGTCAGACCGGCAGCGAGGTGATCTTCGACGTGTGGTCGAGGGCCTGGAAGACCTCGCGGGTCGCGCTGGAGCGGTTGAAGGTGATGAAGTGGATGCCGGGGGCGCCCTCGTCGAGCAGGGTCTGGCAGAGCTCGGCGGCGTGCTCGATGCCGAGGGCGCGCACCGCGGCCGGGTCGTCGGCGACGGCCGCGAACCTCTCGGCCACCTCCGGCGGGAACGGCGCGCCGGAGAGCTGCTCGGACCTGGCGATGGTGCTCATCTGCGTGACGGGCATGATGCCGGGGATGATCGGGGTGTCACAGCCGGCGGCGGCCACCCGGTCGCGCAGCCGCAGGTAGTCGTCGGCGCGGAAGAACATCTGGGTGATCGCGTAGTCGGCACCCGCGCGGCACTTGCGCACGAAGTACTCGGTGTCGGCCTCGATCGAGGCCGACCTGGGGTGCTTGTACGGGAAGGCGGCCACGCCCACGCAGAAGTCGCCGGACTGGCGGATGAGCCGGACCAGCTCCTCGGCGTACAGGACGCCCTCGGGGTGGCGCACCCACTCGCCCGTCACGTCGCCGGGCGGGTCGCCCCGCACGGCGAGGATGTTGCGCACCCCCGCTCCCGCGAAGCGGCCGACCAGGTGGCGCAGCTCGCGGATGGAGTGGTTGACCGCGGTGAAGTGGGCCACCGGGGTGAGCGTGGTCTCGTGGGCGAGCCGCTCGACGATGTCGACCGTGCGGTCGCGGGTGCTGCCGCCGGCGCCGTAGGTGACGGACACGAAGGTGGGGTGCAGGGACTCCAGCTCGCGGACGGCGCGCCAGAGCTGACGCTCCCCCTCGTCGGTCTTCGGGGGGGAGAACTCGAAGGAGAACGAGCGGGCACCGGCGGCGAGGAGCTCGCGGACGGTGGCGACACGATCAGGGAGGACAGATGCGCGACCCAGAGCCATGGAGTCAAGGATACTTGCCCGGCCGCTCGGGCGCCCGATCAGATCATGTCCGCCGCCCGTGGAACGGACTTGTCACAATTAGCGGATAAAACAACCATCCCTCTAGATCGAAATGTCCCCTTGGACCGTTAATCTCATTACCTGACCTCCTCCCGCCGTCGAAGCCGGGGGATTCCGATTTTCATAGATTGGGTTTCCTGCCTCATCGCCAGTCGCAAGGAACCCGGAGGTGTCGTGCCCTACATCGGCCGCCCAGGCGTTCCACCTCTCCGCCGGACCGGCGGAGAGGATTTTGTCGATCATGCGTACGGTGGTCGGGGTGTCATCACCGCCGGTCACGCCGCCGGGACGTACGGCGCCGTACCGCGTCTCCCCCCCAGAGCTGAAGCCCAGGGTCTCCACACTGGAGGTATTCGATGATCACTTCTGCAGCCGCGCTGGACACGATCCGGTCCGAGGTCGATCGTTCTCTTCGGCGTTTCGTCGAACGGCAGCGCCCGCAGGTCAGCGCTCCGGAGCTGGCGCCGCTCGTCTCCGCGGCCGAGGACTTCCTCGCGGGCGGCAAGCGGCTGCGACCCGCCTTCTGCTACTGGGGCTGGCGCGGCGCGGGCGGGGACGACGATCCCGCGCTCTTCTCCGCCGCGGCCTCGCTGGAGCTGCTCCAGGCCAGCGCCCTGGTGCACGACGACGTGATGGACGCCAGCGACCTGCGCCGGGGCATGCCCTCGGCGCACCGCAGGTTCGAGGAGCTGCACAGGAAGGCGGGCTGGCACGGCTCGGCCGAGCAGTTCGGCGAGGGGGCCGCCATCCTGCTGGGCAACCTGATGCTCATCTGGTCCGGTGAGATGTGGCGCAACAGCGGCCTGCCGGCCGCCTCGCTGGCGGCGGCGCAGAAGGTCCACGACGACATGCGCACCGAGCTGATGTGCGGGCAGTACTTCGACCTGCTGGAGCAGGCGCACGGCGAGGGCACCTTCGACAGCGCCCTGCGGGTCGCCCTCTTCAAGAGCGGCAAGTATTCCGTGGAGCAGCCGCTCAGGCTCGGCCTGGTGCTGGCCGCCCGGGGCAGGGAGCCCTGGATCGACCGGCTCTGCGAGGAGTACGGGCAGTCCGTGGGCATCGCCTTCCAGTTGCGCGACGACATCCTCGGCGTGTTCGGCGATCCGGGCGAGACCGGCAAACCGGCAGGCGACGATCTTCGCGAGGGCAAGCGGACGATGCTCATCGCCCGCACGCTCGCGGTGGCCTCGGAGTCCCAGGCCCAGGTGGTGCGCACCACCCTCGGCGACCCGGACCTGGACGAGGCCGGGGTCGACCGGCTGCGCGGGATCATCGAGGAGACGGGGGCCCTCGTGGCGTGCGAGGACCTGATCAAGGGATATCTGGAGAACGCCCTCGGCTCGCTGGAGGGCGCCCCGATCATCCCCGAGGCCCGCGCGGCGCTGGCCGACCTCGCGGTGGCCGCCACCTCCCGGCGGACCTGACCGCGCGCCCGGCGCGCACCGGCCCGGCCCACGACGGGTCGGGGCGGGGCGGCGAACGGCACGGCCCGCCCGGCCGGGGACGCGGTCCTCGCCGGGCGGAGAGGCTTCGGGCGGGGTCTTCAGGCGGGGGCGGCCAGCCTCCGCTTGAACTCCCCGGCCGCCGCCTTGGGATCGTCGGCCTCGGTGATCGCCCGCACGACCACGACCCGGCGCACGCCGTACGCCATGACCTCGTCCAGGTTGGCGAGGTCGATGCCGCCGATGCCGAACCAGGGCCGGTCGGTCTCCAGGGCCGCGGCGTGCCTGAGCAGGCCGGGGCCCGGGGCGGACCTGCCGGGCTTGGTGGGCGTCGGCCAGATCGGGCCGCAGCAGAAGTAGTCGACACCGGGCTCGACGGCCGCGGCGGACGCCTCCTCGGGGGCGTGAGTGGAACGCCCGATGAGGATGTCGTCGCCGAGCAGGTCGCGCGCGACCCGCACCGGAAGATCGTCCTGGCCGAGGTGGAGCACGTCGGGACGGACCGCGTAGGCGATGTCGGCCCTGTCGTTCACGGCCAGGAGGGTGCCGTGCCGGTCGCAGGCCTCGCGGAAGACGGCGAGGAGATCGAGCTCCTCGCGCGCCTCAAGACCCTTCTCGCGCAGCTGCACGATGTCGACCCCGCCCGCCAGGGCGGCGTCGAGGAAGTCCGCGAGGTCTCCCCGGTCACGACGCCCGTCCGTACAGAGGTACAGGCGGGCGTCAGAAACCGAGGGCCTGGGCACGTCTCTTCACCTCGGTGTGGCGGCCCGCCACGATCGCGTCCACCGGTGAGCCCGGCAGCGTGTCGTCGGGGGTGAAGAGCCAGCGCAGGGACTCGACGTCGTCGTATCCGGCGTCCAGCAGCACCGTGAGGGTGCCCGGGAGGCCCTTGACGACGTCGGCCTCGGCGAGGAACGCGGCGGGGACCTGCGGCTCGCCGCCGCCCCTCCGCACTCCGATGAGCTTGCGGTCCTTGAGAAGTTGCTTGGCGCGACCGGCGCTCAGGTTGAGCCTTCTGGCCACCTCGGTCAGGGTGAGCCACTCGCCCACCAGCTGGTCGGTTTCCCGGTCGATCTGCGCAACAGAAAGCGTCACGAATCCACCACTACCACATCGAGCCCTTCGCCAAACACCTGGCGGCGAGGTTACGCCACCGTACAATCGCGCAACGCTATCGCAGGGTCGGTGAGGCGATCGACGTCAAGGCGCTGCCCGCCCTCGATGAGGCGGCGCCCCTGGACCAGGTCACGGGGGCGGTTGACCGAGAGCACCGCGGCGAGCCGGTCGTCCTCGGTCATCCAGCACACCGCCCACCTGGGCTTTCCCTCGGCCTCCGGGTCGCCGCGCCGGATCGGGCGGGCGCCGTCGTGGTGGCCGGCGTACTGGACCATGTGACCGAACTGCTCGGACCAGAAGTAGGGAACCGGGTCGTAGACGGCGGCGTCGCCGAGAAGCGTGGCCACGGCGACGTCCGGGGCGCCCAGGGCGGTGTCCCAGTGCTCGACGCGGAGGCGGACGCCGTAGCGGCGCGACCACCAGGCCGCGCAGTCGCCCACCGCGACCACGTCGGGCAGCGAGGTGCGCAGGTGCTCGTCGGTGACCACGCCGTTGTCGAGCCTGATGCCGGACCCGGCCAGCCACTCGGTCGCGGGCCGCACGCCCACGCCGGTGACGACCACGTCGGCCTCCAGCGCGGAGCCGTCGGCCAGGGTGAGCCCCCCGTGCTCGACGGAGGCGACCATGGTGCCCAGGCGCAGGTCGACGCCCGCCTCGGCGTACCAGGGGGCGGTGTACGCGCCGACCCGGCCGAGCGCGGCGGCCAGCGGGGTGGCGGCGGCCTCGACGACGGTCACGGCGCAGCCCGCCCTGCGGGCGGCGGTGGCCACCTCGGCGCCGATCCAGCCCGCGCCGATGACGGCGACCCTGGTCCCCTCGCTGAGCAGGGAACGCAGCCGCAGCGCGTCGTCGATGGTGCGCACCACGTGCTGGGGGCCGTCTCCGCGCAGCCTGATCGGGCGGGCGCCGGTGGCGACGACCAGGCCGTCGTAGGCCAGTTCGCCCTCGGTGGTCTCGACCACGCCGGGGTGGAGTCCCTTGGCGGACACGCCCGCGCGGAAGTCGACCTCAAGGGCGTCGAGGTCGGAGTCGACGACCGTGGAGTCGGTCTCGCCGAGCAGCACCCCCTTGGACAGGGGCGGGCGGTCGTAGGGCCGGTGCCGCTCCTCTCCGATCAGGGTGATCCCGCCGCCGAACCCACGGGCCCGTAACGCCTCGACGCTGCGTACGCCGGCCAGGCCGGCGCCAACCACCACGACATGATTCACACTTCCCGACCATAAGCGGGAACCCCGTACTCCTACCAACGGTCGTTGATAACGAAAACGGGATTTACCTCACATCCAGCGCGCTAAGCGTGTTGCCCGAACCCTTAGGGTGGGGGAGGAAGACGCGCGGGAGCCCGGAACGCACCGGGCTGAGAGGAGGGCTGCGGCGGGGAAGGACCCCTGCGAGCCGGTGATGTGCGAGGAGACGCGCCCTGGGGCGCGGTCCGGCACGGCACGGGCGCGCGAGGTCCGGAAACGGCCGCGAGCGAGCCCTCGACCGCCACGAACCTGATCCGGGTCATGCCGGCGAAGGGAGCGGAGCACGTATGGCGGATCATTTCGATCTCCTCGTCGTCGGCGGGGGCGTGATCGGCCTGTCGGTGGCCTGGCGCGCCGCCCGCCGGGGCCTGAGGGTGGCGGTGGCCGACCCCGCGCCGGCCTCCGGCGCCTCGCACGCGGCGGCGGGCATGCTGGCCCCGGTCAGCGAGGTCACCTACACCGAGGAGCCGCTGCTGCGGCTGGGCCTGGCCTCCCTGGAGCGCTGGCCCGCCTTCGCCGCCGAGCTGGCGGAGGCGAGCGGGCACGACCTCGACCACCGCGCCGACGGCACGCTCGACGTCGCCTTCGGCACGGACGACCTGGCCGCGCTGGACGACCTCGCCGCCTTCACCGCCAAGCTGGGACTGCCCGCCGAACGGCTCACCGGCCGCGAGTGCCGCCGCCTGGAGCCCATGCTCGCCCCCGCCGTCCGTGGCGGCCTGCTGGCGGGCGGCGACGCCTGGGTGGACCCCCGGAGGGTCACCTCGGCGCTCCTGGCGGCCCTGGGGCACGCGGGCGGCGTCCTGGTGCGCGCCCGCGCGGCCGAGCTGCTCACGACCTCGGCAAGGGCCACCGGGGTACGCCTGCCGACCGGCGAGACCCTCGGGGCCGACCTGGTGATCCTCGCCGCCGGGGCCTGGTCGGGCTCCCTGGAGGGGGTGCCCCCCGAGGCGCTGCCCCCGGTACGGCCGGTCAAGGGCCAGATCATGCGGCTGCGCTCCCCGGCGCCGATCCTGCGGCGGTGCGTGCGCGGGGTGGTCCACGGCTCGCACGTCTACCTGGTGCCGCGCGGCGACGGCGAGGTGGTCCTCGGCGCCACCCAGGAGGAGATGGGCTTCGACACCCGCGTCACCGCCGGAGGGCTGTGGGAGCTGCTGCGCGACGCGCGGGAGCTCGTCCCCGGGGTGACCGAGCTGGAGGTGGCCGAGGTGGCCGCGGGACTGCGTCCCGGCACCCCGGACAACCTGCCGCTGATCGGCCCCACGGTCGTCCCCGGCCTCCACCTGGCCACCGGGCACCACCGGGGCGGGGTGCTGCTCGCGCCGCTCACCGCCGACCTCTGCGTGGGCGGGACGGGTGAGCCCGACCCGGGGCTCTCCGCGATCTGTTCCCCCCTCCGCTTCCGCGAGGGCGATCCCGGAGAACACCGCCCCCCGGGAGACCGCTCCCGGGAGCACGACCCCCGGGGACACGATGTCCGGGAACCCCCGCCGCGGGAGGACCGCCTGCGGGAGCACACACCGCGGGAGTACCGATGAACGTGACCATCAACGGGACCGCGCACGAGTTTCCCCCGGGGGCGACCGTCGCGCAGGCCGTGCAGCGGCTGACCGGCGTGCGGAGCGGGGTGGCCGTCGCGGTGAACGACGAGGTCGTGTCGCGCGGCGCCTGGGAGTCTACGGCGCTCGCGGAGGCCGACCGCGTCGAGGTGCTCACCGCGGTTCAGGGAGGTTGACCGGCGATGACGGACATGGCGAATACAACGGATATGGCGGACGATCTCATCATCGGCGGGGAGAAGTTCTCCTCCCGCCTCATCATGGGCACCGGGGGCGCCCCGTCCCTGGAGGTCCTCGACCAGGCGCTCGCCGCCTCGGGGACCGAGCTGACCACGGTCGCGATGCGGCGGCTCGACCCGGCCGCGCGGGGCTCGGTGCTCGACGTGCTGCGCCGGCGTGACATCAAGGTGCTGCCGAACACCGCGGGCTGCTTCACCGCCGGTGAGGCCGTGCTGACCGCCAGGCTGGCCAGGGAGGCGCTGGAGACCGACTGGGTCAAGCTGGAGGTCATCGCCGACGAGCGCACCCTGCTGCCCGACCCCATCGAGACCTTCGACGCGGCCGAGCGGCTGGTCGCCGACGGGTTCACGGTGCTGCCCTACATCGGCGACGACCCCGTGCTGGCGCGCAGGCTGGAGCAGGCGGGCTGCGCGGCGGTGATGCCGCTGGGCGCGCCGATCGGCTCGGGGCTGGGCGTCCGCAACCCGCACAACATCGAGCTGATCGTGGAGTTCGCGAGCGTGCCGGTGATCCTGGACGCCGGGATCGGCACGGCCAGCGACGCGGCGCTGGCCATGGAACTGGGCTGCGACGCGGTCCTGCTGGCCACGGCGGTCACCCGCGCGCAGCGTCCTGACCTGATGGCCCGCGCGATGCGCTCGGCCGTCTCCGCGGGCCGGGCCGCGCGTATGGCCGGGCGGATACCCCGGCGTCGCTACGCGGAAGCCTCCTCTCCCTCGATCGACAGCCCGCCGGTGGTTCATCGATAGAAAACCACCACGTCTCGGCATCGGTTTGGGATTCGGGGATCCTGTCGGCGCCAAATCGCCCGTAAACTCGGCCACGTGGACACGACGCTTACGGACCCCCTGGTCGGGAAACTCCTCGACGGGCGTTACCGCGTCGAGTCCCGGATCGCCCGGGGCGGAATGGCGACCGTCTATCTGGCCCTGGACGTCCGGCTCGACCGCACGGTCGCCGTCAAGGTGATGCACCGTTCGCTCGCCGAGGACCCCGCCTTCGTGCGGCGCTTCATCGGCGAGGCCAAGTCGGTGGCGAGCCTGTCGCACCCCAACGTGGTGCACGTGTTCGACCAGGGCACGGACGGTGACAACGTCTACCTCTCGATGGAGTACGTGCCGGGGCGGACCCTGCGCGACGTGCTCCGCGCCCGGGGCAGGCTGCCCGCCCGCGAGGCGCTGGAGGTCATGATCCCCGTCCTCGCCGCGCTGGGCGCCGCCCACCAGTCCGGCCTGATCCACCGGGACGTCAAACCGGAGAACGTGCTGCTCGCCGACGACGGCCGGGTCAAGGTCGTCGACTTCGGCCTGGCCCGCGCGATCGAGGCGAGCAACCAGACGCGCACCGGCGTCATGATCGGCACCATCGGCTACATGTCGCCCGAGCAGGTGACCGCCGGGGGCGCCGACGCCCGCAGCGACGTCTACGCGGCCGGCATCATGCTGTTCGAGCTCCTGACCGGCCGCCAGCCGTACGAGGGCGAGACCCCGATGTCGGTGGCCTACCGGCACGTGCACGACACGGTTCCCGTGCCCTCGGCGCTGCTGCCCGGCTCTCCCCCGCTGCTCGACACCCTGGTGGCCAGGGCGACGGCCCGCGACCCCGCGAACCGCCCGGCGGACGCCACCGCGCTGCTGGTCGCCGCCGTCGAGGCGCACCGGATGCTGCCCAGGGACAGCGGCCCGGTGCCGTCCGTCCCCGTCGGCCCGCCGCACGGCCACGAGACGGCGGCGCCCGCGCCTCCCGCCCCGGCCAACCACACGCTGATCCAGCCCCGCGCCGAGCTGCTCACCGGCCCGGCCGGCGACCGCCACGCGGCCGCCCCCAGGGCGCGCGGAAGGTCCGGTGCCCGCTGGTTCCTGATCGGGCTGGCCGTGGTCATGGTGATCGCGGTGGGGGTGACCGGCTGGCTGTTCTCGCAGAACACCTCCATCGTGGTGCCCGCCACCCTGGTGGGCAAGAACGTCACGGCCGCCACCGGTGAGGCCAAGCAGCGCGGCTTCACGGTCGAGGCGGGCAAGGCCGAGCACGACGAGAAGGCTCCCAAGGGGACCGTGCTGCGCACCGATCCGGTGGCGGGCACCGAGGCCGAGCCGGGGAGCAAGCTGATCCTCATCCCCTCGGCCGGGCCCAAGCGGGTCGCGGTGCCCAACGTGGTGAGCATGACCGAGCCGCAGGCCAGGAGCAAGCTGGCGGAGTCCACCCTCCTCGTCGACGACATCAGGAAGCTGCCCAGCGAGACCGTGCCGCGCGGCCAGGTGATGCGGACCATCCCCGCCGTGGGAAACCCGGTCAAGGAGAACAGCAAGGTCGACCTGGTCGTGAGCGCGGGTCTGCTCATGCCGGACGTCAGGGGCATGCCCCGCGACCAGGCCGACGGGGTGCTGCGCGGGGCCGGTTTCACTCCCGAGTTCGTCGAGCAGACCGACTCCGCCCAGCCGTGCACCGTCATCGCCCAGGAGCCGCAGCCCAAGGCCGAGATCGACAGGGGCGCCGTGGTCCGGCTCACCCTGTCGCAGTGCAACAGCGAATGGCGCTGGCCCTGGGAGCGCGAGGGTGAGATCCCGCCCGGCGACAACGGCGGCAACGTCGTGGTGGTCCCGAACATCGTGTTCAAGGACTACCGGGCGGCGAGAGACGAGCTGCGCGCCGCGGGGGTCACGGTGAAGCTGAAGCGCACCCTGGGCAAGGGCAGGGTCCTGGCCCAGATCCCGTCGGGCGGCCAGACGGTCCCGCCCGGCACCGAGGTCACCATCTGGTACTGACCCCTCCTCCGGCGCGGGGGGCTGGGGGTCAGCCCCCGGTGAGGAAGCCGTGCAGGCGGACCCTGGCCAGGCCGCCGTCGGGGTAGATGTCCACCCTGGCGTACGTGGCCGAGGGCGCGTCCCGGACGCGGAAGCGGTGCCGGGTGTCGGGCAGCAGGCGGGTCCTGGGCAGCAGCGGGAACCAGGTGGTGCCGTCCGCGGTGCCCGTGACGGAGACCTCTGCGGGGGCGTTGAACACCAGGTTCGTGGTGTCGATCTCGACGAGGCCGACGACGCCGGAGCCCGCCAGGCGGATCACCAGCCAGTCGTTGCCGCCGTCGCGGCGGCGGGCGGTCTCCCAGCCTTCGGCCTGGTGACGGGCCAGGCCGGGGGAGATGACGTTGTTGGGCGAGGAGTAGAACTCGTTGGAGCAGGCGGTGACGAGGGCGCCGTTCTCCAGGGCGGCCAGGTCCAGGCCGAGCCCCTCGTACAGGGACAGGTCGGGCCTGACCTCGCCGTGCACCCGCAGGCGGGCGATGCCCCCGTCGGGGAACATGTTCAGCCGCACGTGCGTGTGGCGGCGCTCGCCGGACACCGGGAAGAGGTGCTCGGCGTCCCCCCTGAGGCCGCTCCTGGGAACGATCTCCACCCAGTCGGCCGCCTCCAGTTCGGCGACCGTCGGATAGCCCTCGACCTCGGCGGCCTCGACGGAGGCGTACGGCGGGTAGTTGCCCTTGAACCAGGCGGTGTCGATCACGACGCCCCGCACCACCCCGGGCATGCCGAGTCTGACCAGCGCCCAGTCGTGGCCCGGCTCGCGCCGCCTGCGGGTCTCCCAGCCGTCGTAGACCTGGCCCTTGGCCCCGAAGGTGTGCGGCATGAAGCCGGGGCGGCCCGGCCTGATGAGGCTCTCCCGCTCGGCGAAGGACTCGTCGTTGGCCGCGACGACCGAGCCGCCGAGGGTACGCAGGGCGAGGTCGGGCAGTGCGGTGAATCCGGTCGATTCGGTTGGTTCGGCTGATCCGGTCAAGGGGTGGGCCTTTCTCGCGAGGAACCGGCCGGGCCGCCGGGGCGCCCGGCGGACCGGGATCGTCCTGGCGAGGCTGTGCTACAGGAGGACGCCGCTACAGGAGGGCGCCCCGGGGATCCTTCCCCGCGACCCGGCCGCGCAGCCACGTCGTGCGGACCACACCCGTCAGCGTCCTGCCGTGGTAGGGCGTGACCGGGTTCCTGTGGTGCAGGGCGGAGACGTCCACGGTGTGGACGGCGTCGGCGTCGAAGGCGACCAGGTCGGCGTCCGCGCCCTCGGCGATGGCGCCCTTGCCGCGCAGCCCGGCCAGCTCGGCCGGGCGTTCCGCCATCCAGCGGACGACGTCGCCCAGGCCGTGCCCGCGCCGGGCCGCCTCGGTCCAGACGGCGGTCAGGCCGAGTTGGAGGGAGGAGATCCCGCCCCAGGCGGCGGCGAAGTCGGGCACCTTCAGGTCGGGGGTGGACGGCGAGTGGTCGGAGACGACGCAGCCGAGGATCCCGTCGGCGAGGCCGCGCCAGAGTTCGTCGCGGTTGGCCGAGGAGCGGATCGGCGGGCAGCACTTGAACTGGGTGGCGCCCTCGGGCACCTCCTCGGCCATCAGCGTGAGGTAGTGCGGGCAGGTCTCCGCGGTGAGCCTGACCCCCTCCCGCCGGGCTCTCGCCAGCGGTTCCAGGCACAATGCGGACGACACGTGCAGGATGTGCGCCCGCACCCCGGTCTCCCCCGCCAGCGCGGCGACCCGTTCGACGGCGCGGCGCTCGGCCTCCCCCGGCCGGGAGTCGAGGAACTCCGGATATCCCGGCCCCTCGGGGTCGGCGAGCAGCGCGGGGTCCTCGGCGTGCACGATCAGCAGGCCGTCGAAGGAGGCGATCTCCACCATGGCGGCCCGCAGCCCGTCCGCGTCCAGCGGCGGGAACTCCTCCACGCCCGACGGGGACAGGAAGCACTTGAACCCGCGCACGCCCGCCTCGTGCAGCGGTCGCAGGTCACCGACGTTGCCGGGGATCGCCCCGCCCCAGAAGGCGACGTCCACCGCGCACTGCCCGTCCGCGGCCCTCCGCTTCACGGCGAGGGCGTCCGCGGTCACCGTCGGCGGCAGCGAGTTGAGCGGCATGTCCACGATCGTGGTCACCCCGCCCGCCGCGGCCGCCCGGGTGGCGGAGGCGAACCCCTCCCAGTGGGTGCGGCCGGGCTCGTTGACATGCACGTGGGTGTCGACCAGGCCGGGCAGCAGCGCGACGCCGCCGAGGTCGACCCACTCGACGGCGTTCAGCTCGGCGTCGTGGGCGTGCACCCCGACGATCCTCCCGTCCCGTACGGCGACCGCCGCCGGTCCCTCCCCTCCGGGCAGCACGGCCCGGAGAGACCGGATGACCAGATCCGGTACGTCCTCAACCCCTGCGCTCATCCGCTCTCCGTTCCTCGCCGCTTCTCAGAGGTGCCTTTCCGCGACCGTGCGGGCGAGCCGCTCCAGCAGCGGGCCCGCCTGGGACATGCACACGGCCGGGTCGGGCTCGATGTCGGTGAGCGCGTAGGCGGCCGTGATGCCCGCCGCGTTCAGCTCCTCGTCGCCGAGGCCGCGGCGCCCGCAGACCGCGACGACCGGGACCCCCGCCTTGGCGGCGGCGCTCGCGACCCCGGCGGGTGCCTTGCCGCGCAGCGTCTGCTCGTCGAGCGAGCCCTCACCGGTGACGACCAGGCGGGCGCCCTCAAGCCGGTCGCGGAAGCCGAGCAGCTCCAGGAGATAGTCGATGCCGGGACGGAAGTCGGCCGCCAGGAAGGCGAGCGCGGCGAAGCCCACTCCCCCCGCGGCGCCCGCGCCCGGCCGCCCCGCCACGCCCATCGAGCGGACGACGCCGTCGTGCTCGATGGCCCCGACCAGGCCGTGGGTGTGCGCGGCGACGGCGGCGAGCCGGGCGAGGGCCCGGTCGAGCAGCTTCACGTCGTCGGGGCTCGCGCCCTTCTGCGGTCCGTACACGGCGGCGGCGCCGTGCGGGCCGAGCAGCGGGTTGTCCACGTCGCCCGCGACGACGAACTCGACACCATCAATCGCAATAAGTCCGGATGTATCGATTTTTTCCAGGTCGCGGAGGGCCGCTCCCCCGAAGGGGAGTTCCCGTCCCCCGGCGTCCAGGAAGCGGACGCCGAGCGCCCGCATCATGCCCGCGCCGCCGTCGGTGCAGGCGCTGCCGCCGAGACCGAGCACGACCCGCCGGGCCCCCCGCCGTACGGCGTGGGCGATCAGCTCTCCGGTGCCGTGGCTGGTCGCGGTGAGCGGGGCCAGCTCGACGCCCTCGTGCGCGGGGGATCCCGCCGGGGCGGCGGGCCCGGAGGCGACCGGCAGTCGCCGCAGGCCGGACGCCTCGGCCAGCTCGACGACCGCCGTCGGCACGTCCCCTCCCGGAGGGGCGTCCTTTTGCGAGGAGGCGTCGCGCCAGGCGTAGGAGGCGAGGACCGGTTCGCCGACGGGGCCGGTGACCTCGACCTCGACGCGGGTGAACCCGCAGGCCACGACCGCGTCCACGGTGCCGTCACCGCCGTCGGCCACCGGCAGCGCGACCGTGGCGACGCCGGGCCCGAGGCCCGCCGCGACCCGCGCGGCGACCTCGGCGCCGGTCAGCGAGCCCTTGAACTTGTCCGGGGCGATCACGACATGTCCCGACGACTCAGACAACCCTGCTCCCTGGTGACGGATGGGGGGCACGCGTCCCCGGCCGGTACGAGCGGACGGGGGGCGGGTGCCGGATCCCGGTGAGACGGAGGACCATCATCACATCCACCCCGGTACGCCCTCGACGCCCGGTCCTCCCCGGAGGCGTCGCCGGGCGGCCGGAGGCGTCGCGGGACATCGAGCGGCGTAACGGGATATTGCAGGACACAACGGGGCGAAGTCGGCGGGCCCGCCTATCCTCCGACCTCCTTGCCCGCCGTGAAGCCCTGCTCCCCGGCCAGGCGCATGAGCCTGCGGTGCGCCTCGCCTCCCGCGCGGCCGAGTTCGTCCTGGGCGACGGTACGCAGCTCGTCGTCCTCGACGACGGTCTCGCCGCCGACCAGCAGCCGGGCCAGCGGGGGCTGCCGGGTGCCGAACACCAGGGCGCAGACCGGGTCGGCGACCGCGGAGGCGAACGCCCCGGTGCGCCAGAGGGCGATGTCGGCGAGCTTCCCGGCCTCCAGGGAGCCGAGCTCCTCCTGGCGGCCCAGGTTCCTCGCCCCGCCGAGGGTGGCGATCTCCAGGGCCTGGCGGGCGGTGAGCGCGGTGGGCCCGTACCTGGCCCGCTGGAACAGCAGGGCCTGCCGCATCTCGCCGGAGAGCGAGGTCAGCTCGGCGGAGGCGCTGCCGTCCACCCCCAGGCCGACGTTCGCGCCCCGGTGGAGCATCTCGGAGACGCGGGCGATCCCGGCGCCGAGGCGTCCGTTGGAGCTGGGGCAGTGCGCCGACCCCGTACCGGTCTGGGCGAAGACGTCGATGTCCCCGTCGCTCAGGTGGACGGCGTGGGCGAACCACACGTCCGGGCCGAGCCAGCCGAGCTTCTCCATGTAGTCGACCGGGCGCTGCCCGACCTGCCGCAGGCAGTGCTCCTCCTCGTCGAGGGTCTCGGCGAGGTGGGTGTGCAGGCGCACCCCCTTGGACCTGGCCAGCGCGGCGGCCTCGGTCATCAGGTCGGCACTGACGGAGAACGGCGAGCAGGGGGCGACCGCGACGCGGAGCATCGAGGAGAAGGACGGGTCGTGGTAGGTGTCGACGGCCTCGGCCGTCGCGTCGAGGATGTCGTCGAGCCGCTCGACCACGACGTCCGGCGGCAGGCCGCCCTGTGACTTCCCCCGGTCCATCGAGCCTCGGGCGGGGTGGAAGCGGAGGCCGACCTCCCGGGCCGCCTCGATCTCCGCGGCGAACAGGTCCCCGCGCCCGGAGGGGAAGATGTAGTGGTGGTCGCTGGAGGTGGTGCAACCGGACAGGGCCAGATAGCCCAGCCCCGCGCCCGCCGCGCCCCTGACGACCTCGGCGTCCATCGCGGCCCACACCTGGTAGAGCGCCGTCAGCCACTCGAACAGGGTGGCGTCCTGGGCGAGCCCCTGGGAGGCCCACTGGTAGAGGTGGTGGTGGGTGTTGACCAGTCCGGGGGTGGCGAGGCAGCCGGTGCCGTCGATCCTGACCGCTCCCGGGACGTCCGGCGCGGGGCCCGCGCCCAGGGCCGCGATCCTGTCGCCCTCGACGTGGATGTGCCCCGAGGGGATCTCCGGGCCCACCACCGGGGCGATGTGGACGTTCTCGATCAGGATGGAACTCACCGGGCCGCCTTCCGCATGGACGCGTTCTCGATCGGGGTGGAACTCACGGGGCCGCCTTCCGCGCGAACACGTTCTCGATCGGGGACGGGTTCACGAGACCGCCTTCCGCTCCGACGTTCTCGATCAGGGGAGAGCCCACGAGACCACCCTCCGCATGGACGTTCTCGATCGGGGCGGAGCTCACGAGGCCCCCGCCTTCCGCGCCGCGGCGAGCCGTACGGCGTCGAGGATCTTCTCGTAGCCGGTGCACCGGCACAGGTTGCCCGCCAGGGCCTCGCGGATCTCCGCGTCGGACGGCCGCGCGACCCGTTCGATCAGGTCATGGGCCTGGACGAGGAGGCCGGGGGTGCAGAAGCCACACTGGACGGCACCGCACTCGACGAAGGCCTCCTGGATCGGGTCGAGCCGGTCGCCGTCGGCGAGCCCCTCGACGGTACGGACCTGGCGTCCCTCGGCCTGCCCGGCCGCGACCAGGCACGCGCAGACGGGGATCCCGTCGAGATAGACCGTGCAGGAGCCGCACTCGCCCTGCTCGCACGCGTTCTTGGAACCCGGCAGGCCGACCCGCTCGCGCAGGACGTACAGGAGGCTCTCGCCCTCCCAGACGTCGTCGGCGGTCTCCGTGCGGCCGTTGACGGTGAAGGTGACACGCATCACCCGGCCCTCCTCTCGAAGTGTCCGGAGCGGAACTCGTTCCACGCCCAGGTGAGGGTGCGCCGCGCCATCACCGCGATGGCGTGGCGCCGGTAGTCGGCGGTGCCGCGCACGTCGTCGATCGGCGAGGCGGCCTCGGCGGCCAGCTCCCCGAAACGCCCGAGCACCGAGGGGTCGAGCCGGGCCTCCCAGTCGAGTTCGGCGGCGAGGAACTCCTCTGCGGCGACGGCGCGGCGGGGGGTCGGGGCGGCCGAGCCGATGCCGGTGCCGACCCGGCGCTCGCCGGGGCGCAGCGCGATCGCGAACGAGCAGACCGCGATCACCATGGCGTTGCGGGTGCCGACCTTGGAGAAGTACTGGGGACCGCTCGCGGGGCTCATCCGGAACGCCCGGATCAGCTCGTCGGCCTCCAGCGCGCTGCGCTTGACCCCGAGGTAGAAGTCGTCGGCCGGGATCATCCGCACGCCCCTGGCCGCGGACTCGACCTCGACGACCGCGTCCCCGGCCAGCAGCGGCGGGTGGCTGTCCCCGGCGGGCGAGGCCGCGCCGAGGTTGCCCCCCACGGTGCCCCGGTTGCGGATCTGTGGCGAGCCGACCGTGCGGGAGGCCTGCGCCAGGCCCGGCAGCCGGTCGCCCAGCTCGGCGATGAGCCGGGCGTACGTCACGCCCGCGCCGACCCTGAGCCTGCCGTCCGGCTCCTCGCTCCACCCCGCGAGCTCGGTGACCCGGTTCAGGTCGAGCAGCGCGGCGGGCCGCCGCACGTCGAAGTTGAGCTCGACCATCATGTCGGTGCCGCCCTGGATGGGGACCGCCTCCGGCCGGTCCGCCTTGGCGGCCAGTGCCTCCGCCCACGTGGCGGGTCGCAGGAAATCCATGATCGTCACTCCCAGGCGAAGCGGGCGTCGGGGGCGTCGTCGCGGAGCACACTGCCCTCGATCAGCCCGTACGGACGGTCGGCCGCGTAGAACACCTCGTTGGGGTTGTCCAGCCCGAACGGGGTGAGATCGACCAGGAAGTGGTGCTTGTTCGGCATCGCCAGGCGCACCTCGCAGACCTCCTCGCGGGCGTTCAGGACCCGCTCCCCCATCGCGTAGAGCGTCTGCTGCAGCGACAGGCTGTAGGTCTCGGCGAACGCCCCGAGCAGGTGGCGGCGCACCTCGTCGTACGACTCCCCGTACGCCGTCCCCCGCCCGGCCGCCACCGGCGGGTGCCGCCAGCGGGCCGAGACGGCGGTGGCCAGGACGCGGTCCTTGGTGGGGGGCAGGGTGGTGTACTCGTCCTCGATGAAGCCGGAGAACTCCGAGTCGGTCGAGTTGAGCACCACCAGGTCCCTCAGCCCGGAGACCACGGTGGTGGTGCCGTCCCGGTCGTGGTGGACGGCGCAGGTGCGCACCTCCCTTCCCGAGCGGACGAAGGAGTGCCCCCCGCCCTCCCCCGCCACCGGGATGCGGTCCCAGAAGTACTCCTCGATCTCCACGCGGGCGTGGTGGACGGTCGGCTGCGACTCCACGTAGTGGCGGGCCAGCAGGATCGCGAAGTCCTCGATCTCCGCCACGCCGTGCTTCCTGGCGAAGGCGTACACGGTGTTCTTCTGCGTGTCGGTCGGCAGGACCGCGGCGTTGTCGCCGGTGCGGTGGACCGCCTCCATGTCGCCGGACAGCGCCGAGCCGACGGTGACGTCCTTGACGTGGTGGACGCCGCCGTCCCTGACGACGCGGACCAGGCGGGTCTCCGCCTTGCCGTAGCGGTTGGGGCCGAGAACGACGGGCATGCTAGCTCCCTCGGTACGTCGAGTAGGCGAACGGGCTGAGCAGCAGGGGCACGTGGTGGTGCTCCCCGGGGTCCGTCACCGTGAAGTCGATCGAGACCCGGGGGTAGAAGGCGTCCACGGCGCGGGAGGCGAAGTAGCCGCCGGTGTCGAAGACCAGGCGGTGGTCGCCCGCCCCGCAGGTCCATCCCGCGATCCGCCCGTCGGCGTCGGTGACGCCCTCGGCGAGCACCTGGCCGTCCCTTTCCAGGCGTACGGCGACCCCCGCCGCGGGCCTGCCCAGGGCGGCGTCCAGCACGTGGGTGGACAGGCTCACGCGGCCCCCTTCCCGAGGAGTACGGAGTTCGTGACGGCTCCCGGAGGCGCGGGGCTCATGTGATGGCTCCCGGAGACGCGGGCCTCACGGGCGGCTCCCGGAGATGTGGGGCTCATGGCGCGGCCTCCAGGAGCTTCGCCAGCCGCAAACGGGTGATCTTCGCGAGTTCGGTCCTGACGACGTCCCGCTCGGTGTCCTCGTCGTTGCCGAGCCGCTCGGTGAGACGGGCCAGCATCTCCTCGGCCGACAGGCCGGTGGCGCAGATCAGGTAGATGTGGCCGAACCGCCGCTCGTAGGCGCGGTTGCCTTCCGCCAGCCGGTCGAGGACCTCCCGCCCGGCCGTGCCGACCCCCGCCTGCTCCCCGCGCGACCAGGCCGCCTCCCTCTCCGAGTGCCCCTCCGGGTGTATTTCCGAACGGCCGGGGGGCTCGGAACCCGTCACAGGTTCCGGGTGACCCGAATGGCCGTGCGGCGCGGAGCCCGCCACCGGACCGCCCTCGCGGGACGACTCCGCGGCGCGAGGCGGCTCGCCGATCCGGGGGTGGGCGGCCAGCGCCTCGCTGACGCCGGACCAGTCCAGCCCCAGCACGGCGGCCTCCGCCACCTCGGCCAGCCGGTCGAGGTCACGGTAGGGGCGCGACGCGGCCATCTCCCGGGCGAAGGCCCGGCAGGCGCAGCAGGCCAGCAGCCCGGTCTCGGCCTCCTCGGCGCCCAGCGCGTTGAACGCGGCCAGTCCCCGGACCGGCGGCGCGGAGTTCACCTTAGGCATGTGAGCAGTACACACACCGCCGGTGCGCGCGGTCCAGCGCCACGAACCGCAAACTGAGCCATGATTTGCCCCAGATTTTCGTAACATGCTCCAAAATCGCTGATCTTCGGCGCCCGCTCGTCCCCGTACCGTACGACCGGAGGACCCGCGGAGACGCGGGATCCGGCCCGTCACAGGTCACCGATCACCGGCTACGGGCCCGGCGAAACGGGCCGGGCCGCCCGTAGGAGCACCATCGGGTCGTCCCGTACGACCCTCGTCCCCGCCCTGCCCGCGCGAGCCGCCCACCCGTCCGCGGGCGCCGGACGACGACGGGTAGGTGGCGCCGGGTGACGCCGGGTGACAAGGAACACCGATCGCCGCAGACAGGGCGGCCCTCCGGGCGGCGCCTAAAATGGTGGCACTATGACTTCACTCTCTCCGATCGGCGGGCACGTCTCCGTCACCGGCGGCCTCGCCAAGGGCGGGCTGCGGTATGCCGCGGACATCGGTGCCGAGATGATCCAGGTGTTCGTCAGCAACCCCCGTGGCTGGGCGCTCGCCGCTGGCGACCCCGTCCAGGACGCCAAGCTGCTCGAATCGGGCGTGCTGTCCTTCGTACACGCCTCCTACCTCGTCAACGTGGGTTCTCCCAGCCCCGAGACGCTGGAGAAGTCGGTGGCCACCGTGCGGCACAACCTGCTGCGCGGCCACGCGATCGGCGCGAAGGGAGTGGTCATCCACACGGGATCGGCGGTGAGCCAGCCCCGTGACGCCGCCCTGCGCCAGTTGCACGAGCATCTCCTGCCGCTCCTGGAGGAGATCCCGGACGACGGGCCCGACCTGCTGCTGGAGTCGATGGCCGGGCAGGGCGGGGTGCTCTGCGCGACCGTCCAGGACCTGGAGCCCTACCTGGAGGCCCTCGACTGGCACCCGAAGGCGGGCGTCTGCTTCGACACCTGCCACGTCTTCTCCGCCGGGCACGACCTGTCGACCTCCGAGGGCGTCAAGGAGACCCTGGACGCCCTGCACGCGATCGCCCCGGGGCGGCTCAAGCTGGTCCACGCCAACGATTCCAAGGACCCGTGCGCCTCCAGGAGGGACCGGCACGAGAACATCGGTTCCGGCCACATCGGCGCCGCCTCCTTCGCCGAGATGATGCGCCACCCCGCGGTGGCGGGGGTGCCGTTCTGCATCGAGACGCCGGGCGGTGCCGAGAAGCACCGCGAGGACATCGAGGTGCTCAAGAAACTCCGCGACGGCTGACGCGACGACCGGTCCCCCTCCGGCGTCCATCGGCCAGGAGGGCCGCGTCACCAGAATCCACGAGATCGGATGGGACGACCCGTCCACCGGCCGGGAGGTCCGCGTCAACGGGATCCGCGAGGTCGGACGGGACGCCCGTCCTCGTGATCCGACCGCCCCCGTGTGGCCGGATCACGGTCCGGCCCGTCGGCTAGCGCGGGCGTCCCGTCATATCGGAGATCGGCGGCCCCTCCCCTTCCGGCCAAGGACCCGGCGGCCGAGTGACCGGATGTCACCGGTTCTCAACGGTCACCCGGCGTCCGCGCGTCAGACCTTGTGCGAACCTTCCGGCTCTGTCCCCCCTGACGCGGCGGGTCCCGCTCTCCGATGAGGGAACACTAGAGGCGCGTCCAGACGCGTGAGCGGCGCTTTCCCCCCAGCGCGATTAACGGTTCGTAGTTGTCGATGTGCGGAGAGTGCCGCCACGACGAACGGCCGTCGCCGGACGACGAACGGTCGATCAGGGGCTCATGAGGCCCCTGTGACCACCGGTGCGGGAAATCCCTGCGGGACGTACGAAGGACGTGCCGACGAACGGGATCCAGGATCAGAGGTCCGGCGACGGCAGGTGGGCGCCCAGGACGCGGGTCGTCACCCGGGCCACGGCCGGGGCGACGGCCGGACACCCGGCGGCCGGGGGCGGGCGTGCCGGGGTCCACACGGGCGTGAATCGCCGTACGGGGGCGTATGGGCACGGAGACGGGAGCCGTAGACCCGTGGGTGACGAGGGGCGGCGAGGGGTCTCGTACGGCGGTTCGTGCGGCCACGAGGGAGCGAAGGGCCCGCCCATGACCACGCGCGGCGCCGCCGCGTACGGGCTCCCGCCGGTCGGCACCAGACTGGTGGAGACCCCCGCCGTGCGGCGCCGCCGCGTACGGGCTTCCATCCGAGTCCGGCAGACTCGCCGCACGAGCCCACGAGCCCACGAGCCCACGAGCCCTCTGCGACCCCTGAACCCCCCTGAGGCCCATGAAGCCCAAAGGCCAGAAAGTGGAGAACGGGCGGGACGCGATCCGCGAAGAAGACGGCGGCGGCTACCGCAGGGCGGCGGAGGGCAGCGGCCTGGCCCGGACCACGCCGGGAACGGCCGGACGGTCACGGAACTGGCGGATGAGCCGCTCACGGACCTGGCGGGTGTGGCGGCGGCTGACCGGGAGCGTCTCGGTGCCCACCCTGAGCGTCACCCGGCCGCCGTCGAAACGCAGCTCGCTCACGTGCCGTACCGAGACCAGCGTGCTGCGGTGCACCCTGATGAACCCCGAACCGGCCCAGCGCCGCTCCAGGGCGGCGAGCGGCATGCGGACCAGGTAGCTGCCCTCGTCGGTGTGCAGCCGGACGTAGTCGCCCTGCGC
Organism: Streptosporangium oxazolinicum; assembly: GCF_039537505.1. Classification (NCBI taxonomy): domain Bacteria; kingdom Bacillati; phylum Actinomycetota; class Actinomycetes; order Streptosporangiales; family Streptosporangiaceae; genus Streptosporangium; species Streptosporangium oxazolinicum. The sequence goes on from NZ_BAABAQ010000002.1 coordinate 593,130, forward strand.
CTCGGCGAACCAGACGGCCTGCTGGGGCACGAACCTCGTCCGCCCGGCGAGCTCGACCGGGATGACGTCCTCGGGCACGGGGTCGGCCGCCGCGGGTGTCATGGACTCCAGGCGCCGTACCGTCTCCGCCAGCCGGTCGGCCCTGATCGGCTTGAGCAGGTAGTCGACCGCCTCCAGCTCGAAGGCCTGCACCGCGCACTCCTCGTGGGCGGTGACGAAGACCAGCCGGGGCGGGTTGGGGAAGCCCGCGATGAGCCTGGCCAGGTCGAGGCCGTCGAGGCCGGGCATCCGGATGTCGAGGAAGACCCCGTCCAGCCGCTCGCCCGTGCCGATCATCTGGACCATGTCCTGGAGCGCGGTGACGCCGCCCACGGCGGTGGAGACGTGCTCGATACGGGGGTCCTGGCGGAGGAGATAGGCGATCTCCTCAAGAGCGGGGACCTCGTCGTCAACGGCCAGGACTCGCAACATGACCCTACGCTGCCCCCTGAACCACATCCGCCGCAAGCCTCATGACAACTTCAGGTAATGCTTTGACTACAAATAGCTACTGACGAGGGGGCTTGGGGACGCGGAGCCTCACCGTGGTGCCCGCGTTCGGGGCACTCTCCACGACCAGGCCGTAGTCCTCGCCGTAGATCTGGCGGAACCGCACGTCGACTCCGGCCAGCCCGATCCCGCCCTCCTCACCTCCGTACGAATCCCCGTACGAGTCCCCGTACGAGTCGCCATGTGAGTCCCCGTACGGCTCCCCCCGAGGGGGGCCGCCGTCGAGGAGCAGCCGGGTCCGCTCGGGCGGCATGCCCAGGCCGTCGTCCTCCACGCTGATGTGGGCTTCGGGCCCGGCGTCGCTGACCACCACCCGGACCTCGCCGCGACGTCCCGCCGCGGCCACCCCGTGCTTGACGGCGTTCTCCACCAGGGGCTGCAGACAGAGGAAGGGGACGGAGAGCGACAACACCTCCGGCGCGACCCTGAGGGTGACGTGGAGCCGGTCGCCGAACCTGGCACGTTCCAGGAGCAGGTAGCGGTCCACGCAGTGCAGTTCCTCGGCGAGGGTGGCGAAGTCTCGGACCCGGCGCAGCGCGTACCGGTTGAAGTCGGCGAACTCGACCAGCAGCTCCCGCGCCCGGTCGGGGTCGGTGCGGACGAACGAAGCGATCGTGGTCAGCGCGTTGTAGACGAAGTGGGGGGACATCTGGGCGCGCAGCACCCGCATCTCGGCCTCCATCGTCCGCCGCCGCGAGGAGTCGACCTCGGCCAGCTCCAGCTGCCCCGAGACCCATCGGGCGACCTCGATGACGGTCCGCGCCAGCGCCGCGCTCACCACGGTGTCGTACGCGGCGAGCGCGCCGACCACCCGTCCGTCGACGGTGAGCGGTACGACGACGCCGCCCCGGATGGCGCAGCCCGGCGTGTCGCAGGTCAGTTCGTCTCCGGCCACCACACGAGGGCGGGCCGAGGCGAGGACGGCACGGGCGTGCTCGGGCACGTGGTCGCGGTGGCAGCCTGCCGCGCCGTCCCAGGCGAGCAGGCCGTCGGTGCCGGTGACCGCGATGGCGCTGGTGCCCAGCAGGGCGCGCAGGTGGCGGACCGCCTTGCGGGCGGACTCGCGGGTGAGCCCGGCCCGCAGCGAGGGGGCCGCCATCGCCGCGATGTGCAACGCTAGGAAGGTGGCCTCGTCCGTCGGCCCCCCCGAACGGTCCGGGTGCTCCCGGCGCGGGCGGGGCAGGAAGAATCCGAGGAGGGTGCTGAAGGCGCAGAGCAGCACCCAGCCGGTGGTCGACATGCGGGAAACGGTAGTCAACCCACCCCTCTGATCAGGGGCGAACGCCGATCACGGCGGACCTTCGCCCGCTTCCTCCTGATAGGAGTAGCGCTGCTCACGCCAGGGGTCGGCGATGTTGTGGTAGCCGCGCTCCTCCCAGAAGCCCCGTTTGTCCTCCAGTAGGTACTCCACGGCGCGGACCCACTTGACGCTCTTCCAGGCGTACAGGTGCGGGACGATCATCCGCACCGGGAAGCCGCGCTCCGGGGAGATGGGCTTCTCGTCGAACTCCATCGCGAACATCGTCTGGGAGCGGGTGAAGTCGCCGATGCGGATGTTGGCGCTGTAGCCGTACTCGCCCCAGATCATCACGTGCCTCACGCCGGGCGCGGGCGGGGCGATCTCCATCAGCGTCGCCGTGGACACCCCGTTCCACTCGTTGCCCATGATCGAGAACTTGGTGACGCAGTGGAAGTCGGCCACGATCGTGGTGCGCGGCAGCTCGGAGAACTGGGGCCAGGTGAAGCGGTGCTGCTCGCCCGAGGCGGTCGCCCCCATGACGTGCAGCTGCCAGGTCGCGGGACGGAACGTGGGCACCCGGCCGTAGTGGATGACGGGCCTGCCCCGGGGGACGTACTGGCCCGGGGGCAGGCGAGGCTCCTCCGAAGGTTCGGGCTGCTCCACCATCACTCCCCTCGCCGTTTCCCCCATGACACGGGGTAATCCTGCCACCGTGGCTTTCCCGCCCTCTCGGTGGCCACCGCATAGCCCCCTTCCCCGGCCCGCCTCCGGGTCACCGGAAAGGCGTGTTCTCTCCGTGCGCTATCATTTGCCGCTATGCGCACCGCGTTCTGGTTTTGGTATGGCGACGGACCCTCAGGTCGGACCGTTCGCCTCCAGATGCTGCGCTGACAGCCTGGCGAACAGAAGGCCCCGGGTCCGGTTTTCGGACCCGGGGCCTTCTGCTTTTCCCGGCCTTCGTCGAGAACGTCACCACCACAGAGACCAACGGGGCCCGCCGGGACGGGCGGGCCCCGGCGGAGTGATCGAGAGGGAGAGAAATGGTCATCGTCATGGGTCCCGGCGCCACGCGGGAGGACGTCGAGGCGATCGTGGAGATCATCGACGCGGCGGGCGGCGAGGCGTTCGTCAGCCGGGGCGTGAGCCGCACGATCATCGGCCTGGTCGGCGACATCGCCCAGCTGGCCACCCTCGACCTGCGGGGGATGCCGGGGGTGGCCGACGTGATGCGGGTGAGCGCGCCGTACAAGCTGGTGAGCCGCGACAACCATCCCGAGCGGTCCACCGTCCGCGTCGGCGGCGTGCCGATCGGGCCGGGCACGGTCACCCTGATCGCCGGGCCGTGCGCGGTGGAGACGCCTCAGCAGACCCTGGAGGCCGCCCTGATGGCGAAGGCGGCCGGGGCCACCCTGCTGCGCGGCGGCGCCTACAAGCCCCGCACCTCCCCGTACGCCTTCCAGGGGCTCGGCGAGGCGGGCCTGCGCATCCTCGCCGACGTACGCGAGCGGACCGGGCTCCCCGTCGTCACCGAGGTCGTCGACGCGAACGACGTGGAGCTGGTGGCCTCCTACGCCGACATGCTCCAGGTCGGCACCCGTAACGCGCAGAACTTCGCGCTGCTGCAGGCCGTCGGCGCGGCGGGCAAGCCGGTGATGCTCAAGCGCGGGATGAGCGCCACCATCGAGGAGTGGCTGATGGCCGCCGAGTACGTCGCCCAGCGCGGCAACCTCGACATCGTGCTGTGCGAGCGCGGCATCCGCACCTTCGAGACCGCGACCCGCAACACCCTGGACGTCTCGGCGGTGCCGCTCGCCCAGCGGCTGTCGCACCTGCCGGTGATCGTCGACCCGTCCCACTCCGGCGGGCACCGCGACCTGGTCCTGCCGCTCACCCGCGCGGCCATCGCGGTCGGCGCCGACGGCGTGATCATCGATGTCCACCCGCATCCCGAGCAGGCCCTCTGCGACGGCCCCCAGGCGCTGGTCGACGGCGACCTGGACGAGCTCGCCCAGGTGATGGAGCACCTCCCGCCGCTGCTGGGCAAGGTCGCCGCCGGTGACCTCCTCGCCCCCGCCTGACACCTCTCGGCCCCCTCGGGAGTACCCGAGGGGGTCCTCAGGCGTCGAGCCTGTACTCCTGCAGAGACCCGGCCAGCTGGACGGCGAGCTCCTCGGCGTCGAGGCGGCGCTCGATCTTCTTCAGGTCGACGATCTTCGCGGCGGTCTCGGCCCGGCGGGGGGCCAGGAGCGTGCAGCAGTCCTCGTCCGGCAGCTCGGAGATCGCCAGGGTGCCGATGCGGCGGGCCTCGGCCATGATCTCGGTCTTGTCGAGACCGATGAGGGGGCGCAGGATCGGCATGTCGACGGCGTCGTCCTGGGCGGTGATGTTCTGCAGGGTCTGCGAGGAGACCTGTCCCAGGGAGTCGCCGGTGACCAGTGCCCCGGCGCGCAGGCGGCGGGCGACCTCCTCACCGGTCTTCAGCATCAGGCGCCGCTGGGTGATGATCGCCAGGCGCTCCTGACCCGACGCCTTGATCGACTGCTGGGCCTTGCCGAAGGGGACGACCCACAGCCGGGACCCGCCCTGGAACTTGTCGAGGGCCCTGACCAGCGCGTACGCCTTGTAGATGGACTCGGAGGTGGTGAAGGGGATGCCGGAGAAGTGCAGGAAGTCGACCCGCAGGCCACGGCGCATCATCCGGTAGGCGGCCACCGGGGAGTCGATGCCGCCGGACATCAGCACCAGGCCCCTGCCGCTGGTGCCGACCGGCAGCCCGCCCTGGCCCGGCTGCCCGCCGGTGAAGACGAACGCCTCGTCGCGGTCGATCTCGATGGAGACGACCAGCTCGGGGCTCTTCAGGTCGACCGGCAGGCCGTAGATGTCGTTGAGCTCGCCGCCGACCGAGCGGTCCAGCTGCATCGAGGTGAGCGGGAAGCGCTTGTCGCGGCGGCGGGAGCGGACCGCGAAGGAGACGCCGCGCCTGACGTCGTCGCGGTCGGCCAGCAGCTCGATGGCGGCCTTGGTGATCATCGAGGGGTCCTTCTCCACCCGCCAGGCGCGGTGGACCCAGACCAGGCCGGGGACGTACGAGACGCGCTCGGCGACCGCGTCGGCGATCTCGACGTCGCTGCCGTCCGGCAGGAAGAGCGCGATGACACCGTGGCGCTGCCGTACGTCGACCTTGACGCCGACGTCCTTCAGGGCGGCCTTGATGTTGGCCTGCAACCTGCGCTCGAAGAGCTCGCGGTTGTTGCCCTTGAGGACGACCTCGCCCAGTTTGAGCAGAACGCAGGGCTCGCCCAAGGCGGACATGGTCATGGTGCGACCTCCGGTGGAGCTTCGAGGGGAACGGGGAGTCATGAGGACGCCGGAGAACCGGCGCCGGGGAGTCACAGTCAAGTCTCTCGTGTGCCCACGCAAAGACAACGTCTCGACCTTGTCACTTTAGTCGCGCCTACGACCCGTCGAGGCCCTGCTCGATCGCGTAGCGGACCAGTTCCACCCGATTGTGGAGCTGGAGCTTGTTCAGCGTGTTCTGGACGTGGTTCTGCACCGTCCGGTGGGAGAGCACGAGACGCTCGGCGATCTGCTTGTACGACAGGCCCTTGGCGACCAGGCGGAGCACCTCGGTCTCCCGCTCGGTCAGGCGGGGCGTCGCCTCGGGCGCGGGCCTGGCGGCGAGCCTGCGGTACTCCCCCAGGACGAGTCCCGCCAGGCCGGGGGTGAACACCGCGTCGCCCTCGGCGGTGCGCCGGACCGCGTCGAGGAACTCCTCCTTGCTCGCGGATTTCAGGAGATATCCGGACGCGCCCGCTTTGATGGCCTCCAGGACGTCCTCCTGCTCACCGCTGGCCGACAGCACCAGCACCCGGGGCGGCGGCTCCGACGCGGCCAGCCTCCTGGCCACCTCGACCCCCGGCAGGTCGGGCAGTTGCAGGTCGAGCACGACCAGCTCGGGCCGGACCGCCGCCGCCACCCGGACCGCCTGCCGCCCCTCCCCGACCGTGGCCACGACCTCGTATCCGGCCTCGGCCAGATCCCTGGCCACCCCGTCCCTCCACATCGGGTGGTCGTCCACCACCATCACGCGCATTGGCCAACCTTAGAACCGTTCCCCCCGCCCGGTCAGCCTTCCTCGCGCCCCGCTTCCCCGCCCCGGCCCCTCGCCTTCCGCGCATCCGGTGTCCCGGCCTCCCGGTGCATCCGCGCCCCGTACGCGACGCCCGTAGGCGGGAAGTGACCCGGCGCCCCCGCGACCCCGGCGACCTCCACGACACGGCTTAACCGACCTGACCGGCCGGGACCGACATCTCGATCTCGGTGCCCCGGCCGGGGCCCGAGATCACGGTGACCGTGCCGCCGAGGTCGGCGATGCGGCCCCGGATGGACTGCGCGACGCCGAGCCGCCCGTCGGCGGCGGCCTCCTCCAGGCGTCCGGGCGCGATGCCGGGCCCCTCGTCCCTGACGGTCACGGTGACCAGCCCGCCGTCACCCTCGGCGAAGACCCACGCGGGCGCCCGCGCCCCGCAGTGGCGGGTGACGTTGTCCAGGGCGGCCCCGACCGCGGCGGCCATCTCGGCCGCGGTGGCCGCGGGCAGGGTCAGCGGGGTCGCCGGGGCGGAGACGGTGACCGTGGCCGAACCGTACCTGTGCAGCAGGACGCACAGGTCGGCGGTGCCGAGGGCGGACGTCTCCGGCCTGAGCCTGACCAGCTCGCGCAGGGCCGCCTCCTGCTCGCCGGCGAGCCTGCCCAGCTCGGCCGCCTCGCCGCCGATCTCCTGCCCACGCCGCTGAACCAGCGCCAGCACCTGGAGCACCGAGTCGTGGATCCCCCGGGCGAGCCGCTCCCGCTCCCGCCCGGCCGCCTCCAGTTCGATCGCTCGCTGCATGCGCTCCTCGGCCTCCTTGGCCAGCCGGGCCACGTGCCCGACGACCACCCCGGCGAGGAAGAGCAGGACGGTACCGTTGATCGGCAGCATCTCGAAGCCGCCCCAGGGGACGCCGCGCAGCCACAGGTCGGCCAGCGAGACGATCAGCGCGGCCACGGCCCCCAGCCGCCGCCCGCCGTACACCCCCCAGGCGAGGACCGCCCCGCCCATCCAGGTGCCGGTGATCGGCAGGCTGCCCTGCTGGTAGGCGCCCTGCACGGCCGGGGTGGCGAGCAGGCAGCCCACGGTCACGAGCATGTCTGCGGCGAGCAGCGGCCGGCCGCGGAGCTCCTCGACGGAGTAGGCGAAGATCGTCGCCACGGTCCACAGCGCCATGACGCCGATCACCAGCCAGCCGGTCGCCGGGTGGGCGTACCCCCCGGCGCGGATGAGCAGGACCGCCGCGTACGCGAGGGACGCGACGCGGAAGACCGCGACCGCCCGCCAGAACGAACCTTCGATTCCCGTCACCCGATCGCCCATACCTTTCCCCGGAAAGGCTACGGGCTGCAATAATTCACCGATTTTTCCCTCGCGAGAAACTGGAACATGTCCCACGTAGATCACTTCTCCTACGGCCTGCTCACGCCCGTACTGGCCTACGTCGTGTCGAGCGTCGGGTGCGTGCTCGGTCTCCTGCTCACCGCCAGGGCCCGCGCGACGGGGGGCGTGGCGCGCGCCCGCCGACTGGCGGGCGGGGCGCTGTCCATCGGCGGCACCGGCGTCTGGGTCATGCACTTCGTCGCCATGATGGGCTTCACCGTCGACGGTGGCCAGATCCGCTACGACGTACCGCTCACGGTCGGCTCGGCGGTCCTGGCGGCCGTCGCCGTGGGCGCGGGCCTGTTCCTGGTCTCCCGGTGGGGGGAGAGGCCGCTCTCCCTCCTGTCGGGCGGCGTGCTCACCGGCCTCGGCGTGGCGGGCATGCACTATCTCGGCGTGTTCGCGATGAACATATCGGCGCGGGTCTCCTACGACCCGCTGCTGGTCGGGATCTCGGTGCTGATCGCGATCGCCGCCTCCACGGTGGCGCTCTGGTTCACCCTGCGGGTCAGCGGCGCGCTCGCCACCGGCGGCGCCGCGCTGATCATGGCCCTGGCGTTCTGCGCCATGCACTACACCGGCATGTTCGCCCTTGAGGTACGGCCCCTGATCTCGCCGACGCCGGTGGAGGGGGCCAGGGGCGCCGACTTCGTGCTGCCCGTGCTGGTCCTGGTGGGCCTGCTCACCCTCGGCCTGCTGCTGGTCGTCATCCTGTCGCCGTCGGAGCGGGAGTTGGAGAACGACGCCGCCCTGCTGGCCAAGCTGGAGAGCCGCCGCAACGAGAACCGGCTCCGGGAGCCTGTCGTCCCGCCACCCGCTCCCGCGCCGAGGGGTCCGTCACTGTTCGACGCCCGGAAGCGATGATGTACGGCTTGCGCCCCCGCTGGTGCCTGATCAAGGCGCAAGCCGTACATGGAGGGGAATCGCGGGCGACCGCCCTGCCGGGAGGTTAGGGGAGGCCACTTGCAGAACACTTACAGGCACGCCCGGAGACACTTACCAGCGTGCCTGGAGGCACCACCGGTGTGCCCGAAACACACTCACCAGCGCGTCCGGAGACGCCACCGGTGTTCCTGGAAACACTTGGACGGTGTGCCCCCGGAGATACTTGCCGTCGTGCCGGAGCCCGTCGTACCGGAGCCCCGAAGAGACGCCTCGCGGAACGGCTCACGCGCGTGCCCGGAGAGACTCCCGGCACGCTCGCACGCCTTCCCCAGGAGACTCCCCGGCAACGTCCCGAGGACACGTTCGCGGCGATCCCCGCGGCTCCCCGAGGGGGAACGCCGCGGGGCACCCCGGCTGGGCCTCGGGGGCGGATCCCAGCGGATCCCAACGGATCCCAGTCGGTCCAGTGGGTCTCTCAGGGGATCCCAGCAGTTCTCGGCGGATCCCAGTGGATCTCAGCCGAAGAAGACCTCGGCCTCCTCGTAGCGGCTGACCGGCACGGTCTTCAGCTCCTTGGTGGCCTCGTCGAGGCCGACCCGGACGATGTCGGTGCCCTGGAGGGCGACCATCTTGCCGAAGTCGCCGTCCTGCACCGCGTCGATGGCCTGCAGGCCGAACCGGGTGGCCAGCACCCGGTCGAAGGCCGTGGGGGTGCCGCCGCGCTGGATGTGGCCGAGCACGGTGGTGCGGGCCTCCTTGCCGGTGCGCTTCTCGATCTCCTTGGCGAGGGTCTCGCCGATGCCGCCGAGCCGCACGTGGCCGAAGGCGTCGAGCTCGCCCGCCTGCAAAGCCATCTGGCCCTCGACCGGGTGCGCGCCCTCGGCCACGACGATGATCGGCGCGTACTTCGTCTTGAAGCGGGACTCGACGTAGGCGCACACCTTGTCGATGTCGAAGGGCTTCTCCGGGATGAGGATGACGTTGGCGCCGCCCGCCATTCCGGCGTGCAGGGCGATCCAGCCCGCGTGGCGGCCCATGACCTCGCAGATCAGCGCGCGGTGGTGGGACTCGGCCGTGGTGTGCAGCCGGTCGATCGCCTCGACGGCGATGTTGACGGCCGTGTCGAAGCCGAAGGTGTAGTCGGTGGCGTTGAGGTCGTTGTCGATCGTCTTGGGCACGCCGACGACCTTCACGCCCTTGTCGAAGAGCTGCTTGGCCACACCGAGGGTGTCCTCGCCGCCGATCGCGATCAGCGCGTCGACCCCGCCCTTCGCGAGGTTTTCCTTGATCTTCTCAACGCCGCCGTCGATCTTGATCGGGTTGGTCCGCGACGAGCCCAGGATCGTTCCGCCGCGCGGCAGGATTCCGCGTACGGCCTCGATGTCAAGCGGCATGGTGTCGCCTTCAAGGGGGCCACGCCAGCCGTCGCGGAACCCGACGAACTCATGTCCGTGAACGCCCACTCCCTTGCGTACAACGGCGCGGATAACGGCGTTCAGGCCGGGGCAGTCGCCGCCCCCGGTGAGCACTCCGATACGCATGGCATCCTCCGGTAGTGAGTTCGGTGCAAGGTGGCCAGACTAAGTGGCACGGTCGGTCAGGCGACGGATTTTCGCCACCGACGAAACGCATTCTGCCCGCAGATGCAGCCAATGGTCTAGACCAAGGCTAGTAGTCCTAACATGTCGTTTTCCGCGATCGACGGAAGAGCGGCCCGGTTGACCCGGGGACGGGCGCGCGCGTCGGCGGCGGGTCGGAGACCTCGGAAAAGCCCCTGGGAGCACACTACGGCAGGGGCAGCACGCAGGAGGGGGTGCCTACCGCGAAGACCTCCTCCGCGGGACGCGGGACGCCTCCCTTGAGCGGGAGCACGGTGACCTCGTCCGAGCGCTGGTTGGCCACGTACATGTGGCCGTCGGCGACGGCGAAGTGCCTCGGCCAGACGCCGCCGCAGGGGACCTCCGTCACCGGCTCCAGTTCGGGGCCCGCGAAGACCGAGATCGTGTCGGGTCCCCGGTTGGCGACGTAGACGAGGCCGCCGGAGACCTCCAGGTGCGAGGGCTGGTTGCGCCCCTCGCTCCCGCTCGCCGGGACGACGGCGATCTCGCGCCACCCACCCTCGGAGGAGTCGAAGGAGTCGGAGACCTCGTAGACGCGTACGGTGCCGTCCAGCTCTCCCACCACGTACCAGTGGCCGTCCGACCAGGCCATGTGCCGGGGGCCCATGCCGGACGCGAGCCGCACCGGCCCTGCGGGGTGCGGGACCACCTCGTCCCCGACCAGGTAGCGGCGGACCTCGTCGCAGCCCAGGTCGCTCACGTACAGCACCCCGTCGGGGCCGAAGACCGCCTGGTGGGCGTGGGCGCCCTCGCGGTAGGGGAAGATCCACGCCTCGGTCAGGAGGCCGGATTCGTCGATGCCGTGCACGCTGACCGTGCCGTCGCCGTAGTTGGCCACCGCGAGGCGCGTGCCGGTGGGGTCCACCGCCAGGTGGCAGGGGGCCGATCCCTCGCTGGGCCGCTGCGCGAGCGGGCTCAGCGTGCCGTCCCCGGCGCGGGCGAAGACGCCGATCGTGCCGCGCTCGCTCTCCCCCACCGCGTACAGGACCGGGAGGGTGGGATGGACGGCGAGGAAGGAGGGGCCGGAGGCCGCCGTCTCCCCGAGCCGCGCGAGGCTCCCCAGCTCGACCAGGGTGATCCCCGGACCGGACCCGTCGGTGTCCGGGGTGTATCCACCGATGTACGCGACCTCAGCCATCATGCTCCCGCCACGGGTGCGGCCCGCGCCGCCCCCAGCTCGTCATCCGTTCTCGGCCAAAGTGCGAAGCTAGCGCAGCCGACCGCCGGTCTCACAGGGGTCCACGCCGGTCAATTCATTGACTACGTCAACGAATTGGTTGATGCTGTCAAGCATGGAGAGACACGTGGCGGACGTCCGCGCCTTCAACCGCTTCTACACGAGGCTCATCGGCCTGCTCCACCAGGGCGTCCTGGACAGCTCCTACTCGCTGACCGAGGTGCGGGTGCTGTTCGAGCTGGACCGGGCGGGCCGGATGGAGGCGGGCGATCTGCGGCGGCTGCTCGGCCTCGACGCCGGATACCTCAGCCGGATGCTCGGCAGGTTCGAGGGGGACGGGCTGGTGGTGCGCGAGCGGTCCGCCGCCGACGCGCGGCGGCAGGTGGTCGAGCTGACCGCCGAGGGCAGGGCCAGGTTCGCGGGCTTCGACGAGCGCGCGGCGGAGGAGGTACGCGAGCTGCTCGCCGGGGTGACCGACGAGGACCGCGGGCGGCTGGTCGCGAGCATGGCGACGATCGAGGAGATCCTCGGCCGGGCGCCGAAGCGGGAGCGGCCGTACGTCATCCGCCCGCCGCGTCCCGGCGACCTCGGCTGGGTGGTCTACCGGCACGGCACGCTCTACAGCCAGGAGCAGGGCTGGGGGATGGATTTCGAGGCGACCGTGGCCGGGATCGTGGCCGACTACGTGAAAGGCCACGATCCCCGGCGCGAGGCGGGCTGGATCGCCGAGGTGGACGGCGAGCGCGCCGGGTGCGTCTTCTGCGTGCGCAAGGACGACGAGACCGCGCAGCTGCGGATGCTGCTGGTCGAGCCGTCCACGCGCGGCATGGGGATCGGCACCCGGCTCGTGGACGAGTGCGTGCGTTTCGCCAGGGCCGCCGGATACCGGCGGATGGTGCTGTGGACCAGGGACGTGCTGCTGGGCGCCAGGCGCATCTACCAGGCGGCGGGCTTCGAGCTGGTCGAGAAGGAGCGGAGCGGGGGCGACGGGCGCGACAGGGGTTTCGTCGAGGAGATCTGGGCCCGCGACCTCTAAGCCCGTGATCTCTGAGTTCGTAACCTCTGAGCCCGCCCCCCTCCAGGCTCGCAACCTCCCAGCCCGCGACCTGCGGGCCCACGACCCGTGAGACCGCGCCTCGCCGGGGAGACTCGGCCCGATCCCCTCGCGGCAGGCCGGTGGCGCGGGCGCGCCGTGACGGCCCGCGCCCCCTCACCGGACGTGCCCGCCCCTGTCCCGGGCACGTCCGGAGCGAGCAGGCCGGAAGTGTCTCCGCTCGCGTCCGTTGAGCGGACGGCCCGAGCGGCGCCGGGCACGCCGGGGGGTCTCAGCCGGACAGGCCAAGCGCGGCCGAGCATGCCGGGCGGTCTCAGCCGGACAGGCCGATGCGGGCGTGGAGGCGGCGCAGGGGTCCTGGAGCCCACCAGTTGGCCTCACCGGCCAGGCGCATGGCGGCGGGGACCAGGATCGCGCGGATCACGGTCGCGTCCACGAGGATCGCCACCGCCATCCCCACGCCCAGCATCTGCACGAAGACCACCTGCGCGCTCACGTAGGCCGCGAACGACACCGCCAGGATCCCGCCCGCCGCCGTGATGAGGGGGGCACCGCCCTGGAGCCCGGCCACCACGGCCCCCGAGGTGTCGCCGGTCAGGTCGTACTCCTCCTTGATCCGCGACAGCAGGAAGACCTCGTAGTCCATCGAGAGCCCGTACGCGACGCAGAACATCAGGATCGGGATGCTCGGGTCGAGGGTCCCCGTCGGGGTGAAGCCGAGTAGGCCCGACAGGTTGCCGTCCTGGTAGACCCAGACCAGGGCGCCGAACATGACCGACAGGCTGAGCAGGTTGAGCACCGTCGCCTTGAGCGGGATCAGCACGCTGCCCGTCATCACGAACAGCACCGCGAAGGTGACGGCCAGGATCAGCCCGAGCAGCAGCGGCAGCCGTTCGATCACGGCCTGCCGGTAGTCGGCCAGCTCGGCCGGGTAGCCACCGACCAGCACCTCGAACGGCGCCCGCAGCGCCCTGACGTCGCTCACCAGCTGGACGGGGTCCTCCTCCATCAGCTCGGCGGAGGGGACCACCGACAGCCAGGTGCCCCCGGCCCCCGCGAACCGCGACGGGTCTCCGGCGGAGATCCGGACGCCCGCCGCGTACGACCCTGCGGCGGAGTCGACCTGGGCGACACCCGGGAGGCGGGAGAGGGCGGCGGCGTAGCCGGGGACGGCCTCGGGGGGAGCTCCGGCCGCGCCCGTGGAGACGATCTGGAGGGCGTCGGTCTCTTCGGCGGGAAACCCGGCGCGGATCACGTCCGAGGTCTGCCTGGCGGGCGCGGACGCGGGCAGGATTCGGTCGTCGGCGACCCCGAGGCGCAGGCCGAGGAAGGGCGAGCCGAGCAGCAGCAGCACCGCGGTCGCGACCCCGCCGTAGACGACCGGCCGGCGCATGACGCGGGTCGCCAGGCCGCGCCAGAAGGTTCCTCCCGCGGCCTTCCCGGGGTGGCGCGACAGCACCCGGTCGCCGACGGCGGCGAGGATCGCGGGCAGGACGACCACGGCGCCGACAACTCCCCCCACGACGACCGCCACCCCGGCGTAGGCGAAGGAGCGGAAGAAGTCGAAGGGCATGAACAGGAGCACGCTCAGCGAGGCGGCGACCGTCACCCCGCTGAAGATCACCGTACGGCCGGCCCGCTCGACCGCGCGGGCGACCGCCTCGTGCCTGTCCCTGCCCAGCCCCACCTCCTCGCGGAATCTGGCGATCATGAACAGCGAGTAGTCGACGCCCAGGCCGAGTCCCATGGCCAGGGTGAGGTTCAGCGCGAACGTCGACAGGTCCGCGTACAGGAGCGGTATCCGCAGCAGCGCCAGCCCGGCCACCATGGCCAGCGCGCCGAGCACGACCGGCAGCACGGCGGCGAGGACGCGCCGCAGGTGGACCCAGAGCAGCACGAGCACGAGCGGGACGACAACCAGCTCGGCGCGGACGAAGTCCTGCCTGGCCAGCGGCACGGTCTGGCGGAAGACCTCCTCGCCGCCGCCCGCCCTGACGGTGGTCGCGGCGTCGCCGCGCAGGACCTCGGGGATGATCCTCGGCAGGATCTCCGAGCGGACCCGGTTGGCGTCGCCGGGGATGCGGGCGACCACGAGCGCGTGCCTGCCGTCGGCGCTGCGCAGTGTGACGGGGTTGCCCCGCGACCAGTAGGACGCCGTCTCGGCCACGCCCTCGAAGGCCGCCAGCCGGGCGGTGAGCGCCCGCCCGGAGGCGGCGACGGCGGGGGTGTCCACGGTGCCGCTCCTGGCGGTGACCAGGAGGACCAGGTCGGCGCTCCCGGTGCCGAAGCGCGCGGCCAGCTCCGCCTGCGCCCGGTCGGACTCCGAGCCGGGCGCCTCGTACCTGGCCAGGGAGAGCCCGGACACCGTGCCCGCGGCCAGCGCTCCCAGCACGACGGTCCCGAGCAGGGCGAGGACCATCACCAGGCGGCGGCGCCGTACGAGGAGGTGGCCGAGTCGTCTCAGCGGCGGCGCGGGAGGCGCCGCGACCGGGCGCGGGTCAGCTTTCATGATCATCCCCGAAATTCGGTAAACTGCTCGTGTTTTAGGGTTCGAGACAGGAATACAAGTAAATGCTCGTATTTGTCAACGGGATGAAGCATGCCTGAGAAGCGTCCGGTCACCGGACAGCCCGCGGACGACCGGCCCGCGACCGCAGGGCGGCCCACCGTGCGCGCGACCGGTCAGATCGCCACCGACCAGACCGGCAGCCGGGCCGCGCCCGCGCGGCGGACGGTCAAGCGGCAGGCGCGCGGCCTCAGGCGGATGGAGGAGATCCTCGACGCCGCCGAGGAGGTGATCGCCGAGATCGGCTACGCCGACATGACCACGAACGCGGTGGCCGAGCGGGCGGGGATGTCCCCGGGCTCGCTGTACCAGTTCTTCCGCAACAAGGAGGAGATCCTGGACGGCCTGCTCGACCGGTTCACCGAGGGGCGGAGCGCGCACTGGGAGGCCAGGCTCACCGGTGACGTCCTGCGGATGCCGGTGGCCGACCTGATCGACCAGGTGGTGGACGAGATCGTCGCCTACAAGACCTCCCGCCCGGCGTACTGGGCCCTGCTGCACGGCTCGGCCACCGGCGACCGGCTGGCGGCGGCGTCCGAGCGGCTCCACCGGGGCATCGCCCGGCGCATCGCCGGGGTCCTCGCCGTACGCGCGCCACACCTCGGCGAGGAGCGGCGCCTGCTGGTCGCCACGATGATGCTGTCCACCGTCAGGGCGGTGCTCCCGCTGGTCGCGGCGGGACCGCCGGACCGCGCGGCGGAACTGACCGCCGAGCTCAAGGCCCTGCTCACGGGCTACCTGTCGGCCGCCACGGACTCCGGCCGAAAACCGGGCACCTAAGCCACCGGCCCCGAGGGCCCGCCCCGGGGAGCCGTCCATGAACCCCGAGGTCAGGGCCCCACCCCCACCCCTGTCTAATTCCCTCTTTATAGATAGGTATTATGTGGTTAATATCGGGGGCACCACCCCGTTCCGTATGAGCCCTATGAGGCGAAGATGCGCTTGCACTGGTTCCTGCCGACCACCGGCGACGGCCACCACGTCAGGCCCGCCACGACCACCGTCGCGGCGGGCGGCGCCGCGGCCAGGCCCGCGACGCTCGACTACCTGTCCCAGGTGGCCCGCGCCGCCGAGGCGGCCGGTTTCGAGGCGGCGCTCACCCCGGTCGGGGCGGGCTGCCCCGACCCGCTGGTGGCGTGCAGCGCCGTCGCGGCGCGGACCGAGCGGCTCAAGCTGCTGGTGGCCTTCCGGCCCGGCTTCACCCTGCCCACGCTGCTCGCCCAGCAGGCGCAGACCCTCCAGGAGATCAGCGGGGGACGGCTCCTGCTCAACGTGGTCACCGGCGGCGACCCCCGGGAGCAGCGCGCCTACGGCGACTTCCTCGACCACGACGCCCGCTACGAGCGGACCGGCGAGTTCATCGAGGTGCTCAGGCGCACCTGGGCGGGCGAGCCGTTCGACCACGTGGGCGCCCACTACCGGGTGTCGGGGGGCGGGCTCGCCACTGCGCTCCCCGACACCCCCGACATCTACTTCGGCGGGGCCTCCCCCGCCGCGGAACGGGTGGCCGCCGCCGGGGCGGACGTCTACCTGATGTGGGGCGAACCCCCGGCGATGATCGCCGAACGGGTCGCCAGGATGCGCGGGCTCGCCGCCGAGGCGGGCCGCGAGCTGCGGTTCGGCATCCGGCTCCACGTCATCGCCCGCGACACCGCCGAGGAGGCGTGGGCGCACGCCCGGCGCCTGCTCGACGGCATGGACCCCGACAGGATCGCCGCCGCCCAGGCCCGGTTCGCCCGGATGGACTCCGTGGGGCAGCGCCGTATGGCCGACCTCCACGGCGGTTCCGCGGACGCGCTGGAGATCTCGCCCAACCTCTGGGCGGGGGTCGGGCTGGTCCGGGAGGGCGCGGGCACCGCGCTGGTCGGCAGTTACGCGGAGGTCGCCGAGCGCGTCCGCGAATACGCCGAGCTGGGCCTGTCGGAGTTCGTCCTGTCCGGCTGGCCGCACCTGGAGGAGGCCTGGCGGGTGGGCGACTTCGTCCTCCCCCGGCTGGCGGCTCCCACTCCCGCCCCTATGCTCGTCGCGTGAGCGTCCTCACCTCCCGTCCCGGTCCCTCTACTCGTCTCCGGCCCGCGGCGGGGTTCTGGCGAGCCCTGGCGCTGCGGGCCGGGGCGATCGTCGCGCTGGTCGCGATCTGGCAGGCCGTGGCGATGGCCGGGATCTGGCCGCCGGTCTTCGTCCCGGAACCTGTCGCGGTCTGGGACCAGTTCCTGCGCACCACCGCCGAGGGCGTGAGCGGCTACACCCTCCAGGAACACCTGCTCACCAGCCTGCGCCGCATCCTGCTCGGCTGCCTGTACGGGGTGACGGGCGGCATCGCGCTGGGACTGCTGATCGGCATGGTCCCGACGCTGCGCGCGCTGCTGGGCCCGCTGGTCACGTTCGTGCGCACCCTGCCGCCGCTGGCGTACCTCAGCCTGCTGGTGATCTGGTTCGGCATCGACGAGGAGCCCAAGATCTGGCTCCTGCTGCTCGCCGCGCTCCCACCGGTCGCGGTGGCCACCGCCGACGCCGTGCGCGGCGTGCACGAGGACTACCTGAACGCGGCCCGCTCGCTGGGCGCCCGCCGCCACGAGCTGCCGCTGCGGGTGGTGCTGCCGAGCGCGCTGCCCGAGATCATCACGGGGGTACGGGTGGCCGTGGGCGTCGCCTACACCACCGTGGTCGCCGCCGAGACCGTGAACGGCGTGCCCGGCATCGGCGGCATGGTCCGCGACGCCCAGCGCTACAACCAGACGGACGTGGTCGTGCTCGGGATCATCGTCATCGGCCTGTCCGGCCTGCTCATCGACTTCCTCCTGCAAACGCTGGACCGCCGCCTGGTGCCCTGGCGCGGCCGTACCTAGGAAAGACCCCCATGAAACGCATGATCCTCGCCCTCACCGCCGCCGCCCTCGCCCTCACCGCCTGCGGGTCCGGTACGGAGGAGGCCAAGCCCGCCGCCGACGGCTCCCCGGCGACCCTGCGCATCGGCTACCAGCTCATCCCCAACGGGGACCTGATCGTCAAGGACCAGCAGTGGCTGGAGAAGGCGCTGCCGAACACCAAGATCACGTGGAGCAAGTTCGACTCGGGCGGCGACGTGAACACCGCGATGATCGCCGGATCGCTCGACATCGGTCTGGCGGGCAGCAGCCCGGTCACCCGGGGGCTGTCGGCGCCGCTCAACATCCCGTACCGGGTGCCGTGGATCTTCGACGTGATCGGTGACAACGAGGCGCTCGTCGCCCGGGGCGGTGTGACCGACGTCAAGGGGCTCGCGGGCAAGCGGGTCGCCGCTCCCTTCGCCTCGACCACCCACTACAGCCTGCTCGCCGCGCTCGCCGAGGCCGGGCTGTCGGAGGCCGACGTGAAGATCCTCGACATGGAGCCGCCGGACATCCAGGCCGCCTGGCAGCGCGGCGACATCGACGCCGCCTACGTCTGGACGCCCACCCTGGCCGAGTTGCAGAAGAACGGCGGCACGACGCTGGTCACCAGCCGCGAGCTGGCCCAGCGGGGCAAGCTCACCGCGGACCTCGCCGTGGTGAGCGACGACTTCGCGAAGAAGTACCCGAAGGCGCTGCACGTCTGGCTCCAGCAGCAGGACCGCGCGGTCAAGCTGGCCAGGAGCGACAAGGACGCCGCCGCCTCGGCCATCGGCCGCCAGCTCAACCTCGACCCGGCGGAGGCCGCGCGCCAGCTCGGCCAGCTCGTGCTCCTCGACGCGAGTGAGCAGCGCTCCGCCGAGTATCTCGGCACCCCCTCGGCCCCCGGCAAGTTCGCCGAGAACCTGCGCAGTTCGGCCGAGTTCCTCAAGGGCCAGAAGAAGGTGGACGCCGTACCGGAACTGAGCGTCTTCCAGAAGGGCCTGGCCACGCAGGAGCTCGCGGATGCCTTCGCCGGAAGCTGAGGCCGCCCGCGCGGGCGGGGGTCCCGGCCCGGCCCGCACGGGCGCGGGCCCCGAGACGGCGGCTCGCACGGACGCGGCCCCCGAGACGGCAGGCGACACGGGTACGGACCCCAAGGCGTCGAGCGTCACGAACACTGACCCCGAGACGACAGACGGCACAAACACGGACCCCGAGACAGCGGACAACACGAACACGGGTCCCGACCCGGTGAGCGGCACGAGCACGGAGGCGCCCGGCGGGAACACCGGGCCTCACGACGCCGGAGCCCGCGACACGGCGCTCGCGCTCGCCGGGGTGTCGCACTCCTACCGGGGGCGCGCCGGGACGGTCGACGCGCTCGGGCCGATCGACCTGGAGATCGCCGCCGGGGAGTTCGTGACGGTCGTGGGCCCCTCGGGATGCGGCAAGAGCACGCTGTTGCGGCTGGTGGCGGGCTTCACCGCGCCGTCGGCGGGAGTCATCACCGCCTCCGGCGGGCCGGTGTCGGGGCCCGACCCGGCCAGGGGGTACGTGTTCCAGCAGCACCGGCTCTTCCCCTGGCTCTCGGTCGAGGGGAACGTCGGTTTCGGGCTGCGCGGCCTGTCCAGGGCGGCGCGGCGCGAGCGGGTGGCCGAACTGCTGGAGCTGACCGGGCTCGCCGACGTCGCCAGGGCGAGGCCGTACGAGCTCTCCGGGGGCATGCAGCAGCGCGCGGCGATCGCCCGCGCGCTCGCCCCCGATCCCGCGCTACTGCTGATGGACGAGCCGTTCGCCGCCCTGGACGCCTTCACCAGGGAACGCATGCAGGAGGAGGTCCGCGAACTGTGGCGGCGGGCCGGGACGACGGTGGTGTTCATCACCCACAGCGTGGACGAGGCCGTCTATCTGGGCACCCGCGTCCTCGCGCTGAGCGGCAGGCCGGGCCGGGTGGTCCTCGACCGCGCCTCGAAGCTGCCGTACGGCGACCATCCCCGTACCGACCCGCTCTTCGCCGGGCTGCGCGAGGAACTGACGGAGGTCGTCAGGGAGGCCGCGTCGCCCGGTGGCGCCGGTGGTGGCGTCAGTGGCGGAAGGGGCCGGTGACCTCGTAGGTGACGCCGTCCGAGGCGTCACCTCGGGGTCCGCGCCGGGAGGAGAAGTAGAGGCGGTCGCCGCCCGGTGAGAAGGCGAGGCCGGTGATCTCCGACGTGGGGTGGCCCGGGATCCGCAGGACCGGGGTGGCGACCCGGCCGGGAGTAATCAGGTTGATCTCCGTGTCACCGTCGTCCCCGGCGACGTACAGGCCACCCGAGGGGGTGACGGTGCCGGAGCCCGGCGAGGCGTCGTAGGCGACCTCCAGGTGTTCGCGTTCCACGTCGTACGCCCACACCCGGTTGTCGCCCCCGGTGGTGAAGAGGCACAGGCCGTCCGCGTAGTGGCAGCCCTCGCCGCCGGAGAAGCGCCTGACGTCGCCGACCTGGTCGCGGGTGGCCTCCCGCGACCCGCCGGGGTCGGGCACGCGCCGCCAGGTGACCCGCCCCCGGCCGGGCGCGGCGCAGAGCACCTCCAGGACGCCCGACGTCAGGTCGCCCCAGTAGGCCGGACGGAACCGGTAGAAGCAGCCGTCCGGCTCGTCCTCGGTCAGGTAGACCACTCCCCGGTCGGGGTCGCAGGACACGGCCCCGTGCCTGAAGCGGCCCATCGCCAGGCGCGGCATCGCGGCCCGCGAGCCGTAGGGGTCGCACTCGAAGACCCGGCCGCGGAGGATCTCCTCGCACGACAGCCAGGAGTTCCACGGGGTGCGCCCGCCCGTGCGGTTGAGGTCGGTGCCCGACAGGACGCGGTAGGCGTCGGCGACGGCCCCGTCAGGCCCGAACCTGATGGCCGACGCCCCGCCGAGCAGCGGGGCCTCCGAGTTGGACACGTAGATCCAGCCGTCGCCGTCGGGGAAGCACGCGCCGCCGCCGGGCGCCGGGTGCCACAGCACCCCGCCGATCCTGCGGCCGGTACGGGCGACGATCCGGCTGCCGAACCCCTCGGGCAGCGCGATCCCGTTGGCGTCGGGCGCGCGGAGCGGCCCATAGGGACCCTCCGAGCGCCGGAGGACGACGCCCGCGGCCTCGTACCACAGCGAGCCCGCGAGGACGGTGGCCGTTGCCAGGGCCGGGACCGACGCAGGCGCCGGGACCGAGGCCCGGAACGGGACCGGGACCGACGCCAGGGCCGGAGCCTGAGCATGAGCCGGGGCCAGGGTGCGCGAAGCGGTATGGCGAAGCATGTGGCCCCTCCTCGTCGTCCCTCGCGGTACGTGGCCAGTCGATCGAACTCACATGAACGCCGAGACACCCCCGCCGCAAACTTTGCGGAAACCGGAGAGCAAACATCCGTCAAAACAGGTCGACCTATCGCCAAGATCGCCATCTTTCCCGCCCGGCGCGTCCACAGTGGGATCTTGAACCGTCGTCAGATCGGGAGGACCGTTGAGCGAGGGACTCGCGTTCGCGAATCCAGTCTTCGAGACCACGCCCCACGTGGGCACCCGCCGAGCTCTCGTCTTCCTCGACTCTCCCCCGGCCGCGACCCCACTCCCTCCCTCGCCCACGTCATCGACCTCGCCCTCACCGGACGCGGACGCGGGGACCCCCGCCCCCGGGCCGTACGCCACCCGGCCGGACACGCGGCTGGCGAGCGCCCTGCGGGCCGAGGGGTTCGCCGTCGACGCCGAGACCAGCGAGGGGGCGGGCGCGGACGGCGAGCGCGTGTGGAACCTGCTGCGTTCGGCGCGGGAGGGCGACCTGCTGGTGATCCGGCTGCCCGCCGACGGCGGCTGGACCTCGGGGCAGCTGGGGTCGATGATCGGCGCGTTCGGGCGGCAGGTCGGCGAGTCGCTGGCCGCCGCCGTACTGATGATCGTCGACTTCGGCTGGAGCGCCCTGGACGGCTCCGCGGAACCGGTCAGGCAACTCGCCGTGGCCGGGGAGCCGAGGGTGGCCGCGGCGGCCCTCACCCTCACGCTGAGGCTCGACGAGACGGTGCCGGGACCGGTGCGCACACTGACCGACGTCATCGCGGAGGGCCTGACGACGCGGGCCGCCGACCTCGACGGGGACGGGACGATCAGCGTCGGGGACCTGCACGCCTACGCGCTCGCCCGCTACGCGGCGGCCTCGGCCGCCCGCACGCCCATCCTGATCTCGTACGGAGCCGTCAAGGGGGTCGCGCTCACTCCGGCGAGGGACACCGCCGCCGTGCCGCACGCCGCCTTCGCCCGCGTCCTGGCGCGACTCGGCGACCCCGCACCGCCCGCGCACGGGATCGAGATCGTGCGGCGGGTCTACGAGCTCCACCTGAGCGAGCCCGCCAGGGAGTTGCTGCGCAGGGCGGCCCTGCTCGACGAGGACGAGCCGATCGACGAGATCCTCGGCGACGCCGCCGAGCTGAGGCACTGGGGCCTGCTGGGCGAGACGACCACGTTCGTCCACCCGGACGTGCGGATCTTCGGCCACTCGCGGCTGTCGGCCGCCGAACGGGCACAGACCTCGGCGCTGTTGCGCCGCCGCCGGGCCGGGCTGCGGACGGTACGGCCCAGGGCGAGGCTCACCGCCGACCGGTGGACCACCGAGGACCAGCTCGGGCACCGGGTCTACGCCGAGGCCATCGCCGCGTTCGTCCGCCACCCCGAGACCCGGCCCCCGCTCACGATCGGCCTCAAGGGCCCCTGGGGTGCGGGCAAGACCTCCCTGATGCGGATGATCCAGGATCTTCTGGACCCCGGGGCCGCCGGGGCCGCCCCGGCTCCGATCCATCTGCCCGGTTCCCGTACGGAACGGGCGCTGACCAACGCCGAGGTGCTGGCCAGGACGGGACGGCGCCCCCGGGAGAGCGCCGGATGCGCCGAGCCCGGCCCCCTCCCGCTGCGGCCCGCGGACTGGCGGCCCACGGTCTGGTTCAACCCGTGGATGTACCAGAGTGGCGAGCAGGTCTGGGCCGGGCTCGCCCACGAGATCATCAGCCAGGTCACCCGGCGGTTGCCCCGCGCCGAACGGGAACGGTTCTGGCTGGAGCTGAACCTGTCCAGGATCGACCGGGAGGCGGTCCGCAGGCGCGCCTACCACCTGGCGGTGACCCGCCTGGCGCCCGTGGCCCTCGGCCTGGTCGCCACCGTCGTCCTCACCGGGGCGCTGCTGGCCGCCGCCGCGCTGCTGCCCGCGCTCGGGGCCTTCCTCGGGAACGCCGCGGCGGCCGTCGGCTCCGCCGGGTCGGTGGTGGTGGTGGTGGCGGGCGCGCTGCGGCTGGCGCGGTTCTTCGGGGAGTCGGCGGACAACGCGTTCCGCGGCCTGGTCACCCAGCCCGACCTGCTCGGCCCCGGCGCGGCCGACGGGTTCGTCAACGAGGTCGCGACCAACCCCGGCTACCGCTCCAGGACCGGCTTCCTGCACCTGGTGCAGACCGACATGCGGCAGGTCCTCGACCTGGTCGCCACCGGGGAGCGCCCGCTGGTGGTGTTCGTGGACGACCTGGACCGCTGTTCCCCGGGAACGGTGGCGCAGGTCATCGAGGCGATCAACCTGTTCCTGGCCGGGGAGTTCCCCAACTGCGTGTTCGTGCTGGCCATGGAACCGGAGGTGGTCGTGGCGCACGTCGAGGCGGCCTACCCGGAACTGGCCGGGACGCTGCCGGGCGGCGGGCGGTCCGGCCTGGGCTGGCGGTTCCTGGAGAAGATCGTGCAGCTCCCGCTGAGCGTGCCGCTGCTGGACGACGCCGACCGGCTGCCCGCCTTCGTACGGGCCCTGCTGGGCGTCTCCGACGTGGCGTGGCCCACGACCGTCCCCTCGGGTGTTCCCGACGTTCTTTCGGTCACGGAGACTCCCACGGACGCGGAGACCACGCGACCGCGAAACCCGGACACCACACGGACACCGAATCCGGCCGGACCGCGTCCGGCGGGTCCCCCAGCCGCCCTGGAACGGCTCGACCCGCCACCGGATCCGGCCGGACCGCGCTCGCGCGGTCCCCTGCCTCCCGCACGGCCCTCCCCGCCCGGCGCCGCCACGCCACCGGGAGCGGCCGTGCCGGGACTGCGGGCACCCGCGAAGCCGCGAAGGCCCCGACCGCGAACGCCGGTGGAGACACCGGGACTCGGACTGCGGGCGACGATGGAACTGCAGGGATTCGGGCCGCGAACGCCGCAGGAGACGCCGGACCCCGGATCGCGGGCGGCGGAGCCACCGGACCAGGTGCAGGTGAGCCGGTTGCAGGACGCCATCTGGGCGCTGCGCCCGACCACGACGACCCTCGACGAGGCGGCGCGGCTGGCACAGGACGCGCTGGGGATCGAGTGCTCCGACGCGGTCGGCGGTCTCTGCGCGGCGACCCGCGAGGCCGCGGACCGGGTCTTCGACGACCTCTACAGCGACGAGAACGCCTACCGGGCGATCGAGCTCGTGCTCCCGGCCCTGACGTTCTTCAACCCGCGCGAGATCAAGCGGTACGTGAACGTGTTCCGCTTCTACTCGTTCCTGACCTACCGCCGCGCCCTCGCCGGGGCGGCCCCCGCCTCGGACGGCGAGGTCGCCAAACTCGCGGCGCTCGCCGTCCAGTGGCCGCACCTGCTGACGCTGCTGGCCATGGAGACGGACGGGGCGAGCGTGCTGCGACGGCTGGAGGACACCGCGAACGACGACGGGGGTTGGGAGCGGGCCGTCCACGACACCGGCCTCGTCGCCCACCACACCCCCGGCGGCACCCACCTGGACGCCCTGCGCGACCTGCTCTCCCGCCCCCACCCCATCGCCGACCTCGCCCGCTATCTCCTCTGAAGGGCCTCCGGGGTGGCCGGGGTGTCACTCGCGATGACACCACCAAACCCGCGCCTGACAAAACCACTACCGGCGACAGCAAATCAAAGATCAACAGGTGTAGCTGGAGCAGTGGGCGCGGATATCGGTCACGCGGGCCTTCGACTATCAGTCCTGGACAGATCTCCAGGATTCCACAGTCGCTTCGACAATGGTTTCGATGCGGTGTCCGTATGCCAGATGCCCATCAGACACGAAGCTGCCCTCCCTGAATGGCAAACCGCAGAACGTAGCACGGAAGTGCTTGGGAGATCCGCCCGGCGGGAGCGGCGCGTATGCCGCCAATGGCGCCATATCGGAGCTCGGCCGTGCCCCGCGCCTGTTCCGCGCCACCTGATGAGCCGCCACACGAAGCAGTGCGTCAAGGCCCTTGTCCATGTAGAGCTGCAACTGGCGGAACTGACCGTCAAGGTACTTCTCATGAGCCCTGGAAGGATGCTGCAGGAGATACGCACACACCACAGGCGCGTGCCACCTGTACATCTGAGGATCAGCCTGCTCTTCAGCCAGGATTCCGTGGTAATAGTCCACGCACACGCCCAGCGGACCGGAAATTGCACCACAGTCGCACTGACCCATGGTGGGGCTATCTGCCATGGGCTGCACCATAGGTGGCCGGCAACAGCCTTGTCGACGGGATTTCGGCGCCGTCTCATGTCCCACCGGGCTATGGTCCTGTCCGCCCTGCGGGGGAACCTCAGGAGAAGTCGAACTCGCCGTCCTTGACGCCGCCGACGAACGCCTCCCACTCGGCCCGGGTATAGACGATCACCTCGGCATCGGGACGACGACTGTGCCGCACGGCCACCCGCCCACTACCGTCGGCCAACGGACCAGCCTCGACACACTGGCCACCACCATTGGCGCTCCTGGTGCTGATGTGCCAGGCCACGCCCGCCAACTCCTCAGAGTTGATCATCACGTACTTCTCCCATTCGCTCACTTAGCTACGCCCGGAAGATTGATACGCCCATCCTTGCGACGCGGTTACGCGATGGGGAAGTCGAATTCGCCGTCCTTGACGCCGCCGACGAACGCCTCCCACTCGGCCCGGGTATAGACGATCACCTCGGCATCGGGACGACGACTGTGCCGCACGGCCACCCGCCCACTACCGTCGGCCAACGGCCCGGCCTCGACACACTGACCACCACCATCGGCACTCCTGGTGCTGATGTGCCAGGCCACGCCCGCCAACTCCTCGGGGCTGATCATCACGTACTCCTCCCTCTCGCTCGCTTGACACGACCGACCGCTTTTTGGACGACGGTCGCGGACTCATCCCGGCTGAGAATGATGCTTTGCGGGGATCGTATGCTCGCGCAAAGCTCGCAGCACTGACCTTCCGCACCACACTTTCGTGATTACCGGCTGCGGCGACGGGAGACCCGGAGGCTATTCCAGGGCGTAGTCGGCCGACAGCTCGCGACCGGGGCCGAGGAAGTCCACGGCGTACTCGGTCACCTCATCGTGCTGGTCCCAGTAGAGGTTGGTCATGGTGAGTGCCGGTAGACCGCTCTCGATGCCAAGGACTGAGGCGATGTCCCCAGGAACCGGCCTGATCGCGACGATGTCACGTCGCCGGACGGCCCGTCGGCCCGCTCTGTCCTCGACCAGCCCGAAAGTCATTCTCGGGAGCGGCTCCTCGATCAGCAGCTCGGGCACCACCTGGCCCAGCTCACCCGGAAGCCACGACGTGGACAGCGCGACGAGCCCCATGTCGTCGTAGTAGGCGCGACGGCGCCGAACAACAGCGACCCCCTCTTCGATCCCCAGCGCGTCCGCGACCGCCTCGGGCGCCGGAACGAGACCGGCGCTCAAGATCTCAGCTCGCTCACCCCGGCGATAGCCGCTCCCGCTCGCCCGCAGCATCTGAAGACGATCAGAACCCGCCGTAATCTTCTTCGGCAGGCTGGCCAGGGTTCCGATCCCCGGAACCGACTCCGCGTAGCCTTCCGCTCTCAACACTGCAGCGACCCGGGTGGCGGTCGCCGTGGACACCCCTTCGTCGCGCATGATCTCTCGTACCGACGGAATGCGGTCACCCGGCCGGATCTCCCCGCTCTCGATCCTGGCCTTGATCTGCGCGGCGATCCGCTTGTACGGAGCCATCGCCTGCGGGTTGTCAGCCATCGTGGGACTCCTGTTCTAGTGCACTCTGAATCAGCCATTGACTTCACTGGTGCTCTAGAACACTATAGAGCTGTTGTAGGCTAAAGGCCAGGTGGGCTGATCGTCCTCAACGGGAGGATGTTCCGAGCGACTTCCCGTCAAGGCCGACAGTTCGAAAGTCCTGAGGCCGACGATGCATCACACGCACTCCCCCCACGGAGTCGATCGAGACGATTCAGATCGGGCAGCCTTCGCAGGTACCAGACAGGAAGAGAGCACTCATCGTGGAACGTTCCCCTAAGTTCGGCCAGCCGTCCGCTCACCACGATCAGGGCTTCGGCGGACACCTCGTACGCGACACGAACCCGGAACACGCCTACGAAGCGACGCGCATGCCGACGGGCGACCTTCCCCGCATGTTCGCCCTGGTCCAGGAGTTCTACGAGGACGACGAGGGCGAGGAGGACGTGGAGAGCTTCACGGAGGTGGTGGCCTACGGGCTGGCGCTGCCGGGTGGGACGGTGGCGACCGTGGCCGCGAACGGCAGCGAATTCGGCCGGTGGACGAGCGCGCACAACGCGGCGCGGCGGCTGCACACCGACCTGGTCTGGCTCGGGGACGGCGACACGAATCCCACCCCGTAGCGATCGTCCTCTCTCAGCGCCCTGGAGCGTACGTGAGAGGGGTCGACAGGGGACTCGTCCGTCGTCCGAACAGTGCCCACCACAGGTAGGCGAAGACGGCACCACCGGCCACGTCGCTGGGCCAGTGCACGCCCAGGAGGAGGCGGCTGACACCGACCGCGCCGCCGACGGCGATGCCCGCGGCGGCGGCACGGCCGGGTGAACCGGTGAGCCGTTCGGTGATCAGCAGGGTGCCCAGGAGGGCGGTGGTGGTGTGGCGGGAGGGGAAGCTCGGCCCGATGGGGGTTTCTCGCCAGCCCTCCCTCGGCGGGCGGGCGCGGTCGATGACCGAGGCGACCTGGTGCCGGGTGGCCAGGCCGGACACGTAGACGGCCAGGAGGCGCCAGTCCCTGGTTCCCGCCGCGAGCGCCGCGACCTGTGCTCCCATGAGCGTCGGCGAGCCGAGATGGGTGACGGTGTGCGCGATGGACACCAGGCCGGTCCGCCGCTGGCCGGTGAAGATCGCCAGCAGCCGCTCGTCCAGACCTCGCCCGCGTGGGGCCGAACCCACCGATTTCCGGCCTCGCGCGTCGTGCGCGTCACGGACGGCGACGGACCTGGAAAAGATCACGGTGTTTCCCCTCCCGGGACGAGCGCCACGCCCCCCCGGCTCCCCGGGGATGTGGGCGCTCCCGCCGCCTCGGCCTGAGGTGATCGCGGACGCCGATGGCCTTTAGCGCCTTGTCCGAGAACGCGCCTTGTCCGAGGATAACTCGGCGGCCCGAAGTGATCATCCGACGGCCGGGGATGGACGAGACGGGAAACCTCCTCTTCGTACCGGGTATGAGTACGACACAGAGGACATGGCCGCCGCACGATCGGAAGGGGGCCTGAGATGCGCTTCGACGTCGTCGTGGAGACACCGCAAAGATCACGGAACAAGTACGAGATGGACGAGGCCAAGCAGCGGATCCGGCTGGATCGGCTGCTGTTCACCTCCACCGCCTACCCCTACGACTACGGCTTCGTCCCCGGCACCCTGGGCGAGGACGACGACCCGCTGGACGCCATGGTGCTGGGCGAGGCACCCACGTTCCCCGGATGCGTGATCAACGTCCGGACGATCGGGATCTTCTGGATGCGCGACGAGCACGGCCCGGACGCCAAGCTCCTGTGCGTGCCCGCCGGTGACCCGCGCTTCGCCCACATGCGCGACCTCGGCGACGTGCCCGCGTACGTCCTGGCCGAGATCGGTCATTTTTTCGCCATATACAAGCATCTGGAGCCAGGCAAGAGCACCGATGTCCGCGGCTGGGAATCCCGCACCGAAGCCGAGAGGGTGCTGGAGGAGGCCCGGCGACGGCTCGGCCGGCCCACCCGCCGACGACCGGACCGAACGCCGTCGCCCGGCCAGGCCCCCGCTCGCCGTCGCGTCCCTCCCACGGATCGGATCCGGCCCACCCTGCTCCTCGCCGCCGTTCTCGGCCTCATCGCGGCGGCCAGGACGCCCCGGCATCCGGTTCACACGATGCGCAGCTGGTAACCGAGCGCCGCCACGAGCGCCCCGCCGATCATCAGCGCGCCACTCCACCGCGGGGGTGACCCGCCCACCACCGATCCGATACCGGCTCCGAGCAGGCCCAGCACCACGAGACTGATCGCCAGCGGCAACCATGAGGGGCCGGGAAGGAGCGCACCGGCCAGGAGAGGAAGCAGCGAACCGGAGAAACTCGCCGTGCCCGCGACCGCGGTGGCCACCAGCGCCTCGCGGATCACCGCGCGGCCCAGGTGGGTGGTCGCCAGTCGTCCGCGGCTGGTGAGGTTGAGCTGGCGTCCAGCCCGTGCCAGCTGGGTGCGCAGCTCGGAGTACTGGGCCACGTACACGGCGAAGATCGCCGTCACCAGCGCCACCGTGGCGACCTTCAGGCCCACCTCGATACTGGCGTGGCCACCCCGCAGGATCGTCGCCGTGGCCAGGACCAGCGCGTTCAGGATGCCGTCGGTCAAGCCCAGCACGAAGGAGAGCAGCAGCCTGCCCTCGGCCAACGCCAGACGCATCCTCATCTGGCCCGCTTCACGCCCTCGATGATCCTCACTCCGGCCACGAGCTGATCGACACTGTGCACGACCGCCCCGGTCCTTTCGATGGCCCTGAGCAGGCCGGGCCAGTCGATGCCGTCTCCCTCCACCGTGATGTCCATGCCCACGGTCTCGATGTCGATCTCCGTCACCGTGATGTTCAGCGTCTCCACCCCCTCCACCTTCTCGATCGCGGCCCCCACCTCCATGACATCCGGCCGCTGCACGGCTTTGTCCACGTCCATGACGACTCTCCGTATACGCACACTGCCTCCTCGCAGCTCTTCTGCCGTTGCCAACGCTTACGAACACGCGTGTCCGCCTCCGACAAGCACGGCGTGACAGCCGGACACCTACCCCGGGCCGGTCATCGCCTCATCAAGGACAGGGCATCGGCGAGGTCGTCATCGGGGACTCACCGCGGATGGCGTACGGGTATCCGCGGTGGCAGGTGGGGGTCACCGCGCTGGGGAAACGGGCGTGAAGGACGAACCCGTCCGGGAGATCACCCCTGCGCCCAGCCCGATCGGGCCGCCGAAGAGCCGAAGAGCCGCTTTCGGCACAGCGTCACCATCGCCCTCGAACACGGCGGCTCCTGACGAGATCAGGCGCCGGGGAACCTAGCGGGCCGGGGCTTCCTTGCGTCGGCGTACCGTTTCGCCCGCCGGGAAGTGGGAGGCCACGGATCGGAGCGTGGTCAGCGTGGGGGCGACCGGCTGTCCGGTGAGCATCTCCTCAAGCGCGTCGTTCAGACCGTCCTGGACCACCCGGACCCGCTCGGCCAGCTGCGCGCCGTCCGCCGTGAGGGTCAGCGTGACGTGCCGCCTGTCGCTCGCGCCGGTTGTCCGCTCGACGATCCCGGCGGTCACGAGCCGGTCCACCAACCTGCTCGGGTTGGCCCCCGTCTCGCACACGAGCAGCTCACCGAGCCCGGAGAGGGTGAGGGGCCCACGGTCGTCGAGGACGCTCACCACCTCGGCCTGGGACGGCGTCAGACCGAGCGGACGGAGCGCGGCGGCGAGCATGCGGTTCCCCTCTCGCTGCACCGCCAGGACGAGGTAGCGGAACTCTTCGGCGTCCTTCACTCGTGCGGATCCCTTCTCCGCTCTGTGCGGAAACTCTCAGGCGGAGCACCTCGCGGACGTCACTCCGTACGTCCACGCGTGTGCATGTTACGCCGGATGATGACGTGTCATCGGCCTACCTCGCGACAGTCTTGGACGGCAGGCGCCGCGCCGGAGGGTGGGACCGCCGAAGCAGCCGTCACCACGCGGTCCCGTTCCCGGCGCCAGGGGCCTCGAGGATGTCCTTCAGAACGCGGAGGTTCTTCGCGACGGCACCGGCCATGCCCCGGGCCAGCAGGCCGACCGGCGCGCCCAGGGCTCCCGCTTCGAGCTCGATCTCGTTGACCAGGTCCGTCCCCGTGGCGGACCCCTCGAGTGTGTAGATCGCGCGTCCCTGGAAGAGGCCGAAGCCGCCCTCTACCACGAGGCGGCGGTCGCGCTCGTACTCGACGATCTCAAGGCGCTCCCGCATCACCCGGGGAAGGGTGCGGGTCTGCTGGTAGACGGTCCCGAAACCGGCCGGTCCCGGTGTGACCGGCCGTGTCTCGCGAATCGCGTAGTTCCAGGCGGGGAGATTGCGCAGGTCCGCCAGATAGTCGAAGACCACACCGGCCGGACGCTCGACGCGCAGGGCGTTGGTGAAGCTCACGTTCCTTCGTGTCCGCGAGGACCTGAAGATGTCGGTGATCATCGTTCACTCCTTTGAATACATGGGTGGGTCGCGTCGGATCGGTGACACTCGGCGGAGAGGGGCGCCTCACGCGGCCCGTACGCGGCCGAGTGTCTCGGCGAGGCGACCGGCCGCCCCGGGGTCGTGGGCCGCCAGGACCGTCAGATCGGGCATCGTGGCCCGCAGGGCGTTCACCTTGCTCACCGCGTCCCGCATCTGCTTCTTGTCGCCCACGCCGGGCAGCTCGCCCGCGGTCAACAGGTTGACGTCGTAGGTGAGATCGCCCACCAGCATCAGCGGCGCGTGCCCCGGACGGCGGATCAGCAGGGAGAGCGATCCGGGCGTGTGCCCCGGAGTGGGCAGGAGCAGGAGGCTTCCGTCGCCGAACAGGTCGTGGCCGGTGTCGAACGGCGCCACCGCCGGATCCGCGAGCGGCTCGGGGGTGATCCGCTTCCAGTTGAGTCCCGGCAGGTCGATGTGCGAGGGCATCAGGCCGCGCGCCTCCGGCAACGGCTTGCGCAGGGACTCCCACTCGTCGTGGCTGACGACGATGTCGGCGTGGCCGAGCAGCGGCAACCCGCCGATGTGGTCCTGGTGAAGGTGGGAGATCACCGCGGTGTCCACGTCGTCGACGGCGTACCCCAGCCTGGCCAGACCGGCCGTGAGCGTCTCGTCCGGTTCGACGGAGAATTTCGCGAGGCGTGAGTAGATCAGTCCGTTGAGCCCTCCGGGGAAGTAGCCCGGGTCGGTCACCGACGCGCGGTCCTGCCCCGTGTCGAAGAGCACCACGCCTTCGCGGTGCTCGATGACGTAGACGTTGATCGGCCGGGGGGCGGTCCACCGCGTCGAGGTGAACAGCCAGAAGTAGAGGTGCTTCCACGTCGGCCCGACGTGCTCCGGCCGGATGGCCACCG
Source organism: Streptosporangium oxazolinicum (assembly GCF_039537505.1). Lineage (NCBI taxonomy): Bacteria > Bacillati > Actinomycetota > Actinomycetes > Streptosporangiales > Streptosporangiaceae > Streptosporangium > Streptosporangium oxazolinicum. Next base: position 624,865 of record NZ_BAABAQ010000002.1, read on the forward strand.
AGCCGGTGCTGAGGACGGACACACGCCTGATCGGATCTGCCGAAGCGTTCATGGGGGACCTTTCACGAAGTTCTATGTCGTGTCATTAAATTACACGACACACATATGGCCGTCAATACCTCCGTCGGACGGGAACGCGAAAGGCGCCCCGGCCCGCACGGGCCGGGGCGCCTCGAAAGACGATCTAGCGCTGGGCCTCGATCATCCAGTGGTGCTTCTCCAGGTCCTGCGTGATCTCGATCAGGAGGTCCTGGGTGACCAGGTCGGGCTTCTCGGTCGCTTCGATACGCTCGCGCATCCGGCCGACGATGGACCCGAGGATGTCCGTCATGGCGGCGACGACCTTGCCGTCGTTGATGTAGCCGTTCTCCAGCTGCGGCACCTCGGTGTTCTGCGCCAGCGTGGAGGACCTGCCGTCGGGGTTGCACCCGAGGGCCACCGCGCGCTCGGCGACGGTGTCCGCGTGCTTCCTGGCCGACGAAACGATCTTGTCGAGCTGCAGGTGCAGTGAGCGGAAGTTGTGGCCGATCACGTTCCAGTGGGCCTGCTTGGTCAGGAGCGACAGGTCGAGCAGGTCGACGAGCGCGCTCTGGAGCACGTTGCCAACGACCTTCTTGTCTTCTGCCTTGAGTGGGCTGGTGATGGCGGACATGGAATGTCCTCCCCCTGTTTTGAGCTTAGTTTCCCCTTTGGTACGAAATGTCCGTACCCACCTATGCGCCCTCCTATTCAGACCATCAAGTTGACACTGTCATAATTACAGTGTCACTATCGAGGCATGGAATGGACCATCGGTGAACTGGCTGAGCGGGCGTCCGCGGCGCTGGCCCCCACCGCCCAGCTCAACGGGCGGGTCAGGGACGTGCCCAACGAGCGCCTCATCCGCTGGTATTCGACGATCGGCCTCCTCGACCCCCCGTCGGCCCGCCGAGGCCGCGTCGCCATGTACGGCAGGCGCCACCTGCTCCAGATCGTCGCCGTCAAGCGGCGCCAGTCCGACGGCCGGACCATCGCCGAGATCCAGGCCGAACTGGCCGGGGCCACCGACCAGACCCTGGAGTCGATCGCCCGCCTCCCCGGCTCCCCTCCGGAGCCCTCACCGGGACACCAGCCCACCCCTCCCGAGACCGGCTCCCCCAGGGCCGCGCGCCCGCGTTTCTGGGCCGGGCCGACCGCCGCCTCGGCGGCCACCGCCCCCGCCCCGCCAAAGCCACCCCCGCCGTCCCAGCCCCAGCCCTCACCCCAGCCCTCGTCCAGGGAAGCCCCACCACCTGCGGCCGAGACCGGCAAGACCCCGCCCGTCAAAACCCCGCCCGCCCAAAGCCCACCCGGCAGGACCTCGCCACCCCCGCCACCCCCGGCTTCGCCCGCCCCGGAGGCCGTGATCGTGCACGGCGTACGGCTGGCGAACGGCGTGACGCTGATGCTCGACACGCGCGGACACGCCCCCACACCCGACGACCTCGCCGAGATCGCCGCCGCCTCGGAGAAGCTCCTGTCACTCCTCCGCGAACGCGGCCTCACACCTCCGGAAGGAATTCACGCATGATTACCTCGATCACAACGCTGCCGCCGGAGGAGTGCCACCCCGTCCCCGACGCCGGGCTGGGGGCGCTCGCCACCGAGCGCGGCAACCTGCCGCTGGAGAGCGTGGACGTGACCGCCGCCGTGTCCGGCCTGAGTGCCGGGGTCGAGGTGGTCCAGGGCTTCCGCAACCCGCACGACGTGGCCCTTGAGGCGACGTACGTCTTCCCGCTGCCTGACCGGGCCGCCGTGACCGCCTTCAGGATGGAGGCCGACGGCCGGGTCATCGAGGGCGTGCTCAAGGAGCGCGGCCAGGCCAGGGCCGACTACGACCAGGCGATCTCCCAGGGGAAGCGGGCCGCGATCGCCGAGGAGGACCGGCCGGACGTCTTCACCATGAGGGTCGGCAACATCGTGCCGGGCGAGCGGGTCACCGTGCACCTCACGCTGAACCAGCCGCTCCCGTACGAGGACGGCGCGGCCACCTTCCGCTTCCCGCTGGTCGTCGCCCCCCGCTACATCCCGGGCACCCCGCTGGACGGCGACCGGGCGGGCGACGGCTGGGCCTCGGACACCGACGCGGTCCCCGACGCCTCCCGCGTCACCCCGCCGGTGCTGCTGCCCGGCTTCCCCAACCCGGTCCGCCTGTCGCTGGCCGTCTCCGTCGACCCGGCCGGTCTGGAGCTGCGCGAGGCCCGCTCCAGCCTGCACGTGGTCCAGGAGGAGGGCACCGTGATCCGTCTCCAGCCCGGTGAACGGCTCGACCGCGACTTCATCCTGCGCCTCGCCTTCGACGCCTCCACCTCCCTCGCGCTCGCCCCCGACGGGGACGACGAGGGTGAGGGCACGTTCACGCTGACCGTCGTCCCCGAACCGGCGCCCGCCGGGGCCGGGGCCAAGGACGTGGTGCTGGTCCTCGACCGCTCGGGCAGCATGACCGGCTGGAAGATGGTGGCCGCCCGGCGCGCCGCCGCCCGCATCGTCGACACGCTCACCTCGGGTGACCGGTTCGCGGTGCTCTCCTTCGACACCGTCGTGGAGTACCCGGAGGGGCTCGGCGAGGGGCTGTCCGAGGCGTCCGACCGCAACCGCTACCGGGCCGTGGAGCACCTGGCCAGGCTGGAGGCGCGTGGCGGCACCGAGATGCTGTCCCCGCTGGAGCGGGCCGCCGCGCTGCTCGCCGACTCCGCCGGGGACCGGGTGCTGGTGCTCGTCACCGACGGGCAGGTCGGCAACGAGGACCAGATCCTGGAGCGGACCGGTGCCGCGCTGGCCGGGGTGCGAGTGCACACGGTCGGCATCGACAGGGCGGTCAACGCCGGTTTCCTGGGCAGGCTGGCCGGGCTGGGCGGGGGCAGGTGCGAGCTGGTCGAGTCCGAGGACCGGCTGGACGAGGCGATGGAGCACATCCACCGCCGGATCGGCGCCCCCCTGGTCACCGACCTGTCCCTCAAGGCCGACGGCCTCGACCTGGTCACCGAGACGGTGAGCCACGTCGGCTCGATCTACTCGGGCGTCCCGCTCACCGTGCTCGGCCGCTACCGTGGCGCCGCCGCCGGAGCGCTGACCGTACGGGGCCTGGGCGCCGACGGCTCACCGTGGGAACGGAGGGTCACCGCGTCCGTGGTGGACAATCCGGCCGTACGGGCGATCTGGGCACGGGCGCGGCTGCGGGCCCTGGAGGACCGTTACGCGGCCGGTGACCGGTCGCTGGAGGCCGAGATCGTGGAGACCTCCCTCAGGTACGGGGTGCTCTGCCGGTTCACCGCCTTCGTCGCGATCGACACGCAGGTGGTCGCCGAGGGCGGTCCGGGACACCGGGTGATCCAGCCGGTGGAGCTGCCCAGCGGCTGGGAGAGCCCGGTCGCCGCCGCGCCGATGATGCTGACGTCGATGGCCTTCGGGAACGCGGCCCCGAGCCCGCCGCCGCCCATGGGACCGCCCGGGATGGCCCCTCCCGGTGCCGCGCCGAAGTTCGCGGCGAGCCCGGCCGTCGGTGGCATCTCCCAGGAGGCGGCGGCCGGAGGCTTCGACGACCGCGCCCGGATGCTGCCCCGTCCCGTGCCCGCGGGGGCTCCCCCGAGGGGGGGCGCGCCGCAGGCCAGGCCGCAGGATCCGCCGAGGGAGCAGCTCGCCGAGGAGCTGAAGCGGCTGCGCGCCGCCGCCTCCCTGCCCGCCGCCGAACGGCTGCGCCTGCTGGAGGACCTGGGCAGCCGCCTCGCGGCCCTGGCCGTCTACCTCGGCGGCCACGCGGAGCTGGCCGCCCTCGCCCGCGAACTGCAGGCCGGTGGGGACGTGGACACCCTGTGGCGGCGGGCCGAGGAGGTCCTGGAGTCCCTGGCGGGTTCCGCCAAGCGGCGCCCGTTCTGGAAGCGGTGATCTCCCCCCGGAAAGCGGCTCGGGCCGCGACCTGAGGCGACCGGCCCGGAGGTGGTCACGTGACCACCTCCGGGCATATCACGCTTCGGGCCCTCCTCCCCCACCCTCCGGCGGATGGACTCACCGCCTTCACGGTTTGACGGTGACGGTCCTCGTCGGGATCGGCCCCGGCGGCGTGGCCGTACCCGCGCGATCGTCCGGCCCGACGGTGACGGTGACGACCGGAGTCGGCTCCGGCCGCGCGGTCGCACCCACGCGATCGTAGATCCCGACCTCCCACCGTCCCGGCCGTCGCTCAAGCCCGGCGACCACCCGTTCGAGGACCTCGGGACGCAGCAACGCCGCTGACCGAACCACCTCCGGTGACGGCGGGGATCACCACCACCGCCTTCGGATCGGCGCACACGACCTTGTACGAACGGTGAAGTCCCGCGGATCGGCGCGATCGGGAAGGTGTTCGGCGGGCACCTCGTCGCGCCACTTCCTGCGCCACCAGGAGGCGTGGGTGTTGACGATGATGCGGTGCACGTACGGGTCGGGGTCGCCCTCGACCCGCCGCCATGCCACCCACGCCTTGGCCAGCGCCGTCTGCACGAGATCCTCGGCGGTCGCCCTGTTCCCCGTGAGCAGATACGCCGTATGTCGGAGCCGCTCGTAACGCGTCGCCACGTAAGCGTCGAACCCGTCGTCCATTCACGATCTCCGTCCTGAAGCCTCCTCTGTCCTGAAGCCTCAAAGACATCTACTCGGCGGCGAGCCGGTTCGGACGACAGCGAGAAATGACACGTGGGTGAAGATGCCGCGAGACCGATATGGGACAGACTGGGACCAAGGGCGGTCAGAGCGGGGTTCCAACCCCGGCTGTGCCACATAAAGTAGCGAGATGGTGATTCTGGACGGCGGCCTGGCCACCCATTTGGAGGAGCTGGGCGCGGACCTGCGAGACGACCTATGGTCGGCGAAACTCCTGCTGGAGAACCCCTCCGTGATCCGGCAGGCGCATCTCGACTACTTCGCCGCGGGCGCCGAGGTGGCGATAACGGCGAGTTACCAGGCGAGCATCCCCGCGTTCGTACGACGGGGCCTGAGCGCCGCCGAGGCCGAGGACCTCATTCTGCTCTCCGTGCACCTGGCCGCCCAGGCCAGGGACACCCACGGCTCGGGCACCGTGGCCGCCAGCGTCGGCCCGTACGGCGCCTACCTGGCCAACGGCGCCGAGTACACCGGCGACTACGACCTCGACGAGGACGGCCTGACCGACTGGCACCGCGACCGCTGGCACATCCTGGCCGACAGCGAGGCCGACCTGATGGCCTGCGAGACCATCCCGTCCTACACCGAGGCCAGGGCGCTGAGGCGGCTGCTCGCCGAGACGCCGGGGATGCGGGCGTGGGTGAGCTTTTCCTGCCGCGACGGCGAGCACATCAACGACGGCACCCCGCTCAAGATGGCGGCCGGTCTTTTCGCCGGAAACCCCCAGGTGATCGCGATCGGCGTCAACTGCACGGCACCGCGCTACATGCTCAGCCTGATCTCGCAGATCAAGGGCAAGCCCACCATGGTCTACCCCAACTCCGGCGAGGTCTGGGACTCGGCGAACCGGCGCTGGCTCGGGCTGGCCGACCCGGTGGAGTTCGGGGAGGCCGCCGCCGGGTGGACCGCCGCGGGCTCCGCCTTCGTCGGCGGCTGCTGCCGCACCACCCCGGAGCACATCCGCCAGATCCGCGCCCACCTCACGGGCTCGGGTGCCTCCTGAGGCCCCGGCCGTCTCGCGCGTCCCGTACCGCAGAGGCCGGATTCCCCGCCGCGCACTTCGGGGAATCCGGCGAGACCTCATTGCCCGCAGATCACGACACACCGCCGCACAGCGACCTCGGAACGGGCTTTAGCCGCGTCATCCGCGACGTCAGCGACGCTGTGCCTCGGTGACGCCCGTCGGCGGCGGAACCGTTTTCGGGATGGGGCGGTCGTCAGTCCGCCACGCGCTCAGGCGCCACCGGCGCTTCCTGTGACCGGCGTGCGGGAAGGGGCGTGGCGGTGAAGACGTGCGAGGGGTCGTACGTCTCCTTCGCTCGCAGCAGACGCGCGGCGTGGGCACCGTAGGCGTGTTCGATCTGCTCATGCTGATCCGGCCCGAGGAAGTTGGGGTAGCCGCCGGGCATCGCGTGAGGCGCCAGCGCGGCGCTGACCTGATCGGCCCAATCCCGGTATACGACATCGTCCTCGTCCGGTCCGCGACCGGCGGAGATCTCGACCAGTACATGATCGGTACGCAGGCCGAAGGCCGTGTCGTCAGCGCCGACACGGGTGGCGGCACCGTGGAACCGGCGCAGGCCGATCCCCGCTCCGGGCCCGGGACGCGCCTCGGCCGAGGCGATCAGAAGCTCCATGACGGCGGGCGTCAACGCGGCGACGGTACGGGTGCGGATGTCCCAGTGCATTCCGTGGGGCACGCTGTCGTCGAACTGCCCCAACAGGTCTTTCTGCGAGATCGGGGCAACGGTGCTCATGACCGGGGTACCGAGTCGCGCGACCTCGTCGAGGGCGGCGTCGGCCTCCCGCCGCTCGCCGGACCAGACGGGCACGACGAGCAGGCTCGGGCCCACATCGGGAACGACGGTCATTTCGAGCAGGAGGGTCAGCCCTTCGGGGGCGTCGGCGGTCAGCTCCGCGTACCGGTCCAAGACCTTCGCGGCGTCCTGCCAGGGAAACAGGGCCATGCCGCCCACCAAGCCGCGATCGGGGTGGAGGCGGATCCGCATCGACGTCACCACGCCGAAGTTTCCGCCGCCGCCGCGCAGCGCCCACAGCAGTTCGGGGTCGTCCTCGGTGGAGACGAGGCGGCCGTCGGCGAGGACGACCGTGGCGCCGAGCAGGTTGTCGGCCGCCAGACCGGCCGTGCCCAGCAGCGGGCCGTAGCCCCCGCCGAGGGAGAGCCCGGCCATACCGACGACACCGGCCGTCCCCGTCGCGACGTTCATGCCGTGGGGCGCGGCGGCCGTCACGACGTCCATGGCTCGGCTCCCGCCCCCGGCCACCGCTGTGTCCCGCGTGACACGCACGTCGCGCATCTCGCCGAGGTCGATCACCAGCCCGTCGTTCCGCAGCGCGCGACCGGCCCAGTCGTGGCCCCCCGCGCGCACCGAGAGGCCGACGCCGCTTTCCCGGGCGGCGGTGACGGCGGTGGCGACCTCCGCGTCGGTGCGCGGCCGGGCCACCAGGGCCGGTCGCGCGGTCACCGCACGGTTCCAGAGTTCCGTCGTGCGGGCGTACCAGCCGTCGCCCGGACGGAAAACCCTGTCAGACCCCAGCCGCCGCGTGAGGTGCCGGGCCAGGTCGTCAACTGACTTCTTCGAGGCCATAAATATTTCCGTCTTTCGTATAGTGAAAGATTTTTTTCTTGCGAGGGTCCGCTCTGTCCAGGCCGGGCGTCCCGGAAATCGCACCCGGTGAGAACCGGTCTTCTCGTCGCGGCGGCTCCGGTCGACGTCGGCGGTCAGAACCGTTCCAGGGGACGCAGCAGGGCCGCGCCGAAGAGCGGGACTTGTGAGTCGTGCGGCGGGGCGGTCTCCTCGGTGATGTTCCCGTTGACCAGCAGGCCAGCGGCTTCGGGGCCCTCGCCGGTGAAGCGGACGAGCGAGATCCAGGTGTCGACAGACGTCCAGCTCAGAATCCGCTGTGATCGTTGGAACGCCGCGGTCGTCCCAGGTAATGGTCACCGTTTGTTCTCCTTAAGACGGAATGGCGGTCCGGCGCTATTCACGGACCTGGCCGCTGTCGCGGATCAGGCGAAACCAGATCCTCGCGAACAACAGGCCGATACAGCCGCTGAGCGCGGCGATGACAGTCGCCGCTGTGACACGGCTGTCATCGACGACACCGGCGACGACGAGCATCGACACCACGAACGCGACGACGCCGAGCAGGGCGAACAGTCTGTCCTGCGCGTTTTCCCACCGGCGCGGTCGATGGCCGGTCTGCCGATCGGTGCCGCGACTGTCGAGAAACAGTGCGATCAGCAGAACGGGAACCACCTGCATCGCGTTGTCATACAAAGCGGTGTTCATCTCGCGACACTCCTCGCGTCGTTCGTCACGCCGCCCGTTCCCGTACGCTCACCGCGACGGGACTCGGCACGGCTTTCCTTGGGATTGCGAGGTGACCGCCAGGTGTTCGCCACACCGGTGGCCGGTCACCGGCCGGTCGGCGGCGGACCGGTGAACGGTGATCGATACGGGCGCCGCGACGAACCGGGTTCACCCCACGTGGATTCTCAGGCGCCGGAGGGCTTCGCGATGAGTTGCCTGGTGGAGCGCCGAAAGGCCCAGATGACAACGAGCAGGGCCAGTGTGAGCAGGGGTATCCCCATGGCGATTTTGGCGAAGGCCAGCCAGCCGGTGGCCTCGGCGTCGTAGAGCCAGCGTTGGACGAGGAACCGGGATGCAAAGACAACGGTCAGCGCCAACGTGGCCATGTCGTGCGCACGCAGGACCGGGCGGGACTGCCGCCACCTGTGCTTGCCGCCGTGCAACGCGTTCCACACGAACCCGGTCAGCGGCCGGCGCACGAGCACGGAGACACCGGTGAGCAGGGCCGCGCCCAGGCTGACCCAGATGCCGATGAGGAAGAACCCGCCCGCCGATCCGGTCCAGGCCGCGACACCCGCGGCGGCCGCGACACCGAGCAGTCCCGACAGCGCCGGACGTATCGGCTCCTTGCGCAGCAGCCGCCAGCCGGTGACCAACGCGGCGACCCCGACGGCGACCGCGATCGCGACCGGGAGCGTGAACAGGGCGTTGGCGGCCACGAAGGCCACGATCGGCAGGGTCGTGTACACCATTCCCGGCACGCCGCCCAGCTGATCGACCAGTGTCCGCCGCCGATCGGCGGCGCGCGTCGGCGGGGCCGTCCCGCCGGTGTCGTCGATGTGGTCGTGGTCCACCGGCCCGGGACCGGTCATGCCGACGCCGCCGATCGAGGTGGCACACGGACCACCGGGGTACCGTCCGGCGGGGCCGACACGTGGGAACGGCGAGACGGGCCGAGCAATTCCTCGGCGGTTGTTCTGTCGGGCGGTGCCATGTGCTGCTTCTCCATGTGTTCTGCGAGCCGGGACCGCCGTCACGTCCGGTGGTCCCGGGCGGTCGCGGTCGTCTCAGGTCGTGACGATGATCTGCACCGGCCGTGGTGGTCACGGTGGTCACGGTGACGCCCGGCCGCCGCCCTGTGCGCGGGGCGGCGGCCGGGCGGGTCACAGGGCGCAGCGGGAATCGCCGGTCGGCGTCTGCAAGGTGGTCAGGTACGTGGCGGCGATGTCGTTGACGCAGGCGCTCTTGCCGGACGACAAGATCGTGTGCTGCTCACCGTCGACGGCGAGCACCTTGCCACCCAGGACTTCGGCGAGCTTGACACCGGCGTCGTAGGGCGTGCTCGGATCACCGGTGATGGAGATCGTCAACGTCGGCGCGACACCCTCGATCCGATCGGGAAGGGGGTACGCGGGCTTCGGCTTGGCGGGCCAGAACTCACACCCGTCCCGCGCTCCGCCGACGCCACGGCCGGAATCCACGAACGGCGCCACCTTGTGGATCCGGCCCTCGAACTCATCGACCTGACGGGGGGTCAGACGCTCCTCGTCCATACACGCGATGGCGTAGTTGGCCTCGACGAAGTTGCCTCCGCTGCCGTCCGACGGGCTGACCGCCTCACCCAGCTGCCGCAACTTGTCACCCCGCCCGGCCCGGACCTCGGCGATCCCCGCGGTGATCGCGGGCCACGCCTCCCGGGCGTAGAGCCCGCCGATGACGGCGTTGACCGCGTCGTCGTAGGAGAGCCGTCGTCCATCGCCGGCCGGAACCGGCCGCTTGAGCAGAGGACGCACACTGTCCTGGAAGATTTTGGTGGCCTGGGAGGGGTCGGCGCCCAACGGGCAGTCCGGGCGCTTCGCGCAGTCGGCCGCCATCTGATCGAAAGATCGCTGGAAGCCCGCGTACTGCGACAGCCGCCGGTCGGCGAGCCCGAGGCCGGGCTCGACGGCGCCGTCGAGGATCATGGCGCGCACGTTGCGCGGAAACGCCTCCGCGTACAGGGTCCCGATGCGGGTTCCGTAGCTCTGGCCGAAGAAGTTCAGCTGCTTGTCACCGAGTGCCGCGCGCAGGACGTCCATGTCGCGGACCGTGTCACGCGAGGCGATGGCGGCCAGTGCCTGTTCGCCGCCCGAGCGTTCCGCGCACCGCTCGACCAGCCGGCGGGTGTCGGCCTCCGTGTAGGTGCCCGCCGAGACGATGAACTCGTACGGCAGCTCACCACTGCGCAGTTCCCCGTCGGTGAGGCAGTCCACGGCCGGCTCGCTCGCGCCCACCCCGCGCGGGTCGAACCCGATCAGGTCGAACCGCTCGGTGATCGGGCTCCGCGCCAGCGCCCCGGCGGTGAGAACGGCGAACTGCATGCCGGCTCCTCCGGGCCCGCCGGAGTTGAGCAGCAGGGATCCCATCGAGGCTCCCCGCGCGGGAACCCGCAGCAGCGCGATCTGGGCGGTCTTGCCGTCAGGGTCGTCGTAGTCCAAGGGCACCCGAAGGCGGGCACACTCGAAAGTCTTGCCACTGGTGAAGAGCTTGGCGTCGGCCGGGGTGGTGGCGTAGTCCCCGCACGGGCCGAAGGCCAGCTTCTGGCCGTAGAAGGAGGCGAGTTCCGCCGACGGCCGCGCCGGTTGCGTTTTTTGTTGTTCGGTTGGCGGAGAGCACGCGCTCAGCGTGATCAGTGGCAGAAGAACTCCTACCGCCATCCACGATCGGCGGGTCGAGAAGGACACCGGTTCTCCTGTCGGTGGGAGCCGTTCGACTCCGAGTGGGCGAATACGTCGCGCCCAGGAAACACCCGGCCGTAACGGCACACTCAAGACCGTGCGGGCGTGATCCCCCTCACACGTCAAGGTGCATGACGGTCTGAATTGGGCATGCCGCTACGGCGTGGTTTCGCCGACGCCCCGTCGGCGCGACGGCGTCGGCGGAGACCGCCACCCGACGGAGGAGGACGGAGGAGAAGGACGTGGCCTGGAGCACCCGCGAGATCGCCCAGCTCGCCGGCACGAGCCTGCGCGCGGTACGCCACTACCATGAGGTCGGACTGCTGGAACAACCACAACGGCATGCCAACGGCTACAAGCAGTACGGAGTCGCCCATCTCATCCGGGTGCTGCGCATCAAGCGCCTGGCGGACCTGGGGTTCTCGTTGTCCCAGATCGCCGCCATGGGTGACGCCGACGACCACCCCGAGGACGCCCTGCGCACTCTCGACACCGAACTCGCGGCCACCATCGAACGGCTCCAGCGCGTCCGCGTCGAACTCGGCCTGATCCTGCGCCAGTCCACGCCGACCGATCTGTCAACCGATTTCACCGCGGCCACCGCCGTGGCGAACCTGCCGAACGCCGACCGCTCATTCGTCGTCGTCCTGACCCGGGTCCTCGGATCACAAACCATGCAGGCGTGGGCGGACATGCTGCAGGACCCCGTCAGCGACCCCGTCACCGCGCAGTTCACCAACCTCCCCGCCGACGCCGACGAGCGGACCCGCGTCGCCGTGGCCGAGCGCCTGGTCCCCTACGTGCACGCGCTGTACGCGGCGCACCCCGGACTCGGCGTCACGAACTCCGGCACTCCGCACAGTGCGCACTTCGTCAAGCAGGCTGTGCGGGACGCCTTGCAGGAGCTCTACAACCCCGCCCAGATGGACGTGCTGCGTCGCCTGAACCATCTCCTGGCCGATCAGTACGGTTCGAACGACCAGGAGACGGAATGACCTTTCGGCCTTCCGCCGACAGGGCCGGGACCGTCTCGTCAGTGTCCGTCCCCCGGCGCGCGACATGTCCCGGTCCGGCCGCAACACCGTCCTCTTGAAAACGTTTTAAAAACGGCGGAAAAGCTACGGGACACGTACGGCACCGTCACCGCCGTCGCGTCGGATCGCGGGCCGAAAGCCGACAAGCAGCCCGAAAATACCAGCAATGACTGGCAAACCGAAGGTTGTTACGTTTTAATCAATGCCCATGGGTTCGGTGAGCATAAAGGAAGTCGCGACACGGGCCGGGGTGTCCCCCGGAACGGTCTCCAACGTGCTCAACCGCCCGGAGAAGGTCGCCGAGAGCACGCGCGCCCGGGTCGAGGAGGCGATCCGCGACCTGGGGTTCGTCCGGCACGGTTCCGCCTCCAGCCTGCGGGCCGGGCACAGCCGCACCGTCGGCCTGTCGGTCATCGACATCGGCAACCCCTTCTTCACCGACGTGGCGGCGGGGGTCGAGGAGGTGGCCAGCGAGCGCGGGTACGCGGTGATCCTGGGCAACTCCTCGGGCGACCTCCTCAAGGAGGAGCGCAACCTGCTGGTCTTCGCCGAGCAGCGGGTCCGCGGGGTGCTCATCACGCCCGCCGGGGCGAACCTGGCCAAACTCGACCAGCTCAGGGAGCGCGGCATCAGCGTGGTGCTGGTCGACCACCCCGCCGAACGCGCCGACCAGTGCTCGGTGGCGGTCAACGACATCACCGGCGGCTCGCTGGCGGTCTCCCACCTGCTGTCCGGCGGGGCCGAGCGGATCGCCTACGTCACCGGCCCCCTCACCGTCCGCCCGTGCGCCGACCGCCTGATCGGCGCGAAGCGGGCGCTGGCCGCGGCGGGCCGCGACCCCGGGGAGACGCTGGAGGAGATCTCGGTGAGCGTGATGAACGCCAGGTCGGGGCAGCAGGCGGCGGAGAAGATGATCGCCGGGGGACGACTGCCCGACGCCGTGTTCTGCGCGAACGACCTGCTCGCCCTGGGCATGCTGCGCGGGCTGCTCCAGGCGGGCGTGCGGGTCCCCCGGGACATCTCCCTCATCGGCTACGACGACATCGACTTCGTCTCGGCGTCGGCGGTCTCGCTCAGCTCCATCCGGCAGCCGACCCACCGGCTGGGCCGGGTCGCCACCGAGCTGCTGCTGGACGAGTGCGACAATCCCGGGTCGCACGCCCATCAGCAGATCATGTTCCAGCCCGAGCTGATCATCCGCGAGTCGGCCCCCTGATCCCTCCGGGCTCTCCCGGACTCTCCCGGGACCATGGGCACCGAGCTGGCGCCCGCCTTTTTAGGGACGCCCGCGCGCCTCCTTGGCGGCCTGCTTCGCCTCCTTGGCCGCGCGGGCGGCCTCGACCTTGGCGCTCGCGGCGTACTTGTCGACGTACTCCTGGCCGGAGAGCTCCATCAGCGCGTACATGATCTCGTCGGTGACGGCGCGCAGGACGAGGCGGTCCTCCTCCATCCCGTAGTAGCGGCTGAAGTCGAGCGGCTTGCCGAACTTCACCCCGGGGCGGATGCCCAGCTTGGGCAGGAGCCTGCCCGTGGGCATCATCTCGAAGGTGTTGACCATCGCCCACGGGATGACCGGCACACGCGACTCCAGCGCCAGGCGGGCCACCCCGGTCTTGCCCTTGTAGAGGCGACCGTCGTGGGAGCGCGTACCCTCGGGGTAGATGGCGAGCACGTGCCCCTCCTCGAGGATGCGCTTGCCGGTACGCAGCGCCGCCTCGCTCGCCTTGCCTCCGGAACGGTCGATGGGGACGGTGCCGACGCCGCTGAAGAAGGCCCTGCTCATCAGCCCCTTGAGACCGCGGCCGGTGAAATAGTCGGACTTGCCGAGAGAGATCACCTTGCGCCGCAGAAACAGCGCTCCGAAGAAGTGGTCGGCGAACGACAGGTGGTTTCCGGCCAGGATCACCGGCCCCTGCTTCGGCACGTTCCCCACGCCCTCCACCCACGGGCGGAAAATCAGATGGAGTAGGGGCGAGAGGATGGCCTTCACCACCCAGTAGAACACTCGATGCTCCTTTGATCGGCAGGCGGGGACCTGGAATTATCCTCCCACTTCCGATCCCGGCCACCTACCCCACCGAACCACCCAAAACGACCTCTCGCAAAACACGTCCCAGTCGTGCGACGATCGGGCGAACCTACTAGGAGCCGCGATGCCAGTCATGCCCGGTGCGGAGGCGTACCACCATGCGGGGGGACAGGTCGGCGTCCTGCTCTGCCACGGTTTCACCGGATCGCCGCAGTCGTTGCGCCCCTGGGGCGAATACCTGGCGGCGGCGGGCATCACGGTGGCGCTGCCGAGGCTGCCCGGCCACGGCACCACCTGGCGGGAGATGGCCCGCACCCGCTGGGAAGACTGGTACGCCGAGCTGGACAAGGCCCTGGCGGACCTGCGCGGCAACTGCGCCGAGGTCTTCGTGATGGGCCTGTCTCTCGGCGGGTGCATGGCGCTGCGGCTGGCCGAGGTGCACGGCGACGGGATCAAGGGACTGGTGGTCGTCAACCCCTCGATCGTGAACGACGCGCCGCTGCTCAGGCTGGCGCCGCTGCTCAAGTTCGTGATCGCGTCGGTGCCCGGCGTGGCCGGGGACATCAAGAAGGAGGGGGCGGCGGAGCTCGGCTACACGCGTACGCCGGTCAAGGCCGCGGCGACCCTCCTGCGGCTGTGGTCGCTGACCCGGTCGGAGCTGAGTAAGATCACGCAACCTGTCCTGGTTTTTCATAGTCCGCAGGATCATGTTGTGAAACCGGGGAGTGTGCGTATTCTGCGGGAGAGGCTGACTGGGGGGAATCTGAATGTGGTGGAGCTCGCCAACAGCTATCACGTCGCGACGCTTGACAACGATGCCGATCGGATCTTTGCGGGGAGCCTGGAGTTCATCACCTCGAACGCGTCTGTACCCTTGCAGAGAGACTGATCGCGAGCGGGGGATGCGCGGTCTCCGGGAGAAAGTGATCGGCCGATGAACAACGGGCCCAACTAGGTGACACCTCAAAGCGATGAGGACGAGGTCTGGCGTCAGATCGTCGCGTCCTTCAACGACACCGCCGAGCGCGACTCGGCAGATCAGCCGTGGCCGGACAGTGAGAACCTTCCGGCCGAGCCTCCGCGACGGGTGATCAAACAGTCGGACGAGGAAGACCTCCTGCGTGAGGACGACCCCGTCGACGAGGCCGAAACCGGCACGGAACAGTCCGACGGCGAGGACGAAGAGGGACACTACGTGCCTCCGCCTCCCCCTCCCCTGCCCAAGACCGACGCCACCACCAAGATCGCGTGGCTGGCGTTGTTCGGCGGCCCCGCCTACCTGCTGCTGAGCGCCGCGCTCAGCTGGAACCTGCAGGGGTGGATGCTCTTCACCGCGGTCGCCGCGTTCATCGGCGGTTTCGTGGCGCTGGTGGTCCGCATGGGCGACGGCCCGCCCAACGACTCCGGCTGGGACGACGGCGCGGTCATCTGAGCGATTCGTCCGGCCCCGGTCGTCCCATCCGAGCGGATCGCCCCGAGATCGTCACGCCGGGTCACACCGCCCGGACAGATCGTCCGGCCCCGGTCGTCCTGCGGTTCTTTCGCGGCCGTCGGCGCGGAGCATAACCCGCGCCGATCCCCGGTGGCGGATCGTCCTCGATCACCGGGCACGGCCGTTCCCCGGCTACGGCTTGGCGCGCTCGGAGTTGCCGAAGCGCTCGATCACGTCGGTGTACTTGCCGGAGGCGTCGACCACGTGGCCGACGGTCCACACGGTGTCGGTGCCCGGCAGGTACGCCACCGACTGGAGCCTCACCGTCCGGGGAGCGGCGGTCTCCGGGCCGCGCAGCGCCTTGACCGTGCGCCCGTCGTATCGGAGCAGGAAGGCCTCGCCCGGCCGCTCCAGGTCGACCCCCGAGATCCAGAAGTGCCCCTTGCGGTCGCCCGTCACCCCGTACAGCCGGACATCACCGTCGGGGAGGGACACCCGGGACCACTTCTTGCCGTTCCACGACAGGGCGAGCGGGACTATCCCGCCCTTCTCCCGGTAGACGCCGCCGACGGCGAGGGCCCGCTTGGGCCCGTCGAGGTGGACGTCACGCAGGTAGCCGCCGGGAATCTCCGGGGCCTTGTGGGTCTTCCAGCGCCCGCCGGACTGCCTCATGATCAACGGCTTGCCGCCGGTGTCGCCCACCGCCCACCCGTCGCTCTTGCCCGACAGCGCCACCCCGTACAGCGCGCCCTCGTCGGGCAGCTGGGTGAGCTTCCACTTCGAGCCGGTGCCGGTCACGACCATGGGCAGCTTGTCGCGGCGCCCGACGGCGACCACCCGGCCGGGAACGGCCGCCACCCCGCCCAGCCAGTCGCCCGAGTGCAGCTTGTCGACGACGACCCTGTCGAAGGACGACCCGTCTCCCCTCGCCAGGTAGGGGAGGCCGTCGTGCCCCTCGCCGACGGCCCACAGCTCGGTCGCCGAGGCCGCCGCGACGGAACGCAGGGGCCCGGCACCGGTCGGGTCGTTGCGGATGCCGACCTCCTTCCAGGAGGTGCCGTCCCAGTGGGTGATCGCGCCGCGGCTCTGCCAGACGTCCCAGACGCTCTGCTGGCCGACCGCCCACACGCTCGTGGCCGAGACCCCCGCCACGTCGGACAGCGACCCGTCGCTGCTCAGGCCCGCGCTCACCGGAGCCTGCCATGCCTCGGCCGCGGGCGGGCTGACGGGATCGGCGTGGGCTGGGAACGTTTGCGAGGACAGCAGGAGCAGGCCTCCCGCGCAGAGAACCAGCGCACGCCGCGGAAGGCGGCGGGTCATGTTTCAAATGGTACGGGGCTCGTCCGCTCCCCGCATGCCGGTCTCCCCACTTGACCGGCGCGATCTGGAAAGACGCCCGGCCTTCGTCACGGAAACGCCCGTCCTCCCGGCTCTCCCGGCTCCCCTGGAAGGCCCGGACCGGGCTCCCCCGGCGCGGCGCCCGGGTGGTCGCCGACACCGGATGATCTCGCCGGGGCCGTACCGGGATCGGCGGCCGTGACCCGATCCGGACGGTCACCGGCCTCGGGGCACGGGTGGTCCAGCTCGGCGATCACCGGCAGGTGGTCGGTGGCGGCCACCAGGTCGGCGGGGTCGGCGTCGGCCCCGCCGCAGGAGAGCACGGAGAGGCCGTCCACCGCGAAGATCGCGTCGATCCGCCTGTGCGGGCCCCTGGCGGGG
This sequence comes from Streptosporangium oxazolinicum, assembly GCF_039537505.1. Lineage (NCBI taxonomy): Bacteria > Bacillati > Actinomycetota > Actinomycetes > Streptosporangiales > Streptosporangiaceae > Streptosporangium > Streptosporangium oxazolinicum. The sequence goes on from NZ_BAABAQ010000002.1 coordinate 641,787, forward strand.
AAGGTGAAGCCGTCGCCGCGCGGCGAGACCGGGTAGCAGTCGGTCAGCCGCTCGGCGAGGTGCCGCCAGCTCGGCCGGTCGGACTGCTCGTTGATGTCCCCGGCCAGCACCGGCAGCGCGCCGAACCGGTCGGCCACCTCCCACAGGAGCCGCACCGCCTCGTCCGCGTGGCGGTGCCGGGCGGTCTCGTCGAGATCCAGGTGGATGGAGCCGACGGCGACCCGCCGATCCCCCGACTCCACCACGGCGATCGCGATGGCGCGCCGTTCCAGGGGGAAGAAGGACTCCAGGAGACGGCCCTCCCCGTGCAGCAGCCGCACCCCGGGGCCGGTCAGCACGGCGACCCCGCCCCTGCGGCGGCCCGCGGCCACGGTCAGCCCGCCGAAGGCGGCGAGCCGCCTTCGGCCGCGGCGCCAGCACAGGAACCGGGGAGCCTCCTGCACGCAGAGGACGTCGGCGCGGAGCGCGGCGACCACCCGCCCCAGCGCCGGGACGTCGTCCTTCATCGAGCGCACGTTGTAGCTGGCGATCCTGAGCACCACGGCCACCTCACTTCGCGACGCGTGCCGCGAGGATAGCCGCGCACCGCCGGACGTACCAGCCGCCCGCCCCGATCGGCATACGGGCGGCATACGGGCGGCCGGTATCTTCCGGAGGCGGTCAGCGCACGCGGGCGAGGTCCGCCGCGCCCACCACACCCGCCGCCGCGCCGAGTTCGGCGCGGCGGATCTCGGCCAGCGGGCGGTGCCCCCGGCCGCTCAGATGGGTGTTGTAGAACTCGCGGGTCTCGTCGATCCACAGGTCGGCGGCACGCGAGACGCCGCCGCCGAGGATGAAGCAGCCCGGGTCGAGGACGGCGGCGAGGTCGGCCAGGCCCTGGCCGATCCAGCGGGCCATCGAGGAGAACGCGGCCAGCGCGGCCGGGTCGCCCTGCCTGGCGGCCTCGGTGACCTCCTGGCCCTCGATCTGGTCGGGCGTTCCCCCGGCGATCTCCAGGAGCTTGACGGCCCGGTCGGGCTCGGCTTCGGCGATCATCCTGGCCTCGCTGACCAGGGCGCTGCCGCTGGCGTACTGCTCCCAGCAGCCGAGGTTGCCGCACCCGCACAGACGCCCCTCGGGGACCGCCTGCATGTGGCCGAGTTCGGCGCCCATGCCCCAGCGGCCCCGGTAGAGGGAGCCGTCGAACACGATGCCGCCGCCGATGCCGGTGCCGACGGTGACGCAGACCAGGTGGGTCTCGCCGCGACCGGCGCCGAACCTGGCCTCGCCCCACGCCATCGCGTTGGCGTCGTTCTCCACCACGACGGGAAGGCCGACCATCTCGGAGACCTTCTTCTGCAGCGGCTCCTCGCGCCAGGCGAGGTTGGGGGCGAAGCGGACAATGGACCTGGTCTCGTCGACGAACCCGGCCGCGCCGAGACCGACGGCCTCGATCTCCCGGCCCTTGGACAGCTCCAGGATCACGTCACCGATCGTGTGGGCGACCCGGTCCGGATTCTCCGCCGGGGTGGGCCGCAGAACATGCTCGATGATCTGGCCGTCCTCGTCGACGACTCCCGCCGCGACCTTCGTCCCGCCAATGTCCACACCGATGGTCAGCGCCATTGTCCGTTCATCCTCTCCCCCTGGGCTCACCCCAGGTCGATGTGCTCCACAGGGGTGTCTCCTCGCTCGCGCTCCCGCTGCGCGGGCGCGGGCTTGCCGAGTCCGTCGACGGCCGACTTGAAGGCGGCGAACAGCTCGGTGCCCGCCTGCATGAGGTGGTCGGTGACGGCACCGCCCGACTCACGCTGCGCGGCCATCGCGCGGCAGACGGGGCAGGCCCGGCAGATGTACTCCTCATGCTCCGAGACCGCCTCCTCCCACACGTCCCGCTCTCTTCTTCCTCGCCCGCCAGCGGAGAACGCGCCGCCGAAACCGGTCATCGTGCCCTTGACCAGATTCTTGCGCAGCTCCCTGGTGGCTTTCCGCTGCAGGGTGTCGAAGAGCTTGAACGCCTCCTCGGCGGCGGTGCCCAGCGGGTCCTTGCCGCCCTGGGCGCGCTCGTCCCGGGCCCGTTCCCCGGCCTCGGCGGCCCTGTCGCGTCCCTCGGGCTCGGCGCGGTCGCCGGGCCGGGCCCACGGGGTCCATGCGGCCGCCCGCTCCTCGCGCCTGACCCGCTCGGCGCGCTCGAACCACTCGGCGCGCGCGTCGCGCCCGGCCCGCTCCGCATCCGGGGCCGACTCGGCAGGCGAGACCTGGGCGGGGTCCGGGGTGTGCCCGGCGCGAGGGGCCGGCTCGGCGGGCGCGGCCCCGGCCTCGACCACGGCCTCCACCTCGACCACCTCCAGGCGCGCGACCTTCTCGACGCGCCCGGCCCGCGCGGGCTCCCCGGCGTCCTCCACCCGCTCCACCCGTACGACGGACTCGACGGACTCGACGGACTCGACGGACTCGACGGACTCGACGGACTCGACGGACTTGGAGGCTCCGGTACGCCGGCCCTTCGGGGTTTTCCCGGCCGGCTCCGCGCTCCGGCCCTTCTGTGCCGTCTGTGCCGTCTGGGCGGTCTTCCCGGTGCGCCGACCCTTCTGGGCCTTACCGGCGTCCCCGGTGCTCTCGGCGCCCCCGGTGCTCTCGGCCTCGGGCGGCGGCGTCACGGCGTCGGCGGCGGCCTTCCGTGGCCTCCTCGGCGCGCGCGGCTTCGGGGTCTTCTCGGCGTCGTTCGTGTTATCGGTCATCAGGCCCTCCCGATTCGAACCGTACCCGGAGAAACCCATCTCGGAGCGCGGCGTCCCGCACCGGCCTGCGGGCCAGCGCGACGGGCAGGGCAAGGACACGCCGGTAGGAACCGGCGTTGACGATCAGCTCGTCACCCTTGCGCATCAGATCCACCTCGTCCTTGTCCGCGAGCGGCAGGGCCAGGATCAGCTCGCCGTCGGCGGTGATCCGCAGCGGCGGGTCGACGGAGGGCGGGGCGAAGGGGTCGTCCTCGCCGTACATGGCCTCGGCGACGGCGGCGAGGGCGTCGAGGCCGACGGGCTCGGCCTCCAGGTACGGCACGACGCGCACGGGCAGCGGCGCGAAGGACTCCTCGACCTCGGCCAGGTGCCGGGCCTGGGCCCGTACCCACTTCTGCCGCCAGGGGTCGGCGCCCTCGGAGGGGAAGACGCGGTTGGCGATCACCGAGTCCACCCGGTAGCCGTACAGGCTGAGGGAGGTGAGCGTGCGCCGGGCCTCGGCGAGCACGACGGCCTCGGGGGTGAGCACCAGCCGGACGCTCGCGCCGGGCCCGGTGAGCAGCTCGCGCACCTCCATCAGGCCCCGGTGGAGCCGCTCCCCCGCGCCGATCACGTGGTCTTCCGGCACGCTGACCTGCGCCAGGCGGCGGACCAGCGGGGAGAGGGTGCTCAGCAGCCGCCTGCCGATGGGCAGCAGCCGGTTCACGTGCCAGTCGAGGGCCTCGGGCAGGGCGAGCAGCCGGAGCGTCTCGGCGGTCGGGGCGCAGTCGATGACGATGACGTCCCACAGCCCGGTGCGCGCCTGCTCGCGCAGTTCGAGGAGGGCGATGATCTCCTCGGCGCCGGGCAGCACCGTGATCTCCTCGGCGGTCACCTCGTCGAGGCCGAGGTCGGCGAAGACGCCCCTGGCGTAGTCGCGCAGCTCGCCCCACTGGCGTTCCAGCGCCCGCTGGGTGTCGACCTGGTGGAGGGAGAGGCCGGGCGCGATCTCCGTGGGCTCCCCGCCCGCCCGCACGCCGAGGGCGTCGGCCAGCGAGTGGGCGGTGTCGGTGGAGACCACCAGGGTCTTGAGCCCGGACCGGGCGGCGAGTGTGGCCGTGGCGGCGGCGACGGTCGTCTTGCCGACGCCGCCCTTGCCGGTGAAGAGCAGGACCCTGCTCACACCGCCTCCCGGCGGGACGGCTCCCGGCGGGACGGCGCGGGGCCCCGCTCCGCGACCGCGCCGGGCCGCGCGCCCGGTCCTCCCACGCTCATGGGGCCTCGACGCGCTTCTTCAGCCCCTTCAGGGCGGTGTCGATGATGACCTTCTCCGCCTTTCGCTTGATCATGCCGATCATCGGGACCTTGAGGTCGACGGCGAGCTCGTACGTCACCTGGGTGCCGCCGCCCGCGTCGGCAAGACGATAGCTCCCGGTGAGCCCGGAGACCATCTTTCCCGCCTCGGCGATGCTCCAGTCGACGGACTCGTCGTCGTGCCAGGTGTAGCGGAGGGTGTACTCGTCGCTGATCACGCCCGCGTCGAGGACGAACCGGACCGTGGCGGGCCGGCCGTCCTCCCCCGTGGAGAGGACGCGCGCGGCCTTCACCTGACCGGCCCACTCCGGGTACGAGGGGAAGTCGGCGATGACCGTCATGATGGTCGACCGGTCCGCGCCGATCGTGATGCTGGAGGTGGTGCGATCAGCCATGGGGCAACCGTACTGCTTCACGATCGTCCGCGTACGCCCAGGAGGCGCCGGGCGTGGCCGCCACGGCGACAGGAAGGTGACAGGAAGCGGTGGTACGAAGCGGACACCTCGCGTGTCCGCCGCTTCGGTGCGGCTACCACTCCAGGACGTAGGGGGCGCCTCGGTTGCGGAAGTGCCCCACGTTGAGGCATTCGGTCCTGCCGACCCGGGTGCGGGCGGCGAGGGGCTGGTGCACGTGGCCGAACAGGGCGTAGCGCGGCTGGGTCCGCCTGATCGCCTCCAGGGTGGCCTCGCTGCCCCGCTCGAAGCGCCGGGCGACCACGTCGTAGAGCAGCTCGGGGATCGCGGGAGGGATGTGGCAGCAGAGCACGTCCACCTCGCCGACGGCCTCGACCTTGCGGGCGAACTCCTCGTCGTCGATCTCGTACGGGGTCCGGTACTGGGTGCGCAGCCCGCCCCCGACGAAGCCGAACCGGAGACCGCCGATCTCCACGGTCTCGCCGTCGAGCACGTGGTGGCCCTCCCGGACGTACTCGGGCCAGTAGGCGGGCAGGTCCACGTTGCCGTAGGTGAGGTACGCGGGGGTCGGCATCGCGGCGAAGATCTCGCCGTACTGCCGCCGGACGGAGCGCTCGATGTGTTCGCGCGGGTCGCCCTCCAGCGAGGCCCACAGCCCGGAGGACATGGCCCGCGCCTCGTCGAACCGCTTGGCCGTCCGCAGCGCGATGAACTCCCCCGTCCGCTCGGCCCCGAAGAGCTCGGCGAAGATGCCCTGGGAGTGGTCGTCGTAGTCGACGAACAGGATCAGGTCCCCCAGACAGATCAGCGCGTCGGCGCCGTCCCCCGCGCGGGCCAGGGCGTCGGCTCTCCCGTGAACGTCGCTGACGACGTGAACCCGCATGTCCGACATCCTAACCACCGGTGAATACCGTCATATGTGATGAACCTCGCGGGGCACGGGCGTGACGGGGAGGCGCCCGGCGCGGCCAACGGTCCGGCGCGACGGTACTTGCTACGGTGAAATCACTCTTGATAACGCCTGGGTGACGAATTTACCCATGCGTAACTTATCGCGATAACTTCCAGGCAGCCCATCGATCGTGCGTCTCCAGGAGTGACCCGTGCGCGAGTACAGCGTCCCCGTGCTGGTGGATGTCCCCGCCTCCGCCAACCTCACCGACACGGTGTTCCGGCGTGCGGAGGAGGAGCCCGACGTCGTCGCCCTGCGCCGCAAGGTCGGCGACGACTGGATCGCCGTCACCGCCCGTGAGTTCCGCGACCAGGTCGCCGGGGTGGCCAAGGGCCTGATCGCGGCGGGGGTGGAGCCCGGCGACCGGGTGGCCCTGATGTCGCGCACCCGCTACGAGTGGACCGTGATCGACTACGCGATCTGGTCCGCGGGGGCGGTCGGCGTGCCGATCTACGAGTCCTCCTCGTCCGACCAGGCCGCCTGGATCATCTCCGACAGCGGCGCGAAGGCCGTGTTCGTCGAGCTGGAGTCGCACGAGGAGACCGTCAGGGAGGACGCGTCCGGCCTGCCCGGCCTCAAGAACGTCTGGCGCATCGAGGGCGGCGCCCTGGACGAGCTCACCGCGCTCGGCGCCGAGGTCACCGACGGCACGCTCGCCGAACGCAGGACCGGGCGCGGCATCGCCGACCTGGCGACCATCGTCTACACCTCGGGCACCACCGGCAGGCCCAAGGGCTGCAGCCTGACCCACGACAATCTGCTGTTCACCGCCAGGAACGTCGCGAACGGCCCCCTGGAGCGCCTGTTCACCGTGGACGAGAGGGCGGTGCTGCTCTTCCTGCCGCTCGCGCACGTCTTCGCCCGCATGATCGAGGTCGTGCTGGTCGAGACGGGCACGATCCTCGCGCACACCCCCAACATGAAGAACGTCGCCCCCGACCTCCAGGCCTTCAGGCCCACGTTCCTGCTGGGCGTGCCCCGCGTGTTCGAGAAGGTCTACAACGGCGCCGAGCAGAAGGCGACCGCCGAGGGCAAGGGGAAGATCTTCCACGCCGCGGCCGACACCGCCGTCGCCTGGAGCAGGGCCGAGTCGGCGGGTGGCGCGGGACTGGGTCTCAAGCTCAAGCACGCCCTGTTCGACAAGCTCGTCTACGGCAAGATCCGCGCCGCGACCGGAGGCAGGCTGACGACGGCGGTGTCCGGCGGTTCCGCCCTCGGGGAGCGGCTCGGCCACTTCTTCCGCGGCGTGGGCATCGAGACCCTGGAGGGCTGGGGACTCACCGAGACCTCCGCGCCGTCCGCGGTCAACATGCCCGGGGCCAACAAGATCGGCACCGTCGGCAAGCCGTTCCCCGGCGTCACCATCGGCATCGACGAGGACGGCGAGGTGCTCGTCAAGGGCCGCCACGTCTTCCAGGGGTACTGGAACAACGACGAGGCGACCGCCGAGGCGATCGACGCGGACGGCTGGTTCCACACCGGCGACATCGGCGAACTCGACAGGGACGGCTACCTGCGCATCACCGGGCGCAAGAAGGAGATCATCGTCACCGCCGCGGGCAAGAACGTCGCCCCGGCCCCGATGGAGGACCACATCCGCGCCCACCCGCTGATCAGCCAGGCGATGGTGGTCGGCGACGACAGGCCGTTCGTCGCGGCGCTCGTCACGCTCGACGTCGAGGCCCTGGAGCAGTGGAAGGCCGCCAACGGGAAGACGGGGGCGGACCTCGCCGCCCTCAGCTCCGATCCGGCCATCGTCGCCGAGGTGCAGAAGGCGGTGGACGGCGCCAACAGGTTCGTCTCCAAGGCGGAGCAGATCAAGAAGTTCACCATCCTCGACATCGACATCAGCGAGGAGAGCGGGCACCTCACCCCGACCCTGAAGATCAAGCGCAACATCGTGATGCGCGACTTCGCCAAGCAGGTCGAGTCCCTCTACGGCTGAGGGGTCTTCGCGGGCTCCGGGCGCGCCCGGGGCCCGCGGGTCTCGTTCGTCTCCGCGACGTACGGGGCCGGTGCCGTTTCCCGGCTCCGCCGGACGCGCCCGGGAGCCTTCGCGGGCTCCGGGTGTCTTCTTCCGGCGGACAAGCGACGGACAGGCGACGGACAGGGCCGGTCGTACGGCTGTCGTATTGCTAAGGGGTCTCCGCGGGCTCCAGAAGACGGGCGAAGCGGGAGGCGGCGAGGTCCCAGCTCCACTCCCGGGCCGCCCACTCCCGCCCGCGTTCCCCCATGGCACGCGCCCCGGCCGGGTCCTTGAGCAGGCCGACCAGGGCCGCCTCGACCTCGTCGGGGCGGGTGCCGTCGACGACCAGGCCGGTCTCCCCGCGCAGCACGGCGTCGGGGGCGCCACCCGAGGAACCGGCCACCACGGGCAGGCCGCTGGCGGAGGCCTCCAGATAGACGATGCCGAGTCCCTCCACGTCGACGCCGCCCAGACGGGTGCGGCACGGCATGGCGAACACGTCGCCCGCGGCGAGGTGGCCGGGCAGCTCCGCCTCGGGCACGGGGCCGACGATCCTGACCGAACCGCCCAGCGGCCGGGCCAGCCGCTCCAGGGTCCTGCGGTAAGGGCCCCCGCCGACGATCAGGAGCACCGCGCCGGGCACGTCCCGGATCACGCCGGGCCAGACCCGCAGGAGCGTGTCCTGGCCCTTGCGCGGCACCAGCCTGGACAGGCAGACCACCACCGGCCGCTCTCCCAGGCCGAGTTCCGCGCGCACCCGCCCTCCCCCGGCCCCCGGGTGGAACACCCCGGTGTCGACGCCGGGCGCGAGCCGCACCAGCTTGTCCTCGGCTATCACCCGGGCCAGCCTCCGCCGGGTGTACTCCCCGAGGTAGGTGACCACGTCGGCGCTCGCCCCGATCCTGGCGAGCACCCGGCGGCCGATCGGGATCCCGGTCCAGCCCGCCTCATGGCCGTGGGTGACCATGACGACGCGGCGGGCCCCGGCCTCGCGCATCCTGGGCGCGATCAGCCCGAGCGGCGCCGCCGCCCCGAAGACCACGGTGTCGCACCCGAACTCGGCGACCAGCCCGGCGGCCCGGCGGGCCACGGCGGGAGTGGGCAGCATCAGCGAGGTGGGGTGCCGCACGACGGGGTACGGCTGGCGCAGGTCGAAGGCCGCGCTGCCGGTCCACCGGGGGGCGTAGACGACGACGGAGCCGGGCGGGCGGCGGGCGATGAGACCGTACACGAACGACTGGATCCCCCCGGCGCGGGGCGGGAAGTCGTTCGTGACGACCAGCGTGCGGTTCACGGTTCCGGGAGGCCGTTCAGCCTGGCCCAGGAGCGCGCCAGGGCGATGCGCTGCGGTGCCGTGGGATGCGATGCATAAAGTACATACTCAATGAAATCAGGCGATAAATCCGAAATATTAGTAACTGACAGCCGCTTCTGCATCGCCACGAACGTCGCCGGGTCCCTGGTCAGGTTCAGCGCGTGCACGTCCGCGCGGGCCTCGATATGCCTGCTCACCAGGTTCTGAGCCGGCCCCGACAGGACCGTGGCCAGGCTCAGCACCCCCATCACCAGTCCCACCGCCCCCGGGTCGCCGAGCGAGGCGACCCCCGCCCGGCGCCGCACACCCCCCGCCGAGGTCACCACGTAGAGCAGGCACGCCCCGAACGCCGCGCCCAGGCCGCCGACGAGCGTGCCCCACAGCACGTCGTCCGCCTTGGCGTGGCCCAGCTCGTGCGCGACCACCAGCTCGACCTCGTCGGCGGGCGCGCGGAGCAACGTGTCGTAGACCACGATCCTGCGGGTCGCGCCGAATCCGGAGACGTACGCGTTGAGCGCGGTGGTCCGCCGGGAGGCGTCGGCGACGAGCACGTTCTCCACCGGCACACCGTCCCTGGCGGCCATGGCGAGCAGGTCGTCGCGGAGCCGACCGGCCTCCAGCGGCCTGAAGTCGTTGAAGACCGGCTCGATGAGCACCGGGTAGGCGAAGGAGGCGGCCACGGTCAGGGCGAACGCCCCGGCCGCCGCGGGGATCCACCAGCGCCGGAAGCGCCGTGCCAGGCCGATCACCGCCACCACCATGATCGCGGTCAGCCCGGCGCCGATACCGGTGCTCTTGGCCCGGTCGGCCGACCACGCCGGCCAGGTCTGGGTGGACAGCCCGAAGTCGCGCAGGTAGCTCTCCGACCACATCCCCAGGGGCCAGCGCAGCATCGCCACGGCCACCGACAGCACCAGCACGCCGAGCAGCGCCCGCAGCCACCACGGCCCCGGCAGCCGACCGGCGAGCCGTGCGCCCAGCGGGGTGGCCACCAGCACCCCCGCCACGACCAGCGTCAGGCCGAGCGACAGGTAGCCGGGGCGGCTGACCAGCGCGTCGAACGTCTCGGCCCTCGCGATCTGCTCGGGGGTGAAGTCGCGGGCCGGGTCGGGGGCGACGGCCGGAGCCCCCTCGGACAGCGTCCTCCAGGGCGTGGTGAGCGCCACGACCGCCAGCGTGGCCACCCCCAGACCGGCCAGCGCCCACCCCGCCGGCCGCACGCCCGAGGGCGCGTCCGTCGTGCTCAGCGTCACGTGAGTTCCTTCCTGAGGTAGTCGCGCCAGGCTTCGGTGAACTCGGCCACCGGCAGCCCAAGTGTGCTCCCGACATCGCTACCGTAGAGCCTCACCAGCGCCTTCTCCCCGAAGCGCTCCGCGACGAACCGGCAGGCGAGCCACGCCTCCTCGTACGCCTGCGCGAGCCTCGGCGCGCCGGGGGCGAAGTCGGCCGGGCCCGGGAGGCTGCCGGGCAGGACGCCCGAACGCACCTCGGCGGCCAGCTCGGCGGCGGCCGTGCGCACCGCGATCCCGGCGTCGCGGTAGCCCGCGTAGTCGGCGAAGCCCTCCGACAGCCACATCGGCACCCGGCCGCCCCGGGTCGCGCCGGTGGCCACGTGGGCGAGCTCGTGGGTGATCACCACGTCCCTGCCGGTCGCGGTGAGCCTGGCGTACCCCGACGGCAGGACGATCACCCGGTCCGCGGTCGCCATCGCGGCCAGGCCGCGGGTGCTCCCGGCCCCGGCGAGCGCCGCGGCCTCGGCGTCGGTGGCGGGGAAGAGGATCACCGCGGGGACCGGCCCCCAGATCTCCGCGATCGTCGCGCGGGCCCGGTCGGCCCTGGCCGCCAGATCCCGCAGGACGGCGGCCGGGACGCCGTGACCGATCACGAGGGAGTGTTCACCCCGGACGGTGACGGCGGCGCCCGGCCACAGGCCGTGGAGGTCGCGCGGGCTCGCGGGGACGTACGGGGCGTCGTACAGGGGGTCGTACAGGGGAAGGTGGCGGGGGGCGCGCGGGAGCGGGGCGGCTCCGGCCAGGAGGGGGCCCGTCCCGGCGAACGGAGCGGCGCTCATCAGCGCCAGCATCCCGGCGAGCACGGCGCGGCGCCCTTTCGGGACGGACATACGAGCCGATGGTACTCGACCGACACGAAGCGGCCCCGGCCCTCCGTGAGGAGGGCCGGGGCCGCTTTTCCGTGCTCGGGCACGTGCCTTCGGGCGTATGCCTTCGGGCGTGTGCCCGGACGTGGGCTCGGGCTCCTGTGCTTGGGCGCCGTACTTCGGACGCCGTGCTCAGGCGCGGGCCCCGGGCTCCGTGCCCGGACGCAGGCTCAGGGTCCGGGCCCGTATGCGAGCTCCGGGTCCGGGTGTGGGCTCAGGCTCCGGGCCGTACCGCTCCGGCGAAGGAGGACCTGTAGTAGCCCGCCAGCCTCACGATGCGAACCGTCTTGCCGCTGCTCGGCGAGTGGACCATCCTGCCCTTGCCGACGTACATGCCGACGTGGCCCTTGCCGCTGAAGAACAGCAGGTCACCGGGGTTCAACTTGCTCCACGAGACCTTCTTCTTGATCGACCTGTACTGGCTGTGCGTGATCCTGGGGAGGGACACGCCCGCCTTGCGCCAGGCGTATCGGACGAGCCCCGAGCAGTCGAACGCTCCGGGACCGGAGGCTCCCCACCGGTACGGATCGCCGATCTGCTTCTTGGCCGCCGAGACCGCCTTGCCGGCCCGGACCTTCTGGAGTGCCGCCTTACTCAGCTTGGCCTTGCCCTTGGCCTTCGCCGTGGTCGTGGCCTGAGTGGCGGTCTCCGTGGTGCTTTCGACCTGCTCCGAGACACCGGCCGCGGTGTTGACCAGGATCTCGGAGGGACCGTCCGCCGTCGCCTGCGCCGCCGTGGACCCGAGGGTGACCGCTCCGGCTGAGGCGGTCAACGTGAGGGCGATACCGCCGAGGGAAAGGCGGAAAAGGCGCGACAGACGGGGGTTGTGCGGGGTGGTAGACAGGATTTCTCCTTGGGACTTCCACTGATGCCTACCGGGTTAGCTGACGGATTCGGGCTTGGAAGATGCCCTACGGCAAAATATGCCGATTCACCCCTGGCCGCGCTGTGCTGGGCCTTTTGGGTCCCCGGTTCTATGCCTCCTGGCTGCATAGATTCGGCAGGCCGCCGTGATGAGCCCTGCCCCCGGGTGGGGGCACGGCGGCCGGTTGGATTTCTATAGGGACACCGGCCCGAAGACCGACATTCGCCGCGACGGCGTGGCTTGCACGTCGCGACGCCAGAAGTTACCCCGATCTCCGGCTTTCGGCAAAGCTTTCCCCAAGTCAGGAGGGCGAACGAGCCCTCTTGATCTTTTCGTTACCCCTGCTTAATGGCCATTTATGCCATTGAGATATGACTCTCGTCACATCTTTGAGATAAAGATCTGCAGATCACGATTTTGTAATATTCGTCACACTTGTCGCGATTCGGGGTTGATCAGGGGGGATGGACCGTTCCCGGCGATCGGCCAGGGGGCCGCGCGACCCGGCGCACGCGCGGGCACCGTGGATCGCCCCCCGGAAACCCGTCTCGGCGATCTTCAATTCGCCGGTGCCATATGTCGGGTTTTATGCCCGTTTGAGAAATTTTGAAGAGGGTACGGCAGGCGCGTACCTCAGGGAGGCGGTCATCATGTCGAACCGCTTGTTCCACGACAGACGCGACGCGGGCCGAGTGCTCGCGGGTCTTCTCGACAGGTACCGCGGGCAGCCCGGCACCGTCGTCCTGGGCCTGCCCCGGGGCGGCGTGCCGGTGGCGTACGAGATCGCCACGGCCCTGGGCGCCCCCCTCGACGTCTTCCTCGTCCGCAAGCTCGGCACTCCCGGAAGGGAGGAGCTCGCGATGGGGGCGATCTCCAGCGGCGGGGTGACCGTCCTCAACGAGGGCGTCGTCGGGGGCCTCGGCGTCGCACCGGAGATCGTCCGGCGGGTCGCCCGGCGCGAGGGGGAGGAGTTGCTCCGGCGCGAGCGGGCCTATCGTGAGGGGCGCCCGCCGCCGGACCTCGCGGGCAGGACCGTCATCGTGGTGGACGACGGCCTCGCGACGGGGGCGAGCATGCGCGCCGCCCTCCAGGCCCTGCGCCGCCTCCGGCCCGCCAGGACCGTCGTCGCCGTGCCGACCGCGCCGGAGTCCGCCTGCCGGGACCTCGCCGCCGTGGTGGACGAGGTCGTCTGCGCCACCACGCCGTCGCACTTCTTCGCGGTCGGGCAGTCCTACCGGGACTTCACCCAGACGACCGACGAGGAGGTGCGCGATCTTCTCCGCGCCACCTCGGGCCCGTCTTCCGGAACCGCGAAGCCTTCCACCGTCACAGAGTCTCCCGGCACCGCGAAGCCCTCCAGCACCGCCGAGGCTTCCGGCACCGCCGACAAGGTCGGCGAGGACCCTCGGCCCGCCGAGGTCAGGGGCGGACGGCTCCGACGATACGGCGGCCGTAGGCGGATAGCGGGACGACCTTGACGACGTCGCCGGTCTGCGGGGCGTGCACGATCTGGCCGTTGCCCGCGTACATGCTGACGTGACCGAGGCCCTCGCTGAAGATGAGGTCGCCCGGCTGGAGCTCGCTCAGCGAGACCTTCCGGCTCGCGCCCCAGCTCCACTGCTCCCAGGTCGTCCGGGGAAGGGTGACTCCGCCGCTGCGCCAGGCCCCCTGGACCAGGCCGGAGCAGTCCCAGCCGCCGGGGCCCGTGCCGCCGTACTGGTAGGGCTTGCCGACCTGGGCGAAGGCGAACTGCAGCGCGGCGCGGGCGTTGCCCGAGGCGGAGCCGTTGTACTGGATCCCGGAGCTCTCGGGGTTGCCCGTCTTGAAGACGTCGAGCTCGCGCAGGAGTTTCGTCTGGGCCCTGACCATCTTGTCGGCCTTGGCCTTCTCCCCGGCCAGGTCGTCACGCGTCTCGTCGGCCTCGGTGAGGGCCTTCTTCGCCTCGTCCCTGCTGGTCCGCAGCGCCTTGGTGGCCTCGTCGAAGGCGCTCAGGGACTGGGCGCGGGAGGTGGACAGCTGGTCGGCGGCGGCCAGGCCGCTCAGCAGGGCACCGGGGTCGGACTGCTGGATCATGCCTTCCCAGCTGTTGATCACCCCGACCTGGTACGTGCTGACGGCCATCGTGACGAGTTCCTTGCGCAACCCGGCGACCTGCTCGTTCTGGCGGGTCAGGTCGTCGTTCAGCGTCTGGTACTTCTTCCTGGCCCGCTTCCACTTCTCCGAGGCCTGGTTGTACTTCTCGACGACCTGGTCGGCCTGCTCGTTGAGCCTCTCCAGCTTCTTCTTGGCCTGGGCGAGTGTCGGCTTCGGCTCGGCGAACGCTTCGCTCACCGGCAATGTCAGCAGCGCGAGCGCGAGCCCGGCCGCCAGCGGCATCCGAATCAGTCCAACCGGCAAACCCGCCACGGCCACGTCAACGCCTCCCGACTGCACCAGACCTGCGGCGAATAGTACAGAAAAAGTAATGACCGACTCACCTTTTCGTCGGGTTTGCTCCTTACTCGCCGGTGAAAATCAGGTGAAGCGCTTTACCTCGCGGCCGGGCCCCGGCCACGAGGAGCTGGCCGGGCCCCGACCGGACTCCCACTCGCGGGAAGCGGAAGGTGGGAGGCGGTCCGGCCGGACCCCGGTCGCGCTACGGTCGCGCTACCCGCAGGTGGCGACGTCGCAGATCTTGGCGGTCATCCTCTTGGCGTCGCGCAGCTGGACGGTCCAGTCACTCCTCTCGGGCTTGGCGTACTCCCCCGCCCAGAGATAGACCAGGACGGCGTTGCCCTTCCTGACCAGCACGCTCCGGTCACCGCCCACCCCGGCCTTCCTCCCGTAGTAGACCTGGCCGGAGACCTTCAGCGCCTCGTCGCCGAGCCCGGTCAGGCGCAAGGAGGCGTAGCGGTAGCTGGAGCCCGAGTCGGTCCTGGCCCTACACCTGGTCAGGGCGGCGCGCACCTGGGCGACGGCCGAGACGGCCGAGGCCCGCGAGCCGTACAGGATCACCTGCTCGACCTTCATGAAGTCCGGCACGCCGGTGAACGTCACCGTCCGCGCGGCCACCCGGCCGGTCGCGGCCAGCGTGCTCCTGTCACACGGGTCGACGGCCAGCCTGACCTTCGCCGAGTTGCCGACCTTCCAGTTGGTCTCGGGGTCGTTGTCCTTCTTGGCGGCGTCCTTCTCGTACAGCAGGAAGCCCTTGGGGATGGCGACCGTCGTGGCCGCCGCGGGGGCGGTGACGGTCGCTCCCACGGCCAGGACGGCGAGTGCGAGCGTTATGATCTTCTTCATCGAATCAAACCTCCTGGGTGATCCGATGCCTCACGACCATGAAAGGTTTACGCGCGCCCCAGACGTCTGAGAAGAAGCACCGAGGGCACCGGCCTGGCGCCCATCCTGCGGACCGACTCGGCCACCTCGCGATCCGAGGAGACCACCGCGACCGCGCGCCCCGCGGGCTCGGCGCGGACCAGCTGGCGGATCAGGTCGTCGGCGATCTGGTTCGGGGCGCTGAACAGCACGCGTACCCCCCTGGGCGCCGACACCGGGACCGGCCCGTTCAGCTCGGCGCCGTCGAAGACACAGGTCAGCTCGGTACGGGTCTGCGCGTAGAGCGCGCCGAGACCGGTGAGGAGACGGCTGCGCTGGTCGGCCAGGGTGAACGTGCCGTAACCGGTCTTGGTCACGTTGTAGCCGTCGACGATCAGGTGGATCTGCGGCAGCGCGAGCAGCTGGTCGAGCAGGGCGGGGTCGTCGTCGGCGAGCGCCCGCGCGGGAACCGCCTGGACCCCCTGCCTGCCGGGCGCCACCGAGGCCACCGAGTCGGCGGGACGGTGGATGCCCGAGGGCAGGGCGAGCTCCCTGCGCAGCCCGGCGGCGGCGTCCTGGAGGGCGTCGAGCAGCATGCGGACCTTGGTGTCCTCCACGCTGCGGCCCTCGCGGGCGGCCCTGCGCGTCGACTCCAGCTGCCGCTCGGCGTCGGCCAGCCGCTCGCGCAGGCGGCGCAGCTCGCTCTCCACCGTGCTCCCCGCGGAGAGCGCGCTGGCCCTCGCCTCCTCGGCCACCTCCTGGGCGGCGGCGGCGCGCGCCTCGGCCGCCTTGGTCCGCTCGCGGGCGTCGTGCAGCCTGCGGCGCAGGTCGGAGACCTCCGAACGCGAGGTCTTGAGCTGCTCGCGCAGCCGCTCGGACTCCTCCTTGGCCGCGGTCTTCTGGGCGACCAGTTGCTCGCGCAGCCGGGAGACCGTCTGCTCCTGCGCGGAGCCCTCGGCCACGGCGACCGACCGCTCCAGGTCGGCGCGGGCCGCCTCCACCATGTCCGCCCAGCCCGGCGGCCGGGTGAGGTACGCGGCGGCGGCCACCATGACGGGCTCGGCGGCCGGCGGGACCGTGCCCTCGGCGAGGCTCGCGACCAGCTCGGGCCAGCCCGCGGTCAACGTCTCGGCGACCAGCTCGCGGAACTTCTTGTCGATCTCCAGCTGCGCGGCGATCGGGGCGCCGCCCAGCTTGGCCCGCTTGCGGGGCTCGAACCTGGCGATCCCCTTCAGCGGCGGCGGCACCGAGGCCGCGGGCATCGAACCGAGAATCTGGGAGGCCAGCTCCACGACATGTAAGCGGACCTGCTCGGGTAACGGACGAGACAGGCCCTCTCCGGCTGAACTCATCACGGCCCCTACTCGGATCGGTCTTCACGTCAAGGGTACGGCTACCGCACCCTGACCCCGACCTGACCGCGAATCGACCGGCGGCCGACGAGGCCGTGAACACTCTGTGGACAAGCACTTGCCGGTGGGTTACGACTGTGCGGGCCGCCCTGTGACGCAGGCCACCCGGGAGCCCCCTCCCGGGCGCGCGGAAACCGAGGGTTTCCCGGCGCTCGGTGCGCACCGGCCCGGGAAGGGGGTGGTGCGGTAAATGTCGGTCGAGGCTTCTAAGGTCGTGAATCGTGGACTACGCCGTGCAGGGAACACTCGACGAGCTGGGCACCCCGCTCAGCCAGATCACCTTCGTCGTGTTCGACCTGGAGACCACCGGCGTCTCGGCGGGCGAGCACGCGATCACCGAGATCGGGGCGGTCAAGGTCAGGGGCGGCGAGGTGCTCGGCGAGTTCGCCACCCTGGTCGACCCCGGCTCGCCGATCCCGCCGTTCATCTCGGTGCTGACCGGCATCACCGACAGCATGGTGGTGGCGGCGCCGAGGATCGAGTCGGTGCTGCCGTCCTTCCTGGAGTTCGCCGCGGGCTCCACCCTCGTCGCGCACAACGCGGGGTTCGACCTGGGGTTCGTCAGGGCGGCCTGCGCCGCGCACGGCTATCCCCCACCGGCCCACCAGGTGGTCGACACCGTCGACCTGGCCCGCAAGCTGCTCACCCGCGACGAGGCGCCCAACTGCAAGCTGTCCACGCTGGCCAGGATCTTCAGTAGCACCGAGCCCTGCCACCGGGCGCTCGCCGACGCGCGGGCCACCGTCGACGTGCTGCACGCCCTGCTGGAGCGGGCGGGTTCCTTCGGGGTGCGGACGCTGGAGGAGCTCAAGGGTTTCGTCCGCGCGCCCACCCCCGAGCAGCGCCGCAAGCGGCACCTGGCCGACTCGGTCCCGGCGGGCCCCGGCGTGTACGTGTTCGAGGACGAGGGCGGCGACCCCCTCTACGTCGGCAAGAGCAGCAACCTGCGCAACCGCGTGCGCGGTTACTTCACCGCGAGCGAGACCAGGCCCCGCGTCCGCGAGATGATCGGCATCGCCGCGCGGGTCAGGTCCATCGCCTGCGCGACCTCGCTGGAGGCCGAGGTCAGGGAGCTGCGGCTGATCGGCTCGGCCAAGCCCCGCTACAACCGCAGGTCGCGCTTCCCCGAGAAGATGTTCTGGCTCAAGCTGACCGACGAGCCGTTCCCCCGCCTGTCGGTCGTCCGCGAGGTCAAGGACGACGACGCCTCCTACCTGGGCCCGTTCAACAGCACCCGCGCCGCCGAGGACGCCCGCACGGCCCTGCACGAGACGGTCCCGCTGCGGCAGTGCACCGAGCGGATCACCCCGCGCACCAGGCGGTCCGCCTGCGCCCTCGCCGAGATCGGGAGGTGCGGGGCGCCGTGCGAGGGCCGCCAGAGCCCCGGCGAGTACGCCGTGCACGTCGTGGCGGCCCGCCGGGCGATGGAGCTGGACGCGGCCCCGGTCTTCTCCGCGATCGAGGCCAGGATGGAGCGTCTCGCCCTGGACCAGCGCTACGAGGAGGCCGCCGTCGACCGCGACCGGCTCGCCTCCTACGTCCGCACCTCGGCCCGCATGCAGCGGCTGCGGTCGCTGACCGCGATCTCCCAGATGGTCGCCGCCGCCCCCCTGCCGGGCGGCGCCTGGGAGATCCACGTCATCCGGTACGGGCGGCTCGCCTCGGCCGGGGTGATGCCGAAGGGCGCCCACCCCACCCCGTTCGTCGAGGCGCTGACCGCCACCGCGGAGACGGTGCCGCCGGGGCCGGGTCCGGTCCACGCGGCGAGCGCCGAGGAGACCGAGTGCGTCCTGCGCTGGCTGGAGTCGCCGGGGGTGCGGCTGGTGCAGGTGGAGGGCACCTGGAGCCTGCCCGTGTCCGGCGCGGGGCGGCTCAAGGCCCGCATCGACCGCGCCTACCGCACGGCCGAGCCGCGCCGGGCACGTGAGGGCCGCCCGCTGGGCTGACGGCCGCGCTGGTAGCTTCTGAGGCGGCAAGCCGCACTCAACGAGGAGGAAGCTCGTGGTCACCGCGATCGTTCACATCAACGCCGAGGTGGACCGGATCCCCGAGGTCGCCCAGGCGGTCGCCGCGATCGACGGGGTGAGCGAGGTCTATTCCATAACCGGGGAGTACGACCTGATGGCCATGGTCCGCGTCACCTCCTACGAGGAGATCGCCGAGGTCGTCCCCGGCCGGATCAACAAGGTCGACGGGGTGCTGCACACCGAGACCCACGTCGCCTTCCGGGCCTACTCACGGCACGACCTGGACGCCGCCTTCTCGATCGGCCTCGGCGAGTCCGACTGACCCCGGCCCGTACAGCCCCTACGACCCAGGACCGGGGCACTGCCCGGCGGGTCCGGAAGCGGTGAGGGCCCCTTCTCCGGTACGGGTGGCGGGTCCGGCGGTGTCCTCCTCAGCCGCGCCGGTGGGGCCCCGGCGCGGCCCGACGGGTGCGGCGACGGTCACCTCCCCCTCGCCCGCGCCGTTTCCCGTCTCGCCCGCGGTGGGCAGCCGCGCCCGCACCTCGAACCCCCCTCCGGGCAGGGTCCCGGCCGCGAGCGTCCCGCCGAACAGGGTGGCCCGCTCGCGCATGCCGAGCAGGCCGTGCCCCGCGGCGGCCGAGGGGACGGTCCTGCCGTCGTCCCGTACGAGGACGTCGAGGAAACCCGGCCGCCAGCGCAGCGTGACGCGGGCCGAGTGGGCACCGGCGTGCCGCAGGGTGTTGCCGAGCGCCTCCTGGACGATCCGGTAGGCCACCAGTTCGAGGGCGAGCCCGACCTCCGCGGGCCTGCCGTCCTCGACCACGTCCACCCGCAGGCCCTGCTCCCTGACCCCGGCAAGCAGGTCGCGGAGGTCGGACAGCCTGGGCTGGGGCGTCCTGCCGGTCGAGGGGCCGTCGAGGTCGAGCAGCGACAGGGCGCGCTGGAGCTCGACGAGCGCCTGACGCCCCGACTCCTCGGCCACCCGCAGGGTCTGCCTGGCCCGCTCGGGATCCTTGTCCATGATCATTCGTCCGGCGCCCACCTTGAGCGTCATCATGCTGACCCCGTGGGCGACGACGTCGTGCAGCTCGCGGGCGATGCGCGCCCGCCTCTCGGCTAGCTGGGCGCCGGCCAGGGCCTCCCCCTGGTCGGCGAACCTCGCCTCCCAGGATCTGAGCCTCAGCAGCAGGAGCCTGCGCTCCCACGCCAGGCTCGCCACGGCCGCGCACAGTACGAGCGCCGCGCACGACAGCAGGATGGGGAACATCGGCTCGGCCAGCAGGTCAGCACGCCACATGGCCGCAATCTAGAACGGCTCCGCCCGGCGATACATCCTCTCCTGGACGGATCTTGCATCCGCCCGAGAGGGGAGGACCTCCGGTGCCGTGACCCGGCCATACTCCCGAAGATCTCCGGGAGTGCGGCCGGGGTTCTGCACGGTCCTTCATGACAGGCCAGGACAAGCCCGGCCGGAAAAGGTCAGGACGGCTTCAGCGCCCGGCTGATCTCGATCCAGCGGTCGAGGGTCTCGGCGGCGGCGCCGGAGTCGACGGCCCGCGTCGCGCGCTCGTAGCCCGCGGCCATCGCGGCGTTCAGGTCGTCACCGGCACCGGCGTCCGGGCCCTCGCCCGCGCCGTCGAGGGCGACCAGCGCCGCGGCGGCGTTCAGCAGGACCGCGTCGCGGACCGGCCCGGTCTTGCCGCCGACCAGGTCGCGGACGGCCTGGGCGTTGAACTCCACGTCCCCGCCGCGCAGCGCGTCGGGCGCCGCCCTGGGGATGCCGAGGGCGGCCGGGTCGAAGACGACCTGCTCCAGGGCGCCCTGACGCACCACCCAGACCGTGGAGGTCGTGGCGATGGTGAGCTCGTCCAGTCCGTCGTCGCCCCTGAAGACCAGGGCGGAGACCCCGCGCTCGGCGAAGACGCCCGCGACGACGGGGAGCATGCCCGCGTCGAAGATGCCGATCGCCTGGGCGGCGGGCCTGGCCGGGTTGGTCAGCGGGCCCAGGAAGTTGAAGACCGTGGGGATGCCGAGCTCCCTGCGCGTGGGGCCCACGAAGCGCAGCGCCGGGTGGTAGACCGGCGCGAAGCAGAAGGCGATCCCGGCCTCCACCGCGACCCTGGCGGTGTCGGCCGGGGCCAGGTCGAGGACGACCCCGAGGTGCTCCAGGACGTCGGCGGCGCCGCAGGAGGAGGAGGCGGCCCGGTTGCCGTGCTTGACGACCCTGGCCCCCGCCGCCGCGGCCACGATCGCGGCCATGGTGGAGACGTTGACGGTGTGGGCGCGGTCGCCGCCGGTGCCGACCACGTCGACGACGGGCCCCTCGACCGACAGCGGGGTGGCCCGCTCCAGCATCGTGCGCGCCAGGCCGGTCACCTCCGCGACCGTCTCGCCCTTCGCCCGCATCGCCACCGCGAAACCCGCGATCTGGGCGGACGTGGCGGAGCCGGACATGATCTGGTTCATCGCCCAGGCGGTCTCGTCGGCCGTCAGGTGCTCGCCCGCGATCAGGGCGGACAACAGCGCGGGCCAGGTGGTACGCGCGTCCATGGGGGTCTCCAGGGGGTTCCGGGGGATCTACCGGGCGGACAGACGGGTGGACAGGCGGCGGCGCATCAGGTCGGCGACGGTCTCGGCGAGGACGACCGGGTCGATCGGCTGCGGCACGACGGCCTCGGCGCGCGACCACTCGGCCAGCCAGCGGTCGTCGCGGCGGGCGATCAGCAGGCAGATCGGCGGGCAGTCGTGGACCTCGTCCTTGGCCTGGCGGGCCACGCCCATGCCACCCGCCGGCTGGGCCTCGGCGTCGAGCACGGCGACGTCGATCTCCCCGGAGTCGAAGTGCTGGACGACCTTGGCGTGGGTGGCGCACTCCACGATCTCCACGAGGGGCACGTCCCCGGCGGGGCGGCGGCCGATCGCCTGCCGCACCTTCTCACGGGTGCTCGCGTCGTCGCTGTAGACGAGGACCCTCATCTTGTCGTCGGTGCTCACGGTCGCGCTCACTATCCCTCGTCGATGTATGGTCACCTGGGATGCTACCGGTCTGCCGGTCCGGGGACCCAGGCCGGAGCCAGGGGTGAGCGAATTGCCCCATACGTCCACTTTGTGGGGACGTAGGCACCCCCTATCGGGGGGTCGTGCGGCGACCCGACCAGGAGAGCCGCAATAATGCTGCCCGTGGCGACAGCATCCGCAATTTCAACGACGACGACAGCACACTCGTCCCGCAGACCCGATCTGGTCAGCGTCGGGACGATCGTCTGGCTGTCCTCCGAGCTCATGTTCTTCGCGGCGCTGTTCGCGATGTACTTCACCATCCGGTCGGTGAGCATCGGCCAGGGACTGCCCTGGCCCGAGGCCCACCTGAACATCCCGTTCGCCCTGGCCAACACGATCATCCTGGTCCTGTCGAGTGTGACCTGCCAGCTGGGCGTGTGGGCGGCTGAGAAGGGCCAGGTCGCCAAGCTGCGCTTCTGGTACATCGTCAGCTTCCTGATGGGCTCCGTGTTCGTGGGCGGCCAGCTGTTCGAGTACAGCGAGCTGGCCCACGAGGGGCACACGCTGTCGCACTCCGCGTACGACTCCGTGTTCTACCTGACCACGGGTTTTCACGGCCTGCACGTGACGGGTGGACTGATCGCGTTCCTGTTCATGCTGGGACGCACGTACGCCGCGAAGCGCTTCACCCGTGAGCAGGCGACCAGCGCGATCGTCGTGTCCTACTACTGGCACTTCGTCGACGTGGTCTGGATCGGCCTTTTCGTAACCATCTATGGCATTCACTAAGGAATCGGGGATCTCTGTGAATAGGATCACCGCTGGACGGCGGCATCCCCTCGCGAGATACGCCGTCCTGCTCCTGGCCCTGGGCCTGATCGGCGGGGTCTACACGGTCGCGCTCGCGATCTCCCCCAGCCGGCAGGCCGACGCCGCCATCGCGTCCGGCAGGGCCGACGACGTGGCGGAGGGCAAGAAGCTCTTCGAGCAGAGCTGCTCCAGCTGCCACGGGCTCAACGCCGAGGGCACCGCCCAGGGCCCGACCCTGATCGGCGTCGGCGCCGCCTCCGTGGACTTCCAGGTCAGCAGTGGCCGCATGCCCCTGGCCAACCCCGGAGCGCAGGCACCGCGCAAGCCCCCGGCGCCCTGGGTCAACGAGGACACCGTCCGGCAGCTCGCCGCCTACGTGCAGTCGCTCGGCGGCGGCCCGACCGTCCCGACCGACGAGCAGGTCGACGCCGCCAAGGGCGACAAGTCCAAGGGCGGGGAGCTGTTTCGCGCGAACTGCATCCAGTGCCACAACTTCGTCGGCTCCGGCGGCGCCCTGACCCAGGGCAAGTACGCACCGCCGCTCCACGCGGCCACCGAGAGGCAGATCTACGAGGCGATGATCACCGGCCCGCAGGCGATGCCGGTGTTCAACGACAGCATCATCACCCCCGAGCAGAAGCGGGACATGATCGCCTACATCGTGGGCGTGCGTGAGGAGCCCAACCCGGGCGGCGCCGGTCTCGGCCGCATCGGCCCGGTCACGGAGGGTCTGGTGGCCTGGGTCGTCGGGCTCAGCCTCCTCTCCCTGGCCGCCATCTGGATCACCGCGAAGAGGCGACAGGCCAAATGACTGACAACAATCACGACATCGAACAGCCGGAGGAGCGCGCGCCGAAGCGCGTGATCGGCACCCCCTCCCCGGCGGCGAGCACCTCCCTCCTCGGCCACGACGAGCCGAAGAGGGCGGACGTCGTCCAGGTTCCCGGGGTGACCCCGCAGGACGAGGCGACCGCGCGGAAGGGCGAGCGCTACGCCGCCCTCTGCTTCCTGGTCGCCTTCCTGGGCGGCATCGGCTTCGTGGTGTCGTACGTGGTCTTCCAGGTCGGCGACATCGAGAAGACGCAGATCTCCAACCTCGCGCTGGGCGGCACGCTCACGCTGGCCCTGCTCGGGCTGGCCGCGGGCCTGACGACCTGGGTCCGCCTGGTCATGCCCAAGTACAACCTGGTCCAGGAGCGCCACGCGATGGCCTCCGACCCCGAGACCAGGTCCTACGTGAGCGAGACCTTCCTGCAGGGGGCGAACGAGAGCGGCATCGTCAAGCGCCCGCTGCTGCGCCGCACCCTGCTGCTCGCCGCCGCCCCGCTCGGCCTGGCCCCGCTGGTCCTGCTGCGCGACCTCGGCCCGAGCCACACGAACTTCCCGGCCAAGCTCCGGCACACCGTCTGGGGGGAGAAGACCAAGGACGGCAAGCCGCGCAAGCTCGTCGTCGAGGGAAGCGGCTCCCCCATCAGGGCCGCCGACTTCAACTCCCCCGGCGGCATCCTCTCCGTGGTGCCCGAGGGCTACGAGCACGACCTGAACGCGCTGGCCAAGGCCACGCTGATCCTGATCAAGTTCCGGCCCGAGGAGCTCAAGTCAGGGACCAACCTGAACTGGACCCACGACGGGATCGTGGCGTACTCCAAGATCTGCACGCACGTCGGCTGCCCCGCGGCCCTGTACGAGCAGACCACCCACCACATCCTGTGCCCGTGTCACCAGTCGACCTTCGACGCCGCCGACGGCGCCAAGGTCATCTTCGGCCCGGCCGCCCGGCCCCTGCCTCAGCTGCCGATCGCCGTCGATAATGAGGGATACCTCGTCGCAACGGCGGATTTCGCCGTCCCCGTCGGTCCCAGCTTCTGGGAGCGCGGCGACGCCGAGGCCGAGGTCCGTGAGAACGGAGCCCAACAGTAATGAGCATCGAGACCGTTCCCAAGCCCATCGAGGGCGCGAGCACCTTCGTCGACGACCGCATCGGCGCGGGAAACTTCCTCCGGCGCAACCTGCGGAAGATCTTCCCCGACCACTGGTCGTTCCTGCTGGGTGAGATCGCCCTCTACTCGTTCATCATCCTGCTGCTGACCGGCACGTTCCTGACGTTCTTCTTCAAGCCCGGCATGGGCCACGTCGAGTACGCCGGTTCGTACGGCCCGCTGCAGGGCGTGACCATGTCCGAGGCGTACGCCTCGGCGCTGAGCATCAGCTTCGACGTGCGCGGCGGCCTGCTGATGCGGCAGATGCACCACTGGGCCGCCCTGCTGTTCATCGGCGGCATGATGGTGCACGCGCTCCGGGTGTTCTTCACCGGTGCGTACCGCAAGCCGCGCGAGCTGAACTGGCTGATCGGCGTGCTGCTGCTCACGCTGGCGCTCGCCGAGGGCCTGACCGGTTACTCCCTGCCCGACGACCTGCTCTCCGGCGCCGGTCTGCGGATCACCGAGGGCGTGGCGATCTCCCTGCCGCTCGTCGGCACCTGGATCACCTTCTTCCTCTTCGGCGGCGAGTATCCGGGCGAGGACGTCATCGCGCGCTTCTACTCGCTGCACATCCTGCTCATCCCGGGCATACTGCTCGCGCTCATCTCGGCGCACATGATCCTGATGTGGGTGCAGAAGCACACGCAGATGCCGGGCAAGGGCCGCACCAACGAGAACGTGGTGGGCGCGCCGTTCTACCCCGCCTTCATGATCAAGGCCGGCGCGTACTTCATGTTCACCTTCGGGGTCATCGCGCTGCTGGGCACCTTCGCCCAGATCAACCCGATCTGGCTGTTCGGCCCCTACACCCCCGCCGACATCTCGGCGGGCTCGCAGCCCGACTTCTACATGGGCTTCCTCGAAGGCTCGCTGCGCCTGATGCCCGCCTGGGAGCTCAACCTCTTCGGCGGCGCGGGGGGCACGCTCGCGATGAGCGTGCTGATCCCGGCCCTGGTGCCGATGGGCATCGTCATGACGGGCCTGGCGCTGTACCCGTTCATCGAGCAGTGGGTCACCGGCGACCGCCGCGAGCACCACATCGCGGAGCGTCCCCGCAACAACCCGCACCGCACCTCGATCGGCATGTCGGCCGTCACGTTCTACGGCATCCTGTGGCTGCTGGGCGCCAACGACGAGATCTCCGCGTTCTTCCACATCTCGCTGAACTGGACGACCTACGCCGGCCGGTTCCTGATCATCGCCGGTCCCGTGGTGGCGTACATCATCACCTACCGGGTCTGCCTGGGCCTGCAGCGCGGCGACGCGGCGATCATCAGCCACGGCGTGGAGTCCGGTGTGATCAAGCGGCTGCCCCACGGCGAGTACATCGAGGTCCACGTCCCGCCGCACGAGGCCATCGAGGCCCACATGCGGGGCAAGGAGGCGATCCCGATCGTCTCCGGAGGCGGCGCGGGCCCGAAGAACCGCGACGACATCCCGTCCAAGGGGATGCGCGGCCCGCTCGGCCGGCTCCGCGCCAAGATGAGCGCGGCGTACGGCGGCGAGAAGATCCCGCTCGACGACGGCCACGGCCACGCCGAGGAGCACGGCGCCATCGGCGCGGGCCACGGGAGTCACGAGGAGCACGCGGCGGTCGGCCAGGGCGGAGACGACAAGTCCCTGACCCGCTGACCCGCCACGGCTGACGCCACGGCGAAGGGCCCGGACACCGCGCGGTGTCCGGGCCCTTCGTTGTACGCCTTCCCGTCCGGACGATGCTCGTCGTACGCGTTCCCGGCGGGACGGTGCCGTGTCGTACGCGCTCCCGACGCCTGGACGCCCAGACGCCTGGGGACAATGCCCTGAGCTGCCACGATGCCTCAGGAAGGCCCTCAGGGGGCTTCTCCGGGCCTCGCCGGACCTTTCACGGCCCGGGACCCCGGGCGCCCCGGGTGGACGCCAGGAGGCCGCGGTCAGACGTCCTCGGTGTTGAAGTGCTTGAGGCTGCTCCACTTGAGCCACTGCTTCCAGCTCTCCTGCCAGTGGCCCCACCCGTTGGTGGGCTCCAGGGCGCGGGGCGAGCCGGTGATGATGATCGGGTCCCCGATCAGGGTGTTGTCGAGGAACCACTTGGCGTTGCTCGGGCTGACGTTGACGCATCCGTGGCTGACGTTGGAGTTGCCCTGGGAGCCGACCGACCACGGGGCGCTGTGGATGTACTCGCCGCTGTTGGAGATGCGGACGGTGTCGTAGACGGTCAGCTGGTAGTAGCCCGCGGAACCGGGGCCGATGCCCGGGGAGGTCATGACGGTGACGTCCTCCCTGGACATGGCCAGGTGCACGCCGCTGGTCGTGTGGTACTTCCAGACGCCGCCCTGCCCGGCGCTCATCGGCATCTCGCGGACGACCTTGCCGTTGCGCTTCACCGTGAGGTTGTGCGACTGGACGCTGCCCCGGGTGATCTGCGAGCGGCCGATCTTGAAGTTGACGATCTTGTTCGTGGCCCCGTACAGGCCCTCGCCGCCGCGTACCCCCGCGAGGCGGGCCTCGACCCGGACCTTGGTGCCCGAGGGCCAGAAGCTCTTCGGGCGGAAGTGCACGTTCCGGTTGTCGAACCAGTGCCACGCCCCCAGGACCGGCCTGGAGGTACGGACGAAGAGATTGCGCTCGATGGAGACCCGGTCGGAGACGTCGCGGTCGAAAGTGATCATCACCGGCATGCCGACGCCGACGGTCACGCCGGTCGAGTCCTTGCCCGGCATGAAGCTCTCGATCGTGAAGGTCTCCTTCTTCTTCACCGTGGAGAAGGAGGAGGTCTTGGTGGTGACGGCGCCCGCCGGGTTGACGGCCGTCACGGAGACCTCGTAGGAGGCTCCTGGAGCCGCCGTGACGCGGCTGCGCCACTGTGTGCCGTCGGCGCTGAGAACGCCCGGCAGGGAGCCCTTGGCGCCCTTCACGGCCCGTACGGCGACCTGTCTCAGGGTGCCGCCCTGCGCCGCGACCAGGACGGGGGTGTCCGTGGGGACGCCGCCTGCCCTGTCGAGGGGGGCGACGGTGACGACGGCCGCCGCGGCGGCGGTGGACGGCGCCTGGGACGCCTGGCCACTCTGTACGGCGGTGTCTTCCGAGCAGGAGGCCGTCACCAGTGCGAGGGCCAGTAGTCCCGCTCCCCGGCTCGAACCACGGATCGCGTGTCCCACATGAACTCCCCTGTCCGGACTGAACCACTGCATTCAGTTATTACCCGGAGTAAGCGGTTCACCACATAAGACATCCACCTTGAGCGCCAAATAAACGCCAAAAAGCGGGCCACGGAAGCTTTCCGTGGCCCGCTCGGACGGCGGTGAGACGCGGGGTCAGTGCGAGAAGTTGCCCCGGTAGTACTCGAAGACGAAGCCGATCATGCTCATCACGATCGCGAACACGCCGATCAGGAAGAGCCACCAGCCGATGACCAGGCCGACCGCGCTGAGCGCGACGGCCAGGCAGACGAAGAGCGGCCACCAGCTGTGCGGGCTGAAGAAGCCGAGCTCCCCGGCGCCCTCGCTGATCTCGCCCTGCTTGTCGTCCTCCGGCTGCTCGCCGATGCGGCGGGCCGTGTACATGAGGTAGTAACCGATCATGAAAGCGAAGCCCACCGAGATGGCCATCGCGGTCGTGCCGACCGGCTCCTTGGACCAGTACCAGTAGACGACGTCCACGGCGGCGAAGAAGACGCCGCAGAGGATGAACAGCCAGCCCTGGACCTTCATCGGACCTCCTCCAGCTCACGGTCGGCCGGAACGTACGGGTGCTTGAGGTCGAACGCCGGGCGCTCGGACCGGATGCGGGGCAGCGAGGTGAAGTTGTGCCTCGGCGGCGGGCAGGAGGTCGCCCATTCGAGGGAGTTGCCGTACCCCCACGGGTCGTCCACGGTGACCTGCGGCGCGGTCTTGTGGGTCTTCCACACGTTGTACAGGAACGGCAGTGTGGAGGCGCCCAGCAGGAACGCGCCCACCGAGGAGACCATGTTGAGGTCGGTGAACCCGTCGATCGGGCTGTAGTCGGCGTAGCGGCGCGGGAAGCCCTGCGCGCCGAGCCAGTGCTGGACGAGGAAGGTGGTGTGGAAGCCGATGAACAGCGTCCAGAAGTGCACCTTGCCCATGGTGTCGTTCAGCATCTTGCCGGTGAACTTGGGCCACCAGAAGTAGAAGCCCGCGAACATCGCGAAGACCACGGTGCCGAAGACCACGTAGTGGAAGTGCGCCACCACGAAGTACGAGTCGGACACCTGGAAGTCCAGCGGCGGGGAGGCGAGGATGACGCCGGTCAGGCCGCCGAACAGGAACGTCACCAGGAAGCCGATCGAGAACAGCATCGGCGACTCGAACGACAGGTGGCCGCGCCACATGGTGCCGATCCAGTTGAAGAACTTCACCCCGGTGGGCACCGCGATGAGGAACGTCATGAAGGAGAAGAACGGCAGCAACACCTGTCCCGTGGGGAACATGTGGTGCGCCCACACGGTGATCGACAGACCCGCGATGGCGATCGTCGCGCCGACCAGGCCAATGTAGCCGAACAGCGGCTTACGGCTGAAGACCGGCAGCACCTCGGTCACGATGCCGAAGAACGGCAGCGCGATGATGTAGACCTCCGGATGCCCGAAGAACCAGAACAGGTGCTGCCAGAGCAGCGCGCCGCCGGTCTGGGAGTCGAAGATGTGCGTGCCGAGCTTGCGGTCGGCCTCCAGCGCCAGCAGCGCGGCGGCGAGCACCGGGAAGGCCATCAGCACCAGGATCGAGGTGAGCAGGACGTTCCAGGTGAACATCGGCAGGCGGAACATCGTCATGCCGGGCGCGCGCATGCAGATGATCGTGGTGATGAAGTTCACCGAGCCGAGGATCGTGCCCAGACCGCTGATCGTCAGGCCGACGATCCACAGGTCGCCGCCGATCCCGGGGGAGCTGATCGCGTTCGACAGCGGGGTGTAGGCGAACCAGCCGAAGCTGGCCGCGCCGCCCGGGGTGATGAACCCCGACAGGGCGATGAGGCTGCCGAAGGTGAAGAGCCAGTAGCTGACCATGTTCAGTCGCGGGAAGGCGACGTCGGGGGCGCCGATCTGCAGCGGCATCAGCTCGTTGGCGAAGCCCGCGAACAGCGGGGTCGCGAACATCAGCAGCATCACGGTGCCGTGCATGGTGAACAGCTGGTTGAACTGCTCGTTGCTGACGAACTGCAGGGCCGGCTGCGCCAGCTCCGCCCTCATGACCAGCGCCATGACGCCGCCGATCAGGAAGAAGATGAACGAGGTGATCAGGTAGAGATGTCCAATGATCTTGTGATCGGTGGACGACGCCCACTTCGTGATGATCGAGCCCTTGCGGGTCGGCACCGGGGGAAGGGGGAGGGATTCGTTGTTCGCGGTCACTGGGCACCCGCCTGACTAGCGATGTACTGGTCGAACTCCTCAGGAGTGACGAGCTTCACCGAGAAGAGCATCCTGCTGTGGTCGACGCCGCAGAGCTCGGCGCAGCGGCCGGCGTAGACGGTGCCGGGCTTCTTCAAGGTCTCGACCTCGAACTTGTTGTTCACCCCGGGGATCACGTCGAGCTTGAAGTGGAACGCCGGGACCCAGAAGGAGTGGATGACGTCCGGCGAGTGGAGATCGAACCTGATCTTCTTACCGGCGGGCAGCACCAGCTGCGGCCCCTTGGTGTAGTCGGCGGCGGGCTGGCCGACCACCTGGGCGGTCCTGCCGTTGTAGTCCGTGGTGAAGCGCCAGCTCCACTGGAAGCCCTCGACCTTGACCGTCACGTCGGGCTTGGCGGACATGGTGGTGATGTACTTCTGGTCCCGCGCGGTGAAGAAGAAGAACACGCCGACCATGATGATCGGCACCACCGTGTAGAGGATCTCGATCGGGAGGTTGTACCGCACCTGGGGCGGCAGCTCCTCCTTGGAGTTCTTCTTCTTGCGGTGGAAGGCGACGGACCACAGGATCAGGCCCCACACGACCACACCGGTGGCGAGGGCGGCGATCCACGATCCGTTCCACAGACTCTGGACGGCTTCGGACTGCTTGGTGACGCCCTCGGGCAAGCCGGCTCGGGACCAGTCTTCGGCACTGCACGCCGTCAGGGAAACCAGCAGCAGTGCCAGAGCGGCAGCGCGTGGCACCCGGCGGCGGGCCAACGGACGCCGTGCAGAACGGCGGGTCGGACTCACGGATCGCCTACCCCACAGATGAAGCCCAGGAGTCGCTCCTGGGCGGTCGTTTGTTCACGTTCAAGATTTCGTAGTTCACAGCTTCACGCTGGGGGACACATTAGCGCGGACACCCCTCGCCCTCCCCCGCAGCCCCCGCACGCACCGCGCGTGGTGCGACGATTGAGAGGTGGCGTACTTCGACGCGGCCTCCACGGAGCCGCTGCACCCCCAGGCGCGCGAGGCTCTGATCGCGGCCCTCGACGTCGGCTGGGCCGACCCCGCGAGACTGTACGGTTCCGCCCGCCGGGCAAGGATGTTACTGGAACAGGCGCGGACCGAGGTGGCCGAGGCCCTGGGCGCCAGGCCGGACGAGGTCTCCTTCACCTCCTCCGGCACCCAGGCGGTGCACCTGGGCGTCCTGGGCACCCTGCACGGCCGCCGCAGGACCGGCCGCCGCCTGGTCACCTCGGCCGTGGAACACTCCAGCGTGCTGCACGCGGCGGGCATCCACGAGCGCGACGGCGGCTCGGTCGAGACGGTCGGCGTCGACATCACCGGCGCGGTCGACCCCGGCGCCTTCGGCGAGGCGGTCCGCGCCGAGGGCACGGCCCTCGCCTGCCTGCAGAGCGCCAACCACGAGGTCGGCACGCTCCAGCCGGTCGCCGAGGCGGCGGCGGCGTGCGCGGAGGCGGGGGTGCCGCTCCTGGTGGACGCGGCCCAGACGGCGGGCAGGATGCCGCTGCCCCCCGGCTGGTCGGTGCTGGCCGCCAGCGCCCACAAGTGGGGCGGTCCGGCCGGGGTCGGCGTGCTGGTGGTCCGCAAGGGCACCCGGTGGCGCACCCCGCTGCCCGAGGACGACCGCGAGCGCCGCAGGGTCCCCGGGTTCGAGAACGTCCCCGCGATCGTCGCGGCGGCCGCCGCGCTGCGCGCCACGGTGGCCGAGTCGGCCCTGGAGTCGGCCAGGCTCTCGGCGCTCGTGGACCGCGTCAGGGCCGAGGTGCCCCGGCTGGTCCCGGACGTCGAGGTCATCGGCGATCCGGTCGTACGAGCCCCGCATATTGTCACCTTTTCGTGTCTTTATGTGGAAGGTGAGGCATTGCTCACGGAACTCGACAAGGCTGGGTTCTCGGTATCGTCCGGCAGCTCCTGCACGGCGAGTACGCTTCGTCCGTCGCATGTTTTGGAGGCCATGGGCGTGCTCACGCACGGGAACGTCCGCGTTTCGCTACCCCGGGGCACCTCGGCGATGGATATCGACCGTTTTCTCGCCCTTCTGCCGGATACGGTGCGGAGGATTCGCGAGGAGGCGGGGGTCAAGCTTTGATCAACATTCGGGGAGGGAAGACGTGATGACGTCCAGCCAGGCCACTCCGGCGGGATCGGCGCGGCCCCCGGCCCTCACGATCGACGCGCTGGGCAAGAAGTGCCCGATTCCGATCATCATGCTGGCGGCGCAGATCAACGACGTGCCGCGCAACGAGATCGTCGCGGTCCTCGCCGACGACCCGGCCGCCTTCACCGACATCCCGGCCTGGTGCCGGTTGAAGTCGCACCACCACGTGGGCAGCTACGAGCTCCCGGAGCGCGGCTGGGCCATCCACGTACGCCGCAATTACTGACATGTCCTGAAATTGGGTATGACCCTCCCCGGAAACACGCCAAACGGTTCGGGGGGACGGCATGAGCGGCGAGACGGCCAGAGATCTGATGAACGCCGGGGTCCGGTGCGTCGAGGCACACGAGACACTCGACCGGGCGGCGCAGATGATGCGGGACATGAACGTGGGCGCGCTGCCCATCTGCGGCAGCGACGACCGGCTGAAGGGGATCATCACCGACCGCGACATCGTGGTCAGGTGCGTGGCGCACGGCCTGGACCCCTCCACGGTGACCGCGGGAGACCTGGCGACCGGCCTGGTCTGGGTGTCCGCGGACGCGAGCGTCGAGGAGGCGCTGGCCAAGATGGAGCAGAACCGGATCCGGCGGCTACCGGTGATCGAGGACGGCCGCATCGTCGGCATGATCACCGAGGCCGACCTGGCCAGGAAACTGCCCGACGACAAGCTGGCCGAGTTCGTGCACCGCGTCTACGCGAGCGGCTGACCTCAGCCCACCCCGCGCGGGCGTCCGGCACCGGCCGGGCCGCCGCTGGGCGGTGACCCGGCGGTGGCCCGATCGGCGGTTCGGAAGCGCGGTCCCGGGAAACGGGGTCCTGGGAGAACGGGGTCCCGGGAGGGCGCCGGGGCCCGATGGCTCAGGAGAGGCCCCGGTGACGCGGCGGCTCAGGCGTGACGGCTCAGGCGTGGTGGCACTTCACGAAGGCGGCCACCTCGGCGGCGGCGTCGGCGCCGTAGGCGTCGGCGAAGCGCTCCAGGAAGACCTTCTGGCCGAGCTCGTACTCCTGTCCGCCGACACGCTCCAGGACGTGGGTGGCGGTGAGGTTGCCGACCTGGCCGCAGCGCTCCAGGGACAGGCCCCAGGCCAGGGCGGACAGGAAGCCGGAGCGGAAGGCGTCGCCCACCCCGGTGGGGTCGGCCTTGCCGAGCTCGGGCGCCGGGGGGACGTGCAGGGACGGCTCGCCCTTGCGGTCGATGACCACGCCCTTGGGACCGAGCGTGGTGACGCGGACGCCGACCCGGTCGAGGATCTCCTGGTCGCTCCAGCCGGTCTTCTGCTCGATCATGCCCTTCTCGTAGTCGTTGCCGAACAGGTAGGCGGCGCCGTCGACCAGCTCGCGGATCTGCTCACCGGGCATGCGGGCGAGCTGCTGGGAGGGGTCGGCGGCGAACGGGATCGCGCGCTGGCGCGCCTCGGCGGTGTGCCTGAGCATCGCGTCGGGGTCGTTGGGGCTGATCAGCACCAGGTCCAGGCCGCCGACCCGCTGGGCCACCGGGCCGAGCTCGATGAGGCGGGCCTCGGCCATCGCGCCGGTGTAGAACGAGGCGATCTGGTTGTGATCGTCGTCGGTCGTACACAGGAAGCGGGCCGTGTGGTGCGTCTCGGAGACGTGGATGGAGTCGCAGTCGACGCCGTGGCGCTCCAGCCAGGAGCGGTAGTCGGCGAAGTCGGCGCCGACCGCGCCGACCAGGACGGGACTGAGTCCCAGGCAGCCCATTCCGAACGCGATGTTGGCCGCGCAGCCGCCGCGGCGGACCTGCAGGTCGTCCACGAGGAACGACAGGGAAACCCGGTCGAGCTGACCGGCGATGAGCTGGTCGCTGAAGCGGCCGGGGAAGGTCATCAGTTGATCGGTCGCGATTGAGCCGGTGACGGCGATGCGCACGGGGTTCTTCTCCTCGTTGTCAGCATCTCTCGGAACGCGGGCCATTGAGCCACGCGGGAAGATGAGCCACGCAAGAATACGCGACCTTCCTCGCGTCCCGCTCGTTCCTGCGTGCTACTCCGATCGCGCGCGCGAAAGCCCCGCGGGGTGACCGATGTCACCCCGCGGGGCCGGGCGTTCTCGCTTGCTCGACTCGCCTAGTTGAACGAGTCTCCACAGGCGCACGAGCCGGTGGCGTTCGGGTTGTCGATCGTGAAGCCCTGCTTCTCGATCGTGTCGACGAAGTCGACGGTGGCGCCCACGAGGTAGGGGGCGCTCATCCGGTCGGTGACCACGCTCACGCCGTCGAAGTCGGAGACGACGTCGCCGTCCATCGAACGGTCATCGAAGAAGAGCTGGTAGCGCAGGCCGGAGCAGCCGCCGGGCTGCACGGCCACGCGCAGCTGGAGACCTTCCTCGCCCTGCTGCTCCAGCAGGCTCTTGACCTTCGCCGCGGCCGCGGAACTGAGGATCAGGCCCTGCGCCGTGGTCTCGCTGCTCTCAACCGACATGTTGGTGACTCCCGCGTCTGCGTCAGCCGCTCCCCGGGAACGGCTGTCTGTTAATGACGTCCTTCTCAGACGCTACCAACACCCGCCCCTCGGTACACATTCCTCAGACGCCAGAACCATCCGCCCTTGGACAAAACCCCCTCCCCAGGAATAAAGCCCCAATCCCATGTGTCATCATTAGTCGTCACTTCGACGATAAGGGGGTGTGGCCATGACGACCACCGAGACCGGGCTTCCGCTCTTCGTCCTCGGCAGGGGTGTCGACCCGCACAGCGAGCGCGGCGTCGACTGTCCCGGCGAGCTGCCGTCCGCTTCCGACCCGGCGCTCGTCGAGCGCGCCAGGAGGGCCAAGGCGGCACTCGGCGACAGGGTCTTCGTGCTGGGCCACCACTACCAGCGCGACGAGGTCATCCAGTTCGCCGACGTGACCGGCGACTCGTTCAAACTCGCCAAGGAGGCCGCGGCCCGCCCCGACGCCGAGTACATCGTCTTCTGCGGCGTGCACTTCATGGCCGAATCCGCCGACATCCTCACCTCGAACTCCCAGAAGGTCGTACTGCCCGATCTCGCGGCCGGGTGCTCGATGGCCGACATGGCCACCTTCGACCAGGTCGAGGAGTGCTGGGAGGCCCTGGAGGACGCGGGAATCGCCGAAGTCACCGTCCCCGTCACCTACATGAACTCCAGCGCCGACATCAAGGCGTTCTGCGGGCGCAACGGCGGCGCCGTGTGCACCTCCTCCAACGCCAGGCGCGCCCTGGAGTGGGCCTTCTCACGCGGGGAGAAGGTGCTCTTCCTCCCCGACCAGCACCTGGGCCGCAACACCGCGGTGCTGGAGATGGGCCTGTCGCTGGACGACTGCGTCGTCTACAACCCGCACCGGCCGAACGGCGGCCTCACCGCCGAGCAGCTCGGGAACGCCAAGGTGATCCTGTGGAAGGGGCACTGCTCGGTGCACGGCCGCTTCAGCGCCGAGTGCGTGGACGACGTCCGCGCCCGCATCCCCGGCGTCAACGTGCTGGTCCACCCCGAGTGCAGGCACGAGGTCGTCACCAAGGCCGACCACGTCGGTTCGACCGAATACATCATCAAGAAGCTCGAGGAGGCTCCGGCCGGGTCCTCCTGGGCGGTCGGCACCGAACTGAACCTGGTCAAGCGGCTCGGCGCCATGTTCCCCGACAAGAACGTGACGTTCCTGGACCGGACGGTCTGCTACTGCTCGACGATGAACCGGATCGACCTGCCGCACCTGGTGTGGGCGCTGGAGTCGCTCGCCTCCGGCCAGGTCGTCAACCAGATCACCGTGGACGACGACACCGCCCACTGGGCCGGGGTCGCCCTGGACCGGATGCTGGCCCTGCCCTGATCCCCGCCCGGATCCCGGCTCCGACCTCTGTCCTGGTCCCGTGTCCTGGTCCCGGCTCTGACCTCTGCCCCGATCTCAGCCTGGATCCCGGCCCCGACCACCGTCCTGGTCCCGGCTCTGATCCCGGCCCCGACCTCGCGGCGAGGTTTCGGCCCCCGGTCTCGCCGGGCCCGGGTGTCCCGAGGCTCCGCCCCGATCTCAGGGTGGACGGGCCCCGGCGGGTGGTAACCCGCCGGGGCCCGTCGCGTGCCGGGGACCTGTCGCGTACCCGGGGTCGGGGGAGCACCGCGTGAGCGGGGCCTATTTGAGCTCGTAGACCACCTTGACGCTGACGGACACGTTCCGGCGGCCGGGGCTGATCGACGCCTTGTCGGCGATCGCGGCGAAGCCCCGGACCGGCGTCGGCGGGGTGACGTTCTGCTCGCTGATCTCCATGACGCGGCCGAGCCCTCGGCTCGCGAGCTCGGCGTACTGCGTGGCGCGGTTTCTGGCGTCCTCGAAGGCCGCCTCGCGCGCCAGCCTGAGCGGCGCGTGGTTGTCGGACACCTCGAAGGTGACACCGTCGAACCGGACCGTCTCTCCGACGGAGGCCGCCGCGTCCACCACCTCGTCCGCGTCGTCGAGGTCGCGCACCACGGCCTCGACGCCCTGCGTGGCCCGGTAGCCGGAGATCGTGGGATATTCCTTGTACTCGGGGCTGAGGGTCAACTCGTCGGTCCGCAGGTCCTCCGCCGCGATCCCGGTCGCGAGCAGCGCCCGCGTCAGGGCGGCGGCGGCGGTACGGGCGTCGGCGAACGCCGCCCCGGCGGTGGGGCGGCGCACCTCGACGCCGGTGTCCAGCCGCATGATGTCGGGGGTGGTGGAGATGTTCCCTTCGCCCACGACCGTGATCTGGGGGCGGCTCCTCTCCACGGTCGCCTCGGAGGGCTCGGAGTCCGCGAGCGCCGTGCCGCCGGACAGGCCCGCGAGGAACATCCCCGCGGAGACGAGCACAGCCGAGGCGGCCGACCGGGACATCTTGATCATAAAGTCATGGCACCACGGGGCCGCGGTCGCGGCGGCGAGCCCTGCGCGGGCCCTGTCGTGTCTTGGCCGAATCCCGGGCGGGTGTTTTGCGTTCGGCCGGGGTGGATCCGAGGTGGATCCCGGCCGGATCCAGAGTGGATCGGGGGTGGATCCCGACCGGATCCGGGATGGATCCCGGCCGGGTCGGGACCGGATCGGGATCCGACGAGGACCCGGTCCGGCGGGTGGACGCGACCTAGATCCGGGCGAGACCCCGCCACCAGCCCAGCAGCCCGCCGTCGCCCTCGATGGCGTAGTCGTCGGGGCTGCGCCGACCCCACACGACCTGGAGCAGGTCGGCAGAGGTGGCGGCGAGCACGGTCACGGTGCCCGGCTGCAGGGACCGCCGGTGGTGGAAGCGGTCGGGGTCGAGGGTGATCACCCATCCGGCTCCGGTGTCGGCCTGCAGCGAGATCGTCTCGCCCCCGCCCCTGAGCTCGGCGACGTCCGGGTTCCACCTGACGTACGGCAGGATGTCGAGAAACTCCTCGACCCCGTCGGCCGCCACGTGCTCGTCGATCGTGACCGGGACGCCCAGCGCGAGCTCGGCGTCCACCCGGTGCACCACGGTCTCGTGGAGCATCCGCCTCGACCAGAACCCCACCCGCCTCTCCCCGCCCCAGGACCACATCGGCGCCTGCGGGTCCCGCGACAGCAGCGCCTCGGGCAGGAAGCCGGCGCCCTCGCCGAGCCAGGCGGGGTAGCCGCCCGGGTCGGCGGGCAGGCCCATGTCCATGCCGTCGCGGTCGTAGCGCCGTTCGGTCAGGTCGCGCACCATGGCGACCGCCCACCGGTGCACGCCTCCGGTGTGGGCGGCGAGCCTCGCCAGATCCCAGCCGGGACAGGTCAGCACGGGGACGGACATGTCACGCCCCCGCAGGACGTCGGCCATCCGGGCGATCTCCGCGGCGGCGGCCGCGGCGTGCTCGGCGTGGGTCCACTCCTTCATGTCAACCCTCTCGCGTGAAGCGCATGAACTGCTTCTCGTACTCCTTGGCGTCGGTGCTGGTGGCCAGCAGCCGCTGTACCTTCCCCGTGAAGTCGAACACCACCGCCTCGTAACCGGAGCCCTTGCGCCGCCAGCCCGCGATGTGCTCGTCGTCGTACCAGCCGATGAGCCGCTCCGTCTCGAACGGGATCCTGACCTTCGCCGGGGCGTCGGAGCCGGTGGACCAGACGCAGATCTCCTTCTTGCTCTCCTTGCAGTACGTCAGCAGGGACGAACCGGACGGGGAGATGTCGTCGCCCTCGACCGTGATCGGGGTGCCCACGTCCAGCAGGGTCTGCAGCACGGTGCCCTGCGTGTCGTAGAAGCGGATGCGCTGGGTCTTACCGGTCAGCGCCCAGGTGCCGACGGCCCGGCCGTCGCCACGCCAGAAATAGCTCCACTTGCCCGCGTCCTTCTCCCTCACGCGGACGACCTTCGCCTTCTTCGTGGCGACGTCGATGATCGCGAAGCCGTACTCCTTGCTGATGTCGCCGACCGCCTCGTAGAGGGTCACCAGGCCGCGCCTGCCGTCCGGCGACCACTGCGGCAGCGTCGGGTAGATCGGCGCCTTGGTGATCCTGATCCTACTCGCCGCGCCGGATCGATGATCGACGATCGACACGATCGCGTAGTTCTGCGCGTCGTATATCCGGTCGGTGCCCAGCGCCTGGGTGCCCTCGGCGTTGACCGTGTACTGGAAGTACTTGTCGTTCTTGACGAACTGCCCGGTGTCCTGCTTGCGGACGTAGAGGGTCTTGTCCCAGTCGAGGCTGTAGGAGCTCAGCCTGATCGGGTCCTGGTCGCTCTCGTGAAGGGTGAGCGAGCTGCCGGGCAGTTTGATCGTGCCGGTGGCCTCCGGCACCGTCGGATCCGTGGGGGCCGGGGTGCTCGCGCCCTTCGTGCTCCCGGTCCCGGCGGTTCCGGGCGTCTCGGCGGTGTTGCCGCGCAGCACCAGCACGACGCCTCCGGCCACGAGGGCGGTGACCAGCACGGCCCCCACGATCGCCGGCCACGCCTTGCGCCCGCGGCGGTCGGGGGTCGCCCGCCCCGGGTACGCCGGTGGTCCGGGGTTCCGGTACGGGGTGCCCTCGGAGGAGGGGAAGGTCGGGGGAGCACCGTAGGGCTGGGGTCCGGGGTGCCCCGGATATCCGGGTTGCGGGTGCCCGGGGCCCTGCGGAGGGTAGCCGCCCGCGTAGCCGTCGGGGCCGGAATACCCGCCGGAAAGGGGTCTCGTGGGGGCCGGACCCTGCTGCGGGTGCCCCTGGGGCCGGCTCTGCTGGGCGTGACCACGAGGGTCCGACTGCTGGGGAGACTGCGGGTACTGCGCGTGGCCGCGAGGATCCGACCGCTGGAAGTGCTGGGCGTGGCCGCGCGGGTCCGACTGCTGGGGGTGGCCGGCCTGCGGGCCCTGCGCCGGGTATCCCCCGCCCGGTCCGTGCTGGGCGAAGGGCTGCGGCCCGGAGTGCTGCCGCTGGTCCCGCCGGGTGTGGTCGTCGCCCCCTGGACGCCGCTGCCCGTACACGGTGTGCCCGGGATCGTTCCCGCCCGGGTACCCGCCGGGGCCGGGGCCGGTCTGCTGCGCCGCGGCGGCCGAGCCCTCGGCGAGGATGCCGCGCGGCGCGGTGGACGGCGCGGCACCGGTCGCCCCCGCGCCACCCGCGTGGCCGAGCAGCCGCAACAGCGCCTCACCCGCCGCGGGCCGCCGGGTGGCGTCCTTGGACAGGCACTGCCCGACCAGGTCGCGCAGCGCGGGGTCGGTGATCGCCCCCAGGTCCGGCTCCATGTTCATGATCCGGTTGAAGATCGCCGGAAGGCTGTCCGTGCCGAACGGCGGCTGCCCGGTGGCCGCGAAGACCATCGTGCAGCCCCACGCGAACATGTCGGCGGGCGACCCCGCGTTCTCCCCGGCCAGCTGCTCGGGGGTCATGTACGAAGGGGTACCGATCGCCATCGCGGTCAGCGTGGAGGTCCGGTCGAGCGCCTTGGCGATGCCGAAGTCGATCACTCGGGGGCCGTCGGAGGCGAGCAGCACGTTGGACGGCTTGAAATCGCGGTGCACGATCCCCGCCTGGTGGATCGCGACGAGCGCGGTGACCGTGCCGATCGCGAGGCGGTGCAGTCCCGCGCCCTCGCGCGGGCCCTCGGTGGTCACGACCGCGTCGAGCGTCGGGCCGTCGATGTACTCGCTCACGATGTACGGGCGATGCCGGTCGACCCCCGTGTCGATCACCGCGGCGGTGCAGAAGGGCGCGACACGCTGGGTCGTGCTGACCTCGCGGACGAAGCGTTCCATCGCCTCCTCGTCCTGTGCGAGATCCGCGCGGAGCAACTTGACCGCGACGCGCGCCCCCGTCGGGGAAACGCCCAGGTAGACCGTTCCCTGGCCTCCCTCGCCGAGCCGGGCGGTGAGCCGGTACTCCCGCACCTGCTCGGGATCCCCGGGCCGCAAGGACGCGAGGTCCGCCATGGTCACACCCTTCTCCCGTGATGGATTTCCGGTCCCATTGTGGGGGCAAAGGGTCACAGGACGTACATCAAACGCAAGCCGGACGGGCCATCCTGGCACGCTCCAGACGCCTCGTGAATGGCACGGAGCGGCCTCGCGGGAAGGGCTTCGCGGGGGGCGACCTCTCAGAGGCCGGGCGCCCCCCAGAGGGGGAACCAGCGGCCGAGATCGGGCTCGATCTCCAGCTCGCCGCCGATCGCGCCGCGTACCTGCAGCTCCAGCGCGTTGTCCCTGCGCTGCGCCCGCCCCGCCCCCTCGTCGGCGGGCAGCGGGGCGAAGGGGTAGAAGGTGCCCTGCTTGTAGAGGTAGACCAGGGCGAGCCCGCGGCCGTCGGGGGCGGCGAAGGAGACCAGCGAGCAGAGCAGGGAGGGGCCGAAACCCGCCCCCTCGAGGGAGGAGTTGACCGCGTGCAGGTCCGTGACCAGGTCACCGAGCATGTCGGGGGTACGGCGCACCAGCAGCCACGTGTAGCCGAAGGAGTCCTTCGACACCTCCACCGGGGGGCCGCCCCCGGCGTCCAGCAACTGGGTGATGTCGCGCTCCAGCTCGGCGAACGCCCCGCCCTCGGCCGAGCGGAAGCAGACCGCCCCCACGCCCGTCGGCGCCAGATCGGTGGCGGCCCGCAGGGTCACCGCGGCCGAGGGCAGCGCGAACAGCGCGTCCAGGTCGGCCTTGGCCGGTTCGCCGCGCCCCATCAGCACGTCCCACCAGCGCATCAGATCACTCCCCCTCCGAGCCCTCCGAGCTCTTCGAGCCTTCTGAGCCCTTCGAGCTCCGGAGCTCCCGAGCTGTCCGCGACCCGGTGTCCGGTCACTCGCGTCTCACTCGCGTCTCACTCGCGTCCGTCGAGCGACTCCGGGCGGGGAACCCAGAGCCCCTTCGGGCCCTTCGTGGCCCGGTCGCCGGTCACCCGCCCTGCCCGAGTTGGGCGGAGATCCCGCTGAGCTGTTCCAGGCGCCGCTCCAGCGGCGGGTGGGTCGCGAAGAGCGCGGCCAGGCCCGCCTTGCCGGACAGGGCCGGTGCGAAGAAGAACGCGTTGAACGGCTCGGCCTCGCGCAGATCCCTCGTCGGGATGCGGGCCATCTCACCGCTGATCTTGACGAGGGCGCTGGCCAGGGCGGAGGGACGCTGGGTGAGCAGCGCTCCCGCGCGGTCGGCGGCCAGCTCACGGTAGCGCGACAGGGCACGGGTGAGCAGGAAGCTGACCGCGTACACCAGGGCCGAGACGAGCAGGATGATCAGGCCGATCGGCAGGCCGCCCCTGTCGTCGCGCCCGCGCCCGCCCAGGCCGCTGTAGAGCGCGACCCTGGTCATCAGCCCGGCGACGATGCCGAGGAAGGACGCGATCGTCATGACCGCGACGTCGCGGTGGGCCACGTGGGACATCTCGTGGGCCAGCACGCCCTCCAGCTCGCCGCCGTCGACGCGGCGCAACAACCCCGTGGTCACGCAGACCACGGAGTTCTTCTGGTTACGGCCGGTGGCGAACGCGTTCGGGACGTCCGAGTCGGCGATCGCCACCCGTGGTTTGGGCATGTCGGCGAGGGCGCACAACCTGTCGATCATGCCGTGTAGCTCCGGGGCCTCCTGAGGGGAGACGACACGCCCGTGCATCGCGAACAGCGCGATGCGGTCGGACATGAAGTACTGCACGAGCAGGATGGCACCGGCGATCACCAGCACCACGACGGCCCGGACACCCAGCGTGATCAACACGGCCACGAAGACCACGTAGAGCAGTCCGAGCAGGAACATGGTGACCACCATGCGCCTGGTCAGGCCCCGGTCCGGGGCGAACCGGGTTTGTGCCATATGCCCAAGCTAGCCGGGAATCAGCCCCTCATTGCCGAGCATCTCCCGCACTTCGTCCATGGATGCGTCGGCCGGAGGCAAAATCAGCTCCGAGGACTCCAGGCTGTCGTCGGGCAGCGCCTTGCCGACGTGGCGGACCTTGTCGAGCAGGGCGTGCAGCCGCACCCGGAAGGTCTCCTCCTCACCGGCCTCGATGGCGGCCTCCAGCTCGGCGTCCAGCGTGTTCAGCACGTCGAGGTCTGCGGGGGCGATGTCGATCTGCCCCTCCCCCATGATGCGGACGATCACAGGCCCTCCCCCGGCTGGCGCAGCTGCTGCGTCTGGTTGGACTGCGGCTGCTGGGAGTGCGGCGGCTGCTGCTGGGGCTGGGGCTGCTGGTGGGGCTGCGCCGGTCCGGGCGTGATCGCGCCCTGCGGCGCGGGGCCCTGGCCCAGCTCGGCCTTCATCCGCGCGATCTCCAGCTCCACGTCGTGCCCGCCGCCCATGCGGTCGAGCTCGGCCTGGATGTCGTCACCGCGCTGCCCGCTGAAGTCGTCGAGCGCGCCGCTGGCCAGCAGCTCGTCGATGGCACCCGCGCGGGCCTGCATGGAGGCGGTCTTGTCCTCGGCGCGCTGGATCGCCAGGCCGACGTCGCCCATCTCCTCGGAGATGCCGGAGAAGGCCTCGTTGATCCGCGTCTGCGCCTCGGCGGCGGTGTAGGTCGCCTTGATCGTCTCCTTCCTCGTACGGAAGGAGTCGACCTTGGCCTGCAGCCGGTGGGAGGCCGTGGTGAGCTTCTCCTCCTCGGCCTGCAGGTTGTCGTGCTGCACGCGGAGGTCGGCGATCTGGGTCTGCAGGCTGCCGCGACGGGTCAGCGCCTCACGGGCCAGGTCCTCACGGCCGACCCCGAGCGCCTTGCGGCCCTGATCCTCAAGCTTGCGCGACTGCGCCTCGATCTGGTTGATCTGGAGCTCCACACGCTTGCGCGAGGTGGCGACGTCCGCCACACCCCGGCGCACCTTCTGCAACAACTCCAGCTGGCGCTGATACGAGTAGTCCAGGGTTTCGCGAGGATCTTCCATCTTGTCCAACGCGTTGTTCGCCTTGGACCTGAAGATCAGCGAAAGTCTCTTCATCACGCTCATGCGCGTCGGCCGTCCCCTTCTTCAAGTGCGCTTCGGGTCACCCCAAGTGATTCCAGCCCCCCGAAAAAGCACCGGAGCCACCATAGGGTTCACCCTACGCATAACGCACGGGGGCGTCACTAAGTTGCAGTCCCGGTAGGCTGACGTTGTGTTCCGACGTACCCAGACCACCGCGGACGACTCCCCCGTCTCCGCTAACGATCCTAAGCCTGCGGGCAAGGGGCGTCCCACACCCAAGCGACGGGACGCCGAAGGCCGTCGCCGGCAGCCGGTGAACGCCCCCCAGAACCGCAAAGAGGCTTACAAGAACCTCCGCGAACGCCAGGCCAGCGAGCGTGTCAAGGCGCGCGAGGGCATGCTGCGTGGCGACGAGCGCTACTTCCCCGCCCGCGACAAGGGGCCCGCCAGGAAGTTCGCGCGAGACTGGGTCGACTCCCGCCGCCTCGCCAGCCAGTACTTCCTGCCGTTCTCCCTTCTCATCCTGCTGCTCACCTGGATCCCGTTCCCGGCGGACGTCCGCGG
Organism: Streptosporangium oxazolinicum; assembly: GCF_039537505.1. Lineage (NCBI taxonomy): Bacteria > Bacillati > Actinomycetota > Actinomycetes > Streptosporangiales > Streptosporangiaceae > Streptosporangium > Streptosporangium oxazolinicum. Next base: position 685,283 of record NZ_BAABAQ010000002.1, read on the forward strand.
TTACGTCTACGTCGCGGTGATCACGGTTGGCTGGCCGCTCATGATGGTCGGCGTGCTGCTCACCTCGATCTGGGTGTCCTGGAAGGTGAAGAAGCTCACCGCTGAGAAGTTCCCCAACGAGAACCTCAGGGGCGTCGGCTTCTACGCCGCCATGCGCGCGCTGCAGATTCGCAAGCTGCGCTTCCCGCCGCCCACCGTGCTGCCCGGCGGAAGGCCCGTCCCGCCGAAGAACTGACGGCGGCGAGCCAACGGCGAAGCCCGAGGAGCACCGCGGCCGAGCATGTCCCCGGACCCCGTCCCCTCCACGAGAGGACGGGGTTCTTCGCGTCTCCCGGCGGCGCGTCTCCCACCGGCGGGGCGGCCCGGTTCCGGGCAACCTCACCGCTCTCGAACCGGGACTCCGGAACCTCCGAACCGGACCCCTTGAACCGGACCCCCCGAACCGGACCCCCCGAACCGGAGCTCCCCGACCGGACGGACATCCCTCCTGGACGGCGTCCCTCCTGAACCGAGCGGGTGTCCCCTGAAGGGCGTCAGTCCTCGACGACGTCCCAGCGCAGCTCGCCTCCGGTGACGACCGGTTTCCAGTAGCCGATGGACCCGCCGGTCTCCAGGACGTTCGCCGTCATCCTCAGCAGGCCGTAGTACGAGCTGATCCGGATGCCACCGGGCGTGAAACTCATCTGGCCCTCGTGGTCGGTGTCGCCGACGTCGCGCACCACGGAGTCGATCACCAGGTGATTGCCGCTCCCGTCGGCGCCGAACGGGATCATCCGCCCGTCCCACCACTCCGCCCGTACGTCGGCGTCGAGTTCGGCGGCGCCCTCGACCTCCGCGTCTATCCCGCACAGCTGCCGCCAGGCGTCACGGATCTCGCGGACCCCCTGGTTCTGGTTTCCGAGGAACCCGAACGGCCAGGTGCCGGCCACGAGGGAGGCCCCGTCGTGCCGCAGCAGGGAGGCACGCAGGTCGTCGGGGAAGCGCAGGCCCATCTGTGCCTCCGCGACGGCGATCGTACGGGCACTGGCGGGCCCGCCCAGCGTGCGGCGGCTCGCGGGGGCGTTCGCCTCCAGCCACCTCTCGATGCGGCGCCACTGGCGGTTCACCGCCCGGGTCACCCTCGGGTTGAGCGCCCGCACCTTCGGAGTCCGCGCCCGCGGGTGGCAGTCGGCGTCGGGAACCGCCACGGGGGTCGCGGCGGTCTCGTACGGGCTCGGAGTCTCGTACGGGGCCGGAGTCTCGTACGGGCTCGGGGCCTCGTACGGCTGAGCGGGTTCCGCCAGGTAGGAATCCTGTTCTACGCACCCGACGACATACGCGCTCGCCACTCCCTGCTCGTCCGTGAAGCGCAGCCCCGGCTCCAGCCGGGTGTCCGGCCCGCATTGCTCGTCCGTGCCGTACAGGCTCCCGAAATCGGTCACCTCGACGGTCTCCACCCCGTTCGAGAAGACAGCGCTCTCCAGAAGCTGCGTGCCGAAGGCGAGCAGGCACACCGCGATCCCGGCGGCGGTCCAGCGGACCAGGCGGCTCCGGGTGCCCTCGTCCAACGGCTCCCCCGGCGTCCGCGGCCTCCGCTCGAACATCCGCTCGACGGTGGTCCGGAAGGCGGAGGGCGGGCCGGCGTACCGCCTGAGGTCCTCGTCCGTGGGGGTGCCGAGGATGGGCGCCGGAGGCCACCGCGGTGCGCGCCCGGCCCCGGAGTCCGGCTCCTCCACCGAGGAGACGATCGGCCCCTTCGCCGGAAAGACATTTCGGGATGCCTCGATCGGGAGGGTGGCCCCGGATCCCTCGATCGGGAGGGCGACCCGGCGCTCCTCCGCTCGTCGCCACAGGCGGGCGACCGCCACGACGACCGCCGCCAGCACAGCGGCGGCGAGCGCGAGCCGTACCTTCCGAGAAGTGATCATCCGCGACACGCCCGGCAGGCTATCCCGAATTGTTGGGAAATATGGCTCCTATTAATCTCGGAGCATGGAATTCCGCCACCTTGGCCGCAGCGGTCTCATGGTCAGCGAGATCAGCTACGGCAACTGGATCACACATGGTTCCCAGGTAGAGGAGGACGCCGCCAAGCAGTGCGTGCGAGCGGCGCTCGACGAGGGGATCACCACCTTCGACACCGCCGACGTGTACGCGGGCACCAAGGCGGAGGAGGTCCTTGGCCGCGCCCTCGCGGGGGTCCGCCGCGAGTCCCTGGAGATCTTCACCAAGGTCTACTGGGCGACCGGCCCCGGCCCCAACGACCGGGGGCTGTCGCGCAAGCACATCACCGAGGCGCTGCACGGCTCGCTGCGTCGCCTGCAGACCGACTACGTCGATCTCTACCAGGCGCACCGCTTCGACAACGAGACTCCGCTCGAGGAGACCCTCAAGACGTTCGACGACCTCGTACGCCAGGGCAAGGTCCTCTACGTCGGCGTCAGCGAGTGGACCGCCGACCAGATCGGCCGGGCGCTGAAGATCGCCGACAAGATGGGCTTCGACCGCCTGGTCTCCAACCAGCCCGAGTACTCCATGCTGTGGCGGGTCATCGAGGCCGAGGTCGTGCCGCTGAGCGAGAAGGAGGGCCTCGGCCAGGTCGTCTTCTCCCCCATCGCCCAAGGCGTGCTCACCGGTAAGTACCGGCCGGGGCAGCCGCCCCCCGCCGGTTCCCGTGCCACCGACCCGGCCGGGGGCAACTTCATCGCCCGGATGCTCAACGACGACGTGCTCACCCGCGTCCAGCAACTGGAGCCGATCGCCGCCGACCTCGGCCTGAGCATGGCCCAGCTCGCGGTGGCCTGGGTGCTGCAGAACCCCAACGTGTCCTCCGCCATCGTCGGGGCCAGCAGGCCCGAGCAGGTCCGCGACAACGTCAAGGCCTCCGGGGTGAAACTGGAGTCCGAGGTCCTGAAGAAGATCGACGACGTCCTCGGCCCGATCGTCGAGCGCGACCCCGCCAAGACGGTGAGCCCCGAGCGGCGCCCCTAGCGCGGTGAGCACAGGAGCGGGTCACGGTGAGCGGTGCTCCGGTGAGCGGTGAACGATCACCGTGAACGCCGGGGGCGTCGACCGTGCCTCCCCACGTTCGTACGCGGGAGCTCGTCTCCGCGTTCGCATGCGGGAGCTTGCTCTCGGGACGTTCGTACATGGGAGCTCGTCCCCGCGTTCGTACGCGGGAGCCCGCTCGCGGAATTCCCGTTCGCGGGACAGAAAGAACCCCTCGGCTCCTCGTCGTCATCGAGGGGCCGAGGGGTTTCCATTCACTCGGGTCGTTCAGGTTCATTCCGGGCGGAGTGGCATTCCCTCGTACTCGACACGCTCGCCTTCGATCAGGGTGACTTTCTCAACCCCGGACTCCAGCAACTCACGCCAGCTTTCACCGAGCCACGACTCGGCATCGGCCTGGCTCGGGAACGTGTCGGACGGCGAAACACCCTCGATTACCTCGCCACCATTCGCGTTTTCATAACGCCAGCGCCAAGTCATGCCATAGCTCCTTCTCGCGGGTCCTGCCGGTGCCCCTCGGCGGCTCAGCGAACCCTACCTCTCCCGGGCACTCCCGGGCATGAAGGCGAGATCATGACCTCGTGCTACGCCGCCGGGATGTTCCCGGCATCCCCCGTACACCTCGGGTGCCGTCGGCCTTCGCCCGAAGGCGGAGATTCGCGGCTTCCCGATCAGCGTCTCAACGTGAGGGGAGATCGGGGGTGAAGGTCCTGATCTCCGGCACAGCGGGCGCGAGCGGGTGGCCTGCCCCGGACTGCGGATGCGCCTCCTGTGCCCGCGTCACGCCGGGCCGCCGCCCCACCTCCGTGGTACTCGACGGCTCCCTGACGCTTGGCGGTTCCCTACCGCTCGACGGCTCGGCGGCGCTCGACGGCGCCGTGCGGCTGCCGCTCTCCGGCCCGCTCCCGCCCGGCTGTCGCGCCTCGCCCGGCCCGGACGGCCTCACCGTCACCATCCCGGGCGGCCAGCGCGTCCTCTACGCCGCTTCCTCCCCTTCTTCCCCGCCGGTTCCTCCCCCGCACGGTGAGTCTCCGCACGGCGAATCTCCGCACGGCGAATCTCCGCACGGGGGGGCTTCGCGCGAAGAGCGGGGCGGGCAGGAGGGAGATACCGGTGACGCGGAGGAGGCGCTGAACCTGGTACTGCTGGATGTGCTGGATCGGCCGGAACGGCTTGGGGACCTGCGCCGCCGGGGCCTGGTCGGTGAACGGACACACGTGGTGGCCGTCGGCGTCGACCACCGGGTGCCCACGGAGGCGGAACTGATCCGGCGGACCGCGCTGTGGGGGGTGCGTGTCGTACCGGACGGCACGGTCGTCGACACGAGCGAGCCCCCTCCCGCCCCGGTTCCCCCGCCCAGGAGGACCCTGCTGCTCGGGGGGAGTCGATCGGGCAAGTCCGCGGAGGCCGAACTGCGACTGGCGGCCGAACCCGAGGTGCTCTACGTCGCGACCGGGCCGTCCGGCGACGGCGACCCCGAGTGGCTGCGCCGGGTCCGGGCCCATCGCGACCGAAGGCCCGCCCACTGGGGGACCGCCGAGACCACCGACCTGGCCGGGCTGTTGCGGTCCGCCGACACCCCACTGCTGATCGACGGGCTCGGCACCTGGGTGGCCGCCGTCTTCGACGAGTGCGACGCCTGGCCGGACGGAACCGGCGGAAACAGCGGGGACGGCGCGGACGCCGTCGCGGCCCGGTGCGACGACCTGGTGGCGGCCTGGAGACAGACCCGGGCCCGGGTCGTGGCGGTCTCCGACGAGGTCGGGCTCGGCGTGGTGCCCGGTACCGCCAGCGGGCGGATGTTCCGTGACACCCTCGGCCGGCTGAACCAGCGCCTCGCCCTGGAGTCCGAGGACGTCACCCTCGTCGTCGCCGGCCGCCTCCTCCCCCTCCCCATCTGATCCCTCCCCATCCGACCTCTGCCCCCGATCCCCCGGTGCCGTGATCGACAATCGTCGCGGCTGACACCCGTTGCGACCGGTAACCCCCATCGGGTCTCCGGGGCGACCCCGGCCGAGGCCGTCCCGGAGGTGGCACACCGCCGAATCCGGTGGACGTGTGCGGTCGCGGCACGGGAGAGGCCGAGCGCTACGATCATCGGTCATGTCCGAGCCCTCGTCCCCGCTCCCGGACGGTCCGTCCACCTTCGCCGACGGGGTACGTCTCGCGATCGGCACGCTGAGCGTGTTCCCGGTCCGTCCCGGAGTGGTCGACCGCCGGGCGGGGGGGATCGCGATGGCGACGGCCCCGCTGGTGGGAGCGGTGATCGGGGCAGGCGGCGGGCTGGTGCTGATGATCTCCCTGTCGCTGGGGACGGCACCGTTCCTGGCGTCGGTGCTGGCCGTGGCGACCGTGGCGATGCTCACCCGGGGGCTGCACCTGGACGGGCTGGCCGACCTCGCCGACGGGCTGGGCAGCGCCAAACCCGCCGAGCGGGCACTGGAGATCATGAAGCGGTCGGACATCGGCCCCTTCGGCGTGATAACGCTGATCTTCGTCCTGCTGGTACAGGTGGCGGCCCTGTGGGAGGCCACCCGCGCGGGAGCGGGGACGGGCGCGATCACCCTGATCGCGGCCTGCGCGGCCGGACGGCTCGCCCTCACGTGGGCCTGCCGCGCGGGCATCCCCCCGGCGCGCCCCGACGGGCTCGGCGCGATGGTCGCGGGCACCGTACGGCGGAGCGTCGCGGTGGCCGTGACCGTGCTGGCACTCGCGGGAACGGCGGCACTGGTCTATCTCCACGGCGTCGGCGCCCTCGACCTGTGGTCCTCCGGCCCCTCGTCCGAGCCCTACGGGGGGTTCGGGGAGGGCTATGTGGCCTATGCGGACATCACCAACCACCTCCCCGTGATCGAGGCAAGCACCCCCGGCGTGGGCCTCATGTCGGGTCTGGGGCCGTTCGTCACCCCCTGGGGTCTCCCTCTCGCCATGCTCGTGGGGCTGCTGGTGGCCTGGGCCGTACGACGCAGGGCCGTACGGCGGCTCGGTGGCGTCACCGGTGACGTGCTCGGTGCCCTCGTCGAGATCGCCACCGCGACGACCCTGCTGGCCTGCACGATTCTCACGAACTGATCTCCCTCCCGGCCCGACCCGAAGAGATCCGGAGAGACCCGAAGAGATCCGAAAGACCTTCCCCGCCCGGCTCTCACGCGACGGCGGCCGGGACCGGCCGCTCGACCGGCCGGTATGTGAACAGCAACGCCGAGACCACCGCCAGCAGCGCCGAGCCGACCAGGCCCGTGATCCCCGCGACGGCGAACACCGGCGGGTCGGCCGCGTCGCCGACGAGCAGCATCAGACCCGCCGAGGCGTTCAGCGATCCGTGCCCGACGACCGCGGGCCAGACGCTTCCCGAATAGAGGCGGAGCCAGCCGAGCAGGGCTCCGAAGCTCACACAGAAGACGATGAACATCGGCGCGGCCCACGCCCCCAGCTCGGGGTAGTTGTATCCGCGCAGGGTGAGCGGGAAGTGCCAGAGTCCCCAGATCACCCCGGACACCAGGAGTGCCCGCCAGGTGCCGAGCGGTGCCAGACGTGGCAGCAGCCAGCCCCGCCACCCCCACTCCTCGCCGAAGGCCGCGACCGAGTTGACCAGCGGGGCGATCAGCACGATCGCCGCGACCTGCGCGGCCACCAGGAGTCCGGTCGCCACCGGGGGCGGCCCGCCCGGCGTGGCCGCCAGGCTCTCGCGGAACAGGCTGAACTCTCGCAGGTCGACGGAGAGCAGGCCGAGGGCGGCGCTGAGCGCGATCGCGGCGACGACCAGCACGGGGATGCCGAACCAGGCCAGCGCGATCAGCGCGAGCATGCGGCCCCGGCTCCCGCCCGCCGACAGACCGGTTCGCGCCGCCCACTCGCGCCCGGTGGCGGGATCCCCGAGCCACCTGCCGCGCAGCCGGACGGCGAGGACTCCGAGCGCCGGGGTGAACATCATCGCCACCCCGATCGCCGTGAACACGAGCGTGCCGGTCGGCGCGTCCGCCAGCCAGAGGGGGAGGGCGAACAACCAGGACAGGCCGAACGCGACGAGCAGGAACAACCACAGGTCGGGGAATCGACGAAGCATGACACCGCCTTCGGGCGCTTGGACGCGAGAGGACCGGGCGAGAGGACTGGAAAGGCGGCGGACGCGACCGCGAGAGGGTCGTCAACCGCGAGAAGGATGAAGGGGCCGGAAGACCGCGGTGGAAAAGAACGGGCGGAGGAAAACAGGCGAAGGAGAGAAAAGGAAAGGGATGGACGGGCCGGAGCGGGGGTCAGCGGGCGGACGGCCCGGTGGACGCCCGGTCCGCGAGGGTGTTCAGCAGGGCGGCACCGCTCTCCGCGTCGTCGATCGAGACGGCGAGGCGGCCACCGGAGACGTACCCCACCACGAGGCACTCCCCGCCGCGGATCATGACCGTCACGGCTCCCGGCAGCCCCCTGACGCCCCAGCCTCCGACGTTGGACGGGAACAGCTCCTCCGACCAGGCCCGCTCCACCCGCTCGATCGGGATGTGCTTGCGAGGCAGGCGGAACGGCCCGTAGAAGAGCGAGAGCCCCTCCTCGGTGACCTGCACCCGCACCGAGCTGAAGGTCACCCCCACCAGGCCCGCGAGGGACATGATCGTCGCGGGGACCCACAGCGTGCCGTCGCCGCCGATCAGGGCGAGCACGGCGCACCCCAGGCCCGCGGCCAGGACGGAACCGCCGAGCGCGACGAGCGGGCCGTTGCTCACCGAGGAGACCCACACCGCGCGCTGGCCGGGGCGGAGCGGGAGCCGCCGCGTGGGGACGGCGGACGGCTCGGGGCGGTCGTCGGGCCCCGGGCGGGCGGCGAGGGTGCCGAGCCAGCCGCCCAGCACCAGCCCCGCGACCGCGAGCAGCGCGCTCCACCCCAGGTCGGCGGCCTGCCTCCAGCCGGGGGCGTCGAGGTTGGCCGTCAGCGTGACCGCCTGCAACCCCGGGAGGAACAGGCCGGCACCGCCCAGCAGGGCACCGAGCCCCATGCGGCTCGCTCTGCGCCGGAACATCGCGGTGTTGGTGAGCGCGAGCACCCAGGCCCCGCCCGCGAGCAGCACCCACAGGCCCACCTGGAACAGCAGCGAGGCGACGAACGGCATCGAGTTGTCGGGGGCGCCGGACGGGCCCCAGTGCGTGGCGATCGGATCGGGCAGCCGGTCTCGCAGCATCAGCGGCGCGGCGATCAGCGCGGCGGTCACCAGCGCGCCCCAACCGGCGGCGATGGACAGGAATCGGGCTCGCAGCCCCACGTTGGTCACCCCTTCGAAGGACCGGGCTCCCGGCCCGGTCATGACAGTTCTCTGATGAGCTCGATGACGTCGTCGTGGCGGTAGCCGTACTGGACCGCCTCGTCGAGCAGGGAGCGGAGTTTCTCCTCGATGACGCTGCGCGGGTTGGGGCGGCTGAGCACGCTCACGCCGCGCCCCCGGCGGAACTCCAGCACCCCCTCGTCGCGCAGGTCCCGCAGGGCGCGCAGCACCGTGTTGGCGTTGATGCCCAGCGCGGCGGCCAGGTCGCGGGCCGGTGGGAGCCGGTCTCCCGGAGCGTACGAACCCTCGGCGACGGCGCGTCTGATCGCCTCGGCGACCTGCTCGTGCAGTGGCCGGGGATCGTTCAGATCCAAGGTAAGCAACATAGTGCTATCGACATTAGCACCAAGTCGCCCGATGGTGCCACTCCAAATAGCACCATCGGGCGGCACAATTCGTAGGACGAACCCTCGTTTATGCGTACTGCGCCAGCCCGACTAGCATCGGCCTACGTGACCACTGTGCGGCTTACCCCAACTGACAACGCTGTCTCGTTCGATACCGACGCGCTGGTCGTCGGCGTCCACACCGGACCGGACGGTCCGCTTCCCGCTCCCGGGGCCGAGGGCCTCGACCAGGCGCTCGGTGGCAGGCTCGCCGCCACGCTCGAGAGCGTGGGCGCCAAGGGTAAGCCGGGCGAGATCTCCAAGATCCCCACCTTCGGCGCGCTGACCGCTCCCCTGCTGGTCGTCGTCGGCCTGGGCGACGTCCCCGATGACGGTCCCGCCGGCGGCTACGACGCCGAGGTCCTGCGCCGCGCCGCGGGCACCGCGGTCCGCGCCCTGGCCGGTACCGGCCGCGTGGCGCTCGCCCTGCCCGCCGCGAGCGCGGAGCACGCGGGCGCCGTCACCCTGGGCGGCCTTCTCGGCGCCTACTCCTTCACCAGATACCGCACCGCCGGAGAGCAGAGCTCCCCGGTGTCCGAGCTGGCCGTGCTGACCGACGCCGAGGGCGCCCAGGCCGCGATCGATCGCGCCACCACCCTGGCCGGGTCGGTCTCGCTCGTCCGCGACCTGGTCAACACCCCGCCGTCGGACCTGTGGCCGGCCCGCTTCGCCGAGATCGCCGAGCAGGTGGGCACCGAGGCCGGCCTGTCGGTGGAGATCCTGGACGAGAAGGAGCTCAAGGAGGGCGGCTACGGCGGCATCGTCGCCGTCGGCCAGGGGTCGGCCAACCCGCCCCGGCTGGTCCGCCTCTCCTACAGCCACCCCGAGGCCGGCACGAAGCTCGCGTACGTCGGCAAGGGCATCACCTTCGACTCGGGCGGCCTGTCGCTCAAGCCGACGACCTCGATGGACTGGATGAAGTCGGACATGGGCGGCGCGGGCGCGGTCTTCGGCGCCCTCCTGGCGATCGCCAGGCTGGGCCTGAAGGTCAACGCGGTCGGCTACCTCTGCCTGGCGGAGAACATGCCGAGCGGCACCGCGCAGCGCCCCTCCGACGTGTTCACCAGCTTCGCGGGCAAGACCGTCGAGGTGCTCGACACCGACGCCGAGGGCCGCCTGGTCCTGATCGACGGCATCGCCCGCGCCGGGCAGGACGACCCCGACGTGATCGTCGACGTCGCGACGCTCACCGGCGCGCAGATCGTCGCGCTGGGCTGGCGGACGGCGGGCGTCATGGGCAACGACGACGACCTCCGCGCGGAGATCGTCGCGACGGCGGGCGAGCAGGGCGAGGCCGCGTGGCCCATGCCCCTGCCCGACGAGCTCCGCAAGGGTCTCGACTCCCCGGTGGCCGACATCGCCAACCTGCACCCCGAGCGTTTCGGCGGGATGCTGACGGCCGCCATCTTCCTGCGGGAATTCGTGCCGGACGGGGTCCGTTGGGCACACATTGACATGGCCGGTCCCGCCTTCAACAAGGGCGAGGCCCACGGCTACACGCCGAAGGGCGGCACCGGGGCGATCACCCGGACGCTCGTCGGCCTGGCCGAGCGCTACGCGGGCGAGTCCCCTCGGTAACCGTTGTCGCCGCGCGAGCGGGTCACAAGCAACCTAGACAAATGAAAAGATGCGGTTGCCGGGGTCAGGCCAAGGGCGGGCACCGGCGCGGCGCCGAGCCGGGCCCGGCGGCGGTGTGGATGCGATCGAGGATCCGCGCGGCCGCCCAGGGCGCGACGAGGGGCGCGACCGTGAAGACGGTATTTCGATCCGACAAGGAGCTTTCCTGTGGCTGATGGCAGCGGCCCCTACGACATCGTCGTCCTAGGTGGCGGTAGCGGAGGGTATGCCTGCGCTCTGCGGGCGGCCGAGCTGGGCAAGACGGTCGCGCTGATCGAGAAGGACAAGATCGGCGGCACGTGCCTGCACCGTGGATGCATTCCCACCAAGGCGCTTCTGCACTCCGCGGAGGTCGCCGACGAGACGCGGGAAAGCGCGACCTACGGCGTCAAGGCCCGTTTCGAGGGCATCGACGTGCCCTCGGTCCACGCGTTCAAGGACAAGATCGTCAATCGCGCCTGGAAGGGCGTGCAGGGCCTTCTCAAGAGCAAGGGCATCACGATCATCGAGGGTGAGGGCCGTCTCGCGGGCCCGAACCGGGTGGCGGTGGGCTCCGAGGTCTACGAGGGCCGCAACATCGTGCTGGCGACCGGCTCCGCGCCCAGGTCCCTTCCGGGCCTGGAGATCGACGGCGAGCGGGTCATCACCAGCGAGCACGCGCTCAAGCTCGACCGGGTGCCCACCTCGGTGGTCGTCCTGGGCGGCGGCGTCATCGGCGTGGAGTTCGCCAGCGTCTGGCGCTCCTTCGGCGCCGAGGTGACGATCGTCGAGGCCCTGCCGCACCTGCTGCCCCTGGAGGAGGAGTCCAGCTCCAAGCTGCTGGAGCGCTCTTTCCGCCGCCGCGGCATCAAGCAGGAGCTGGGCGTCTTCTTCGAGGGCGTCAAGACCACCGACACCGGCGTGGTCGTCAACCTGGCCAACGGCAAGACCCTCGACGCCGAGCTGCTCCTCGTCGCGGTCGGCCGCGGCGCGGTCTCCGCGGGCATGGGCTTCGAGGAGGCGGGCGTCGCGATCGAGCGCGGCACCGTCACGGTGAACGAGTTCTGCCAGACCAGCGTGCCGGGCGTGTACGCGGTCGGCGACCTCATCCCGACCCTGCAGCTCGCGCACGCGGGCTTCGCCGAGGGCATCCTGGTGGCCGAGCACATCGCCGGGCTGAACCCCGTGCCGATCGACTACGACGGCGTGCCCCGGATCACCTACTCCGACCCCGAGGTCGCCTCGGTGGGCATCACCTCCGCCCAGGCCAAGGAGCGCGGCCACGAGATCGTCGAGCTGACCTACGACCTCGCGGGCAACCCCAAGAGCCAGATCCTGCAGACACAGGGCGCCGTCAAGATCATCGCGAAGAAGGACGGCCCGGTGCTCGGCGTGCACATGGTCGGCCGCCGCATCGGCGAGCTGGTGACCGAGGGGCAGCTGATCTACAACTGGGAGGCCCTGCCCTCCGAGGTCGCGCAGCTGATCCACGCGCACCCCACCCAGTCCGAGGCCGTCGGCGAGGCGATGCTGGCGCTGGCCGGCAAGCCGCTCCACGTCCACAACTAACGCAAGCCCTCACTCGGAACGCGAGAGAAGACACCAATGCCGAAGTCCGTACAGATGCCCCAGCTCGGTGAGAGCGTCACGGAGGGCACCGTCACCCGTTGGCTGAAGAAGGAGGGTGAGCGCGTCGAGGCCGACGAGCCCCTTCTCGAAGTCTCCACCGACAAGGTCGACACCGAGATCCCGTCCCCGGCGGCGGGCATCCTCACGAAGATCGTGGTGGCCGAGGACGAGACCGTCGAGGTCGGCGCCGAGCTCGCCGTCATCGACGAGAACGGCACCGAGGGCGCCGCCGCCCCGGCGCAGGAGAAGGCCCCGGAGCCGGAGCCGGAGCCCGAGGCCGCACCGCAGCAGCAGGCGCAGCCGGCCTCCTCGATCCCGCAGCCCGCCCCGCAGCAGGCGCAGGCGCCCGCACCGCAGCAGCAGGCCCCGGCGCCCGCGCAGGAGCAGCAGGCTCCCGCCCCGGCGCAGGCCCCCCCGGCGCCCCAGCCCGCCCAGCAGCAGCCCGCCCAGCCCTCCCAGGCCGCGCCGCCGTCCCCGATCGCGGCGGCCGAGCCCGTCGCGCAGCCGTCGGGCGACAGCCCGTACGTCACCCCGCTGGTGCGCAAGCTCGCCGGTGAGCACGGCGTGGACCTCGACGCGCTGACCGGCACCGGCGTCGGCGGGCGCATCCGCAAGCAGGACGTCCTGGAGGCCGCCCGCGCCCAGCGCGAGCGTGCCAGTGCGGCTCAGGCCCAGCCCCAGGCCCCGCAGGCCGCCGCCCAGGCCCCGGCCCAGGCGGCACCGCAGGCCCCGGAGCCGGTCGCGGTGGACACCACGCTGCGCGGGCGCACCGAGAAGATGTCGCGGCTGCGCCAGACCATCGCCAAGCGCATGGTCGAGTCGCTGCAGGTCTCGGCCCAGCTCACCAGCGTGGTCGAGGTCGACGTCACCAAGATCGCGCGGCTGCGCGACCAGGCGAAGGCCGAGTTCCAGCGGCGCGAGGGCGTCAAGCTCACGTTCACGCCGTTCTTCGCCCTCGCCACGATCGAGGCGCTCAAGCAGCACCCGAAGCTGAACGCCACGATCAACAGCGAGACCAACGAGGTCACGTACTTCGACACCGAGCACCTCGGTTTCGCGACGGACACCGAGCGCGGCCTGCTCGTCCCGGTGATCAAGGACGCCGGCGACCTCAACATCGCCGGGCTGTCCCGTAAGATCGCCGACCTCGCCGAGCGCACCCGGACCAACAAGGTGAGCCCGGACGAGATCACCGGCGGCACGTTCACGCTGACCAACACCGGCAGCCGCGGCGCGCTGTTCGACACGCCGATCCTCAACCAGCCGCAGGTCGGCATGCTGGGCACCGGCGCCGTCGTCAAGCGCCCGGTCGTCCTGGACACCCCGGAGGGCGAGGTCATCGCCGTCCGCTCGATGATGTACCTGGCGCTCAGCTACGACCACCGCCTGGTCGACGGCGCCGACGCCGCCCGCTTCCTGACGACGATCAAGCGTCGTCTCGAGGAGGGCCGTTTCGAGAACCAGCTGGGCCTGCACGGCTAGTCACCCGTTCTCTCCCACCGGGCCGGTCCGCGACGTCGCGGACCGGCCCGGCTCGTTCTTCCCCGTCCCGGCGATGCGAGGGGCGTTCCCGTACGAACCCGGCGACGCGAATCCGGTGGGTGCCCGGTTCCCGAAGAGTCCAGGGGGAGGTCGATTACATTGGACGGTATGACGATCATCGTGACCGGGTCCTCGGGCCTGCTGGGGTCGGCTCTGGTCAGGGCTCTGCGGGACGACGGCGCCCGGGTGGTCCGTTTGGTCCGGCGGGTGCCGGAAGGCGACGACGAGGCCTTCTGGAACCCGGCGAAGGGGGTCGTCGAGCAGGCGGCGCTGGAGGGCGCGGAGGCGGTGGTCCACCTCGCGGGCGCGGGCATCGGCGACCGGCGCTGGAGCGATGACTACAAGCGCGAGGTGGTCCGCAGCCGGGTCGAGGGGACCAGGACACTGGCGGGCGCGCTCGCCGATCTGGAGTCGAAGCCCGCGGTGCTGCTGTCCGGTTCGGCGATCGGCTTCTACGGCGACACCGGGGAGGTGGCGGTGGACGAGACGGCGCCCGCGGGTGCCGGGTTCCTCGCGCGAGAGGTCGTGGTGCCCTGGGAGGCGGAGACGGCGCCCGCCGAGGAGGCGGGAATCCGGGTGGCGAGGCTCCGTACCGGCCTGGTGCTGAGCGGCCGGGGCGGCATGCTGTCGCGGATCCTCCCGATCTTCAAGGCGGGGCTGGGCGCCCCGCTGGGCTCCGGGCGGCAGTACTGGTCGTGGATCTCCATCGACGACTGGGTGCTCGCCGTACGACACATCCTGAAAAATCCTGAAATCTCGGGGCCGGTGAATCTGACGGCACCCGAACCGGTCACCAACGCCGAGTTCACCAAGGCGCTCGGTGCGGCCCTCCACCGTCCCACGATGCCGCTGGCCGTGCCGGGCTTCGTGCTGCGCACGGCCCTCGGGGAGTTCGCCGAGGAGGGGGTGCTGACCGGCCAGCGGGTGATCCCGCGGCGCCTGCTCGACAGCGGTCACGCGTTCCGGCATACGCGTCTCAACGAGGCACTGACCGCCGTACTCTAAGATCCCTGTTTTCAGCGTTCCGGCCGATGAAACCACTGGGAGACAGACATGGGCAGCCCCGGGCAGTCGCACATCCTCGCGATCGGAGGCGGCTCGTTCCGCGTCTCCATCCGCCAGGGGACCATGGAGGCGAGCCCGCTGCTCAGGTACGCCCTCGACCTCACCGGCCAGGACCGGCCCCGCCTGGGCCTGCTCGCCACCGCCACCGGCGACGACGCGGAGTGGCTGCTGAAGATGTACGGCGCCTTCGGCACGTGGGACGTCGAGGTCAGCCACCTGACCGTGTTCCCGATGCCCAACGTCGAGGACCCGCGCGAGTGGGTTCTCAGCCAGGACATCATCTACGTCAGCGGCGGCAGCGTGGCCAACCTGGCGGCCCTGTGGCGGCTGCACGGCTTCGACGAGATCTTCGAGGAGGCGTGGCGGGCGGGCGTGGTGCTGGCGGGCCAGAGCGCCGGGGCGCTCTGCTGGCACGTGGGCGGCAACACCGACTCCTTCGGGCCGACGCTACGGGTGTGGTCCGACGGCCTGGGCATGCTCCCCTACTCCTGCGGCGTCCACTACAACTCCGACCCGCAGCGCCGGCAGCTGCTGCACGAGGCGGTGGCCTCGGGCGAGCTGCCCGAGGGCTACGCCGCCGACGAGGGCGTCGCCCTGCACTACGTGGGCACCGAGTTCATCCAGGCCGTCAGCGTGCACCCGGACGCCTACGCCTACAAGGTGGAGCACGACGGGGCGGGTGGGGCGAAGGAGTTCCGCATCGAGCCTCGGCTTCTCACGTCTTAACCACGAACGGGTCAACTACTCTTGAGACGTGAGTGACCTGGCAATCGTCCGTCTTGGCGTTGACTTCCCCTACGAGCAGGCATGGGATCTTCAGCGGCGCATCCACGCGCGCCGGGTGGCCGAGGAGATTCCCGACACCTGCCTGATGCTCGAACACGCGCCGGTCTACACGGCGGGCAAACGCACCGCGCCGCACGAGAGGCCCTCCGACGGCACCCCGGTCGTCGAGGTCGACCGGGGCGGGCGGATCACCTGGCACGGCCCCGGCCAGCTGGTCGGCTACCCGATCGTCAGGCTCGGCGGCCCGCTCGACGTGAACGCCTACGTGCGGCTCCTGGAGGAGACCCTGGTGCAGGTCTGCGCCGACTTCGGGGTCCAGGCGGGCCGGGTGGAGGGACGCGGGGGCGTCTGGGTGGCCGGAGACCCCTCGCACGGCCTGCCGGACAGGAAGGTCGGGGCGATCGGCATCCGGGTCTCGGGCGGCGTCACGATGCACGGGTTCGCACTCAACTGCTCCAACGACCCGAGCTGGTACAACCGGATCGTCCCGTGCGGCATCAGCGACGCCGGGGTCTCCTCGCTGTCGGCCGAGACCGGCCGCCGGATCGTGGTCGACGAGGTCCTGCCGTACGCAGAGAAGCACCTGGCCGAGGCGCTCGGCGCGCAGGCCTTCGAACTCCCCGAGGAAGACCTCTTCCGGCGCTGATCCCGGCCCCGCCTCCGGCACCGGCCCCGGACCGTCTCCGGGGCCGTTCCCGGCGTATCCGGCGTTCCCAGCGCTGATCCCGGCCCTGGGGCCGGTCCCCACGCCGTTCCCGGCGTTCCCCGATGCTGATCCCGACGCTGTTCCCGGCACCGCCTCCGGCACCGTTTTCCGTACCGCTCCGCGCACCGCGCCCCGGGTCCGCCGCAGCTTACGGCGGGACATAAGCTGGTGAGGTGAGCGAGCGTGACGACATTTACAGCACCTCGATGTGCACCACCTCGGTCCCCCGACCGACGAAGGAGCTCGCATGACCGTCGCCCCCGAGGGGCGGAAGCTCCTCCGCCTCGAGGTCCGCAACGCCGAGACCCCCATCGAGAAGAAGCCCGACTGGATCAAGACCAAGTTCAGGACGGGCCCGAACCACACCGAGCTCCGGGCGCTGGTCAAACGCGAGGGGCTGCACACGGTCTGCCAGGAGGCCGGGTGTCCCAACATCTCCGAGTGCTGGGAGGACCGCGAGGCCACCTTCCTCATCGGCGGTGACCAGTGCACCCGGCGGTGTGACTTCTGCCAGATCGACACCGGCAAGCCCAAGGCGTACGACACCGACGAGCCGCGCCGCGTGGCCGACTCGGTGCGGCAGATGGGGCTCAACTACGCGACCGTGACCGGTGTGGCCCGCGACGACCTGCCCGACGGCGGCGCGTGGCTGTACGCCGAGACCGCGCGGCAGATCCACGCGCTCCTGCCCGGCTGTGGCGTCGAGCTGCTGGTGCCCGACTTCAACGGCGACCAGGCCCAGCTGGAGGAGGTGTTCTCCTCCAGGCCCGAGGTGTTCGCGCACAACATCGAGACCGTGCCCCGGATCTTCAAGCGCATCCGGCCCGCGTTCCGCTACGACCGGTCCCTGGGAGTGATCACCAAGGCCCGCCAGGCCGGTCTGGTGACCAAGTCCAACCTGATCCTCGGCATGGGCGAGGAGCGCGAGGAGATCGTCCAGGCCATGCGCGACCTGCACGAGGCCGGGTGCGACCTGCTCACCGTGACCCAGTACCTCCGGCCCACCCCGCGCCACCACCCCGTCGAGCGCTGGGTGAAGCCGGAGGAGTTCGTGGAGCTCCAGAAGGAGGCGGAGGCCATCGGTTTCGCCGGGGTCCTCTCCGGGCCGCTGGTCCGCTCCTCCTACCGGGCGGGCCGGCTGTACAAGCAGGCCATCGAGGCTCGCCAGCACGCCTGAGCCCCACGGCGAACCCGTGAAACCGGAAGGACCCCGCTCCCGAGCGGGGTCCTTCCGGTTTCCGGCCCCCGCCCCCCGCCCCCTCCGCCCGGCACGGCCGAAGGACATCCGCGACCGTACGGGCGTTCGCGGGCTCGCACGGGCGTTCGCAGGGCTCATACGGGCGTTCGCAGGCTCGTACGAGCGTTCGCGGGCTCGCACGGGCCGCCCGCCGGTGAAGACGTGACGTACGGTCACGGGCGTCCCGTGACCCCGCCCCGGCACCCGGCAGGTCACGTTTTCACTTCTTGACCCCTGGATTTGTATCCTTCAGAACATGGCCAAGAAGCCCGAAGACTCAGAGCGCCCGGGGCGCATCAAGCAGCTCCGCATGATCGCGAAGATCATCAAGGAGGCCAACCCCAAGGGGATGCCGATCGTCTACGCCTCGGCGCTGGGCACGCTCGCGCTGTGCGTGGTGATCGGCCTGGTCACGGGCTGGTTCTGGTATCTCCTCTTCATCGGGATCATGCTGGCCCTCACCGTCGGGCTGGTGGTGTTCGGCCAGCTCGCCCAGCGGGCCCAGTACTCCATGTTGCACGGACAGGTCGGCGCCGCCGCCGCGATCCTGCAGGGCATGCGCGGCAACTGGGAGGTCACCCCCGCCGTCGCCGTCACCCGCGACCAGGACATCGTGCACCGCGTGGTCGGCTACCCCGGCATCATCCTGGTCTCCGAGGGGCCGGGCAGCCGCGTGCAGAAGATGCTGGTCGCCGAGAAGAAGCGCGTCCAGCGGGTCGCGCTGGACGTCCCCGTCTACGACGTGCAGTCCGGCGACGGCGACGGGCAGATCCCGCTGGCCAAGCTGCAGCGGCATCTGATGAAGCTGCCCCGCAACCTCAAGAAGCCCGCCCTGTACGAGATCAACAACCGGCTGAAGGCCCTCCCCCAGACGCTGCCGATGCCCAAGGGCCCGCTGCCGCGCGGCGCGAGGATGCCCCGCCCGAAGATGCGCTGATGAGCCTCGCCGGGGTGGGCCGCCACCGGGTGGACGCCGCGGCCACCTCCCGGGCCAACCGCGGCTGGTGGGACGGCGCCGCCGACGAGTACCAGGCGGAGCACGGGGAGTTCCTGCGCGACTCCGGATTCGTCTGGGGCCCAGAGGGCCTGGACGAGGCCGACGCCCGCCTGCTGGGCGACGTCGCGGGCAAGGACGTGCTGGAGATCGGCTGCGGCGCCGGACAGTGCGGGCGCTGGCTGGCCGGGCAGGGCGCCAGGGTGGCCGCCTTCGACCTGTCCTTCCGGCAGCTCCAGCACTCCGGCCGGATCGACCTGGAGGCCGGGTCCGCGCTGCCGGTGGTCCAGGCGGACGCGGAGGTCCTGCCCTTCGCCGACCAGGCTTTCGACCTGGCCTGCTCGGCGTACGGCGCGCTGCCGTTCGTGGCCGACGCCGGGGCCGTCCTGACCGAGATCCACCGGGTGCTGCGGCCCGGGGGCCTGCTGGTCTTCTCGGTGAGCCACCCGGTCCGCTGGGCCTTCCCCGACGACCCCGGCCCCGCCGGGCTCACCTCCGACCGCTCCTACTTCGACCGTTCCGCGTACGTGGAGATCGGCGACGACGGGCGGCCGTCCTACGTCGAGCACCACCGCACGATGGCCGACTGGGTCGGGCTCATCACCGCGTCGGGGCTGGTGCTGCGGGGGCTGACCGAGCCCGAGTGGCCGCCCGGTCACGACCGCGAGTGGGGCGGCTGGAGCCCGCTGCGCGGCCGTCACCTGCCCGGTACCGCGATCTTCACCTGCGCGCGATAGCGCGGGACCCGGCCGGACGGCCGGGCCGGTGGGGACCGTTCACGCCCGGCACGCCGGGTGAGGGGCGCTCGCGCCGCCCCGCGGATCCGCCGGGCGGCACGGGCGCGGCACCCTAGTGGTCGCCCTCGACATTCAGGACGAGTCCGCCGAGGGCGTCGAAGGTCGTGAAGTCCCCGCCGGAGACGACGTTCTTGGTCACCGCGACCGAGATCCCGGTGGCCGTGTCGGCGTACGCGGCCGATCCGCCGCTGCCCGCCATGCCGAACAGGGTGGGGCTGTCGAGGAGCTGGGTGGCGCCGAGGGCGTACCCGAGGGACCTGGTGCCCGGGAAGGCGGTGACCTCGTCCACGCCGCCGAACTCCACCGCGGTGATCTCGCGGAGCCGTTCCGGGGAGACGAGCCTGACGCCGTCCACCTCGTCCAGCAGGGCGGCGTACATGCGGGCCACGGCGCGGGCGGACATGGTGCCGCCCGCCGGGATGTCGGAGGTCAGCACGTCGGCGCGGTTGCCGAAACCGGCGTCGGGCATCGCCGCCATCGGTGCCGCCGTGTAGCCGTCCACGACCTTGAAGAACGGGATGTCCGCGAACATCTCCGGGGACATCTCGAAGTCGCTCGGCGCGTCCTCCAGGCGGGCCAACCTGCCCAGCTCGGACTCGGGGACGCCGAAGAACAGCTCGTGCGCCACGCCCAGCGGTCCGGCGACCTCCTCCCGCAGGACCTGGGAGATCGGCTTGCCGGTGGCCCGGCGGACGATCTCGCCGACGATGTAGCCGAACGACTGGGGGTGGTAGCCGCTCCTGGTGCCGGGCTCCCACCAGGGCCTGGCGTCGGCGATCACCGCGCACATCCCCTCCCAGTCGCACAGGTCCTCCGGCGTGGTGGCCACCGGTAGGCCGGGCACGCCCGTCGAGTGGTTCAGGGCGTGCCGCACGGTCGCGCGCTCCTTGCCGTGGGCGCCGAACTCCGGCCACAGCTCGACGATCGGCGTGTCGTAGCCGAAGAGGCCCCGCTCCACGAGCACGTGTGCCACGGTCGAGGTGACGCCCTTGCCGGTCGAGGCGCTCCAGAACGGGACGTCCGGCGTGACGGGGCGCCCGGTGGCCGGATCGGCGACGCCCGCGACGACGTCGACCACCTGCTCGCCGTACCGGTACGCGGCGACCTGCAGGCCCCGCTCGGTGCCGGACTCCACGAGCTTGTCGGCCGCTTCCTGGACCCGCTTCTGCGTGTCGTTCATGGGTCTTTCCCTTCGTGATGAGGCGTGTGACCCGTATGACGGCCGGACGCCGTAAAAGGAATCGGTGCGGGGCTCCGGTCGTCGTACGAGTTTCCGGAGCGAGAGATCGGCGCCGCTTTCCAGAGGCCGCGCGGGCCATCGGAACGGGAGAGCAACGCGGCCCGAGTCCCCGCGACGGGAGATCAGTGCCGCGCGGGTCGCCGGGAGATCGCGATCAGGACGGCGGGCTCCGGTCCCGGATTGCGCAGGGCACGCACCGGCAGCCCGTCCAGCCACAGCACGTCGCCGCGCAGGAAGGTCCGCTGGTCGCCGTCGGAGCAGACCAGCTCGATCCGCCCGCGCTCCAGCAGGACGATCGCCCCCCGCCACTCGTCCTCGTCGTGGACGCGCGAGTCACCGGGCTCCACGACGACCTTCCGCACGTCGAACGACGGCCCGGACCGCCCGGGAGGCGAGGGCGCCGGGTTCTCACCGGCGCCCGTCACAGCGTCCGGGGAAGGTCGAAGGCCGGGAAGAGGTCGGCGCCGAAGGTCGTGATCTGGGTGACCAGCCCCTCCTCGACCCGCAGGACACCGAGCCACGAACCGTGGTATTCGGACTCGCCGGGACGCCTGACGTACGCCGCCGCGGCGGGTTGCCGGTTGGCGCGGGTGGGCAGGACGCGCCAGTCGCCCCACGCCTCGGGGCCGACCATCGCCGGGCGCCACGCGTCGACGATCGACGGCCCTCCCAGGATCCAGATCGGCGCCGGCGGCATCGCCTGCCACGCGTCCGCGCGCAGCACCCCGGCCAGGACGGAGGGGTCGGCCTGCTCGACGGCGTCGATGTAGCGCTGCAGCACCGCGCGTTCCTCACCGGTCGGGTCCGAGGAGGGCGCCCATTCCAGCCGCCGCTCGGGCAGGTGCTCCCGCATCGTCGACCGTGCCCGCTGCAGGGTGCTCTTCACCGAGACGACGCTCACCTCCAGCAGGGCGGCGGCCTCCTGCGCCGACCAGCCGAGCACGTCGCGCAGGATCAGCACCACTCGCTGCCGGGGAGGCAGGTGCTGGATGGCGGCCATGAACGCCAGCTCGATCGTCTCCTTGGCGACCACGGCGGCGTCCGGCTCGGCACCGGCGGGCGCGGCCGGTTCCAGGAGGTGGTCGGGGTAGGGGCGCAGCCAGAAGACCTCGGTCGGCGACGGCGACGGCACGCCGGGAGTGGCCAGCACCGGCGCCTCGCGCGGACGCGGGCGGCGCGGGTGGCGGTCGAGGAAGTCCAGGCACGCGTTGGTCGCGATCCGGTACAGCCAGGCCCTGAACGTCGAGCGCCCCTGGAAGCTCTCCCGCTTGCGCCAGGCGCGCAGGAACGTCTCCTGCACCATGTCCTCCGACTCCTCGAACGAGCCGAGCATCCGGTAGCAGTGCACCCGCAGCTCCCGCCGGTGCCTCTCGGCGAGCGCGCCGAACGCGGGCTCGTCGCCCGCCAGCGCCGCGGCCAGGACCTCGCCGTCCTCCACCCGTTCCCGGCCCGTCTCGTCCTCGGTCACAGCCTCATACCTCCCGTACGGCGTCCCGCCCTGCGCGGGCGCCCACGGTATGACGGCCACCGGGCGGAAAAGGAATCGGCACCGCGGAATTCGGCGCGGGCGCGATCACGGGCGCGGGACGGACGCCTGAAAGGGAAGGCCGGGAAGCCGGGCGGGGGACCGGCTCAGAGACGCACGACCACGGTGTTCGCCGCGCGGTCGTGCAGGCCGCGCTGGTCGCGGTCCCAGACGAGGGCGGGCACGGCCAGGCAGAGCAGGAAGGTCCGTACCAGCACGGAGACGAACCCTGGGGCGCCGCCGCCGAGCGCGGCGACCCGGACGCCGAGCAGGCGCATCCCGAAGGTCATCCCCATGGTGCCCACCAGCAGGAGGTATTCGGCGGCCAGGATCAGGACCGGCACCCAGGGCGCCTCGACGGGGTCGATCCGCAGGAGCCCCTGGGTGATGGCCCAGGTGCAGATCAGCCAGTCGATCACGATGGCGCCGATCCTGCGGCCGAACCCGGCCACCGAGCCGCTGCCCTCGGCGGGCAGCCCGAGCCGCTCCCCCGGGTAGCCGAGATCGACTCCGGCCGACCTGACGCCGCCGAGCCAGGTCTGGGTCCAACGCGGCTGCTTGCTGCTCATGCCCCCAACGGTAGCCGCCCCGGACGCCGCCCCCGCATCCACCCGGACCGGCCACGGGCCTCACATGTCCCACGGGTCCCGTGGATCTCTTCTCCCCCTCGGAGAAGGACCGCTCCCGCATGACGTCGCGGACGTGAAGCTCCAGCAGTCGCGGACGTGAAGCTCCAGCAAAAGAAGAGCCCTCCATACCCGCCCGAAGCGGACTTGAGGACTAGCGTGGAGGCGACTTTCGCTTAACACGGGTGAAACAAACGAGACACGGGACGGTAACGGCACAGGCATACTTTCGGGCTGTTAGCCCGTCCCATGGGAGGTTCGCGTGTTCAACTCCGCTGACGACGTCCTGAAGTTCATCAAGGACGAAGGGGTGCAGTTCGTTGACGTCAGGTTCACCGACCTGCCGGGGACGACGCACCATTTCACGTTCCCCTCGGAGAACTTCGGCGCCGGCGTCTTCACCGACGGCCTGATGTTCGACGGATCGTCGATCCGCGGGTTCCAGGCCATCCACGAGTCGGACATGCTGCTGCTGCCCGACCCGTCCACGGCGGTGCTCGACCCGTTCAGGCAGCACAAGACGCTCAACATCAACTTCTTCGTGCACGACCCGCTGACGGGTGAGGCCTACAGCCGCGACCCGCGCAACGTCGCTCGCAAGGCGGAGGAGTATCTCAAGGGCACCGGGATCGCCGACACGGTCTACTTCGGCCCAGAGGCCGAGTTCTACATCTTCGACGACGTGCGGTTCGAGACCAACGCCCATTCGAGCTACTACCACATCGACTCGATCGAGGGCGCCTGGAACAGCGGCAAGGCCCAGGACGGCGGCAACCTCGGTTACAAGCCGCGCTTCAAGGGCGGCTACTTCCCGGTCCCGCCGATGGACCACTTCACCGACCTGCGCTCGGAGATGGTCCGCAAGCTCATCGACGCCGGGATCGACGTCGAGATGCAGCACCACGAGGTGGGCACGGCCGGTCAGGCGGAGATCGACTTCCGGTTCAACACGCTGCTCAAGGCCGCCGACACCCTGATGCTGTACAAGTACATCGTCAAGAGCACGGCCCTGGAGCACGGCCACACGGTCACCTTCATGCCCAAGCCGATCTTCGGTGACAACGGCTCCGGCATGCACTGCCACCAGTCGCTCTGGAAGGACGGCGAGCCGCTCTTCTACGACGAGGTCGGCTACGCGGGCCTGTCCGACACCGCCCGCTACTACATCGGCGGCCTGCTCAAGCACGCCCCGTCGCTGCTGGCGTTCACCAACCCGACGGTCAACTCCTACCACCGCCTGGTGCCCGGCTACGAGGCCCCGGTCAACCTGGTCTACTCCCAGCGCAACCGCTCGGCGTGCATCCGCATCCCGATCACGGGCTCCAACCCGAAGGCCAAGCGCATCGAGTTCCGGGTCCCCGACCCCTCCTGCAACCCGTACTTCGCCTTCGCCGCCCAGCTCATGGCGGGCATCGACGGCATCCGCAACAAGATCGAGCCGGTCGAGCCGGTCGACAAGGACCTCTACGAGCTTCCCCCGGAGGAGGCCCGCAACATCCCGCAGGTCCCGGGCTCGCTGTCGGACGTGCTCGCGGCCCTGGAGGCCGACCACGAGTACCTGTTGGAGGGCGGCGTGTTCACGCCGGACCTGATCGAGACCTGGATCGCCTACAAGCGCGAGAACGAGATCGACCCGATCCGCCTCCGCCCCCACCCCCACGAGTTCGAGCTTTACTACGACGTCTAACAGCCCGGTTTTCCGGCCTCGGCGATCTTCCCGGAAATGGGCGCTGAGCTGGGAAAAGCTTGTCGTTGCTTGTCCTTGCCGAGCAACGTCGGCCGGAACAGACCCGGAACAGAACGGCCCGGCACCGTAAATCGGTGCCGGGCCGTTCTGCGCTGTTGGGGAGTGTTGATCTCGCTCGGCGGGTCGACGATGCCCTGCTGCAGCGTGGGCCACGTCGCAGACCGACGCCTGCCGCTCATCTCGCCTTGAACTGCGCCCCCTTCTCCGGACCATCGCGAATGCTTCCACCGGTCCAGGGCCGTGCCTATGCTGCTAAAGGTGACTTCGACAGAGCATGAGATCACCTTCCGGACTCTCGATGGCCAACAGCTCGCCGGAACGCTCGTCACACCAGATGGACCGCCAGAACACGCCGTCGTCCTGGTCCACGGCGGCGGGGTGACGCGTCACGAAAGCGGCTTCTTCACCCGGATGGCCCACGGACTGGCCGACCACGGCTTGGCATCGCTCCGCTTCGACCTGCGCGGCCACGGCGAGAGTGAAGGCAGACAAGAAGAACTGACCCTCTCGACCATCCTCAACGACATCCGTGCCGCGCTGCGGCAGCTCCGCGAGACGACCGAGGCCCCCAGACTCAGCCTGCTCGGCACGAGCTTCGGCGGCGGCATCTGCGGATACTACGCCGCTCACCGGCCCGACGAAGTGTCCCGGCTGGTACTGCTCAACCCCCAGCTCGACTACAAGAAGCGCACCATCGACAGCCGCCCCTACTGGCACGACGACTACCTGGATGAAGACGTCGCCCGCCAGCTCACCGAGCAGGGATCCATCACCTTCACCCCCACTCTGCGCCACGGCCGACCACTCCTCAACGAGGTCTTCTGGCTGCAGCCGCACACCATCCTCGGTTCCATCAAGGCCCCGACCCTGATCGTGCATGGCACCAAGGACACTCTCGTGCCGATCGAGTCCTCCCGAGCGGCCGTGCCCCGGTTCACCGCCCCGTGCGACCTGGTCGAGGTCGAAGGCTCACAGCACACCTTCGCCGTCCACGATGACCCGCAGTATCACAACCCCCAAAGCCAGGCATGGCAGACCGCGGTGATCCGAACGGTCGCCGAGTGGCTGCGGGACGGACGCCTACGCGACAGGACGATCAGCTAAGAAGTCTCGCAGGGCGCGCACCTGCGGCCGACGCCGCCAGCGGTCCATCGACTCCACCACGTCGCCCAAGACCGTGATCGTCCGCCACGAACGAGTGGCCCGCGCAACGCGCCCCGCTGCGAGCCCCAGGGTGGCCGCCTGATCGGGTTCGCCGATCAGAGCCAGACCGGCCGCGTGACGGGCCTGGAAGTAGCCGACGTCGCGATATGACAGGCTGCCGCCGGCGATGATCGACTCAAGGATCTCGGCCGCCCTGGCGGGCTTGCCCGCCTCGGTGAAGCACGCGCTGCTGCGCAGCAACAGCACGTGCTCCGTGAAGGAACTGCCCAGTGTCCCCGGCTCCTCCGATACGGCGGGCAGCAATCCGCGCGCTTCGTCGAGCTTCATCTCGACCTCGCGCACCGGCTCCCCCATCATGGCCAGTCCCAACGCCTGCTGCTGTAGCACTTCTGCTCGCACCCCGATCGGGAGCCGCGTGCTGCTGTGCTGCGCCGCTTCCGCCAGCGTCAGCACCTTCAAGGCGTCCTGCCGGTCATAGGCGAGTTGGGATTTGCGTAGCAACACGTAGCCTTGCATGGGGCTGTCGTCGGCTTCCTGCGCCCACTCGACCGCCCGGTCGTACCAGTACGTTGCCGTGGGCAGATCCCGTAGATCGCGGTACAGCCAGCCGATGAATTCCGCGGCCTCCGCTCCCACCGTCAGCAGTTGCCGCCGAATCTGAGGGCGAACTTCGCGGACGCAGTGCTGCACGACCGTGATCACGGCCCGCACTCCAGGCAGAGCCGCTGATGATCCGAGAGTGCCATCCTCCGCCTTGCTTGCGTCGAGCCGGAGGCGTAGCTCCTTCACCACGGACCCACCCATGTAGCGACGAGGATCCGTCATGACCTCCCCGGCAGGTGGTAGTGCCTCCATGCTTGCCGCCGGCCAGACAACGGCGCGCTGTCTGCGGTCAGCCAGGGTTACGAGTTGACCGTTCGCCCTGAGAACCTTGTCAAGTGCCGTGGCGACCGTCATGGTCGGTGACCGTCGTCCGCTTTCGAGATCGGCGATGTAGCTCTTGCTGCAGTGGGCTATACGAGCCAGCTCGCGGAGTGACATTCCGGCACGTAGACGTCGAAGCGCCTCACCGAACGTTTCAATGCCCACGCGGTGCTCCTTGCCGTGTCCGCACGGTGGTGTCCGCAGACTCGCGGACACCCTGCGGACAGTCCACTCCTAGACCCTGACTAGTGGTGCCGACAACGCTATCCCCAAGGGCTGCTTCTACCGGCGCTCTCACTACAAAAGGCGGCCCCGGCCCCCGGCGCGACGAACACCGGGGGGAGTTCCGGGGCCTTGATCAGGAATCGAGGTCCTGACCTGTGAAGAAGCGTAGAGCCATGATGCCCGGGTCCGCGAGTCACATGATTCCGGGCTGGCGACTGATCCGTAGTGACCGGGGCCGCTTCTGGGCCTTCCGCGAAAGGGCGTTCCCCCAGGAGGCGTTGCTCGCTGGAGCCAAACCCGACCTGGACGCCGACACCTTCGACGACCTGAAGGCCGCAGCCGCCCGGCAGGAGGAGATCGCCGAGCAGGTGATCTCGTGGCCAGGCAGCCCCGCACACCCGGACGGCACCGCGCCGGCCCGCCCCCACCCCCGTCTATCGCCGTCCGTGGCGAAAGCCAGCGCCTCCATCGAGCTTCCCCAGTGATCGACTCCGTACCTCCAGAGAGGAATTACTTTGACAAATGCGACTGCTGACCGTGCCGCCGAGCTGCGCGACAAGCTCGCCGATGAGCTCATCTCCGCCGGGCATATCACAGCAGCCCAGGTTGAGGCCGCGTTCCGCGTGGTGCCCCGACACGCGTTCGTCCCGGACGGCACCCCGATGGAGGCTACCTACAACGCCGATGAGTCGGTGGCGATCAAGAAGGACGAGCGTGGTGTGCTGATCTCCTCGACCAGCGCACCGTTCCTCCAGGCGCGGATGATCGAACAGGCTGGGATCCAGCCAGGCATGAACGTGCTTGAGTACGGCAGCGGCGGCTACAACGCCGCGCTCCTGGCCGAGATCGTCGGCCCCGGCGGGCGCGTGGTCAGCGTGGACATCGACCAGGACGTGACCGACCGGGCCTCCGCCGCCCTGAAGGCCACCGGGTACGGCAACCGGGTCAGGGTCATCCTGGCCGACGCCGAGCACGGTGTGCCCGACCTGGGACTGTTCGACGCGATCATCGTGACGGTCGGCGCCTGGGACATCCCGCCGGCCTGGCTGGACCAGCTGGCCGGGGACGGCGTGCTCGTCGTGCCACTGCGCATGAACGGCGTCACCCGCTCGATCGCGTTCCACCGCGAGGCCGATCACCTGGTGAGCGACTCCGCCGAAGTATGCGGATTTGTTGCGATGCAGGGCGAAGGGGAGCACATCGACCAGATATTCCGGCTCCCCGATGCCCATGGCCACCACATCGATCTGCAGTTCGACAATGGGGCACCAGAGAACCCGGGTCTGCTCAACGATGTTCTGGCGACCGGGCGCACCGACGTGTGGTCCGGCATCACGATCGCGAACGGGGTGTCGTTCGCCGACCTGCACCTGTGGTTCGTGTCCTTTCTGCCCGGATTCTGCAGGGTCGCCGCCGAGCAGGGAACGGACCTGGCCGGGGAGCGCGGTACCTGGTTCCCCTTCGGAGTCGTGCGGGGTGACTCATTCGCCTACCTGGCGATACGCCCGGCCGCCGAGGGTGCCGGATTCGAGTTCGGGGCGCGCGCCTACGGATCGCACGGCCAGGAGGCCGCGACCGCGATGGTCGAGCAGATCCAGGCGTGGGACCACAGCGCCCGGAGCGGCCCGGCTCCCACGATCGCCTTCTGGCCGACCGGCACCGCCCCTCAGATACCCGATCGTGCGGCGGTTCTTGCCAAGGCCCACGGTCTGGTCACGATCTCCTGGCCTGCGATGAGTTGAGCGACTCGCGGATCAGGATGCACCACACCCAGCCCTCTAGTTAAGGAGCGTGTCCGATGTCCTTGCTGATCCCCGAGGCCCCGACCCTCGACGAGACCCTGCCCCTGTCCGATGACGAGTTCGTGCTGGACATGCGCGTGGTGGAAGCCACCACGCCGCTCGCGGTCATGGCGTGCAGCACCGGCGACGGGTGCGGCAGCACTTGCAGCGGCTCGGCGTGCGCCACCAGCTCCAACGACCCGTCCTGACCCCTTCTGCCACCGGCGCCCGCGGTTCGGGCGCCGGTGGCGCGGTTCATGACCGGCCGAAGGAGGCGGGATGACCGTACCCACGCGTTACCGACACACCGGCCTGGTGCTGGTGCGCGCCACGACAGACCCCGGCGACCTGGTGGTGCCGGCGCATCTGGACGCCAGCGACCCGGCCGCGGTCCAAGCCGAAGGCCGCACGTGGCTGGCGATGATCTGGTCCCGAGACGACGTACGCGAGGCACTGCAGGTGGCCAGCCCAACCCTGGCCACGCGCATCGACCAGTTCCTCACCCCCGGCACCAGACCGGCCCCCATCAAGGATCTGCGCCGCGCCATCATGAGCACAGCCTCCTACCTGCTGCGCTGGCAGCGGCGGCCCACACCGTTCGGGATGTTCGCTGGGGTCACCGCCGCCGCCATCGGGCCCGCGGCGGCGAAGATCGGCGCCGGGCACCGCGCGCTGGCCCATGTCGATGCCGAATGGCTGCAGATGCTGGTCGACCAGCTCGAATCGCATCCAGGGTTGCGCCCGCACCTGACGCTGGTGGCCGACAGCGGCGGAATCGTGCGCGATGGCAGCTTCATCGTGGCCGAGCGGGCGCGGGTGGGCGCCCGAACCCCTGGGCCGATGCGAGAGATCGTCATACCCCTCACCCGGCCCCTGCAGGCCGCGCTGAGCGCGGCCGCCTCGCCGATACGGTTCGACGCCCTGGCCGAGGCCCTGGCCGGTTCTTTCTCGACGGCTTCACCGGAGCAGATTCGCGGCCTGCTGCACAGCCTGGTCGACCAGCACATCCTGATCACGAGTCTGTGCCCGCCGCCGACGGCCGCCGACCCCCTGGCTCACGTGATCGGTGCGCTGCGCGCCGCCGGGGCCGAGGACCTGCCCGACACCGCGGCGGTGCTGGACCAGCTGGAGGCGCTCAGCGAACATCTGGCCCACCCCACCACCGCCAGCCCGCAGAGCGCGGGGATCCCGGCATCGGCCGCCGCGCAGATGACCAGGCTCACCCCTGGTATCGGGCCTGTGCTGGCTGTTGACGTAGCGCTGGACGGGCAGATCACCGTGCCCGAACGGGTGCTGGAGGAGGCCACCCGCGCCGCAAGTGTCCTGCTGCGCCTGACCACCGCCCCCTTCGGCACGGCGGCCTGGCTCGACTACCACGCCCGTTTCCGTACCCGCTACGGTCCCGGAACCCTGGTGCCGGTGCGAGAGCTGGTCGCCGACTCCGGGCTCGGCTACCCCGGCGGCTACCTCGGCGCGCCACGCGCCCGGCCCTCCTGGCGGATGCTGACCGAACGCGACGCCGTCCTGCTGGCGTTGATCCAGCAGGCCGCCCGGGACGGCACCGACATCGCACTGACCGGAGCCGACATCGAGGCGCTGACCGTGGGCGAGCACACCGACATCGTGCCGCCGCAGCGCATCGAGCTCGGCGTCACGGTGCACGCCGCCTCCACCGCGGCGATCGACGCCGGAACGTTCGAGCTGCAGATCACCGCCGCACCCCGCGCCTACACGAGCATGGCCGGACGATTCGCCCCTCTGCTCGGCGACACCGACCGGGCGCTCCTGGCCGCCTCCTATGCGGCCGGTGACCAGGACGCGGTAGCGATGCAGCTGTCCTTTCCGCCTCGTCGCGCACACACCGCGAACGTGGTGCGCGTCCCACGCCTCCTGCCCGACGTCGTGTCGTTGTCCGAGCACCCTGACGGGGCGGTGATCGGCGTCGACGACCTGGCGGTGACCGTCGACGCCGAGCAGATGTATCTGGTGCAGCGCTCCACCGGGCGGCGCGTGATCCCCCGGATCCCGCACGCGCTGGACGCCAGCGTCCATACTCCGCCGCTGGCGCGGTTCATCGCCGAGGTCGCCGACGCGCGCACCGCGATCTTCGGGCCGTTCGATCTCGGGGCTGCTGCCCGCACCCTGCCCTACGTTCCCCGTATCCGCTACCGGCGCACCGTGTTGTCGGCTGCCCGCTGGATCGTCACCTCCACCGGTGTCTCGGCCATCCCGGCCGGGACAGCGTGGGATGCGGCCGTGAGCGCCTGGCGGCAGCGGCGGCACATACCGGCGCGGGTGGTGCTGTGCGACGGTCAGATGCGCCTGCCGCTCGACCTCGAACAACGGCTGGACCGCGCCCTGCTCCGGGCGCGGCTGGAGCGATCCGGGCGGGTCGAAGTACAAGAGGACCGCCCGGACGGCCGAGGCTGGATCGCAGGACGGCCAGCAGAACTCCTGATCCCGATGACCGCGCTCAATCCGCCGCCGCGTCGGCTCCCCGTGACCGCGGCGCCGGGCGCTGTCCTTCGTCCCGGGGATTCCGCGGTGGTGCACGCGCAGATCGTGGGCAACCCCGCGCGGTTCGACGAGATCTTGGCCAGACACCTGCCCGCCTTCGCCGGTGAGCTCGGCGACCTGGTGGAGGACTGGTGGGTGCGCCGCTACCGCGACATGATCCGGCTCGACACCGACCAGCACCTGGCCGTGATCGTGCGGCTCACCTCCCCCCAGGAGTACGGGCCGGTCGCGGCTCGTCTGGCCGCCTTCGCCACCGGCCTGCAGGCGCGCGGTCTGCCCGCCCACCTCAGCCTGATTTCCCATCTGCAGCATCCCGCCCGCTACGGGCACGGCCCGGCCCTCACCGCGGCCGAACGGGTGTTCGCCGCGGACACGGCGGCGGCCATCGCCCAGATCAGGATGGTCGACGCCGCGGGGATTCCCGCCCAGGCCTTGGCCGCCGCGTCCATGGCGCATCTGAGCGCCGCGTTCTCCTGCGATCCGAGTTCTGGGTACCGGGCGCTGGTCGGCTGTCTGAAACAGCAGACCGGACCGGTGGAGTCGTCGGTGCGTGACCATGCCCTGCGCCTGGCCGACCCCACCGAAGACTTCCAGGCCGTGCGGGTTCTGCCCGGTGGCGACGCGGTGGCCGCCGCATGGCAGGTGCGGGGTGAGGCGCTGGCCGCCTACCACCATGCTTTGTCCTCCCAGCGTGATGCGGGCACTGTGCTGCGCACCCTGCTGCATGAACATCACATGCGCGCCCTCGGCGTAGACCCGGAATTTGAGAAGGCCACCGGTCGTCTGGCCCGCGCCGCCGCACTGCGCCGCCTGGCCTTGGCCGGTGCCCTGTGAGCTCCGGCCCGGTGACCCTCACCGCCGAGGAAGCGGCCCCCCAGGGACTTGCCGACGGGGCGGCCGGGGTCGCGCTCCTGCACATCGAGCGCGCCCTGACCGGTTCCGGCCAGTGGAGCGAGGCCCACACCCGCGTCCGGCAGGTCGCGGCCGGCCCGGTCGACGCGGGAGCGCACACCGGCCTGTACTACGGGGCGCCGGCCGTCGCCTTCGTGCTGCACGCCGCCGCCACGGGCGGCCACCCCGCCTACCGGGCGGCGGCCGACACCCTCGACGAGCACGTGCTGCGCGTGACCCGTCGGCGCCTGGCCGAGGCCGCCGACCGCATGGAGCACGGGCGGGCAGCGGCGTTCGACGAATACGACCTGTTTCGAGGGCTGGCCGGGATCGGCGCGCTACTGCTGCGCCGGGCTCCGGGCAGCGACACCCTCGGCGACGTGCTGCGCTACATCGTCCGACTTGTGCAACCGCGCCACGAGGACGGGCGTGAGCTGCCGGGCTGGTGGGCGGGCCACGACCCGGACCCGATCCGGCCGACCCCTGGCGGGCACGGCAACCTGGGAATGGCGCACGGCGCGGCCGGGCTGCTTGCCCTGCTCGCGCTCGCCACCTCCCACGGGTGCGCCGTCGAGGGGCAGAAAGAAGCGATCGAGCGCCTGCTCTCCTGGTTTGACGGATGGCAGCAGGACTCAGCGGACGGGCCGTGGTGGCCCGAATGGGTCACCCGGGAAGATCTACGGACCGGACGCCCCACCCAGGAGATTCCCGGGCGGCCGTCCTGGTGCTACGGCGCGTTAGGGATCGGCCGCGCCCAGCAGCTCGCGGCCATCGCCACCGGCGGCTCCACTCGGCGCGCGGCCGCGGAGAAGACCATCGTCGCGGCGTTGTCGGCCCGGCAACTGCACCGCATCACCGACGCGGGACTGTGCCACGGCATGGCCGGGGTGTATCAGACCGCTTATCGGGCCGCCGCCGACACGGCGGACCCCGCGATCAGCCAACGTCTGCCTGCGGTGGCCACCGCACTCACCCGGCACGCCGCCGCCGCTACAGGCGGGCAGGCCGGGCTGCTGACCGGAGACGCCGGGGTCGATCTGGCGTTGGAAACCACGCGGTGCACCACGCCGCCCCGCTCGGGATGGGACGCATGCCTGCTGATCACCTGACCACGACCCCGCCGTACCACCTCGCGGCCGCCGTGCTCGCGATCCTCGCGGGCGCAGACCTTGACGCCACTGGGGCGACCAGCGGCGTGGACCCCGACGACCTCGACGACGCTCTGCAGGTCTACCGGGCCGCGGGGCTCGCCGCACTGGAGCGGCGAGCCGAGCGGGGGTGGTACCAGCTGCGCGTCCAGTTCCCCGACTGGAGTGCCGCCGAGACCATCGGCGCCACGCATCTCGGGCCGCGCCTGGACGAGCTCCAGGCCGGCGGAGCCACCACCGGGTGGTGGTTCTTGCGCAAATACCCCTGCTGGAGGCTGCGGCTACGCGACGCCGACAGCGCGGCAGTGGACCAGATGCTCGACGAGCTGCTCATGGCCGGGCTGCTCACCCGCTGGTGGCCGACCGTGTACGAGCCGGAGATCGCGGCCTTCGGCGGGCCGACCGGGATGGACGTGGTCCACGACCTGTTCGGCGCTGACAGCCGCGGCGTGCTGGACTACGCCCGCCAGAGCGCACCGAGCCTCGGCCGCCGAGAACTGTCCGTCCTGTTGATCAATGCCCTGTGCCGCGAGGCAGGGCTGGACTGGTTCGAGCTCGGCGACGTTTTCGACCGGGTGGCCCGGCTACGCCCCGCACCCGATGCCGACGACGTACGCGTCGAGCAGCTGGCCGACAGCCTGCGCACCCTGCTGGCCCTACCCGCACCAGCCGCCAATGCCCTGTTCGAGGTCGGCGGGCCGGTCGCGTTCGCCGCACCCTGGCTCGCCGCGCACCAGATCGCCGGCCGTCGACTCGGTGAAGCGGCGAGCCAGGGCCGCCTTCACCGCGGGGTACGCGCCGCCCTCACCCACGTGGTGGTCTTCCACTGGAACCGGCTCGACCTGCCGGCCACCACTCAAGGCATCCTCGCCCACGCGGCACGCACCGCCACCCTGCCCCGGAGTTGATCATGGATATCGCGACGCTGAACGCCGCCGCGCGCCGCTTCCCGCTCCTGGGCCGCCCCCGGCCCGCCTGCCCATCACTTCCCGAACGGGTCAAGGAGATCATCGAGATCGCGGCCGCGGCCGGACAACAAGGCGCGGACGGCATGGTCGAAGGGGCGCACGCCCTGAACAAAGCCGCACTGCTGGCCAGCGACTGCGGCCGGGCAGACCTGGCTCGCGACCTGTGCTGGCAGCACATCAACCTCTACCGCGCGGCAGGGCTCCGGCTCACCGTGCGGCAGGCCAGGTACATGCTCGAACCCGTCACGAACCTCGCCCGGCTCCAGATCCGCGCCGACAGTGGCGCTCAGGCCCTGCGACTGCTGGAGGCGATGTACCAGGCCGTCACCGCGAACACTGATCTGGTCGTCGAGGGACACACGCTGCCGTCGGCCGACCCGATCGGCACCCGGCAGGAGCACCACAAGCTCCGCGAGTGGGTCTGGCTGCAATACCTGGGGGACGGGATCCGTGCCCTGGCTCTCGCCGGCCGCTGGGACAAGGCGGTCACACTCGCCGAAGCACACCAGGGAATCGGCGTGCACCTCATGGAGGGCAGGCAGGCTGCGATCGTCGCCCGCCTCCTGCGCGGCGATCCGCGGGTGGCGCGCGCGCTGTTGGAGGAGAGCACACCGGTGCACCCGTGGGAGCAGCAGGTCGCCTCCTGCTTGCGGGTGATGTGCGCGGCCCCGAATTCGGCCGGCCGGGACATCACCGCGATGGTCGGGCACTTCCTCGGGTCCGAGCCGACACCGGGGTATGCGGACTTCCGTGCCCGGCTTGGACTGACCGTGGTCACCCTGGCCACCACGGCCGACCCGGATGCGGCCGGTCGCATCCTCGTCCATGTGGCCACGGAAGTGATTGAAGCCGGTGACGGGTACGCCGCGAGAGAAGTGCTCAAGCACACCAGGGGCAAGGACGGGATACGACTGTCCGATGCCCAGGATCGGGCGCTGTCCGCGGTCGTGCAGTCCTCGGGGCTCGGGCGCGGCGCGATACCCACACACCTGATGTCCGACCTCCTGGCAGCGGTGACCACCAGCCAGGCCGCCGCTTTCCAAGCTCTGGCAGATCCCGTCCCACGATGAATCGGCGCTTCCACGGTGAGCCGATCGCGGGGATCCTCCAGGTGGGCCACGCCTGCCTACACACACCTGATGCTGGGCAGCGACGGCCCGGCTCGAAAGGCGATCGGCACGGCGCTCCACCGGGAGGAGCCGGAACAGAGCCGGAACAGCACTATCAACGATCAAGGAATCGCCAGGTTGGAAAGCTACCTATGTCACACCTACGACGTCTGAGCCATCAAGCTTCTGACCTGGGAAAAACACTGACAGTTAACCCGGCAGGGCACATCCAGGGCACTCAGGCGTCCCGTGAAAGGCCGTCGATCGTCTCTCCGTCGAGGGCACGCTCGACGGCCTTTCGCATGCGCTCCTCCCCCGACGGCATACCGGTCCGTGAGTCACGCGGACCGCCGCGTTCGCGTCACCCGGCGGCCATCACTCAAGCGTCGGGGATCTCCCAGGGGATCGTCGCCTGCAGGACCGCCTCGCTCAGCGCGTCGGTGCGCAGGGAGGTGATCTCCTGGTATTCGGAGTCGGCGACCATACGGCTGAAGGCCTCGGCGCTGGGATAGCGCACCAGCAGGACGGCGTCCCATGCCTGTCCGTCCTCTGCGACGAGTGCGGTCGATCCCTGCCCGACGTACAGGACCTCCGCGCCGTAGCGACGGAGGAAACGATCCCGCAGCCGCTGCGTGTACCGCGCGTAGGAGGGACGGCCGCCGGGGGCGAACCGGAGCAGGTTGAGCATGACCACCGGACCGCCCTGGTCTTCGGCGAGCAGGCGTTTGAGGTCGGCTCCCCGGGGATCCACCGCCATGATCTACTCCTCGTGTTCGACTCCTTGTGGAACCATCGATATCACGGCCGCCGGAACGTGGGCGATGAGGTGTCCAGACCTGGTCCCTTACTCGTTCACTGCGCCAGATAGCCGCCGTCGACGGGGAGGATGGCTCCCGTGATGAACGACGCGGCGTCGGAGGCGAGGAAACAGATGGCTTCGGCCACCTCGCACGGCTCGCCGATACGGCCCATCGGATGCAGCCGCTCGATCTCGGCCAGATATTCGGCTCCACCCGGCTCGTCGGGCAGGCGACGCACACGTTCCGTCCCGATCGTGCCCGGCGCGACGGCGTTGACCCGGATGCCGGACCCCGCCCACTCGACGGCGAGGTGCCGGGTCAGACCGGAGGCGACGAACTTGGCGGGCCCGTACGTGGCCTGACCCCGCTGCCCCGCCATCCCGGAGATGGACGACAGGCAGACGATCGACCCGTGTCCGGCCGGGAGCATGGCCTCGATGGCGTACTTACAGGTGAGGAACATGCCGCGGCCGTCGACGGCCATCACGTGATCCCAGTCCTCGGCGGTCGCCTGGGTGATGTCGAGCAGCGGGATCACGCCGGCGTTCGCCACCAGCACGTCGATCCGTCCATAGAGGTCGACGGCCGCATCGATCATGCGGCACGCGTCGTTCGGGATCGAGACGTCACCCACGACGGCGCCGACCTCCACTCCGGCGGTGTCGTCGAGGAGCCGGGCACGGCACCTGTCCAGCGCGGCGGCGTCCACGTCGGTGATCACGAGCCGGGCGCCCTCGCGGGCGAACAGCTCCGCGGTGGCCCGGCCGATTCCGCTGGCCGCCCCTGTGATCACGCATGACCTGCCCGCGAGCCTCCCGTTCACAGCGCACCCGTCCAGGTGACGGCACCGTGTTCGGCGGAGCCGACCAGCGCGCGGTATTTCGCCATGACGCCGGTGGGGTAGAGGGGCGACGGGGGGGTCCACTCTGCCAGCCGGGCCTGGATCCGCTCGGTGGTGAGCTCGACCCGCACCTGACGTCCGGGCAGGTCGACCGTGACGATGTCGCCGTCCCGCAGGGCCGCAATCGGGCCTCCGTCCGCGGCCTCCGGGCTCACATGCCCCACCATCAGGCCGCGCGTCGCGCCGGAGAACCGGCCGTCGGTGAGCAGGACCACCTCCTCCAGCAGCCCCCGGCCGACCAGGGCCGCCGTCACTCCCAGCATCTCCCGCATACCCGGCCCACCCCTCGGCCCCTCGTTACGGATGACGACCACCTCTCCCGGCACGATCTGTCCGGCCTGTACCGCGGCCATGGCGGCCTCCTCCCTCTCGAAAACACGGACGGGGCCGGTGTGGACGGGGCGGCCCCGGGCGGGAACCTTTACCACGCAGCCCCCCGGCGCGAGGTTGCCCCTGAGAACCATCAGCGTCCCGGCCGGTCCCGTCGCGTTCTTCACATCGGTGACGACCCGCTGGCCCTCGGTCTCGACCGCTCCGTCGGACTCCTCCCACAGCGTCCGCCCGGTGACGGTCAGCGCCTCCCCGTCGACCAGACCCGCCTCGACCAGCCGCCGCGCAACGAGCGGGGTGCCGCCCGCCCGGTCGAGGTCGACGGCGGTGCACGTACCGTGCGGTTTGAGATTGGTGATCACGGGCGTTCTCGCGCTGATCGCGTCGAAGTCGGCGAGGTCCAGCGGCACGTCCAGTTCGTGGGCGATGGCGAGCAGATGGAGGATCAGATTCGTGGAGCCCGCGGTGGCGGCCCCAACGGTGATCGCGTTCTCGAAGGCGGTCCTGGTGGCGATGCGACGCGGGGTCAGGTCGTGTTCCAGGGCCGCCAGGGCCAGCCGTCCGGCCTCGGCCCCGACCTCCCGTCTCCGCGGGTCGAGGGCGGGCACGCTGCCCGAGCCCAACGGCGACAACCCGAGGAACTCCATGGCCATGGCCATCGTGTTGGCGGTGTACTGGCCGCCGCAGGCACCCGCCCCCGGGCACGCGACCGCCTCCAGCCGCCGCAGCGCCTCATCGCTCATGGCTCCCGCGGCGTTCGCGCCGACGGCCTCGAAGACGTCGGCGACCGTCACCGCCGCGCCTTCGAACCGGCCCGGCATGGTCGGGCCGGAGTAGAGGACGACGCCCGGGATGTCCAGACGGGCGTGCGCCATCGCAGCGGCCGGGATGGTCTTGTCGCAGCCGACTATCGTCACCAGGGCGTCGAACATGTGACCTCGGGCGACCAGCTCGATCGAGTCGGCGATCACCTCGCGGCTCACGAGGGATGTCCGCATGCCCTCGCTGCCCATGGTCACGA
Organism: Streptosporangium oxazolinicum; assembly: GCF_039537505.1. NCBI lineage: Bacteria > Bacillati > Actinomycetota > Actinomycetes > Streptosporangiales > Streptosporangiaceae > Streptosporangium > Streptosporangium oxazolinicum. The sequence continues at coordinate 723,238 of NZ_BAABAQ010000002.1, forward strand.
CATCCGAGACGGCGATCGTGTTGACCTCCATCGGGGTACCGCCCGCCTCACGCACGCCGCCCATGACGTCCTGGGCGAGTGTGCGGTGGGTGAAGTTACAGGGCATCGTCCCGATCCAGGAGTGCACGACGCCGACGATGGGCCGTGCCAGGTCCTCGGCGGTCAGCCCGATCGCACGCAGCGCGGCACGGGCCGGCGCGCGATCGCGTCCGGCGTACAGGGCCTGGCTGCGCAGCCTCACCGTGCCACCACCCGAGGCAGCCAGCCCGGCCGTCTCGCCTCGTAGGCGTCGATGGCGGCGGCGCTGCGCGACGTGACCTCGATGTCGTCGAACCCGCTGATCAGTTGCTGCCGGCTGAACTCGTCGATCTCGAACGGTTCCGTCAGGCCACCGCACCGCAGCACACGGTCGGCCAGGTCGACGGTGATCTCGGTGGCGGGGTCCGCCTCCACCGTCTCCCAGAGCCGCTCGACGAACGCCTCCCCCACCTTGGCCGTGATGACGCCGTTCCGGGTGGCGTTGGCGCGGAAGATATCCCCGAAGCTCGGCGCGACCAGTGCCGCGAACCCGTAGTCGCGTAGCGCCCACACGGCATGCTCCCGTGACGACCCGATGCCGAAGTCCGCCCCCGCGACCAGCACGCTCGCGCCGGTGTACACCGCCTGACCGAGCACGAACCCGGGTTCCCGCCGCCAGCGGTGGAACAACGTGTCCTCGTAGCCCGTCCGGCCGAGCCGCTTGCAGAACTCGGCGGGGATGATCTGGTCGGTGTCGACGTCCCGGCGGCGCAGCGGCACCGCCCTGCCCGTGTGCGCGGAGATCCCGGGGTTGGCGGTGCTCATCGGACGCCCCTCGAGGCCAGGCGCCTCACGGCGGAGCGCAGGGCACGGCCGGTGCTCTCCTCCCGGGACGCGCCGACGCCGACCCCCCAGCGCACCGCCGTACCGGCCGCCGCCTCCACGTAGGCCACCCACCGGCCGGGGTCCGCCTCACCGCCGCCGCCGGCCTCGCCCAGCGGCTGGAGGTGCAGGCCGCGTAGCGCGCCTTCGATCCCGTACGGCCGCAGCAGCTCGGCCAGCGCGGTCTCCGCGCCGCCGGACTGGTCGGCGGGCTCGTGGTCGGCGTCGTGCAGGTACTCCCCCTCGAACCAGCGGAGCATTGTCTCCGGAGTGACCTCCCCGCCGTTCTCGGCAACCGCCTGGACGATTCCGGCGAACTCGATCTGCAGTCGCCTCGGCAGGTCGAAGCCGTATTCGGTGCGCATCAGATACGCGATGCCCCCCTTCCCCGACTGCTGGTTGATACGGATCAGCGCCTGGTAGCCCCGGCCCACGTCGTGCGGGTCGACCGGGAGGTAGGGCACGTCCCACACGGTCGCGCCGTCGTCGGCCATCGCGCGCAGCCCCTTGCTGATGGCGTCCTGGTGCGAGCCGGCGAACGAGGTGTAGACGAAGTCACCGACCCACGGGTGCCGGGGGGAGACGGGAAGCCGGTTGCAGTACTCGACGACCCGGCGGACCTCGTCGATGTCGGAGAGGTCGAGCTGGGGGTCGATCCCCTGGGAGAACAGGTTCATCGCCAGGGTGACGAGGCAGACGTTCCCGGCACGCTCACCGTTGCCGAAGAGGGTGCCCTCGATCCGGTCCGCCCCGGCGAGCAGCGCGAGCTCGGTGGTGACCACACCCGCCCCCCGGTCGTTGTGGGTGTGCAGGGAGAGGATGATCGATTCCCGGTAGGCCAGGTTACGGCTCATCCACTCGATCCGGTCGGCGAACTCGTTGGCCGGATAGCACTCGACCGTGGACGGCAGGACGATCCGCACCTGTTCCCTCGGCTCGGGCCGCCACAGTTCCAGGACCGCGTTGCAAACCTCCAGCGCGAACTCGGGCTCGGTCTGAGTGAACGACTCCGTACCGTACTGGAGGTAGATCTCCGTGCCCGGCAACGAGTCGCGCAGTTTGAGCGCGGTCTCGGCCCCACGCAGCGCGACGGCCTTGACCTCGTCGCGGGTCATCCCGAAGACGACGCGCCGCTGGGTCGTCGAGGTGGGGTTGAAGACCTGCAGCACCACCCGGGGCGCGCCGACGATCGACCGCACCGTCTCCTCGATCATCCCGTCCTTGATCGGGCTCATCACCTGGATCGTGAGGTCGTCGGGGATCGCGTCCTGTTCGATCACCGCCCGGGTGAAGTCCCAGTCGGCGCGGCTGGCCAGGGGGAACCCCACCTCGATCTCCTTGAACCCGAGCCGGACCAGGAGGTTGTACATCGCCCAGCGGCGATCCTGATCCATCGGGTCGATGAGTGCCTGGTTCCCATCTCGCAGATCGACGCTGCACCACAGCGGTGCTCGCTCGGCGACCCGGTCCGGCCAGGTCCGGTCCGGCAGAGTGAACGGCTGGTAATGCCGGTACTTGTGGATCGGCATGCCACTCGGTCGCTGACTGTGCGGGATGTATGTCACCGTTTGAGTGTCATCACAGGGACTTCGGGCCCGCATCCCACGATGGTCACATCCCTCTGGCGCCTTGGTGGTAGGCGACAATGGGACATCAGCCAACTGCGGTGCCGAAACCGCGAACGTAGTCTGACGGCATGGGTCAGACACTCGCTGAGAAGATATGGCAGTCGCACGTGGTCGACCAGGTCACAGGATTGCCTGACCTGATTTACATCGACCTTCACCTGATGCACGAGATGACCAGCCCTCAGGCGTTCGACGGACTGCGGGCGGCCGGACGCCGGGTGCGCAGACCGGACTTGACGGTCGCGACACAGGACCACAACGTCCCCACCGGCCTCGCCGACCGGCTGACCGTCACTGACCCGGTCTCCCGCGCCCAGCTGCGCGCCCTGCGCGACAACACCGCCGAGTTCGGCATCGAGATGTACGGTCTGGGCCACGACGACCAAGGAATCGTCCACGTCATCGGTCCGCAGCTCGGGCTCAGCCAGCCCGGCATGACGATCGTGTGCGGCGACAGCCACTCCAGCACGCACGGCGCCCTCGGGGCACTGGCGTTCGGCATCGGCACCAGCGAGGTCGAGCACGTGCTGGCCACCCAGACACTGCGGCTGCCCGCGTTCCGGACGATGGCGGTGAACGTCACGGGCTCTCTACCGGCGGGGGTGACCGCCAAGGACCTGATACTGGCGGTCATCGCTCAGATCGGCACGGGCGGAGGTCAGGGACACGTGATCGAGTACCGCGGCGAAGCGGTACGGGCGCTGTCGATGGCCGGGCGGATGACGATCTGCAACATGTCGATCGAGGCCGGGGCACGCGCCGGTCTCGTCGCTCCCGACGAGACCACCTTCGCCTACCTTCGCGACAGGCCGTTCGCGCCGCGCGGCGACGCGTGGGAGGAGGCCACAGCCCACTGGTGGTCACTCCGCACCGACGACGACGCCTCCTTCGACCGGGAGGTCGACATCGACGTGACGGCACTGCGCCCGTACATCACCTGGGGCACGAACCCTGCCCAGGGCGGGCAGCTCGACGGCGCGGTGCCCGACCCCGCCTCCTTCCGCGATCCGGGTGAGCGGGCCGCGGCCGAGTCGGCACTGGTCTACATGGGGCTGACGCCCGGGACCCCGTTCCGGAGCATCCCGATCGACGTCGTGTTCGTCGGCTCCTGCACCAACGGCCGGATCGAGGATCTGCGCGCGGTGGCCGATGTGCTGCGCGGTCGGCCGATCAAGGCCGGGGTCCGGATGCTGATTGTTCCCGGGTCCACGGCCGTGCGCCACCAGGCCGAGGCCGAGGGCTTGGACAAGGTGTTCACCGCCGCCGGAGCCGAGTGGCGCGCGGCCGGTTGCTCCATGTGCATCGGGGTGAACCCCGACCGGCTCGGCCCCATGCAACGCTCGGCGTCCACCTCGAACCGGAACTTCGAGGGCAGGCAGGGGGCGGGCGCCCGTACGCATCTGGTCTCTCCCCCGGTCGCCGCCGCCAGTGCGATCCTCGGCCGCCTCGGCTCTCCGGAGGAGCTGTGAGGAGGGCCGGTGTCCCCAGGATCGTGCTGCTGCCCGGCGACGGCATAGGCCCCGAGGTAATGGCCGCCGCCACCGAGGTGCTCGCCGCCGTTGGCACGTTCGACCTGGCCGAGCACCCGATCGGGGCCGACGCGATCCGCGCGTACGGCGTCCCCCTGGCGGACCGGACCCTCGCCGCCTGCGCGGAGGCCGACGCGGTCCTCCTCGGTGCCGTGGGAGCCGGTGCCGTGGGAGCCGGTGCCGTGGGAGCCGGTGCCGGGGCGGCCGGGAGCGCGGGCGCCGGGGCGCCGCACGACGCCCCCAGACCCGAGCAGGGGGTACTCGACCTGCGTTCCGGGCTCGGGGTGTACGCGAACCTGCGGCCGGTACGCACGATGCCGGGAATCACCCACCTGAGCGCGCTGCGAACCGACCGGGCAGCGGACGTGGACCTGGTCGTGGTGCGCGAGCTGACCGGCGGCATATATTACGGGCCCCGAGGGGACGTGCGCGACATGCCCGGCGAGGGGGTACCCCGGCCCGCCGGAGACGGTCCGGCGCGGCGTGCCGTCTTCGACACGTGCGTCTACTCGGCGGATGAGATCGAGCGGGTGGCGAGGACGGCGTTCGAGCTCGCCAGGGAGCGTGCCAGGCCGGGGCGTCCGCCGAGGGTGACGTCGGTGGACAAGGCCAACGTGCTGACGACGTCGCGGCTGTGGCGGGAGGTGGTGCAAGAGGTCGCCGACCGCGACTTCGGTGACGTCGTCCTCGATCACCTGCTCGTGGACACCGCGGCGATGCTGCTCGTCACCGACCCCGGGCGGTTCGACGTGATCCTCACCGAGAACATGTTCGGCGACATCCTCAGCGACGAGACGGCCGCGATCATCGGGTCGCTGGGGTGCCTGGCCAGCGCGTCCCTGACAGGTCTCGGCGCGGGAGGCGGCCTGTTCGAGCCGGTGCACGGCTCCGCGCCCGACATCGCCGGCAAGGGTGTCGCCAATCCGGTTGGCATGATCCTCTCCGTCGCGCTCATGCTCCGGTTCGGCCTGCGGATGGCCGAGGTCGCGAACGCCGTCGAGGCGGCCGTCCAGAACGCCCTCGCGGCCGGAACGCGCACACCCGACCTCGGCGGTGACGCGACGACCACACAAATGACAAACGCGATTGTCAAGTCACTGTGAAAGACTGACACACGACGCCCCGCAGCCTTCGTCGCGTTCTCCCGGAAAGGCATTATCAGGTGGACAGACATCGCATCGTGATCGTCGACGACCACCGACTGTTCCGTGAGGGAATAGCCGAAATATGTAATAACGAACCGGATTTGCTGGTGATCGGGCAGGTGGACAACGGCGCGGACGCCGTCTCCCTCGTCGGCCAGACCTTTCCGGACGTCGTACTCCTGGACATCGAGATGCCCGGCACGGACGCCGCCGAGACCCTCCGCCGGCTCCTGCGGATCCACCCGGCGCCCCAGGTGGCGATCCTGACCATGCACGACGACGCGCGGCTGGTGAACAGGCTGATGACGCTGGGGGCGCGCGCGTACATCTCCAAAGGCGCGACCCGGCAGGAACTATTGACGGCGATCAGGTCGATCCGCGACAACCGGGACCACGTGATGCTGTCGATCTCCAGCGAGACCATGAAACGGCTCGACGAGCCCACCCTGGGACCGCTCAGCGCACGCGAGCTGGAGGTGCTGGAGCTGGTCGCCGCAGGATTTCGCAATTCACAGATCGCGGCCCGGCTGCACATCTCCGAGGGCACGGTCAAACGTCATCTGACGAACATCTATCTGAAATTGGAGGTGGACTCGCGCATGAACGCGGTGAACAAGGCCCTGGCTTCGGGAATGCTCGCGAACGAGCGCGATGACCCGATCGGCCCACTCGCGGATACGACTCTTTGGTGATGCGGACGACCGGGCGCCCAAGGACACTTCAATACATGCGTATCCTTTTCTTCGGTGACATCGTGGGAGACCGCGCGACGGCCCACATCGCCGAACGCCTGAGCGACCTGCGTCGCGAATACGACGCCGATCTCGTGATAGCCAATGCGGAGAACTGCGCACCCAACGGGCTCGGCATGGCCGCCAAGCAGATCGACCAGCTGCTGCTCGCGGGTGTTGACGTCATCACCGGTGGCAACCACTCCTGGGACAGCGACGAGTCGACCGGGCTACTCGCCCTCGAACAGGTTCTACGCCCCGCCAACCTGGCCCCGGACGTGCCGGGACGCGGCGTCCTCACGCTCGACGCGGCCGGCGAGAAGATCACGGTGATCAACCTTGCCGACCACTGCGCGATGAAGTCCGTCAAGAAGGTCGCGGCGGGCTTTCGCCCGGCCTACGAGGGATGGCTGGCGGCCGAGCGGATAGGCACGGTCATCGTCGACTACCACGGCGACCACGTGCTGGAGAAGCAGATCTTCGCCCATGCGGTGGACGGCGAGGCGAGTGCCGTGATCGGTACCCACTCGCACGAGGCGACCACCGCTCTGCACCTGCTGCCGGGCGGTACGGGATTCGTGACCGAGGTCGGTATGACCGGCCCGGCGGGCGGCGTGCAGGGGTTCGCCCCGGAGGTCATGGTCGCGGGTCTGCGGACGACCGGCAACCCGTTCTCAGGCGATCTGCCGGCGCCGGGTGACGGGCCGATCACGCTGGGCGCGGTCTGCATCGAGATCCACGACGGCCGTACGACGGATCTGCGGCGAGTGGCCTCGTGAACGCCCCCGCCGTACCGCTCGCGTTGGCGCTTCCCCTCCCCGGTCACCGTGCCGTCGACCTGTCGCTCACGATCGCCGAGGACCTGCCCTGCTACTGGTCGACCCACCAGCCGTTCCAGCACAAGACCTGGACCTGGTTCGCCGACCGTCCCAACTCCTCGGGTTCGGTCTACAACCGGGGTGGCCCGTATACGACCCGGTGGATGGCCATCGACGAGCACACGGGCACGCACTTCGACGCGCCGAGCCATTTCGTGCCACCTCCCGGGTCGGGGCTGCCTCATGCGGGGCCGGCCGGGGAGATCTCGGCGGAGAGAGTGCCGCTGGAACAGCTCATGGGGGCCGCCGCGGTCATCGACGTGTCCGGCCTCCCCCTCGCCGCGGAGGGCGGGGTGAGCACGCTGTTCGGGTCCGAGGTGATCACCGCGTGGGAGCGTGCGCACGGCCGCCTGGAGCCGGCGCAGGTCGTCCTCCTCCGGACGGGCTGGGACCGCAGGTACCTGCGCGGCGCGGACGGCGACGGATACCTGTACGACGTGGTCGTCACGCGGAAGAGTCCGGGATGGCCCGCGCCGGACGTGTCCGCGATCGAGACGCTGCTCGACCGCGGTGTGCGGTGCGTGGGGATTGACGCGCCATCGATCGGCGCGGCCCACGACGGCGCGGCGGTACACGTGTGTGGACTCTCCTCGGGCATGGTCTTCGTCGAGAGCCTGACCGGGCTGGGTGACCTTCCGGCACGCGGCGCGTGGTTCTGCTTCGTGCCGCTGCGGCTGGAGGGGGGAACCGGTGCGCCGGGACGCGCGTTCGCCCTGGTGCCCGCTGGGTGAGACGTGGTCTCAGCGCAGCGGCACCGTGAGGAGGACCTGTGTGCCGGCGCCCTCGTGGGAGGCCACCAGGAAGGTGCCGCCGAGCAGCATGGCCCGCTCCCGCATGGACTGCAGCCCGAGGCTCGTCGGCGACCCGGCGCGTTCCGCCGGGAAGCCGCCGCCGTCGTCCCGTACCGAGGCGACCAGCTGGCCGAGCTCGGTCGACAGGTGGACGGTGACGTGCTCGGCCCCCGCGTGGGTCATGGCGTTGTCGAGGGCCTCGCGGACGATCAGGAAGACCTCCTCGCACCGCGCGTCCGGCGGCTCGGCTTCGGCGTCGGGACACCAGACCTTCTCGTCCTCCTCGCAGGCCGTGCGGAGCCGGGCGGACAGCTCCCTCGTGACGCCGAGGGTCTGCCGCAGCACCTGCTCCGCCCGCTCCCTGCGATCCTGTGCCAGCTCCGGCGCCCCGGTCCGGCGGTAGTGCTCACTCAGCTCCAGAAGGTTGAGCCCGGTGACGATCGCGTGGGCCACCCGATCGTGTAGGTCACGGCTCACCGCCCGGGCGAAGGCGAGGGGCAACCCGGCCGGCTCCACGCAGTCCAGCGCACTACTCATCATGCGGCCAACCATGCGGGAGGCAGGGTGGCGAATCCAGAAGGCGCATATCCTGGTAGTACCGTTACCAGCACGGTTCCGGCGTGTCGACGGCCGGGTGGGCCGTCACCGGCCCTGGCTGTCACCTGCGGCCTTGCCCGGACGGAAAAGCCGAGCCCGGTCAAATCCTCGACATTGACACCGGGGCGCGTTTCCTGAATTCAGCTGGTAAATGATGGCGCCCTCGCCGGCCATCGTCTTTCGCATTCTCATCGTGGTATCCCGAATACCAGACTAACCGCGCTCTGGACGCCGTGTACGGCGCGATGCAGTGTCGGACCCGTGAGACGGAAAAACACATGACGGTTCCACCGGCGCCCACCGAGCTCGGCGCCGGGAGTGTGAACGGGAGGACAGGCACGGTGACACGGAGAAAGCGATCGCCATCGGCGCCGCCGGACGCCGCGAGGCGGGAGACCCGGTGAGCGCCCGGCCGAACCTCGGCGCGGGCCGCGCCGTACTGATCACGGGTGCGTCGTCGGGACTCGGCGAGGCCTGCGCGTTGTTCCTCGCCCGCGCCGGGTTCCAGGTGTTCGCGGGTGTACGCAAACAGGCCGACGGCGAGCGGCTGCGCCGTACCGCCACCGGCGTCCTCATTCCGGTGACCATCGACGTGACCGACGAGGACTGCGTCGCGGACGCGGCCCGCACCGTCACCGGCCGGCTGACCGGCTCCGGGCTGTGGGGTCTGGTCAACAACGCCGGGATATGCGTCCCCTCGCCTCTGGCCTGGCTCGAACCCGGCCAGTTGCGCCGGCAGCTCGACACCAACGTCGTCGGAACGCTCACCGTCACGCGCGCGTTTCTGCCGTCGCTGCGGAACGGCGGCGGCCGCATCGTCAACGTGACCTCCGGGCTCGGCCGGGTCGCCGTCCCCTTCCTTGGCGCCTACGTCGCGTCGCAGTTCGCCAAGGAGGGCTTCAGCGATGTGCTCCGCCGCGAGCTGGCGCCCCTTGGCATCGCCGTCTGCGTGGTACGGCCCGGCGCGATCGTCACCCCCATCTGGGACAAGGTCACCGCCGACGGCCACCGGGCCGTATCCGCCGGAGACCCCTACCACCGTGAACCGTTCCTGCGTTTTCTGGACTCCAACGCCGAGACGGCCCGTGCCAGCAAGACCACGTCGCTGGACTTCACCAGGGCCGTGCTGCGAGCACTGACCAGCCGCCGTCCCCGGCGGCACTACCCTGTCGGCCGCGACGCCACCGCCGCGGGCCTCGTGTCCCGGTTCCTGCCCACCGCGCTTCTCGACCGTCAGTTCGCCGCCGTCGTCACGCCGCCCGGCTCCGCCGACGGCGCCACGTGACGCGGTCCGGCAGGTCGGCCGGTGAGCGTCCGGCCGGAACTTCCCCCACGACAGGAGTCACCGTGACCGCGGACCAGGACCCGTACCTGCTGATGCCCGGCGAAGAGCTTATCTGCCCGATTCATCCTCTTTACTATGGTGTGCGCGCCGAGAGCGATCCACGCCCGCCCTACGTCCCGGAGGGACGCCGTCTCTGGCTGGTCACTCGATACGAGGACGCCAAGACGATCCTGGCCGACCCCCACGTCGTCAAGGACGTCCGAGGTGCCGTGGAGCTCTACAACCACAAGGCCGGCGTCAAATGGCCGCTGATCGGCGGCCGGTTGGCGGCGCACATGCTCAACGTCGATCCGCCCGACCACACGCGGCTTCGCAGGCTCGTCAGCAGGCCGTTGTCCGTCAAGGCGATAGAGCGGTTCCGCCCCAAGATCGAGGCGACCGTCTCGACGCTGCTGGACGCGATGGAGGGACAGGACCAGGTCGACCTGATCTCCGCTTTCGCGCTCCCGCTGCCGATGATGACCATCTGCGACCTGCTCGGCATCCCCGACTCGGAGATGGGCAGGCTGCACCGCTGGGCGGAAGTGCTTCCCCGGTTCTCCGACACCGAGGAAGCCGCGGCGACCGCCCTGGGCATCCTCGAGGACGTCAACGCCATCATCGAGGTCAAACGCGCCACCCCCGGCGACGACCTGATCAGTTCGCTACTCCGGGACCATGAGGCGCACAACATCGGCGACGACGAGTTACCGGCGATGGTTTACTTTCTGCTGGTGGCCGGATTCGAGGCGACCGTCAACCTCATCACCAACGGTACGCTCGCGCTGCTGCGCAATCCCGACCAGTTCGCGCTGCTCCGATCCGACCCCGCACTGCTGCCCGGGGCCATCGACGAGTTCATGCGGTTCGACGGCCCGGCGTCCATGTCCATGCTCCGCTACACCGACGCGCCCGTGAGGGTCGGCGGCGTGGAGATCCCCGAAGGGGAGTTCGTCTTCGTCTCCTACCAGGCCGCCAACCACGACGGCGACCAGTTCCCGGACCCGGATCGGCTCGACATCACCCGGCATTCCGCGGGGCATCTCGGATTCGGGCACGGCATCCACTACTGCCTCGGTGCCCCCCTCGCCCGGCTGGAAGGCGAGATAGCCATCGGCCGGCTGATCGACCGGTTTCCCGATCTGGCCCTCGGCACCGACCCGAACCGGCTGACCTGGATGGACGGAACCCTCGTCCACCAGTTGCTCAGCCTGCCCGTGCTGCCGAAGGGCCCGGCCTCCCCCTTCTAACCTCTTCCTTGAGCCTTCCTCGAAGAGGACCCCTTCATGGTGGAACATCACCGCTTGCTCATGCGCAGAGACGTCCAGCCCGAGTCCGCGAGCCAGCCACCGTCCACGGGCAGGGCCACGGCGTTGATGAATCCGCTGCGCGAATCGTCGGCCAGAAACGCCACCGCCTCGGCCACATCGCCGGGCATGGCGAACCGGGCGAGCGGCCCGCGTTGGAGGATGTCCTGTTCGGTGTAGGCACCCGAGTCCATGTCGGCCGTGTCCATCTCGGTCGTGACGAACGAGGGACAGACGGCATTGACCCGGATACCGCGCGCTCCCCATTCGAGGGCGAGCGTCCGGGTCAGCCCGAGCAGGCCGTGCTTACTGGCGTTGTACGCCGCTCGATCCGGGATACCGCCCACCCCGGCGATCGAGGAGACGTTGACGATCGAACCGTGGCGTCCCGTCTCCAGCAATCCCGCCGCGAACGCCCTGCAGAGCAGGAAGGGGCCGGTCAGGTTGACGTCGAGAACACGTCGCCACTGTGTGGGGGTGGTCTTCTCCGCCGCCTCGATGAGGCTGATTCCGGCGTTGTTCACCAGTACGTCGAGCCGTTCGAAACGATCCAGCGCGGTGGTGATCGCGGCCTCCACGTCCTCCTCCCGGGAGACGTCGGCCACGATACCGAGAGCGGAGACCCCGGTGTCCTTCAGCGCCTGCACGGTGGCATCGGGGGGGATCTCGTCGATGAGTGCCAGGTCGTAACCCTGGACGGCGAGCACTTCTGCGATCCGCCGGCCGATGCCCTGCCGGGCACCGGTGACGACGGCCACGCGGCCATTTGATTCGGTCACTCCACCAGCGTGCCGTGGAACCCCCTGCCGGGGCATCGCACGAAGGTGGGACTCCTCACCGGGCGAAAGGTGACACCCGTAAACGGGCCGCCCGGGATCGCCCTATCCGCGCCTCACAGCCAGTCCTTCTCCGGAGTGGCCCCTTTCAACAGCACGCCCGCGCCCTCCGCGACCGGCTCCCCGTGCGGCACGCACAGTGTCTCCACGTTCAGCTCCGCCAGGCGCGTGAAGGAGGCGACGGCCTCTTCCCTGACCACGTTGAACGGTCCGAGGATCACCTGCCCCTCCATGACGGCGATGAGGTCGCCCGGGAACAGCACGCCGCTGTGCGGGAGGTGGAGCGCGATACTTCCCGGCGTGTGACCGGGCACGTGCAGAACACGGACGGGCTCGGCCCAGCCGCCAAGGGTGTCGCCGTCGTCCAGTTCCACGTCCACCCCCACATTCAGCAGGGGTGGCAGGTTCGCCTCGGCGAGACCCGCCGCGATCTGCTCGTAGAAGACGCGTTCCGAGGTGGTGAACGCCGGTTCGGGTTCGGGGAGCGTACCGCGGATGAACGGAGCGTCCGCGGCTCCGGCCAGGACGTCGGCGCCGGTGGCCGCGACGAGATCGGCAGCCGAGCCCATGTGGTCGAGGTGAGAGTGGGTCAGCACGATCTGCCGCAGGTCCCGGGGGTGACCTCCGAGCCGCGCCAGGGCGTCGAGGATCGCGGGGGCGGATCCCGGCACGCCTGTGTCGATCAGGGCGTATCCGTCGGACAGGCGCACGATGTAGACGTGCCCGACGGGGAAGGGGACTTGCCATACCCCAGGGGCGATCTGGATGGGTCGCATGGCGCGACGCTAGGAACACGCCCCGCCTGGTGATCTCGGATTGACGCAACCGTGGTTCGCCCCAGGACATACCTTGATCGGCGACCGCCCTGCGGTGCCGAGCGCCAGTCAATCGGCCTGGCGCTCGGTCACCTGCCACTCCCGGGTCTCGCCGGCCACCACCCCGGATCGGCTTCCGTGGCCCGTGGAACGGACCTCGGTTCGGCCTGGGTCAACCGAACTGGGTGATAGCCCGCCCCTGCCGCTTCCGGCTGCCGAACACCTCGTCGATGAGCCCGTACGCCTTGGCCTCCTCGGCGGTGAGGATCTTGTCGCGCTCGATGTCGTTGCGGACCTGCTCCAGCGGCTGACCAGTGTGCGTGGCCAGGATCGTCTCCAGATGCTCGCGGACCCGTATGATCTCACGGGCCTGGATCCCCATGTCACTGGCCTGGCCGTACGTGCTCTCGATCGAGGGCTGGTGGATCAGGATGCGGGCGTTCGACAGCGCGGCCCGCTTACCGGGGGCGCCGGCGCACAGCAGCACCGCGGCCGACGAGTTAGCCTGGCCGATACAGACCGTCTGGACGTCGGGCTTGACGAACTGCATGGTGTCGTAGATCGCCGTCATGGCCGTGAAGGAGCCACCGGGCGAGTTGATGTACACCTGGATGTCGCGGTCCGGGTCGAGTGACTCCAGCGTGAGCAACTGGGCCATCACGTCGTTCGCGGACGCGTCGTCGATCTGCACCCCGAGGAAGATGATCCGCTCCTCGAAGAGCTTGTTGTAGGGGTTCATCTCCTTGACCCCGTACGACGTGCGTTCCACGAACGAGGGCAGGACGTACCGGTTGTCGATCGGATACATGGGAGGTCTCCTTAGGTCAAGCTGGGCGTCGAGGACACCACTTCGTCGACGATGCCGTAGTCCCTGGCCTCCTCGGCCGTGAACCAGCGGTCGCGGTCGGAGTCGATCTCGATCCGATCGACCGGCTGGCCGGTGTGGAAGGAGATGCGCTCCTGCACCACCTTCTTGGTGAAGAGCATCTGCTCGGCCTGGATCTTGATGTCGGACGCCGTGCCGCCGATGCCACCGGACGGCTGGTGCATGAGGATCCGGGCGTGCGGGAGGGCCCTGCGCTTACCGGGGGTACCGGCGCAGAGCAGGAACTGGCCCATGGAGGCGGTGAAGCCCATTGACAACGTAGAGACGTGATTGGGGATGTACTGCATGATGTCGTAGATGGCCATGCCGGCCGTCACCGAGCCACCGGGCGAGTTGATGTACAGCTGGATGTCGCTCTTGCTGTCCTCGGCCGACAACAGCAGCATCTCGGCACAGATACGGTTGGCGATCTCGTCGTCCACCTGCTGTCCCAGCACAATGATGCGCTGGCGGAGCAGCCGCTGGGACAGCAGGTCCATTCCCATGTGCGCGGGCGCTTGGGCGGCCCTGAGCGTGCTTCGAGAAGTGAATCGCATATCCCTAGGAAACCGGTGGCCGGACATCCCTGTCCAACAACGTTTTCCACGCGATTGACATCTCAACGTTGTAGATTGCTGGAATGGATGCGGATCTGCAGGGAATGCGCGCCTTCGTGGTCGCGTCCGAGGAGTTGCACTTCACCAGGGCGGCCGAGCGTCTGTTCCTGTCGCAGCAGGCGCTGTCAAAACGCATCCGACGGCTGGAGGACGCCCTGTCGGTCACGTTGTTCGAGCGCACCACCCGCCGCGTCGTGCTGACGGCCTCGGGCAGGCGGCTGCTCCCGCTCGTCAAGGAGGCCGTGGACGCCTTCGACAACGCGGTCCAGACGGCCAAGGACACCGGGGGGCGGTTGCTGATCGACATCCACGACGAGCGGTTCACCCCGCTGCGAATCGTCCGCGCCGTCAGCGAGCGCGAACCCGGCCTCCAGATCGAGGCGAGCATGCGGCAGGCGTTCCCGGTCGCCGTGCGGGCCGTACGCGGCCGTGAGATCGACGCGGGGTTCGGGCGCGTGCACGATCTGGGGCAGCCGTGGCCGAGCACCCTGCAGCACCGGCTGGTCCACCTGGAGCCCATCCACGTGTACGTGCCGTTGACGCACCGGCTGGCCGACCGGCCCGTCCTGAAACCGCACGACCTGCGAGGGGCCGGAGTCGCGATGCCCGACCCCGGCGAGGCGTCCGAGTGGCGGGGCTACCTGGCCCGGTTCGCCCGCTACTTCGGCATCCCGCTGCATTACAACGAGCCCGCGCTCGGCATCGAGCACCTCATCGAGCAGATCCACCGCGAGCGGCACGCGGTGGCGCTCGGGGAGGCCGGTATCCGCCTGGCGGGTGACTCCGGGTTACGCCGGATCCCGCTCACGGGACCGGAGGTGCCGTACCCCTGGTCGATCGTGTGGGACCGGCGTAACACCAGTGCGAACCTCGGGCGGCTGCTCGCCTTGATGCCCGCGCCCACGCTGCCCGCCCAAAACGATCAGCGGACCTGGATTCCCGACGTGGACCGGCGACACCCCTCCAACCAGTCCGGCTGAGTCAGACCCGGGTCTCCTTGCGCAACAGCCAGCGCGCATGTCCGGGCACGGCCACCTCCGGACCGGTCATGACCGCATCGCCGAGCGCCTCCTGGCAGGGACAGGTGAAGTCGTCCGGCAGCCTTTCCACGAGCCGGACGACGGCCTCCCTGGCCAGGTCGACGTTGCGCCGCATCACGTCGGCCACGGCGTGCGCGCTCACCGTACCGGGGTCGTCCCGTCGCCAGCAGTCGTAGTCCGTCACCAGCGCGAGCCCCACGTAGCAGAGCTCGGCCTCGCGGGCGAGCTTGGCCTCCGGCAACGCGGTCATACCGATGACGTCCATCCCCCACGACCGGTAGAGGTCGGACTCGGCACGGGTGGAGAACTGCGGGCCTTCCACGCAGCAGTAGGTGCCCGTGTCGTGTGTACGGGCCCCGGCCGACCTGGCGGCCTCGGCGAGCAGAGGCCGCAGCCGCGCGCAGAAGGGATCCGCGAAGGAGACGTGCGCGACCACGCCGCCGCCGAAGAACGTCGAGGCGCGCGTGCCACGGGTGCGGTCCACGATCTGGTCGGGAACCACGACGTCACCGGGTGCGAGTTCCTCACGGAGGCTGCCCACCGCGCTGACGCTGACTATTTGGCGGACGCCGACGCTCTTCAGCGCGTGGATGTTGGCCCGTGCCGGAACCTCGGCCGGGGACAGGGTGTGTCCCCGGCCGTGCCTGGACAGGAACACGACCCGCCGACCGGCCAGCGTCCCGGCCATCAGCGGCCCGCTCGGCTCGCCGTACGGCGAGCCGAGCCGGACCTCCTCGACCGCGGTCAGCCCTGGCAGGTCGTAGAGCCCGCTGCCACCGATGACCCCTATGGACATCTCAGCCTCAGCTCAGCGTCACGGTGATCTGGGCTCCCGGGACGATATCCCACTTCTCGACGAAGCTGCCCTGGTTGAGGCCGAGCGCCAGTTTGCCCCTGCTGTTGACATACGCCAGCGGCTCACCAACCCCGACCTCGCCGAAGGTGTCGCGGAACGGGATCTCCAGCGTCTCACCGTCCAAAACGACCCGCAGCATCCCGGCGCGCATCTCCTCCGAAGTGCCGAGGAGGGCACCGGGCACGTTGGTCCACACGTTCCCGAAGTTCTTGTCGATACGGGTGATCTCACCTTCGGCGCCGCCGCCCGCGGCCCGGCTCGCCTGTGTGTGCGACAGGCGCACAAGGCCGGCCGAGTCCAGTGCGGGCCCGACCGCGTCGATCGGCACCCCCGCCGCGAGGTGTCCCGCACAGGCGGCCACCACGTCCTTGCCGTACCAGGTGGGAGTGACCGGCTGGTGCATCACGTCGGGCGAGGTCACCTCGTACACCTCGACCGCAGGCACGGACTCGATCGCGAAGGTGAGCAGCCCGTTGTTCGGCGCGACCAGGAGCTGGCCCTTCTCGTTGCGCACGACGACGCATCGGGTGTCGGTGCCGGTCTGCGGATAGACGTAGGCGGCGATGATGGTCTCCGCCGGGAAGGACGCGGGAACGTCCTCCAGGAAGAGCGCGCCCTCGCGGATGTCGAACGGCGTCACCGCGTGGGTGATGTCGACAATGGTCGCGCCGGGAGCGATGCTCAGCATGAGCCCCTTGCACAGGGCGGTGGCCTCGTCGTTGGCTCCCACATCGGACAGGAAAGCGATCAGGCGGTGCGACATGGACGATCCTTCAGGTCGGTGACATCGACTGCTGACGAGTCTCGGTGCCGGAGCCGAGCCGCCGCATCCGACCAATCGACCGAGTCGTAATGCGACGTTGGTCGTATTGGCGAGGACGTGATCGACTTCTAGCGTCGTAGCTAGCCTCGAGGAGGGAAGAGACATCATGGGCATGGCTTCGGCGTCCGTACTCACGTTCTGGGACGGCTCGGTGAGCGAGCGGCGCATCCCGTTCGGAGGCAGCAGCATGCAGCACGGCACAGCCGTCTTCGAAGGCATCCGCTGCTACCTGACACAGGACGGCCCCGCGCTGTTCCGGCTGGAGGAGCACCTGACCAGGCTGCTGCGGTCGGCGGCGCTGCTCGGCATGGCGCACGACTACGGGATCGAGCGGCTGGAGGCCGACGTCCTGGCGGCCGCGGCGGCGAGCGGGCTGCCCCGGTGCTACGTCCGGCCCGCGCTGTTCACAGCCGATCCGATCCTGTCGATCGACCTGTCCGGCACGCCGTTCACCCTGGCCGTCGAGGTCTGGCCGGCGACCTCGTTCCGGCCGCCGACCGCTCCACCGGCCCGGCTCATGATCTCCACGTGGCGTCGCCCGTCACCCGCGACGTTCCCGCCGGGCGCCAAGGCGACCGGCATGTACGTGGTCTCGGCACTGGCCAGGACCGAGGCGGCCAAGGCCGGATACGACGACGCGATCCAGCTCGACCCGGAGTCCGGGCGGGTGGCCGAGGCGAGCGTGGCCAACGTGTTCCTGGTGCGCGGGGGCCGCCTGATCACCCCCTGGCTCACGGACAGCCTGCTACCCGGCATCACCCGCGACACGGTGCTGGTGATCGCCCGCAAGATCGGCATGCCGACGGTCGAGGAGCCCGTGGAGGTGCGGGATCTGCTCACGGCCGACGAGGTGTTCCTCACCGGCACGGCCAGCGAGCTGGTTCCGGTCGCCTCGATCGGCGACCATGACCTCCCCGCCTGCCGGCCGGTCTTCGACACCCTCTCCCGAGCGTTCCGCCAGGCCACGACGGGCCTGGACTTCACCGGACTCGGCTGGCTCACACCTGTACGCGATTGAGCGCCGGCAGCGCGACCCGTCTGTCGCACCGACCGTGTGAGCGATACCGCGCAAGGCGTCCAGCACTGTCCGGTACGTAGGGATACGTTGGGATCCCGCGCGGAGCACCGCATACAGAGTGTGGGTGACCGGAGGGCCGCACAACGGCAGCAGAACCGTACCGGGCGGCTGGACGGCCATGGCGAGGCTGGGCACCAGCGCGACCCCCCTGCCCACGGCGACCAGGGCGAGTGCCGCAGAGCACTCGCTGACGCGGTGCCGCACGTCCGGAGTGAAGCCCACCATCATGCATGCGGCCCGCACCACGTCCGCGTACGGGTCGCCGTCCATACCGACGATCCACGGCTCAGCGGCCAGGTCGGCGAGCTCGACCGAGTCCCGCGTGGCGAAGACATGGTTCAGCGGCAGGGCGGCGTAGAGCGGGTCGGCGAGCAGGTCGACCCGGGTGTAACGGACATCGGAGCGGATCGGGCTGTTCCGGTGCTCGCCGGCGACGACGATGTCGAGGTTGCCCATCTCAAGATCGGCGAAGCAGCCGGGTGGCTCGGCCTCGCGCACCAGGACGTTCACCCCCGGATCGGTACGGCCCAGCTCGCTCAGGGCCGGGGCGATCACATCCCTGATCGCCGAGGAGAGTCCTCCGACCAGGACGCTGCCGACCTTCCCCTCCTCGTACGCCATCAGGTCGGCATGCGCGTTCTTGATGTGCCAGGAGATCATCTCTGCGTGTTCGAGCAGCAGCTGAGCCTGGTCGGTGATTCGTACGCGACGTCCATAACGAACGGTCAGCGGAATACCAAACTCGCGGGAGAGTTTGGCGATCTGCTGGGAAACCGCTGAAGGGGTCAGATGAAGTATTTCGGCAACGGCGGTTACGCTACCGTGATCACGCAGCTCTCGCAAGACGCGCAGGCGACGCAAATCCATCATGAAGCCCTTGCTTATGCCTTCCATGTTTCAATCTTAAATTGACATCGCCATGATGCCTACACAAGCTTACTGACATGAATGAGCGTTCCGTGTCATCAGCCCCCTCACGGCAGCTGTTTTCCTCTGGATCCCCATACGAATCATTGGTCGGTTACTCACGCACAGTACGCACAGGCCCATTCGTCTTCGTCTCTGGTACTACCGCGGGTGCCCCAAACGGCCCTATCGGAGGGAGCGACGCCGGAAAACAGGCAGCCGAAATCCTTGACAGGATAGTCAATGCGCTGCGTGAAGCCGGAGCGAGCGCTTCCGATGTGGTGCGCACGCGCGTCTACCTGACAGACATCGCCGACTTCAACGCCGTGGCCAGGGCCCATGTGGCCGTCTTCGCGGACATCCGGCCGACCACCACCTTCGTCGAGATATCCGCTCTGGCCGATCCCGCCCTGCTGGTCGAAATCGAGGCGGACGCTATCGTCCAATAACCGGTCGGTCCTGTCTGAAATATATATCGGCACTCATTATTCACACCGCACCGGAGATGAGATCTCGATGAACAGCCTGTCATCGGCAAAGCCGCTGGCCGTCGTCACCGGCGGAACAAAGGGGATCGGACTCTCGTTCAGCCAGCGCTTGACAGAACTGGGATACCAGGTGGTAGCCCTCTTCAGGCACGACAAGGGTGCCGCCGAAACCGCCAGGGCCATGCTGCCCGACGGATTTACCGCGATCCCCTGTGACGTCTCCGTCCCCTCGGCTGCCCGCCACACCGCCGCGGAAATCCTCCGCGACCACGGCACCCCGCGCGTACTGGTCAACAACGCGGGGCGTAACATCGACCGTCCCTTTCTGGAACTGACGGACGACGACTGGCACACCGTCCTGGACGCCAACCTCTCCGCGCCCTTCTATCTGACCCAGGCGTTCGCCCCCGCCATGCTGACGGCCGGCGGCGGGTCCGTGGTCAACGTCGGCGCCACGACCGGCATCCGGCCGAGGTTCAACGGCGCCAACTACTGCGCCAGCAAGGCCGGGCTGCTGCATCTGACCAAGTGCCTGGCCCTGGAGTTGGCACCGACCATCCGGGTGAACTGCCTGATCCCCGGGATGATCGACACCGAGGACATGCAGATGCGCTGCCGAACCGCGGCACCCGAGCACCGCGACAGCATGTTCACCGGCATCCCGCAAGGCCGGATCGGATCACCCGACGAGATGGCGAGCGCACTGGAATTCATGATCGGTGACGCCGCCCGGTACATAACCGGTCAAAAGCTCATCGTAGACGGCGGCCAGTTCATGTGGTGACGAGGCCACGTACCTCGATACGAGAAGGACCATCACATGCCCGATGAGATCGGCGTCGCGGTGAGCGGCGTAGCCCGTCGTACGACCGGGTTCGGGGAGGCCGCCTCAGAGGTCACGCAGGCCGGGGCGGCGGAGGAGCCGCTGGCGATCGTCTCGATAGGCTGCCGTTATCCCGGCGGGGTCAACTCCCCCGAGGACCTGTGGAAGCTGCTGATCGAAGAGCGAGACGCCATCGGGACGTTCCCTGACAACCGGGGCTGGGATCTCGATCGCCTGTACAACCCCGACCCCGACACTCCGGGCACCTCATATACGCGACGGGGCGGGTTCCTGTACGGCGCCGACCTCTTCGACGCCGACTTCTTCGGGATCAGCCCACGCGAGGCGGCGGCGATGGAGCCCCAGCAGCGGGTGCTGCTGGAGATCTCGTGGGAGGCGCTGGAGCGAGCCGGCATCCCGCCTCACTCCCTGGGTTCCTCCTCCACCGGGGTGTTCGTCGGCGCCATGCCCCAGGAGTACGGTCCCCGCCTGCACGAGCCTGCCGACGGCGCGGAGGGCTACCTGCTGACCGGTCACACGACCAGCGTGATCTCCGGCCGGATCGCGTACGTGCTCGGACTGCTGGGGCCGGCGGTGACGGTGGACACCGCCTGCTCGTCGTCGCTGGTGGCGATACACCTGGCCGTCCAGGCACTACGCCGCGGCGAATGCACCCTCGCCCTGGCCGGAGGCGTCACCATAATGGCCTCCCCCGGCGCGTTCGTGGAGTTCAGCCGACAGCGCGGACTGGCTCCCGACGGACGCTGCAAACCCTTCGCCGCCACCGCCGACGGCACCGCCTGGAGCGAAGGCGCCGGACTCCTCCTCCTCGAACGACTCTCCGACGCCCAACGCAACAAACACCCCGTACTGGCCCTCATCCGCGGCTCCGCCGTCAACCAGGACGGAGCCAGCAACGGCCTGAGCGCACCCCACGGCCCCTCCCAGCAACGCGTCATCCGAACCGCCCTCACCAACGCCGGCCTCACCCCCGCCGACGTGGACGCCGTCGAGGCACACGGCACCGGTACCGTCCTCGGCGACCCCATCGAGGCACAGGCCATCATCGCCGCCTACGGCCACGACCGCCCCGCCCACCGGCCCCTCCGGCTGGGATCGATGAAATCCAACATCGGCCACACCCAGGCCGCCGCCGGCATCGCCGGAATCATCAAAATGGTCATGGCCATGCGCCACGACCTCCTCCCCCGCATCCTGCACCTGGACAAACCAACCCCGCACGTCGACTGGTCCTCCGGAACCGTCGAACTCCTCACCGAGACCACGGCGTGGCCCAAGACCGGCCGCCCCCGCAGAGCGGGCGTCTCCTCGTTCGGCATCAGCGGCACCAACGCCCACATCATCCTCGAACAGGCCCCCCGCGAAACCACCGACCCGGCGCCCGCGAGCCAGGACGACCGGGAAGTCGCCGTGTGGCCCATCTCCGCCCGCGACGAACAAGCCCTCCGCACCCACGCCCACAACATCCGCACCCACATCACCACCACTCCCGGCGGCGACCTGACCGCCATCGGCCGCACCCTCGCCACCCGCACCCCCTTCGACCACCGAGCCGTCCTCCTCGCGCCCGACCAGCCCACCATGCTCCGCGCACTCGACGCCCTCATTCACAGCCGCCCCGACCCCGCCCTCATCACCGGCACCGCCACCAGACGCACCGGCCTCACCGCCTTCGTCTTCCCCGGGCAAGGCCCCCAATGGACCGGAATGGCCCTCGACCTCCTGCGTTCCTCCGCCGTCTTCCGCCGGCACATCGAACGATGCGGCCAAGCCCTCGCCCCCCACGTGCCCTGGGACCTGCACGACGTACTCCACAGCGCGCCGACCGCCCCCGGCTACGACCGAGCCGACGTCGTGCAACCGGCGCTGTTCGCCGTCATGATCTCCCTGGCCGCCCTCTGGCAAGCCCACGGCATCCACCCCGACGCCGTCATCGGACACTCCCAAGGAGAGATCACCGCCGCGTACGTGGCCGGCGCCCTGCCCCTTGCCGAAGCCGCCCGCCTCGTCGCCCTGCGCAGTCAGGCCCTGACCAAACTGGCCGGCACCGGCGGCATGGTATCCCTCCCCCTCCCCATCGACCAGGTCGAACGCCTCATCCGACGGGCCACCGCCCGCCAACCCGGGCACCTGGCCATCGCCGTCGTCAACGGCCCGGCCTCCGTCGTCGTCTCCGGCGCCCCCGCCCCCCTCGACGCCCTGCTCGCCACCTGCGAAACCGACGGCATACGCGCCCGCCGCCTCCCCATCGACTACGCCTCCCACTCCGCAGCGGTCACCCCCGTCAAACACGACATGCTGACCGCCCTCGCCTCCGTCACCCCGGCCGGCGGCACCGTGCCGTTCTTCTCCACCGTCACCGGCGACGAACTGGACACGCGCGAACTCGACGCCGCCTACTGGTACCGCAACCTACGCCGGCAGGTGCGGTTCGCACCCACCATCCGCCGGCTGCTGGAACGCGGCTACGACACCTTCGTCGAGATCAGCCCGCACCCCGTACTGACCGCCGCGATCCAGGAAAGCGCACCGGAGGCGCTCGTGGTGGGATCACTGCGACGCGACGACGGCGGCATGACCCGGTTCCTGACCTCGGTCGCCGGGGGCTACACCGGCGGCATGGCCGTCCCGTGGCAGACGTCGTATCCCGGGCCACCGGCCGAACCCGTAGAGCTACCCACCTACCCTTTCCAGCGCAGGCGGTACTGGTCCTCCTCCACCGTCGCCGGTGGGGATATGAGATCGGCGGGCCTGGAACCGGCGGCCCACCCGTTGCTCGGCGCCATGGCCGAACTCCCCGGCGGCGGCCTCCTGCTGACCGGGCGTCTCTCCCCCGACGACCATCCGTGGCTCGCCGACCACACCGTCGCCGATACCGTGATCCTTCCTGGCACCGCCTACGTGGACATCCTGCTGCACGCCGCCCGCCTCACCGGCCGTGACCGCGTCGACGAGCTGACCATCGAGGCACCCCTCGTCATACCGGAGCGAGGCGGCGTACAGGTCCAGGTGATCCTCGCCCCGGCCGGCGAGACGGCCCCCCAGCCCGTCACGGTGCGATCCAGGCGGGATGACGCACCGGCCGACACCGAATGGACCCTCCACGCCACAGGCCTGCTCTCCGCGGAGGCCGAGGCCGGGTCCGGATCCGCACGCCCCGTCCCGGACTTCTCCGGCCTCGCCGGGGTCTGGCCACCCGGCGGCGCCCGCCCGATCCGTCTCGACGACGCCTACGAGCGCCTCGCCGAGGCCGGTCTCCAGTACGGGCCGGCCTTCCAGGGCCTGCTCGCCGCCTGGGAGGACGGGGAGGTGCTCTTCACCGAGGTCACCCCGCCCGACGGGCTGGACACCTCCGGCTTCACCGTCCACCCCGCGCTCCTCGACGCCGCGCTGCACCCGTTCGTCCTGGACGGCACGGGTCTGCCGGCCCCGCGCCTGCCGTTCGTATGGACCGGTGTGACATCGCACGCCGACACGCTCCCCGCCAGGGTGCGGCTCTCCCGGGCGGGTCCCGGCTCGGTGGCGCTGGCGGTCGCCGACGCCACCGGCGCCCCGGTCCTCTCCGCAGAGTCGCTGACGTTCCGGCAGGTCCGCGTGGAGCTGCTCGCCCCCGGGTCCACCGACGGCTCGCTTCTTCGCCTGGAGTGGCCTCCCGCGCCGGCGGCGGAACCGGGACCGGGAACGATGGCCGTCCTCGGCGGGGACCGCGGCCTGGCCTCTGTCCTCTCCTCACCGGAGATCCGGGTCACCGCGTACGCCGACCTGGCGGCTTTGGGCAGGGCCGTCGACGCCGGCGTACCGGTACCGGACGCGGTGCTCGTCGTCTGCGTTCCCGACCGGGACCGTCTCCCGGTAGCCGCGACGCACGTCGCCACCGGCCGGATGCTGACCCTGGTCCAGGACTGGCTCACCGACGACCGGTTCACCGCCGCACGCCTGGTCGTGATCACCTGGGGTGCGGTGTCCACCCGCGACGACGAGGGAGCCCGCGATCTCGCCCATGCGGCGGTGTGGGGACTGCTACGCGCCGCGCAGTCGGAGCACCCGGACCGGATCGTGCTGGTCGACATCGACGATCAGAACGTCTCGGAGCGGACGCTACCCGCCGCGCTGGCCGTCGCGGCGGCTGGGGAGCCGCAGCTGGCCGTACGCGAGGGAACCGTTCTCACACCGAGGCTGAGGATCGCGAGCACCGCCGGACGGGAGTCGGCGCCACCGGACGACGGGCCGTCTTGGCGGCCGGACCCGGACGGCACCGTACTGGTCACCGGCGGCACCGGCGACCTCGGCGGACTGGTCGCCCGCCATCTGGTCTCCAGGTACGAGGTGCGGCGACTGCTGCTGGCCGGCCGACGGGGCCTCGGAGCCGACGGCGCCGCGGAACTGCGGGCCGATCTCACCGAGGCGGGTGCGGAGGTGACCGTCGCCGCGTGCGACGTGGCCGACCGCGAGGCCCTCGCCGCGCTGCTGGCCACCGTACCCGCCGAACATCCGCTGACCGCGGTCGTGCACGCCGCCGGTGTCCTCGACGACGGCACCCTGCACTCCCTGACCCCCGAGCGTCTCGGTGGCGTGATGCGCCCGAAGGCCGACGCCGCCTGGCACCTGCACGAGTTCACCAAGGAGCTGGACCTGACCGCGTTCGTGCTCTTCTCCTCGGTCGCGGGCATCCTCGGCAACGCCGGCCAGGCCGGCTACGCCGCGGCCAACGCCTTCCTCGACGCCCTCGCGGCGTACCGGCACTCCCTCGGCCTTCCCGCCGTCTCGCTCGCGTGGGGTCCCTGGGAGCGGACCGGCGGCATGGCCGGGTGGCTGGACCGGAACGACCTGACCGGCATGGCACGCTCGGGCGTGACCCCACTCTCGGCCGAGCGGGGCCTGGCCCTCTTTGACTCGGCCTGCGCCGGCGGCGGCCCGCTGGCGGTCCTCGCGCGGCTCGACCGCACCGCCGGGGCACCACCGCTCCTGCGCGAGCTGACCGGTGTCCGGGCCCGCCGCGCCGCACGCCCCGTCGTCACACCGGGCGCCTCTCCCGCCGGGCGGTGGAGGCAACGCCTGGCCGCCATGTCCGGCACCGAACAGCACAACGAGCTGACCCGGCTGGTCCGTGCCGAGGCCACCACGGTGCTGGGCCATGCCAGCCCGTCGTCCATCGCCGACGACCAGGCGTTCAAGGACGCCGGATTCGACTCGCTGACCGCCGTCGAGTTCCGCAACCGCCTCGGTGTCGTCCTCGATCTCCGCCTCCCCAGCAGCGTGATCTTCGACCATCCCACTCCGGTCGCGCTCGCCGAGCGGCTCAGAGCCGAACTCGCACCGGAACCGGACCGGAACCCGCCCCCGCTCGCCGAGCTGGAGCGACTGGAGTCGAGGGTGCTGGCCGAGCCACCCGACGACGAGACCCGGGCACAGCTCGTGACCCGTCTCAAAGGTTTCCTTGAACGGCTCGGCGGAGCGCGGGACGACATCGCCACGAAGCTCGGCTCGGCCTCCGACGACGAGCTCTTCCAGATCATCGACGCGGGGTTGTGAAATGCGCCGGTCATTCGACTCCATCGGAAAGGACTGAGCTCGCATGGCGACCGCGGACGAACTTCGCGCCTATCTCAAGCAGGTCACCGTCGACCTGCACCAGACCCGTCAGCGCCTTCGAGAGATCGAGGCGAGGGATCGGGAACCGATCGCGATCGTCTCGATGGCCTCCCGTTTCCCCGGCGGCGCCGACTCCCCCGAAGGGCTGTGGGAGCTCCTCGCCGAGGGACGGGACGCGATCTCGGAGTTCCCCGCCAACCGCGGGTGGAATGGGGAGGAGCTCTACGACCCGGACTCCGACGCGTCGGGCAAGACGTACACCCTCCGGGGTGGCTTCCTGCACGACGCCGACCTCTTCGACGCCGGTTTCTTCGGCATCAACCCGCGTGAGGCCCTGGCGATGGACCCCCAGCAGCGGGTGCTGCTGGAGATCTCGTGGGAGGCGCTGGAGCGAGCCGGCATATCCCCGTCCTCCCTCCGCGGCGGCGACACGGGTGTCTTCACCGGGGTGATGCCGCAGGAGTACGCCTCCCTCGGGGGATCACAGGTCAAGGCCTGTGACGGGTACATCCTGACCGGTTCCGAGCCCAGTGTCGCCTCGGGCCGTGTCTCCTACGTCCTCGGCCTGGAGGGGCCGGCGGTGACGGTGGACACCGCCTGCTCGTCGTCGCTGGTGGCGATACACCTGGCCGTCCAGGCACTACGCCGCGGCGAATGCACCCTCGCCCTGGCCGGAGGCGTCACCATAATGGCCTCCCCCGGCATGTTCGTGGAGTTCAGCCGACAGCGCGGACTGGCTCCCGACGGACGCTGCAAACCCTTCGCCGCCACCGCCGACGGCACCGCCTGGAGCGAAGGCGCCGGACTCCTCCTCCTCGAACGACTCTCCGACGCCCAACGCAACAAACACCCCGTACTGGCCCTCATCCGCGGCTCCGCCGTCAACCAGGACGGAGCCAGCAACGGCCTGAGCGCACCCCACGGCCCCTCCCAGCAACGCGTCATCCGAACCGCCCTCACCAACGCCGGCCTCACCCCCGCCGACGTGGACGCCGTCGAGGCACACGGCACCGGTACCGTGCTCGGCGACCCCATCGAGGCACAGGCCATCATCGCCGCCTACGGCCACGACCGCCCCGCCCACCGGCCCCTCCGGCTGGGATCGATGAAATCCAACATCGGCCACACCCAGGCCGCCGCCGGCATCGCCGGAATCATCAAAATGGTCATGGCCATGCGCCACGACCTCCTCCCCCGCATCCTGCACCTGGACAAACCAACCCCGCACGTCGACTGGTCCTCCGGAACCGTCGAACTCCTCACCGAGACCACGGCGTGGCCCAAGACCGGCCGCCCCCGCAGAGCGGGCGTCTCCTCGTTCGGCATCAGCGGCACCAACGCCCACATCATCCTCGAACAGGCCCCGGAGGCACCCGTCCAGCAGTCCGTCCCGGCGACGGCGCCGGACACGGGACCGCGGGCTCCCGTCCCATGGTTGGTGTCGGCGCCCACCGCCGACGGTGTGCGGGCGCAGGCGGCGCGGCTCGCCGGGTACCTCGACGCGCGGAAGGACGACGCCGCGTCGGTGGGGCTGGCGCTGGCGACCACCCGTACGGCCTTCGCGCACCGCGCCTCCGTCGTCGGCGAGTCACGGGAGGAGCTGATGGCGGGCCTGCGTTCGCTGAGCTCCGGAGCGACGGCTCCCGAGGTGGTCACCGGAGGCAACACCGGCGCCGGCGGGTCGGTCGCCGTGCTGTTCGGTGGGCAGGGCACCCAGCGTCCCGGCATGGGCCGTGAACTGTACATGTCGTATCCGATCTACGCGGCTGCCTTCGACGAGGCGTGCGCGTTGTTCGACGCGCATCTGGACCGGCCCCTCCGCGATATCGTCCTCGCGCGCGAGGAGCAACTGTTCCTTCTGGACCTGCTGGACCGGACGGCGTACGCGCAGCCCGCGCTGTTCGCGGTCGAGGTCGCGCTGTACCGGCTGTTCGAGGCTTGGGGGCTGCGCCCGAGCCACCTGATCGGTCACTCGCTGGGTGAGCTCACCGCGGCCCACGTCGCGGGTGTGCTGTCGCTGCCCGACGCATGCGCGCTCGTGGCCGCACGGGGCAGGTTGATGCAGGCGGCCAGGGCGGACGGCGCCATGGTCGCCGTGAACTCCTCCGAGGAGGAGGTGCTGGACTCCTTCGACGGCCGGGAGGTGACGATCGCGGCCGTCAACGCGCCCGGTTCGGTCGTCGTGTCGGGGGACGAGGCGACCGTGCTGGCCGTGGCGGAGTCGTGGCGGAGTCGTGGTCGCAGGACGACGCGGCTACGGGTCAGCCATGCCTTCCACTCCCCGCACATGGACGGCGCGCTGGCTGAGTTCCGGCGGATCGCGGCCGGTCTGTCGTACGCCCCGGCGCGTATTCCGGTCGTGTCGAACGTGACCGGCAGGCTCGCCACCGATGACGAACTGGGTTCACCGGACTACTGGGCCGGCCACATCCGCGCGACCGTGCGCTTCGCCGAAGGCGTCCGCACCCTGGCGGAACGCGGGGTCGACGCCTATCTGGAACTCTCGCCGAGCCCCGCGCTCACTCCCAGCGTGACCGCGACGCTGGACGCCCCCAGGACGATCACGACGCTCCGGCGGGGGCGGTCCGAGACGCTGTCGGTGGTCACCGCCCTGGGAGAGGCGCACGTGGCGGGCGCGCGGCTGGACTGGCCCGCGTTCTTCCCCGCCGCGACACGCCCATGCGAACTGCCCACCTATGCCTTCCGGCACACCCGCTACTGGCTCACCGCGACGGCCGCGGCCGCGCCCCGGCCCCACCCTCTCCTCGACACCCTGGTGGAGCTCGCCGACGGCGGCGTGGTCGCCACCGGCACGCTGTCACAGCGGATTCAGCCCTGGCTCGCCGACCACGAGATCGCCGGCGTCCCGCTGCTCCCCGCCACGGCGCTCGTCGAACTCGCCCTTCAGATCGGGCGGCGGCTCGGCTCCCCGGTGCTCGACGATCTCGTCCTGGAACGTCCGCTGGCGCTGCCGCCGGACAGGGACGTCGACCTGCAGGTCAAGGTGGAGGCCCCGGACGAGAACGGCCGGCGGAAGCTGACCGTCCACGCCCGGCCGGCCGGTGACGGCGCCGGCCATACCGAGCCGGTCTGGATGAGGCTCGCCCAGGGCGTCCTCACCCCCGCCCCCCGGGCGGACGCGGGAGACGACGGTGTGGGAGAGGACTTGCCGGGGCGCCCGTCCGCCTGGCCGCCGGACGGGGCCGAGCGACTCGTACCCGTCACCGCCGACGCCGCCTACGACAGGCTGGCCGCGTACGGGTTCGACTACGGTCCCGCGTTCCGCGGTCTGCGAGCGGCCTGGCTGCGGGGCGAGGAGCTGTACGCGGAGGTCGAACCCGTCGGCACGCTCGACACCGGTGGCTATACCGTTCACCCCGCGCTTCTCGACGCCACCCTCCACTCCCTCGTCCTTCGCATGGCGGGCACGGACGGGGACGGGCGAGCCGATGACCACATACGGCTGCCGTTCTCCTGGAGCGGGGTGCGGACGTACGGGTCCCGCGCGGGGACGCTGCGGGTGCGGATACGTCCGGTACGGACCGGCGTGGTGGCTCTGACGATCACCGATTCCAACGACGACGTGGTGGCCGACGTGGCGGAGCTGACGATGCGTCCGCTGGCCCTGGTCAAGCTCGCCGAACTCACCGATCCGGCCGGCACGGTGGCGGCGCGTGGGATCCACCGGGTCCGCTGGGAGGAGATCGATCTGCCCTCCGATCCGGCACCGCTGCGGATCGCCCCCTTCGAGGCGGCGGTGGGGCTCGCCGGGGAGCGGGCCCCGGACGTTCTCGTCGTCGACTGCCCGATCGGCCGCGGCGGAGACGGCGACCTCGTGGCGGAGGCGCACGCGATTACCGGCGACGCCCTCGCCCGCGTTCAGGCGTTCCTCGCCGACGACCGGCCGGCGCGCTGTCAGATCGTTCTGGTCACCCGGGGAGCGGTGCGCGCGACGGCCGACGACGAGCTGAGTGGTCTTGCCGCGGCGCCGGTGTGGGGGCTGGGCCGCTCGGCCCAGGCCGAGCATCCCGGCCGGGTCGTCCTGCTCGACCTGGACGGTGACGGCGAGCCGGACCGCACGGTGGCGGCGGTGCTGGCGACGGGCGAGCCCCAGGTGGCACTGCGCGGCGGCCGGGCCTACGCGCCCCGCCTGACCCCGGACGCACCTCCGGCGCCCTCCGCACGGACGGGAAGCGCCTTCTCCCCGCACGGAACCGTACTGGTCACGGGCGGGACGGGAACACTGGGCGCGCTGATCGCGCGTCGGCTGGTCACGGCACACGGGGTACGGCGGCTGGTGCTGGCCGGCCGGAGCGGGGGCGACTCGGCGGGAACCGCGGAACTCCGCGAGGAACTGGCCGGGCTGGGAGCGCATGTCACCGTCGCCGCGTGCGACGTGGCCGACCGTGACGCGCTGGCGGGACTGCTCGCCGAGATCCCGTCCGAGCATCCGCTCACGGGTGTCGTGCACATGGCGGGGATCATCGACGACAGCACGGTAGGGGGACTCTCCCGGGACCGGCTGGACACCGTGCTGCGGCCGAAGCTCGATGCGAGCTGGTATCTGCATGACCTCACCAGGGAACAGGACCTCTCCGCGTTCGTCCTGTTCTCCTCGCTCTCGGGGGTCGTCGGACAGCCGGGACAGGGCAACTACGCGGCGGCCAATACGTTCCTCGACGCTCTCGCGGAGCATCGGCGCGGTCTCGGACTGCCGGCGACCTCTCTGGCATGGGGGTTGTGGGCCACCGAGAGCGCCCTGACGGCGGGGCTGAGCCGGGCTGACCGCGCCAGGCTGGGACGCACCGGGGGGCGGCCGATGACAACCGGGGAGGGGGTGGTGCTCTTCGACGCGGCGCTCGCGGCCGACGAGGCGGTGCTGGTCCTCGCGAAACTCGATCCGCCCGGCCGGGAAAAGCGCGAAAAGGGGGAGCCTCTGATGGAACGGCTGGCGGAAATGTCTCCGGCGGACCGGCGCGAAACGCTGCTCGAAATGGTCAGAGCAGAGGTGGCGACGGTGCTGGGGCATCAATCCCCCAGCGCGATCGACACGGCACAGGTGCTGTTCGACGCCGGGTTCGACTCGCTGACGGCCGTCGAGCTGAGCAACCGGCTTGGCGCCCGGACGGGACTGCGGCCACCGACGACCCTGGTGCTTGAGCTTCCGACTCCCAACGAGCTGGCCGAGTGGCTGCACACGACCCTGGAGAAGAGATTCGACCATACCGGCACCACCAATTGACACCGACCTCCATCCCGTATCGACATCGAATCACAAATCCCTTGAATATGCGCGGAGCGACAGCCCCGCAGTTCTCGACCCTTGCCGGTCAACTTTGTAGTATCCGACTCGGAAGAGCGGTGCACACAATCAACCGGAGGTTAATTGTGAGCGCGAAAGACCAGCGGCTGGAACTTGCCCACTTCCTGCGGAAGAATCGGGAGCGCGTCACACCGAAGGATGTCGGCCTGCCGACCGGTTCCCGCCGCCGGACTCCCGGACTGCGCCGGGAGGAGGTAGCGATTCTCGCTGGGCTCAGCCCGACCTGGTACACCTACCTGGAGCAGGCCAGAGACATCGCCCCATCTCCGGCCGCGCTGGAGCGGGTGGCCACCGTACTCCGCCTGTCCAGTTACGAGAGGCAGTACTTACGCAGGCTTTCTGAGAGGTCCCGTCAGAGTTCCCACGCTTCCGAGGGAAACGACCAGACGGAGAATCAATGGACACGCATCGTCGAGTCGCTCAACCCCGTTCCCGCATATGTGACCACATGCCTGTGCGACATCATCAGCTGGAACGAGGCCGCCGACGAGTGGTACTCGGACTTTTCCGAACTGGCCAAGGAGAGACGCAATATCGTCCTGTGGATGCTCACCTCACCGGTCTCCCGGAAATGTTTTGTCGATTGGGAGACAGAAGCCCGTGAACTCGTCGCCCGGTTCCGCACGGCAGCGGTGGGATGGTACGGCGACCCACGCCTGACCGAATTGATAGAAAATCTCAACGAAAGTAGCCCCCATTTTCGGAGATGGTGGGAGGAACATCACGTCCTAGGGCCGAATACAAGATCAAGCAAAATGCGAAACACTCGCACGGAAATCATCGACATGACCATTATCGATCTTTACATAGGCCACCCGAACGGCGAAAAAATCGTCATTCATGTTCCAGCCACACATACCGGGTAGAACATCTTTTCCTGGTACTGTCACTGCCACCCCAGCCACCTACTGGATCTCGGGAGCGGCCTCCCGCAGAGTCAATTCGTATCGACTCTGCGGGAGAAAACAGAGGTGAAATCGTGACCGGAGTGGCGCGGATTTCCTTGACGGCGCCCCAACGGGATATCTGGGTGGCGCACGCCCGTTTTCCATACTCCGCGCAGTTCAACGCGTTGATGTACCAGCGTTTCACCGGACCGGTGGACGCGGACAGGTTCGCCGCGTGCCTGGAGCAGGTGCTGCGGCGCAACGACGCGTTCCGGCTGCGGTTCGGGGAGGACGAACGGGACGGCACCCCGTACCAGTGGGCCGGTGAGGACGTGCCCGCCGTGCGGATCGTGGACCTGTCCGGCGCGGCCGACCCCCGAGTGGCCTGCGAGGAGTGGCTGCGCCAGTCGTTCGACCGGCCTCTCGACGTACGGGAGGGCGCCACGGTCGAGGCGACGGTGTTGCGGGAAAGCGAGACGGCGGCGTACGTGTCTCTCAAGGTGCACCACATCATCGCCGACGCGTGGGGACTGAAACTGGCCTTCGACCAGGTGAGAACGGACTACGCCGGCAAACAGGTCGACGACCCGCCCCGTTACCTGGACCGCGTGGCCGAGGACACCGCGTATCTCGCCTCACCGGACCACGACGCCGACCGGGAGTATTTCCGTACCGCGCTGTCGGGTGTGACGCCGGCGCTCTTCGAGAGACGCGCGCCGAGTGGGACCCGCACGAGCGCCCGCCACTCCTTCCCCCTGCCCAGCGGCCTCGCCGAGACGGTCAGGGCGCGCGGGCAGTCACCGTTCGCCTACGTCGCGGCGGCCTTCGCCACCTACCTGTCCCGGATCCACCGCTGCGGCGAGGTCGTACTCGGCGTTCCGCTGGCCGACCGGCGCAGCGCGGCGGCGCGGCGAACCGTCGGCCACTTCGCCAACACGCTACCGCTGCGCGTGAACGTCTCCGCCGCCGAAACCGTGCGCGACCTGGTCGACCAGATTCAGGCGGGCGGGCGCCTGCTGCAACGGCACGAACGGTTCTCCATGGGCGACCTGCTCCGCGACCGGCCCCGTGGAGAGCCACGCGAGATGTTCGACGTGACGCTCTCGTACATCCAGTGGCCCGACGTCGAGCCCGTCCCAAGGCTGCGGCACGAGGCCGCCGGCACCGGTACCCGCGCGCATGACCAGGAAGCGCTGGCGGTCGTGGTCAACGAACCGGGCGACGGAGCCGGCATGACCGTGGATCTCGACTACGCGCTCGACGTGTTCGATGAGGACTTCCCGATCGAAGCCCTCGCCCGGCATGTGTCGACTCTCCTCGCCGGCGCCGTCGCCGAGCCCGGCCGGGGCCTGGCGACGTTGCCGATGAGCCCCCGGGAGGAGCGGGCAGACCTCATCGAACTCCACAACGCGACGGCCCGCGCGTTCCCCGCCGACCAGACGCTGCACGGGCTCATCGGCAGACGCGCGGGTCTCATGGGGAGCCGCACCGCCGTCACCGCGTCGCACGCGGACCCGTCCGGCATCTCGTACGAGGAACTCGAGGAGCGCGCGAACCGGCTGGCGTGGGCGCTGCGCGAGGACGGCGTGCGCGTGGGCGACCGCGTGGCCGTGATGCTGGACCGGAGCCCCGACATGCTCGTGGGCATACTGGCCGTCCTCAAGGCCGGTGGCGCGTACGTCCCGATCGACCCGGGATATCCCGCCGGCCGGATCGCGCTCCTCCTCGCGGACTGCGGCGCCCGGGTCGTCATCACCTCGACCGACCTGCCGGAGCCGGTGTCCGGAAGCGGGCCGCGCGTCCGGCTCGTCACCGACCCGGCAGGCGGCACGGCAGGCGGCACGGCCACCCCCCGCACGGAGCCGCCTTCGCCGCCGGTGACCTCACGCGACCTCGCGTACGCGATCTACACCTCCGGCTCGACGGGTCATCCCAAGGGGGTGATGGTCGAGCACCGGTCGGTTGTCAACCGGCTGGCCTGGATGCAGCGCCGTTACCCGATCGGGGACGGCGACGTGATCCTCCAGAAGACCCCGATCTCCTTCGACGTCTCGGTGTGGGAACTGTTCTGGTGGGCGATCGAGGGCGCGCGGCTGGCACAGCTGCCACCGGGCGCTGAGAAGGACCCTGCCGAGATCCTCCGGGCGATCGAGCGGGAACGGGTGACGGTCCTGCACTTCGTGCCGTCGATGTTCGAGGCCTTTCTCGACCTGGCCGACGACATCCCCGACGCCCGCGCCCGCGCGGCGTCACTGCGCCATGTCTTCTGCAGCGGAGAGGCACTGACGCCCTCGCAGGTCACCCGGTTCAACCGGATCTTCCGCCCGGACGGTGAAGGCCCCGGCCTCGTCAACCTGTACGGACCCACCGAGGCCACGGTGGACGTGTCGTACTTTGACTGCCCCGCCGGGCCCGTGACCCGGGTGCCGATCGGGCGGCCCATCGACAACATCCGGCTCTACGTCCTGGACCCGGCCGGCCTGCCGCAGCCCGTCGGCGCGCCGGGAGAACTGTGCGTGTCGGGCGTCGGCGTGGCCCGGGGGTACCTGGGACGGCCCGACCTGACCGACGCCGTCTTCGTCCCCGACCCGTTCGTCCCGGGCGAGCGCATGTACCGGACGGGCGACCTGGCGCGCCGGCTCGCCGGCGGCGAGCTGGAGTACCTCGGCCGGCTCGACGGACAGGTGAAGATTCGCGGCAACAGGGTCGAGCTGGAGGAGGTCCGACACCACCTCGCCACGGCCCCCGGAGTCGGCGCGGCCGTCGTGATCGACCGCGACACACCGGAACGCGGCGCGCACCTGGTCGGCTACTACGTGGCGGAGAGCGAACTCGACCCGTCCGTGCTCCGCGCCCACCTCGTCTCCGCACTCCCCGAGTTCATGATTCCCGCCCGGTTCGTACGAATCGACGCGATCCCGCTCACGCCCAACGGCAAGACGGATCGCCGTGCGCTTCCCGAGCCCACCTGGTCAGGCGGCGACGACGAGCCGAGCACCGAGGCCGAGGCGGTGCTGGCGGCGGTCTGGGCGCGGGTGCTCGGCGTGCCGCGTGTCGGCGCGCACGACGACTACTACGTCCTCGGCGGCGACTCCATCCTCATGCTGCGGATCCGCGCCGAGGCCGCCGCCCGCGGAGTGCACGTCACGCTGGCCGACATGGTGCGCAACCCCACGCTCTCAGCGCTGGCCGCGCACGCCCGCACCGATCCCGCGCCGGAGCCGGGGGCGGAGCCGTTCGCACTTGTCGCGGGCATCGACCGTGCCCGGCTGACGGGCGCGGAAGACGCGTACCCGGTGACCCGCATGCAGCTCGGGCTGCTCTACCACAGCCGCACCCATGAGGGATCGGCGATGTACCACGACGTGTTCCGCTACACGTTCGAAGTCGCATGGGACGCGACCGCGTTCGCGTGGGCGGCGGACCGTGTGGTGGCGAGGAACCCGGTATTGCGTTCGTCGTTCTCGCTGGCCGGATACTCGGAACCGCTCCAGATCGTGCACCCGCGGGCTCCCGGAGCCCACTCGATCGACGACCTGCGCGGCCTGACCGCGGAGGACGCCGAAGCGCGGACCCGCGCCCACATCGACGAACGCCGACTGCGCGGATACGACTTCGAGCAGGCCTCGCTCGGCCATTTCCGCGCCCACGTCCGTGACGGCACGCTGGACCTGGTCTTCAGCTTCCACCACGCGATCCTCGACGGATGGAGCGCGGCGACGCTCGTCGGCGAGCTGCTCCAGGACTACATGCACGCGCTCGGCACCGGCGCCCCGGCCGTGGCGGCGGCCGATCCGCTCTCGGCGGCCACCTACGTGCGGGAGGAACGACGGTCCCTGAAGAACGACGCCTCCCGGCGGTTCTGGCGCGACGAACTCGACGGCGCCACGCTCGTGCAGTTCGACCCGTACGTCCCGCACGAGCCCCGGGGGACCGGCGAGTTCTTCGCGCACCAGGTCCCGATCCCGGACGACCTGACCTCGGCCGTCCGGGAGTTCGCCCGCGATCACGCGCTGGCCGTCGGGTCCGTGTTTCTCACTGCGCACTGCCTGACCCTGCGGCTCCTGTCCGGTGCGCCCGACGTGACAACCGGCCTGGTCATCCACGGCCGTCCGGAAACCCCGGGATCAGACCGGATGACCGGGCTGTTCCTCAACACCATACCGATCCGGCTACGTCCCGGTCAGGAGAGCTGGCTGGACACGGTGCGTGAGCTGGTGCGCAAGGAGCGGGAGGCCCACCCGCACCGCCGCTACCCGCTCAGCGCGATCCAGGACGACCGCGGCGGCGTGCCGACCATCGAGACCGCCTTCAACTACGTGCACCTGCATGTGCTGGAACCACTGCTGCGCCTGCCGGGGTTGAGACTGCTCGACCTGACGCCCTTCGAGCAGACCAATTTCAACCTGCTCCTGCACATCATCGTCGACCCTCGTGACCTGCGCCTCTCACTCCGCCTGGACTGCGAGGGGACCACGTTCACCCGATCACAGGCCCAGGTGGTGGCCCGGACATACGAACGCGTGTTGCGCCGGATCGTCGAGCGACCGGATGATCCCGTGGACTTCGGGTTCCTCGCCCCGCCGCCGAGGGAGGTCACGCCGGCCGGGACACCGCCCCTGGACGTCGTCACCAGGTTCGCGGCCCGGGTCGCCGAACGCCCCGACGCGCCCGCCGTGACGTTCGGCGACCGGCGATGGAGCTACCGGGAACTCGACCGGGCCTCCGACCAGATCGCACGGCGGCTGCTGGCCTGCGGCGCGTCCCGTGAGGAGTGCGTCGGCATCGCCATGGACCGCTCTCCCGAGATGATCGCCGCGGTCATGGGAATCCTGAAGACCGGCGCGGCCTGCGTACCGCTCGACGTGACCTACCCACCCGAGCGGCTGGCCGTCATGGTGGAGGTGGCCAGGCCGCTGCGCGTCCTCGCGCACTCCCGGCACGCCCGGCTCTCCGGCGACCCGGCCCTGCTGCTGCCGATCGAATCGATCCCGCTCGACGAACCGTGCGAGCCGGTACCCGTACGGATCGAACTCGACGACATCGCGTGCGTGCTGTTCACCTCCGGCTCCACCGGACGACCGAAGGGCGTCGAGCTGCCGCACAAACCGTTCGCCCACTACCTGGAATGGCAGATCACGTCCAGCACCGGAGCGGCGGGCGGCAAGACCCTGCAGTTCGCCCCGCTCAGCTTCGACGTCTCGTTCCAGGAGATATTCTCCACGCTGAGCGGCGGCGGCACCCTGCAACTTCTGACCGAGGAGCAGCGCCGAGATCCCTCCGCCCTGGCCAGGCTGATGGACGCCGAGGCGGTCGAGCGGGTGTTCCTGCCGTACGTCGCGCTCCAGCAGCTCGCCGAGACCTCCGACGCCCTGGGGGTCCGGCCACACGCGCTGCGCGTCGTCATCTCCTCGGGGGAACAGTTGCGGGTGACCGAGGAGATCCGCAAACTGCTGACCTCACTCCCCGGCGTGGTGCTGGAGAACCAGTACGGTCCGACCGAGACCCACCTGGTGAGCCGGTACACGATGACCGGCGATCCGGCCCGGTTCCCCTCCCTTCCACCGATCGGGCCTCCCATGCACTACCTCGACGTCCACGTGCTGAACGAGCGCATGCGGCCGGTCCCCGAGGGGGTCGCGGGCGAGGTCTACGTCGGCGGCGTCGGCCTGGCCCGCGGCTACCGGGGCCAGCCCGAGCTGACCGCCAGGAGCTTCGTCCGGGACCCGTTCGGGAAACCTGGCGACCGCCTCTACCGGGTCGGCGACCGGGCCCGCGCGCTACCCGGCGGCGACATGGTCTTCCTCGGCCGCGTGGACGGCCAGGTGAAGGTGCGGGGCTTCCGGGTGGAGCCCGCCGAGGTCGAGTTCGCCATCCTGGCACTGGCCGCCGAGCATCCCGGCATCCGGGAGGCCGCAGTGGTCGCTCAGCGCAGAGACGGTGGCGACGCGTTCCTGGCGGCCTTTCTGGTCGGCGACCCGACCGCCGTCGAACTGGGCGAAGTGCGCAAGCGGCTACGTGCGACCCTTCCCGACTACATGGTGCCCAGCTACTTCACCTGGTTGCCACGCCTGCCCATCACCCCCAGTGGCAAGCGCGACGACACGGCGCTCCGCTCGGCCTCGGTCGCCACCCGCTCCACGGCGGAGGCCACCGCACCGCGAGACGAGTACGAGCGGGCGCTCGCGGACATCGTCGCCGACCTCCTCGCGTCCCCCGTGCACAGCGTGCACGACGACTTCTTCGAGTCGGGCGGCACGTCACTGGCCGCGATGCGGCTGATCGTGATGATCGAGAAGCACTTCGGCGTGCACGTGCCGCTCTCGGCCCTGACCGCCACCCCGACCATCGCCGACCTGGCCGCGCGGCTACGTGACGGCTCGGCGGAGACGACGTTCGACCCGCTTGTCCCGATCCGGCCACAGGGCGGCCGCCGACCGCTGTTCCTGGTCCACCCGCTCGGCGGCAACGTTCTGTGCTACCTGCGGCTGGCCCGGCATCTACCGGACGACCAGCCCGTCTACGCGCTGCAGGCGGCCGGCACGGAGCCGGGAACCGAACCGCTGCGAAGCGTGGCCGACCTGGCGGCAAGCTACCTGCGCTCGGTCCGCCGGATCCAGCCCGAGGGCCCGCTCGCGCTCGGAGGATGGTCCTTCGGCGGATACGTGGCCTTCGAGATGGCCCGGCAGCTCCAGCTCGCCGGAGAGACGGCGGAACCCCTCATCATGTTGGACACCATCGGCCCGGAGCCCGGCCACATCCCGGACGCCGGCGACGACTCGCTCCTGGAGTGGTTCTTCTGGGAATTGCTCTGGAGCGACCAGGGCGGCATGTCCGAGGTCGAGGCCATCCCAGCGGAGCTGAACACCGAAACCGACCGGATCGGGTTCGTCATCGACCGCGCGACCAAGGCCGGGATCCTGCCGCCCGGCACCTCCCAGGCGTCGGTGCTCCGGCTGTTCGAGCTGTACAAGGCGAACTGGTCGGCCCTGCTCAACTACCGCCCCGGCACCACCGACGTGGACGTGACCCTGCTCAAAGCCACGGACCCGCTGCCCGACGTGCTCAAGCCCATGCACACGGCACGGACCGCCTACCACGATCCGGCCAACGGCTGGACGGCGTACACCGCGGGCAGAGTCGATGTCGTCCCCGTCCCGGGTGACCATCTGGTCCTGCTCGACGAACCCAACGTACGTACCGTCGCCCAGATCATCACGAACATGACACAGAGCGGAGGCACGGGTAAATGACCGCCACCAGAACCAGGAAGGCGCTCGTCGTGGGCGCAGGCATCGGAGGTCTCAGCACCGCCGCCACGTTGCGCCGGGTCGGCCTGGACGTCGAGATCTACGAGCGGGCGTCGGAGCTGCGGCCGGCGGGCGGGGGGCTGTCGTTGATGACGAACGGCGTGCTCGCGCTCCGCGACGTCGGTGTCGAGCCACGGTTCGAGGACAGCGGCGTGGTCTTCGCGAAGCTGCACTTCGCCACCAGACGCGGCCGCCCCATCCGCACGGTGAGCTTCACCGAGCTCGCCGACGAGCTCGGTGCGCCGAGCTACGGCATCCACCGCGCCGATCTGCAGCAGGTCCTCCTCAAGGAGATCGGCGACACCCCGATCACGTTGGGCGCCGAGGTCACCGGGTTCACCACCGGGCGCGACGGTGTGACCGTCCACTTCAAGAACGGCGAGGAAGCCCACGGTGACTTCCTGGTGGGTGCGGACGGCTTCGGCTCGGCCGTCCGGCGGCAGATCGCCGGGGCCGAGCAACCGCGCGAGCCCGGCTACGTGTGCTGGCTGGCCACCCCGTCCTACGAGGATCCGCGCCTTCCCCATGCCTACGTGGCGCACTACTGGGGCAGGGGCAAGCGGTTCGGCATCGCGAACATCGGCTCGGGCCGGATCTACTGGTGGGGCACCCAGAACATGCCCGCCGCCCAGGCGCGCACATGGCACGGCGGCAAGGAGGACATCCTCCGGAGCTACGCCGGCTGGGCCGACGAGGTGCTCGCGGTACTCCGGGCCACCCCGGAGGAGGAGATTCTCACGGTGCCCGCGCAGGACCGCCCCTTCCTGGAACGGTGGGGTGAGGGCCCGGTCACCCTGCTGGGCGACGCGGCGCATCCGATGCTGACCAGTGTCGGCCAGGGCGCCGCCCTCGCCATGGAGGACGCGGCGGTCCTGGCCCTGCGGCTCGCCGACACCTCCGACACCGTCGCCGCGCTGCGCGCCTACGAGGACGAGCGCCGCCCGCGTACTCGCAAGCTGGTCGAGCTGGCGTACTCCTTGAGCAAGATGGAACAGGCCGAGCGGCCGCTTCAGGTGCTGGCCCGCAACTCGTACTTCCGATTCGCCTCCAAGTCCGCCCTCGACCAGCACAACCGCCTGCTGCTCGACTTCCGGAGCACCCGATGAGACGGCCGCTCAGCCCGCTGGAGCGGTGGTACTGGATCTCCGACCAGATCTCCCCTCTCAACGTCATCTCACACGTCCGCGTCCGGGGTCACCTCTCCCATGAGCGGTTCGGCAGCGGCCTGGACATGCTGCAACAGCGGCACCCGCTGCTTCGGGTCGCGATCGAGGCCGGCCCCGGAGACGAGGATCCCTGTTTCGTACCGTCACCGGCTCCCATACCGATGCGCACGGTGAACGTGCCATCGGCCCTGGAAACCGAGGGCGGCGCGCAGCCCCACTGGGAACGGCAGCTCAACGAGGTCGAACTGGTCACGCCAGTCGACTGGCGGACGGGACCGCTGGCCCGCGCGGTTGTGATCAGTCAGACAGGGAGCGGCGACACCGACGAGGACGTGCACGACCTCATCCTGACCCTGCCGCACTGCATCGCCGACGGCACCACGGTGCTGACCCTGATCCGCCAGTGGGTCGAACTGGCCGCGGAGAACACCGGGCGCTCTGGGCTCACCCCGGGTGACGGGGACAGAAGCCGGTCCGAACCGGAGAGGCCC
Organism: Streptosporangium oxazolinicum; assembly: GCF_039537505.1. NCBI lineage: Bacteria > Bacillati > Actinomycetota > Actinomycetes > Streptosporangiales > Streptosporangiaceae > Streptosporangium > Streptosporangium oxazolinicum. Next base: position 764,005 of record NZ_BAABAQ010000002.1, read on the forward strand.
GCGCCGGAGGACATGCTCCCGGCCCGGTACCGGGGAGCGGCCGGGACCGCCAGGACGATCCGGCAGTTCGCTCGTGACCAGGGGGCGCTCGCCCTGCTCCGGCCCCGGCGGTTCGAGGCCAGCCAAAAGGTGCCGTTCGAGGATCGGCGGACCCGGCTCATCCGCCGATCCCTGGACACCGAGCAGCTGGAAGCTCTCACGAGCGCGTGCCGCAGCAGGGGGGCCACCGTCCAGGGGCTGCTCGCCGCGGCGATGGTGGCCTCGGTCGCCGGTGACGCGAACTCCTCGGGCCGCATCACGATCGGCTCCCCCATCGACATCCGCCCGGACCTGGTTCCCCCCGTCTCGGGTCGGGAGGTGGGCACGTACGTGGCGACGGTGCCGTCCATCGTCGCCTACCGCCCCGGGGACTCCCTGTGGCCGGTGGCCCGCGAGATCAGCACCGACCTGAGCAAACGCAGGCGCCGTGGCGACCCGATCTCATCGATCAACCAGTTGCGGTGGGCCGCGCCGAAAACAGTGGCCACCAGCACGCGCTTCCTGAACTTCATGGACCAGAAGGGGCCGATCACCTTTTGCCTGTCCAACGTAGGGCGGTTCGACTTCCCGGACAGGATCGGCGACCTGCACGTGTCGCACGCCGAGTTCATCGCCGGCCTCTCGGTCAACGGCCTGTTCGTCGCCACGGTCAACACCAGTCACGCCCGGCTGGCCTGGAACTTCACCTACGTCGACCGCATGGTCCCGGACGATCGAGCACACCGCCTGGTCGACGGATGCCTGGAAGCGGTCGAGTCGGCCGTCAAGTGAGAGAGCACCAAAGGAGAGAGAATGCCGAGTAAGGAAGCTGTCGAGATCTTCGGCCGCAACATGGAGCTGGTGTCGGCCGGGAAGATCCGCGAATGGGTGGACCTGTTCACCGAGGACGCGGTATTGGAATTTCCCTTCCCGCCCCCCGGCTTCCCCCCTCACATCAAGGGCAAGGAAGCCCTGTACGAGCACATGAAGAACTTCCCCCAGCTGCTCGAAGTCACGTTCTCGACCCCCGTCTACTATGACGCCGCCGATCCCGGGCTGGTCATCGCCGATTTCACCAGCGAGGGCAGAGCCCTCATGACGGGCAACCGGTTCCACCAGACCTACTTGAGCCTGGTCTGGACGGCGAACGGAAAGATCACCCGCTACCGCGACTTCTGGGACCCGTGGGTGATCATCCAGGCGCTCGGCGGCCCCGAGGCCCTGGCCGGGCCGGTGGAGAACCACTGAGCTGGACCGTTCGCACGTCCTGCCCGCGGAGAACAGACCATCGGGGCGGCGGACTCGCTGTCGCCCCGTGCCGAGGTGTCCGTTTACCTGGCGGAGAAGTCAAACTCGCCGTTCTTGACGCCGCCGACGAACGCCCGCCACTCGGCGTGGGTGTAGACGATCACCTCGGCACCGGGGCGGCGACTGTGCCGTACGGCGACGCGCCCGCTGCCATCGGCCGGCGGACCGGCCTCGACGCACTGCCCACCGCCGTCAGGACTCCGGGTGCTGACGCGCCAGGCGACATCCGCCAGATCCTCGGTCATATCACCGGCCGGCTTCTTGACCGGCACCTCCCAGCACGAGAGAACGCACCGCCACCTCGGGTCGAGGTGGCGGTGCCCATGCGGCGATCGCCGGGTCCGCCAGGACCCGATCGGATCGGAGACCGGCTGATCGTGCCGCCGCCGGGTCGGCTGCTCTTCGTACGGGAAAAGCCGGGCCCTTCTCAGCCGCTCCCTGCGATCATGCTGTCCGACGGTCCCTCGTCCGGGCGGGTGCAGTGGATCCTGGGCCGGTTCGACGTGCCGATCGACCTCGAACTGCCGGCGAACGCGATCGCGCTGCTCCCTCTGATGATGCGGCTCGACGGTCCAGGACAGGGCCGGATCATCCCGCATGACTTCCAGTTCACCGGCACGGTCGATGGGTACCAGGTCTACTCTGCGGCGTGAACGGGGTGCCCCAAGGCCGGGGGTCGATGTACCCCGGCTTTCAACGAGCGGCCGAATCGCCCGCGAAAGCGGAGGCGGATAAGTACGGTTACGTCGGAACACGTTAATGATCACCGCCGAGCCCTCACCTTCGGAGCAGCGATGACGGAAACCGTCGAGTCCGCGCAGCCAGTGCCGCCGCCCTTCAACGCCACCCGCCCGCTGGTGGGGGTGGAGGAGGAGTACCTGGTCGTCGATCCCCTGACACGGGAGGTGTCCCCGCGGGCCGCGGAGGTGATCGCGCAGGCCGCGCGGGAGCTGGGTGAGCGGACGAGCACCGAGATCACCCGGTTCCAGGTGGAGGCCAAGACGCCGCCGTACGCGGGGATCTCCGGCCTGGAGGAGCAGGTACGGCACATGCGCGCGGCCATGGCGGCGGCGGCCGGGGAGCACGGGCTCGCCGTGGTGGCCTCGGGCACCCCGGTGCTGGGCGACGTCGTGCCGCCCCTGATCACCGATCATCCCCGGTACGGGGTCGGGATCGCGACCTACCGATCGCTCCACGACGAACAGACCATCTGCGCCGGGCACGTCCACGTGCACCTGCCCGACCGGGAGGCGGCGGTGCTGGTCTCCAACCACCTGCGGCCGTGGCTGCCCGTCCTGATCGCGATGATGGCCAACTCCCCCATGTGGGCCGGTCGCGACACCGGATACGCGAGCTGGCGCACGCTGTGCTGGGGCAAGTGGCCGGTCGCCGGTCCGCCGCCGTACTTCTCCTCGCTGGCCGAGTTCGACGAGCTGGTCGGCAGGCTGACCGAGGCGGGCGTGCTGGTGGACCCGGGGACGATCTTCTGGGACATTCGGCCGTCCTCCCGGCTGCCGACGCTGGAGATCCGGGTGACCGACGTGCCCGCCACCGCGGAGGAGGCGGGCCTGCTCGCCGCCGTGGTGCGGGCGCTGGTGGTGACCGCGCTGGGGCGGGTCACGGCCAGCGACCCCGGTCCGAGGCTGTCGGCCGAGCTCCTGCGCGCGGCGTACTGGCAGGCCGCCCGCGACGGCCTGGAGGGGCACGGCATCTCCCCCGTCACCGGCGAGCTGCTGGCCACCGGCGACCTGCTCGACGCGCTCGTACGCTACAGCCGGCCGGCCCTGGAGGAGACCGGTGACCTGGAGATGGTGACCGAGCGGCTGGCGTGGCTGCGCGCCGTCGGCACGGGGGCGGCACGCCAGCGTGCCGCCCTCGCCGTGCGGGGGCGGCACGCCGACGTGGTCGACTACCTGGTGAGGCAGACCACCTCAGGAGGCGTCGGCTGACGTGCCGTCCCGCGCGGCCAGCTCCTCCTCCAGGAACGCGCGCAGCGGCCGCACGTGCCGTACGGGATGGCGCCATTCGGCGAGCAGGTCCTCCAGGAGGTGGCGTTCGGCGACCATGTCACCGCGACGCCAGTGGCGGATGACCGGATGCAGGAAGGCGCTCTCGTCGGCCCGCTCCGGGGTGGGGTGGCGCTGGATGGCGAAGACGTCGCCGTAGTCCTGGCGCCCCCACCGCAGGGTGAGGGTGAAGACCTGGGCCTCACCGGCGAACCGCTCGACCGCGTAGTCCTCGGGCAGGTCCTCGTAGTGCCGGATCCGCCCGGTGGCCGGGTCGACCACGTACGCGTCGCACAGGTACTCGAACTGGGTCCACAGCGCCGAGCTGTGGTTGACCCGGTCGAGCATCGTGCCGGCCAGCTCGCCGGGGTCGGCCGGGAGCTCCCGGTGGTCGAGCGGTGTCCGCTCGTAACGCTCGGCGAGCAGCCTGGACATGGTGCGCAGGTTGTACCGGAAACCGTCGATGAACGCGGACGACGCGCGTTTGAAGTCGCGTCCCTGCATCAGGGTGCCCGCGAAGTAGAGCCCGTCGACGTTGACCGACTGCCAGTCGGGGCCGAGCGCCGGGATCCGCCCGTTCGGGGCGAGCTCGGGGCGGCACGAGTCGGCGAAGGGGCCGGTGTCCATCCGGAAGCCGGTGCACCGCAGCACCGCGTCGTACTCCAGTAACGCCTCCTCGCCCTCGGCCAGGGTGTAGGTGATGGCGGCCCTGAACGTGCCGTTCTCGCGCCAGATCCGGTCGATGTCGCATTCGAGCACACCGTGGAGCGTCTTGAACCAGTAGCTGTCGAGCAGCGCGCCGTACTGGCCGCGCACGTCTCCGGGATGCTTGCTCGCCCAGGTCAGCCGGACGGGATGCGGGCTGGCAAGATGGATGACGGCGGCGTACGGGAGCAGGGCCTGGGCGGTCTCGAACGCCGAGTTGCCCTTGCCGATGATCAGCACCCGCTTGTCGGCGAACTCCTCCCCGCCCGTCGGCATGTCCTCGTACCCGGTGGCGAGCTCGATGCCCGGGATGTCGGGGATGTTCGGCCCGCCCCAGCCGGTCGCCACGATGACGCACTCCGCGTGGAACACCTGACCTGCGGCGTGCACGACGAACAGGCCGTCGACCTTCTCGATCAGGTCCACCGGGGTGGAGAAACGCACGTTGAGCTTGTGCTCGCGCTGGAAGTCGGCGAGGTAGTCGACCAGGTCGTCCGCGCGCGGGAAGTACTCCTTCGAGTAGCGGGGGAACAGCAGGTCGGGCGAGTCGTTGAGCAGGGAGTTCCAGTCCCAGCGCAGCTTGATCTCGGGATCGTCCTGGGCGGTGTGCACCTTGTTCAGCGAGATCAGGCGGCGGTGCCGCGGATAGTGGCGGAAGAAGGACGCGGGGGCGGCGTCACGCTCCAGCGTGAGATAGTCGGCCCCGGCCCGCTGCAGGAAGTAGCTGAGCTGCAACCCGGCCGGTCCCGCGCCGATGATCAGGTAACGGTGGGGGGAGGTCGCTGTCATCGGCCGCGCGGCCCTCGCTCGCCGGGCACCCCGGCCCGCTCGCACGCTGGGCGTGTGGTCCGCGTCCGACGGCCGAACGGGCCGGGAACGCCCGGCTGATCATTACCCGGCGTGACATGCGCCATGGACACTCCTTGAGGGATCGGCGACGGAGCACTTCACGCGCAGCGTGAGCGATCATCGCGGCCGGGTCAACCCTCATCCGGCGCCAGATCAGGCAACAGGCGAATTATTTCTCAAATTTCGCGATAAAACAGCTTCGGTGGTCATCCTTTACGGCCCCGCACCCCCTCCTGCGTTCCCCCTCACAAGGTGTTCAGGCCTGGCGCTGCAGCTCGGCCAGTCCCGCCACGTAGCCGTCGGACCGCCTCGCCCGCTCGGCGTAGACGGCGGGGTCGTCCGGGGCGTAGGTGGCCAGGCCGTCCACGTACCGGTTGAACATGCAGAAGGCGGCCGCGATCAGCACGGTGTCGTGGATCTCCATGTCGGTGGCCCCCAGGGCTCGGGCGGCGTCGACGTGCCGTTGGGTGACCGCCTTCCCGCCCCGCTGCACCGCGCCCGCGATATCCATCAGCGCCCGGAGCTTCCCGGAGACCGGCGCCGCGCTCGGGTTGGCGCACGCCTGCTCCACCAGCGGCATGCCCTCGTCGAGGTGGGCGGCGGCAATCGCCGCGTGCGTGGAGAAGCAGAACCGGCATTCGTTCAGCGACGACACGTAGGCCGCGATCAGCTCCCGTTCACCACGGGACATGGAGCTCTCTCCGCACAGCAGTACCTCCACCAGCTCGTTCAACGGGCCGGCGGTCTCCGGACGGTAGCGAAAGAGACTGCGGACTCCCGGTTCGTCAGAGTTCAGGGAGATAAAGGCCATGAGTACCCCTTCGTGGAACTTTGGATACTTATAGCGTTGGTCTTTCGTTTCTCCGTCGCATCTCATGACGTGTGATGTCAGTGTCCCCCGGAGGGGCATGACCTCCCGGGCTCCCGGGCGAGGGCGAAGAGCTCCGGGCGATCACGGCCGACGCGCGACGACCGCCCGGAGTCCCCCGGTCAGCCCTGCGGCTCGGGGAACGCGCGCAGATAGCCGCTCTCGACGATGCGGTCGGCCATCACCTTGTAGGCGGCGGGGTCGTCCGGGGTGAACGCGGCCAGGCCGTCCACGTACCGGTTGAACATGCAGAAGGCGGCCGCGATCAGGATCGTGTCGTGGATCTCCACGTCGGAGGCCCCCACGGCCCTGGCCTCGGCCACCTGCCGGTCGGTGACCGTCTTCCCGCCCTGCCGTACGGCTCCCGCGATGTCCAGCAGCGCCTTCATCTTGTCGGAGATGGCGGCGGCGGCCGGGTCGGCGCAGATCTCCCCGACCGGGGTCGTGCCCTCCGGCAGCTGCGCCTCGGCGAACGCGGCGTGCGAGGAGAAGCAGAACCGGCATTCGTTCCCCGCGGACACGTAGGCCGCGATCAGCTCCCGCTCGCCCCGGGACAGCGAGTTGTCACCGCGGAGGAGCACCTCGGCCAGCTCACTCATCGGCCGCGCGGTCTGCGGCCGGTAGTGGAACAGGCCGGAGATGCCCGGCTGGTCGTTGCCCAGCGTGATGTGCGCCATGAACGCTCCTTGAGGGTGGGAATCGACACGCTTCAGGCGCAGCGTGAGCGATCATCGTCGCCCGGTCAACCTTTCGACCGAGGACGGCGGAACGGGAAGCGGAGACCGGTCTCAGGCGGCGCTCGCCGGCCGGGGTGCCGGGGTGAGGAGCGCACTTTGGAAGAACCGCGCCGCGAAGACCGGTGTTAGCGTGCTCGTGATCCGGATGAGGGGACGATGTCCGTGTCCAGAGCGAACCATCAGTGGCGGACCGTTCGCACGACGCTGGAGCGGGCCGGTGACCGGTTCACCCGCCTGCTGACCTCCGTCCCGCCCCGGACGATGGCGACGCGCGACTGGACCGTCGCCGAGACCGGCGCGCACGTCGCGGCCATCGCCCACCTCTACACCGCCATCGTGCGCCAGGACGGCACTCCGCACCCGATGCCCGAGCTCGCCGGGCCGATCGCCTCCACCACCGTGGACACCGTGGCCGACGTCAACGATCTCGCGCTGGGCTCCTACCCCGAGCGAGACCCGGCCGAGCTGGCCCGGCGGCTGCGTGCCGACATCGGCGAGATCCTGCGCGCGACCGAGCGCCTGGACCCGGCGACGCCCGTCCCCTGGCTCGGCGGGGCCGGCGTTCCGCTCGCCGGGGTGCTCGCCCACCTGGTCAACGAGACGCACCTGCACGGCTGGGACATCGCCCGGAGCGGACGCGTGCCGTGGACGATACCGCCGCGCGAGGCCGCGCTGTTCTTCGACCTGTTCCTCGTCGGGATGATCCGCGAGGGGTACGGGCGGCTGATGGACACGGCCGGGCCCAAACGGTCCGGGCGCATCGCGGTCCGGTTCCACTCCCGGTACACCACCCCGGCGACGCTGGTGCTGCGGGACGGCCGGGTGTCGGTGGAGGAGCGCTCGTCCCGCGCCGACGTCCATCTCGCCTTCGACCCGCCGACGCTGAACCTGGTGCTCTTCGGCCGGGTCAGCCGTCCGAGGGCCGTACTCACCGGCAGGGTCGTCGCCTGGGGGCGACGCCCCTGGCTGCTTCCGCCGTTCCTGCGCGAGGTCCGCCTGCCGGCCAACCGGCGTCCGCGTCGTCACCACGCGACGACCGCCGGTGAGGCCGCCGTCGACGCCTGATCCGGGCTCGCCCTCCGGCCGCCATACGGCGCTCCCACCGGATCCCGCACCGGGTACGTGGCGAGACCGGCCAACACGACATTCCGTCCCGCCGTTAGATCGCCGCCGTACGGGACAGAAGGGTGGGGCCGGGTACGACACGCGCCCGGTCGAAGCCCACCAGCTGGAGGTTATGCATGCTTGCTCAGACCACGCGGAAGGCGGCGCTGGCCGCGGCGGCGATGGCGGCGCTCGTCGGCCTGGTCGGCGGTTGCGGGGGCGGCGGTGACGACGACGGGGACGACGGCCCCGACGTGGTGAACACGACGACCGGACCCGGCGTGGACGACGACGGCGACGGGGACGACGACGGGGACGGCAACTGACGACCGTCCGCGAGGCACGGCCGGACGGCGACCTCCGTATCGCCCCGGCGGCGTGCCCACCACTACCGCGACCCGCGTGCCCCGCACGCGGGTCGCCGCGTGTCGGGACCCCCTGGGCCGTTCCACGGCCGAAAGCAGCGCCCGTCACCAAGCCCCCACATAGGGCAAACCACCACACGACGCGCATCACCGGCTTGTTGGGCAGACTGGTCATGACTCACATGGATCGACCAGGCGAGGTGACGTGGCGGCGCTCCGGGACGAAGAGGCGCGTCTCGGGGCTCCCCGGGCCGGGGAACCGCGCCCCGGACGTCGGGAATTCCTCGGACTGCCCAGCCTTCCCGACCTTCCTCGTAATCACGGCCCGCACAGACACCGGAAGCAGGCCGCGGCGGCCGTGCTCCTGGGAACGTTCCTGCTGCTGAGCTCCTCCGCCTGGGTACCGACCCGGCCCGTCACCCCCAACCGGATCACCGCCATCGCGTACGCGATCGAGGCAGGACAGCACCAGCCCGGCTGGTCGGGCGGGGAGATCCCCTACTCCTGGGGCGGCGGCCACGACGACGACCCCGGCCCCTCCCTCGGTACCTGCCAGGGCTACCGGGGATCGATCCGGCCCTGCCCCGCCACCAGGACCCTCGGCCTCGACTGCTCCGGTCTCACCCGCTGGGTCTACCACCTCGCCTACGGGCGCGACGTGCTGGGGCCGGGCAACACCGACGACCACGTCAGGCGGCTCAAGAGGATCCCCGCCTCGGCGGCCAGGCCGGGGGATCTCGTTTTCTACGGCAAGGTCGGCAAGCGTAAAGTCAGGACCCACCACGTCGGCGTCTATGTCGGCCAGGGCAAGATGATCAATGCGCGGAGGACCGGGACCGAGGTGCGAATCGATCGCGTCGCGGCCATCGACGACCTCGCCGGCTACTTCCGCTACGCGAAGCCCCTCTGAGGTCCCGCGAAAACGGCACAGCGGGAACTCCCGCCGTTCACTAGGAGAGATATGCGTCTGGGCGTCATGTTCGACCGTGACCTTCCCCCCGAGTCACTCGTCCCCTTCTGCCGTCATCTGGAGACGACCGAGGTGGACGACGTCTGGGTGGTGGAGGATCTCGGCTGGACCGGGGCCGTCTCGTCGGCGGCCACCGCGCTCGCCGTCACCGAGCGCCTCCGGGTGGGCATCGGGATCACCCCGGCGCCGCTGCGCAACCCGGCCCTGCTCGCCATGGAGCTGGGCAACCTGGCCAGGCTGCACCCGGGCAGGCTCGCGGCCGGTATCGGGCACGGCGTCCAGGACTGGATGCGCCAGGTGGGCGCCCTCGCGCCCTCGCCGCTGGCACTGCTGGAGGAGACGATCACGGCGGTACGGGGGCTGCTGCGCGGCGAGACGGTCACCCTCCAGGGCAGGGCCGTACGGTTCGACGGGGTGAGCCTGGTGCATCCCCCCGCCGTCGTGCCGCCACTGCTGGCCGGGGTGGTACGGCCCCGCTCGCTGGAGCTGTCGGGACGGGTGGCGCAGGGCACGATCCTGCCCGAGGGGGTCGGCCCCCGGCAGATCGAGGAGGCCCTGAAGCTGACCGGCGAGGATGATCACGAGATGGTGGTCTTCGTCCACCTCTACCTCGGCGACGACGCCTCGGTGGTCACCGGCCTGGCCGAGGACTCCGCCGGGTTCCTGAAGGTCGCCCCGGAGGAGGTCGTGATGGCGGTGGGCTCTCCCGAGGAGGCCGCCGACCGGATCAGGTCGCTGTGGGAGGCGGGTGCCCGTACGGTCGTGGTCCGCCCGTACGGACCGGACCCGCTGCCCCAGGTGGACCTGCTCCTGGAGCGGCTCCGCTAGGAGCTAGGAGCTAGGAGCGGTCGCCCCGGACACCGGTGAGGCGGCGCAGGACGTCCCACCAGAACGAGGCGCCGAACAGCAGCGCGACCATGGTGAGCAGGTAGCCGGGCCAGTGCCCGGGAGTGATCAGCCGGTCCCACCACGCTCCGCCGTTCCAGTGGAAGGACGGGTCATCGGCGGAGCCGTCGGGCGGGATCGTGATGCTCACGATCGAGTGGTCGAAGATCTTGACCAGCGCCGGGGAGCTGAGGGACTCGGTCACGCACTGGTACGGCTCGGCGAGACCGATCTCGCCACCGGCGCACTTGTCCTTGAGCGCGGCGTACCCGTCCCCGCCGCCGCCCGCGATGGCGCTCACCCCCGCGCGGTAGGCGTTGTCGCGCAGCAGGGTCTTGCCGTACTCCAGCGCGTCCATGCTGAACGCCAGCGTCAGCACCACGCCCAGCGCGAACACCACCCACTTCACGTAGCGGGCGTAGAGCGTGGACAGGCGCTGCATCTCCCCGTTGAACCAGTCCTCGACGCCCTTGCGGAACCTCGGCAGGTCCCGCTGTGCGCCCTCCCAGACGCCCTTGAGATGGCCCGCGAGGGGACTGTTGATCGCCTCCAGCTTGGCGAGCAGGCCCTCGATCCCGCCCTCCTCGGCGGCGACCAGCTCCATCACCGCGCCGGAGAACCGCTCGGGCGGGATATTGGCGATGCTGGTACGGGCGCCCTTGGGGTGGTCGATCTCCTGGAGCCGCTCGTACAGCCGCGCGGTCATGTCGACCGGCGGCACCGGCCTCTCGGCGGGGCCATCGTCCACCGAGGAACCGGAAGAACCGGACGCTTCAGACGCGTCAGGAGATCCGGGGGAGCCGAGGGGTCCGCCGGTGCCCGCCTCCTCGACGATCTCCTCCGAGACCCTCTCCCCCGCCTCCCTGGCCTCCTCCGCGGCCAGGATGGTGGCGGGATCGACCCGCATCGGCTCGACCACCGAGGGCGCGGGGTCGGGACTGTGCACCGGTCGCGGATCGTCCTTGGAGAAGGGCAGTTTCGCGAAGACGTCGGCTATCTTCGACGGGATCCACGACCTGCCGTCCCCGGAGCCGTCCAGGGTGTCCCTGAGGTAGGCCCACAGGAACTTGCTGCGGATCCCGAGCAGCCGGACGAAGGCCTCGTTGATCCCGCTCACCAGGAGCGACAGGAGCAGGAAGGCCAGGATCAGGCCGATGGCCAGATCAATGTAAACGGATATCAAAAGGATCACCCGGACCGTTGATACACGCCCGCCCCCGGCGACGCAACGCGATCACTCAAAACAGGTCGGTTTTCGTGACCCGGAGAGCACACGAACGAGGACCCGGAGAGCACACGGACGAACGGGTGGCCCCTCCGGCGCGGGCCGGCTCCCCACGCGCCGCGCCGGGCGAGCCGGCCTCCCGGAGGGACCGGCCCCCGGCGAGGAACCGGCCGCCCCCGAAGCCCGGAACTCTTCCGAGAACCCTCCCGGAAACCAGACCGGATCAGTCCTCGTAGAAGACGCGTTCCACGACCCGGCGGGCGCGGCGGGTGGCGCGGCGGTAGTCGTCCACGAAGTCCGACGCGCCGTCGGGCGGGTAGCCGAGGGCCTGGGCGATGAGCGTGCGCTCGCGGGCGTCCACCGGGATCGTGTCGGAGGCGCGGCCCCTCACCGCGACGATGGCGTCGCGGATGCGCGAGGCGAACCGCCATGCCTCGGCGAGCACGGCCTCGTCGGCCTCCGACAGCAGATCCTCCGTGACCGCCGCGCTCAGCGCCTCCAGGGTGCGGGTGGTACGCAGCGAGGGCCGCATCCCCGCGTGGCGGAGCTGGATCAGCTGGGCCACCCACTCCACGTCGGACAGCCCGCCGGGGCCGAGCTTGGTGTGCAGGGCGGGATCGACCCCGCGCGGGAGGCGTTCGGCCTCCATCCTGGCCTTGAGCCTGCGGATCTCCAGCACGGCCGAGTCGGAGAGGCCCCCCTCCGGATAGCGCAGCGGGTCGGCCAGGTGCAGCAGCCCGACGCCGAGCTCGGCGTCCCCCGCGGAGAAGCGGGCGCGCAGCAGCGCCTGCGACTCCCACGGCGACGACCACCGCTCGTAGTAGGCGGCGTAGGAGGCCAGGGTGCGGACCAGCGGCCCCGCCTTGCCCTCGGGACGCAGGCCGGGGTCGATGAGCAGCGGCGGGTCGGGGGCGGGCAGGGCCAGCAGGCGGCGCAGCTCGTTGGCCACCTCGAACGCCGTCTCGGTGGCCTCGCGCTCCGGCACGCCCTCCAGCGGCGAGTGCACGAACATCACGTCGGCGTCGCTGCCGTACGAGGACTCGACCCCGCCCAGGCGGCCCATCGCGATCACCGCGAACCTCGTGCCCAGCGAGGTGCGGCGCTCCATCTCGACCTTGTCGATGGCGGCGTCGAGCGCGGCCTGGATCGTCACGTCGTTGAGCCCGGACAGCGTCTGGCCGACCTCCTCGATGCCGATGATGCCGGAGAGGTCGGCGACGGCCGTGCGGAACAGCTCCCTGCGGCGCAGCGCCCGGACCGCGGCCACCGCGCCCTCGGCGTCCCCGGGGTGGCGGGCGACCACGGTCCGCGCCTCGGACAGCAGCGCCTCGACGGGCCTGGAGGCCAGCTCCGTGTCCGAACCGAGCATCGCGACCGCCTCGGGGGCGTTCATCAGCAGCCCCGTCACGTAGCGGCTGGTACCGAGCATCCTGGCCAGGCGCGACGCCACGGCGGTCTCGTCGCGGAGCAGCCGCAGGTACCAGGGGGTGGAGCCGAGCTTGTCGGAGACCTGGCGGAAGCCGAGCAGACCGGCGTCGGGGTCGGGGGCGTCGGCGAACCAGCCGAGCATGACCGGCAGCAGGGTCCGCTGGATCGCGGCGCGGCGGGAGACCCCGGTGGTCAGCGCGCTGATGTGGCGCAGCGCCCCGCTCGGGTCGGCGTAACCGAGCGCCTCCAGGCGGGCCTTGGCCGCGGCCGTGGAGAGCCGGTCCTCCGACTCGGGCAGCCGGGCCACGGCCTGCAGCAGCGGCCGGTAGAACAGCTTCTCGTGCAGGCGCCTGGCCTCCATCGCGTGCCGCCGCCACCGGGTGGTGAACTCCCCCACCGGGTCGGCGGTCATGCCCAGGCTCCGGCCGAGGCGGCGCAGGTCGGCGTTGCCCTCGGGCACCACATGCGTGCGGCGGAGCCGGTGCAGCTGGATCAGGTGCTCGACCTGGCGCAGGAAGGTGTACGCCTCGGCGAGGGCCTTGGCGTCGTCCCTGCCCACGTAGCCGCCGCGCGAGAGGGCGCCGAGCGCGGGGAGCGTGGCGCGGCGGCGCAACAGCGGGTCGAGGCGACCGTGGACGAGCTGGAGCAGCTGCACCGCGAACTCGATGTCGCGCAGCCCGCCGGGTCCGAGCTTCAGCTGACGGTCGGCCTCGCCGCTGCGCACGTGGGCCTCCACCCGGCGGCGCATCGCCTGGACGTCCTCGACGAACTTGTCGCGGGTGGCGGCCTGCCAGACCATCTCGTTCATCGCGGCGACGTACTGCTGGCCGAGTTCGGCGTCGCCCGCGACCGGCCTCGCCTTCAGCAGGGCCTGGAACTCCCAGGTCTTGGCCCAGCGCCGGTAGTAGGCGAGGTGGCTGGCGAGGGTGCGGACCAGCGGCCCGGCCTTGCCCTCGGGGCGCAGCGCCGCGTCGACCTCCCACAGCGCGCCCTCCGGGGTGCTGGTCGAGCAGGCGCGCATCATGCCCTGAGCCAGCCGGGTGGCGAGCTTGATGGCCTCGTGCTCGTCGAGAGAAACGTCAGAGCCGTCGGGGCCCTCGCGCGACTCGGCCACGAAGATGACGTCGACGTCGCTGATGTAGTTGAGCTCGCGTGCCCCGCACTTGCCCATGCCGATGACGGCGAGCCGTACCGCCCCCGCCTCCGGGTGCTCGGACCTGGCGATGGCGAGTCCCGCCTCCAGGGCGGCTCCGGCCAGGTCGGACAGCTCGGCGGTCACCCCGGACAGCGAGACGACCCCGGTGACGTCACGGGCGGCGAGGTGGAGCAGGCGCCCCCGGTAGGCGGCGCGCAGCGCCGACAGGGTGGCGGTGGAGGCGTCGGCCGCCCTCGGCTCGGAATCGTCCGGCTCGGCGCCGACCGCGAGCAGCAGCTCCGAGCGGAGTTCCTCCTCGCTCGGGCGGTCCACGGCCAACGCCCCGCCGAGCATGCGCCAGTGGTCCGGGTGCCTGACGACGTGGTCGCCGAGTGCGGCGCTGACGCCGAAGACGCCGAGCAGCCGCTCGCGCAGGCCGGGGTCGGCGCGGAGCGCCCCAAGGACGCTGGGATCCTGCTCGGCGAGCCGGTTCAGCGAGGTGAGCGCCAGGTCGGGATCGGCCGCGGCGACCAGCGAGGTCAGCAGGTCGATGTCGCCGACGGCCTCCGGCCCCAGCTCGTCGAGCAGCCGCTCGGCCCTGGCCCCGTCGGCGAAGCCGAGTCTCGCCAGGCGTCCGGCCGTCGTCTGCATCCGGGGCACGGTTTCCACCGACCCTCCATGGTCCTCGATCACAAGCACGGGTGCCCTTCCTCAATCCCTACCCCGAGCGATCAAAGGTGCACGCCCCCCACGGTCGCATGGGCCTCGGTCCCCCCAATGGGCGGGGGGTATCGGCGTGAACCGCCTTCGTATCCCCACCCTGGCTCGCGTCCCAGGCGTTCGGAGCGTCGCCGCACAGGTTAATCCCGAAACTGTGCGGCGTCGTTAGCGGATTCGGACCGTAATCGCGCGGTCACGCGGTTTGGACGGCGGTGACGGCGGCGGCGAAACGCTCGGCGAGCGGCCTCCACGCGGCGACCAGGCCGTCCTCGGCCTCCTTCGCCCGCGCGTTGAGCTCCTCCACCGAGTGGCCCAGGCCGGTCAGGGTGTCGGCCGATCCGGCCGTCCAGCCGGCGAAGATCTCCGGGGTGGCCTCGGGGTGGAACTGCACCGCCCAGGCGTTCTCCCCCAGCCGGTAGGCCTGGTTGGGGTACGGGTCCCCGGTGGCCAGCGGCACCGCGCCCGGGGGGAGTTCGGTGATCGCGTCGCGGTGGTACTGCACGGCGGGAGAGGGGCCGAGGCCGGTGAACAGCGGATCCGCTCCGGCGGCGGCGAGGGGGACGACCTCGGTCACGCCGACCTCCAGCCCGTGCTCCCCGCGCCCGACGGCCCCGCCGCAGGCGAGCGCCATGAGCTGTGCCCCCAGGCAGATCCCCAGGGTCGGCACGCCCTCCTCGACGCAGACGCGGATCAGGTCACGGGTGGCGGGCAGCCAGGAACACCTCTCGTCCTCCCAGGCCGCCGCCTCGCCGCCGAGGACGATCAGCCCTCCGGTGACCCGCTCGGGCACGGACTCGCCCAGGTAGGGCCGGACGACCTCGCAGACGGCTCCGGCCCCGGACAGCCATCCGGCGAGGAATCCGAGCCCCGCGTCGGCCTCGTGCTCGATGACGGTAATCCTCATAGGGTAATTATGAGCTGATATGCATACAGAACGGTCACAGCCGGAGGGGTACTACGAGACCGCCACCCTTCATGTCGGCCACGGACATTGACCTCGGACGCGAGCACCCGCCACCGTGGCATCGGTCCCGCCGGAACCGGAGGCGGGGCTCCATGCCCGAGGAGAACCGATGAACCCCGTCCTGAGTGACGTCGAGGTCCCCGGCGGCGCGCTGCGCGTCGCCCGCTTCGGCACCGGGCCCCGCGTGGTCGTCGCGGTGCACGGCATCACCGCCTCGCTCATGGCCTGGGCAGGCGTCGCCCGCAGGCTCCCCGCCGAGTGGTCGCTGGTCGCGATGGACCTGCGGGGCCGCGGCCACAGCGCCGACCTTCCCGGCCCGTACGGCCTGGCCGGGCACGCCGAGGACGTGAACCTCGTCGCCCGGTCGGCAGGCGCCGAGTCCGGCATCGTGCTCACCGGTCACTCGATGGGCGCCTACGTCGCGGCCCTCGCCGCGGCGGGGCACGACTACGCCAGGGTGGTGCTGATCGACGGCGGGCTCCCGCTGCCGCTACCCCCGGGCGCCGACCCCGACGCGGTCATGGAGGCCACGCTCGGCCCGGCCCTCGCCCGGCTGGACCGGACCTTCCCGGACGTCGGCGCGTACGTGGACTTCTTCAAGGCCCACCCCGCCTTCGCCGAGGCGTGGACCGAGGAGGCGGAGGAGTACGTCCGCTACGACGCGTCGGGACCTCGGGGGGCGGTGCGCTCGCGGGCGCGCCGGGAAGCGGTCCGCGAGGACGGCCGGTGGCTGCTCACCGAGGGGGAGGCGGTCGGCGCCGCGCTGCGCGCGATCACCTCTCCCCTGTCGCTGCTGCGCGCCCCGCGCGGACTGCTGAACCAGCCTGTCGGCATGCTGCCCGACGAGCTGGCCGCCGCGTGGGCCAGGCGGCTACCCGCGCTGGAGGACGAGGTGGTCGACGACTGCAACCATTACACGATCCTCTTCGAGGACCGCTGCGCCTCGCTGGTCGCCGGGCACCTCTCCCGCTGAGCCCACCGAGCCCCGCTGAGGACCCGGCGGCGACCCGCGCCACCCGGGGCCGGGTCACCACCGTACGGAACGCGAGAAGCCCCTGGACCGGACGCGCGGGTCGGCCGGTCCGGGCGGGAGTGATCCAGACCGTACGGAACGCGAGAGGCGCGCCCCGTGGATCGGACGCTGGTCAGCCGGCCTGGGCGGGGGTGATCCAGGTGGCCTTGGCGGCGGCGACCAGGGTGCCGTCGGCCTCGTAGACGGCGCTCTCGCCGAAGAGCTTGCGGCCCTCGCGGCCGGTGGCGCGGGCGACGACGGAGTAGGCGCCGCCGGGGTAGACCCGGCGGTGGATCCGCGCGGTCAGGCGGCCGAGCAGGGCGAACTCGCCGGGCTTGAAATGCGCCCAGCCGGTGGGGCAGTCGAGGGCGGCCCAGACGATCGCGTCGGGGACGGTGCCGTCCTCGTCGGTGATGGTCATCGGGACCCGCCAGCCGGCGGCGATCAGGTCGGTGCCGGGCACCGGGCCGGGGAAGATCCGCAGGCCGTCGCCGGGGCCGCGCAGGCCGCACGCGAAGCAACCGGGGAAGGCGTGCCCGGTGAGACCGGCGAAGCCGCCCTCGGCCCGCGCGGCCTCGTTGAAGGGCACGAAGTCCGGGACGTCGAGCTCCTCGGCGACCGTGATGGCCTCGACGAGGAGCCGCTCACCGTGGGTGAGGGTCGCGGTGTTGGCGAGGTGGCGCAGGGACAGCTCGGTGTCCAGTGGCGTCGGTGCGTGCAGGGTGACCTCGACGGCCGAGTCGTGCCGGGCGCCGTGCAACGCCTCGGAGACCGTACCCGCGATCCAGCCTCCGTTCGCGGCCCCCTCGGGACCACGGAAACGCGCCGGAACGGTCAGCACGGTCTGCAGCTCGGACGTCGTCGTCATGCCGCACCTCCTGTCGCCTTTATGGCGATCAATCCTCAGAAATCACGTTAATGGGACCGATCGATTTTATCGGACTGCTTGTACATACAGCCAACTCGAGATCGATGACGCCCTTATTAGCCGCAGGTAACGCCGGTATGACGTTCGGCGGGCGGCCGTGGATTACCCGCCACGGCAACTCGTCACCCGCGTCACCCCGATCACCTGGGTCACTCGGGTCACGAGACCCGGCACCCGGCACGACCGCCACCGGCCGCGTACGCCCATAGCCTGGCCGGGTGTGCGAGGAGCCGGGCGTGACCACCGGCCCCAGAGCGCGCGGCCCTCGCGGGCACGGCGGGCGCCCCGGAGGCCCGCCGTGCCTGCGGAGGCCCGCGCCTGCCCGTGAAACCGCGCGGCGGCTAGAGGACCGGCAGGTAGCGGCCGAGCTCGAACTCGGTGACCTGCCTGCGGTACTCGTTCCACTCGGCGCGCTTGTTGCGCAGGAAGTAGTCGAAGACGTGCTCGCCGAGGGTCTCGGCGACGAGCTCGCTGCGCTCCATGACCGCGATAGCCTCGTCCAGCGACTGGGGCAGCGGCTGGATGCCCAGCGCCCTGCGCTCGGCCGAGGTCAGCGCCCACACGTCGTCCTCGGCGCCGGGGGGCATCTCGTACCCCTCCTCGATGCCCTTCAGACCGGCCGCGAGGATCACGGCGAAGGCGAGGTAGGGGTTGCAGGAGGAGTCGAGGGAGCGGAACTCGATGCGGGTCGAGCCGCCCTTGTGCGGCTTGTACATCGGCACCCGGACCAGGGCGGAACGGTTGTTGTGGCCCCAGGAGATGTAGCTCGGGGCCTCGCCGCCCGCTCCGGCGATCGCCTCGGCGCCGCCCCACAGCCGCTTGTAGGAGTTGACCCACTGGTTGCAGACGGCGGTGATCTCGGCGGCGTGCGTGAGCAGGCCGCCGATGAAGGAACGGCCGATCTTGGAGAGCTGGTAGTCGGCGCCGGGCTCGTAGAAGGCGTTGCGGTCGCCCTCGAAGAGCGACATGTGGGTGTGCATGCCGGAGCCGGGGTGCTCGGTGAAGGGCTTGGGCATGAAGCTCGCCCAGATGCCCTGCTCCAGCGCGACCTCCTTCATGACCAGGCGGAAGGTCATGATGTTGTCGGCGGTGGTGAGCGCGTCGGCGTAGCGCAGGTCGATCTCCTGCTGGCCGGGGCCGCCCTCGTGGTGGCTGTACTCGACGGAGATGCCCATCGACTCCAGCATCATGATCGCGTTGCGCCGGAAGTCGTGGCCCGAGCTGTGCGGGGTGTGGTCGAAGTAGCCGCCGCCGTCGATCGGCTCGGGCCGCTCGTTGCCCTCCGGCCGGCTCTTCAGCAGGAAGAACTCGATCTCCGGGTGGGTGTAGAAGCTGAAGCCCATGTCGGAGGCCTTCGCCAGGGTGCGCTTGAGCACCCAGCGCGGGTCGGCGTGCGAGGGCGAGCCGTCCGGCATGAGGATGTCGCAGAACATCCGGGCGGCGCCCGGCGTCTCGCTGCGCCAGGGAAGGATCTGGAAGGTCGACGGGTCGGGCTTGGCGAGCATGTCGGACTCGTAGACCCGGGCGAAGCCCTCGATGGCCGAGCCGTCGAAGCCGATGCCCTCGGCGAAGGCGCCCTCGAGCTCGGCCGGGGCGATGGCCACCGACTTCAGGAACCCGAGCACATCGGTGAACCACAGCCGGATGAACCGGATGTCGCGCTCCTCAAGGGTGCGGAGAACGAACTCCTGCTGGCGGTCCAAGGCTTCTCCTTCATTGCCCGACGTGCTGCAACACGCCTAGTGGTCTCCCAGTTTGCCCTCTCAGTGTTTCGCACACGTTACGGGGAAGAACGGTGAGATGTGGCACCGGGACCGCCGCGCCTCCGCGTTCCGGCCCCCCTCTCCTCCTACAGTGTGCGACCGGAGCCGCTGGGAGTTCGATCCGGGGGGAAGCGATGGCACGCACCGAGGTCCACGAACCACCGCCCGCGCCCTCGCCACCGGCCAGGCTCACCGAACGCCTCGCGGCGCTGGCCATGCCCTGCCCCGTCCACCCGTCGGCACATCTGGTCGAGGCCGCGACGTCCGACTGGGCGCGCGCGGCCGGGCTCGCCCCCGACCCCGTCGCCTCCCGGCTGGCCGGGAGGGCGTTCGCCCGTTGCGAAACCGGCGCGGTCACGTCGCTGGCCCGCTGGCTGACCTGGATGTCACACCTGCGCCGGGCTCCCGAGGCCCTCACCCCGGTCCTCGCCGTGGCCGAGGGCGGCGCACCGGGCCCGGCGCCGCTGGAGCGGGCCTTCTCCGGCCTCTGGACGGCGTGCGCGCCGGGGATGAGCGGCGCGTGGCGCGAGCGCTTCACCGCCGGGCTGGCCGCCCAGCGCGAGGCGTCCCTCACCCGCGGGACACCCCCTGCCGATACCTACGGGACACCCCCGGCCGATGATCGCGGGAAGCCCGCCGGGGGCGCCTTCGGCCGCTACCTGTTCGACCTGGTGGAGCCCTGCCTGGGGGTGGAGGTGCCGGAGCAGGTGTGGCGGAGCCAGTCCTGGCGGGCGCTCGTCGAGGCGAGCGGCGACGTGGCCGCCCGGTGCGAGGAGGCGGTGGCCGGACACGGCCAGGTGGACACCATTTTTTTGGAACGCTCCAATCAGGCGGCGGAAGAGTGGACGATCGACAGGGTCGCCACCCGCGTGGAGGAGCTGTGGACGGCCGCCCGCGCCATCCCCGCGCTCACCGAGCGGCACGACCTGGGCCTCACCCTCTCCCTTGAGGTGACGCGGGTGGCATGCGCTTTCTTGACCATCCCGAGGGCCTACCTGGAGTGGCTGCTGGAAACACCTCGCTATCGTCACTTACGGTAACTGTTCGATTTCAATGGGTAACGCTGGAGTAAACGATGAGCACCACGCTCCTCAATCACAAGCTCGACCGCGCCTTCGGGCACATGGACGTCGACGGCAGCGGGTCGATCGAGCGCGAGGACCTCCTCGGTCTCGGTGCCCGGATCCTCGTCGGCTTCGGCGAGTCGCCGACCTCGCGGGCCGGCAGCAGGCTCGCCCAGGGCTTCGAGGAGATCTGGCGGACCCTGGCCGAGGAGATCGACGCCGACGGCGACGGCTCGATCTCGTCCGAGGAGTTCCGCGCCGGGATGACCTCCGCGTTCGTCGAGGGCGACCGGTTCGACGCCGTCTTCGCGCCCGCCGCCGAGGCGGTGGCCGGTCTGTGCGACACCGACGGCGACGGGGCCGTGGGGCCGGACGAGTTCTGGATCATGATGGCCGCGTTCGGCACCCCGCGCGAGGACGTGCGGGCCACCTTCGAGCGGCTCGACGGCGACGGCGACGGCGTCGTGTCCGTGGGCGAGCTGGTCGAGGCGACCCGGCAGTTCTACACGAGTGCCGATCCGGACGTGGCCGGCAACTGGCTGTTCGGTCCGCTGTAGTGGCCCTCACCCCGACGTTCGGCGAACCCCTGACCCGTCCCCGACCCCTTCAAAAGCCCTTGCCATCCTCAATGCCCCTTTCCCTGTCCCCGTGTCCCTCCCCCAGCGACCCCGCCGGACTCACCGCGCCCACCGAACTCACCGCACCCGCCACGCCCACCGTGCACCCCGTGCACCCCGTGCACCCCGTGCACCCCGTGCACCCCGCGTCCGTCACGCCTGCCGGAACGGCGGGACATCCCGGGCCGCCGCGCCCCTCCGGGGTGGCCGCGACCCTGCTGCTGCCCCTCACCGAGCTCGTACCGGTGATGTCGGCGCCGTGCCCGATGCACCCCTCGGTCGGCCTGATCGGCGCCGAGCTCGCCGCCTGGGCCCGCGAGGTGGGGCTCGAACCTCCCCCGGGCGCCGGGTTCGAGCGGATGGCGGGCCGCGCCTTCTGCGGGTTCGGCATGGAGTCGGCGCTGCTGTTCGCCAAATGGCTGACCTGGCTGTTCCACTTCGACGACGAGTGGGACGAGAAGCCCGCCGGGCGCGCGGCCGAGATCGTCGAGGCCACCTTCGCGCGGCTCGACCTCGTCGCCCGTGCCCCCGCCCACGCCTCCTCTCCCGTCGAGCTGGCCTTCGGCGACCTGTGGAAGGTCACCACCGAGCGGATGAGCACCCGGTGGCGGCACCGGTTCCTGGCGGGGCTGGCGGCGCAGGGCGCGGCCTGCCGTACCGAGGCCGAGAACCGGTGCGCGGGTCGCGTGCCCTCCCCCGCCGAGTACCCACGGCTGCGGCGGGGCACCGCGGGCCCCTACCTGTTCGACCTGGTGGAGCCCTGCCTGGGGGTGGAGGTGCCCGCGGGGCTGCGCGAGAGCACGACCTGGCGGACGCTGGTGGACGCCTGCAACGACGTCACCGCCTGGTGCAACGACGTCGCCTCGCACCACAAGGAGCGCGCCAACGGCGACGTGCACAACTACGTGACGGTCGCCGCGACCGCGTTCGGGCTCTCCGACACCGCCGCCGTCGCCTGGGTGAACAACCGGATCGCCGCCCGCGCCGAGGACCTGCGGACCTCCGCGCGCCGGCTGCCGGCGCTGTTCGACCGGTTCGGGTTCTCGACCGGCCAGGCCAGGGACGTCAGCAAGGTCGCGTGCGCGTTCCTCACGGCGCCGAGGGCCCAGCTGGAATGGCTCCTGGAGTCCAGCCGGTACGACGTGCCGTGACCCGCCGCCCCCGGGTGGAGCCGCCCGGGGGCCCCTCAGCCCCTCGGCTTTGGCCGGGAAGGTCAGGCGCCATACGGTGTCCAACCGGTTTTGATCACTCGTTGATCGGATTGCGGTCCGCGCCGGTTAGGGTCCCTTCAAGTACAAAGTGAAGGGCCTCAACCATCATGCGCGGGCTGTACCGGGTGATCCCCACGGTGACGCCCGTCCAGCGTCGGGTGGCGGCGGTGGTGGCCGCCGCCGCGTCGGTGGCGATGGAGTGCGTCAACATCTGGGTCACGGCGCAGCTTCCGCAGCCCTCCTACACGCCGCTGCCGTTCGCGCCCGAGGACGTGGCCGGCGCCGCGTTCCCCGTCCTCGGAGCGCTGCTGGTCTTCCAGCGACCCCGGCTGGTCATCGGCTGGCTGCTCTGCCTGGGCGGGCTGTGCTCCGCGCTGAACAGCCTCACGGTGAACCTGGCGCTCCTGGACACGGCACGGGCATGGGCGGTCCCGCCGGAGGTGATGTGGGCGGTCGCCGGGGTGAGCTGGAAGCTGACCATCCTCTTCCTGGTCGTGCTGCTGCCGCTGCTCTACCCGGACGGGAGGCTGCCCTCCCCGCGCTGGCGGGCGCTGGTCTGGGTCTCCGTCGCCGTCCTGGGCGCCGACGTGCTCGTCATGGACATCATGTCCCTCTCCTGGCAGCGGTACACGGGCCTCGCCACCCACCCGCTGCGGTTCTCACTGGACATGCTCACCAACGCGATGATGATCCTGGCCTTCGCCTCGCTGGCCACGCGGTTCCGGCGGGCCGGCCGTGAGGAGCGCGGGCAGATCCTCTGGCCGCTGGTCGCGATCGCCACCGTCATCGTCCCCTGGGTGATCGGCAATCCGGTGTGGTGGCTGGCGTCGTTCACGATCCCGCTGGTCCCGGTCGCGATCACCTTCTCGGTGCTGCGGCACCGCCTCTACGGGATCGACACGCTCATCACCAGGGCACTGGTCGGCGCGGGCCTGGTCGGCGTGATCGGCGGGGTGTACGTGGCGGTGGGCGCCGCCTCCAGCCTGTTCCTGTCGGACGTGGACCGGATCGGCGGCCTGTTCGCCGCGCTCTGCGCAGGGGCGTTCTTCCACCCGATGCGGCGGGTGCTCCAGCGTGGCGCCGACCGCCTGCTGTACGGCAGCAAGGGCGACCCGGTGGCGCTGGCCGCCGAACTCGGGCGCAGGATCCAGCGCACCGATCCCGCGGGCGGGCTGGCCGCGACGCTGGACGTGCTGCGCGAGGGCCTGGCGGTCACCGGCACCGGCGTGCGCTTCCAGGGCGGCTGGCCCGAGGAGGCGACGGTGGGGACGCTGGAGGAGGTGACGCGCGACATCCGGCTGGTCTGGCACGGCGAGCCCGTCGGCCGCCTGCTCATCGGCCCGCCGGGGGCCCGGCGCCTTCCCGCCGCGCACAACGAACGGGTCATCGCCGCGCTCACGCCGTACGTGGCCGACGCGGCCCACGCGGTCCGGCTGGTCGGCGCGCTGCGGCGCTCCCGGGAGCGGATCGTCACCACCCGCGAGGAGGAGCGCCGCCGCCTGCGCCGCGACCTGCACGACGGCCTCGGCCAGTCGCTCAGCGGGATGGCGATGTCCATCAACGCGGCCAGGCTCTCCCTGCGCGCCTCCCCCGAGACGGCCGAGCGCATGCTCGGCGAGCTGCGCTCCGGCATGGACAGCGTCACCAGCGACATCAGGCACCTGGTGTACGGCCTGCGTCCACCGGCGCTGGACGACCTCGGCCTGGCCGGGGCCGTGGCGGAGATGGCGGGCCCCGGTGTCGCCGTCGAGGTCAGGGGCGAGCTGCCGGGGCTGCCCGCCGCGACCGAGGTCGCCGCGTACCGGATCGTGCAGGAGGCGCTGACCAACGCGCGCAAGCACGCCGGAGCGGCGACGGTGCGGGTGTCGCTGGAGCGGGACGAGGACGATCTGAGCGTCCGGGTGCGCGACGACGGGATCGGCGTGCCCCCCGGGCGGCGCTCGGGGGTCGGGCTGGCGTCGATGCGCGAGCGCGCCGCCGAACTGGGCGGGACATGCGTGATCACCACGCCCCCCGAGGGAGGAACCGTGGTCGAGGCGATACTTCCGGTGAAGTTGAATGTGGAGATCTGACCACCGATGATTCCTTACGGCCCGCGAACGATGGTGAGTATTGCTCTATGAGGTTGGTCCAGGTAGCCCTACCCTTACGCCTGCAATGCTGACATTTCGTGCTCTCGGACCGTTCCAGGCGCGGCACGGTGAGACATCACTCGACCTCGGAGGCCAGCGCCAGATGGCGGTGCTGGCCCGGCTCCTCGTGGCCGGGGGCCGCGCCGTCCCGGTGACCATGCTCATCGACGAGCTGTGGCCCGGCGAGCCTCCCGCCCAGGCCCTGTCGACCATCCAGGGATACGTGTCGCGGCTGCGGCGCGCCCTGGAGCCCGGCCGCGCGCCCCGGGAGGAGGCCGAGGTCCTGGTCTCCGCCCCGCCGGGGTACGCGCTGCGCGCCTCCCCCGGCCAGGTGGACGCCTGGAGTTTCGAGAGCGCGGTCAAGACGGGCGGCGAGCCCGCCGAGGTGTGGAGGCGTCTGGACGCGGCGCTCGCGCTCTGGCGCGGCCCGGCCCTGGCCGAGTTCTCCGACCTGCCGTGGGCGGCGAGCGAGGCGGGCAGGCTGGAGGAGCTGCGGCTGATCGCGGTCGAGCGCCGCGCCGACGCCGGGCTCCTGCTGGGACACTCCGGCGCCCTGGTCGCCGACCTGGAGGCGCACGCCTCGGCGCACCCGCTGCGGGAGGAGGCCTGGCGGCTGCTCGCGCTGGCCCTGTACCGCAACGGCAGGCAGGGGGACGCGCTGGGAGCGCTCCGGCGCGCCAGGGTGATGCTCCGCGACGAGCTCGGCCTCGACCTGGGCGCCACCCTGCAGCGCCTGGAGTCGGACATGCTGGCCCAGGCCGTCCACCTCGACCCGCCCGCCGGGACCGTACGGGCCACCGTGCCGGCCACGGAACCGGCGGCGCGCGCGACCCCCGCCGAGGAACGGTCGCTGCCGGGGCTGCGGATCGTGGTGGTGGACGACCAGGCGCTGGTCCGGACCGGCCTGCGCGTGGTGTTGGACAGCGAACCCGGCTTCGAGCTGGTCGGGGAGGCCGAGAACGGCGAGCAGGCGATCGCGGTGGTCAGGGAGACCTCCCCCGACCTGGTGCTGATGGACATCCAGATGCCCAGGCTGGACGGGCTGACCGCCGCGCGGCGGATCCTGGCCGACAAGACACCGCCGAAGGTCGTCATGATGACCACCTTCGGCACGGACGACAACCTCTACGCGGCGCTGCGGGCCGGGGTGAGCGGGTTCGTCCTCAAGACGTCGGCGCCCGAGCAGCTCATCACCGCGATGCGGGCCGCGCAGGCCGGTGACGCGCTGATCGACCCCGCCGTCACCACCCGCCTGATCGCGGCCTTCGCCGGGCGCACCGACCCGTCGGCGCCGCCCGGCCTCGCCGGACTCGGGGACGCGGACCTCGACCTGATGAAGCTGGTCGCCCGGGGACTGACCAACCGGCAGATCGCGACGACCCTGGCGGTCCCCGAGGGGGCGGTCTCACGGTCGGTGGTCAGGCTGCTCGACCACCTCGGGCTGTTCGACCGGGCCCAGCTGGTCGTCACCGCGTACGAGTCCGGGCTGGTCAACCCCGGCGACGTGGCCAGATAGATGGGCCGATAGCGATGCGCCCTCGGCCACCCGACCTCGGCCGGACGCTCGACGGCGTCGGTGACGTACCCAGGCGGGTCGTCGATGCCGTCACCGTGGCCGAGGAGGGGCCCGCCACCTCGGTGGCGCGTAGCCTGCTGCGCTCCCCGCCTCGGCTCGCCGCCGTCTCGATGGCGGTCCTCTCGGTGGCGCTCACCGTGATCGGCTTCGTGTTCCGTCTCGACCTGCCGCCCGAGTGGCAGCCGGAGGTGCCCGCCACGCCCGACCTGGCGGCCGGGCTGACGTTCCCCGTGGTGGGCGCGTTCCTGCTGGCCCACCGCGCGCGCCCGGCCACGGCGTGGCTGATGTGCGCGGGCGGCCTGATGTGCGCGGTCAACGCGTTCTCCGATTCGGTGATGTTCACCTTCGCCGCGGCGGGCGACATGGAGTCCGCCGGGTACCTCCGGCTGAGCATGATCACGGGGAAGGTGATCGGCGGGTTCCTGCTCGCGATCCTGCTCCCGCTGTGCTCCCCCGACGGGCGGCTGCCCTCGCGGCGGTGGCGGCCGCTGGTGACGGCCGGTGTGGTCGTGTTCGCGGCGGACCTGCTGCTGAACCTCACCCGCCCGGACCCCGACCCCGCGCTGTACCCCTGGCCGAGAGTCATCCCCAATCCGATCGTGCTGGACCTCCTCGCCCCGTACAACATGGCGGCGCGCGAGGTGACCGCCGTCCTGATCTCGGCCCTCGCGGTCCTGGCGCTGTTCTCGATGGTGCTGCGCTTCCGGCGGGCCGGACCGGTGCTGCGCCGCCAGATCGCCTGGCCGATCTTCGCGTTCGCCGTCTACGTCGCCTTCCTGCTCGCCGGACCCGCCTGGTGGCTGCCCGGGACGATCTGGGCCGGGCTGATCCCGGCGGCCATCGTCTTCTCGGTGCTGCGCTACCAGCTCTACGGCATCGACACGGTGGTCAGCCGCGCCTTCGTCGCCGCCGGGCTCATCGCCGCGGTCAGCGCCGTGTACGCGGTCGGCGCGGTCGCCGGGCTGGCACTGTCGGGGTACGACCGGATCGGCGGCCTGATGGCCGCCCTGCTCGCCGGGGTCATCTTCCACCCGCTCCGGCACAGGCTCAGGAGCCTGGTCGACCGGCTCATGTACGGCACGCACGGCGACCCGCAGGCGCTCGCCGCGCTCCTGGCCAGGGAGGTCCGCGAGACCGAACCGGCCAACGCGCTCGCCGCCGTCGCCGCCGTGGTCAGGGACGGGCTGAGCGTCACCGGCGTCGCCGTCGAGGTCCACGAGCCCGGCACCCGGCAGGTCCAGGTCGGCCTGCTGGGCCCGGCGCCGCGCGAGGTCCCGCTGATCTGGCACGGCGAGCCGGTCGGGCGGCTGCTCCTCGGCTCCCCCGGCCCTCGCCGGTTCGCCGCCGCGCACAACGGCCGCCTGGTCGCGGTGGCCGTCCCGTACGTCGCCGACGTGGCGCACGCCGTACGGATGACCGCCGACCTGCAGCGCTCCCGGGAGCGCATCCTCACCGCCCGCGAGGAGGAGCGCCGCCGCCTGCGCAGGGACCTGCACGACGGACTCGGCCACGCGCTGACCGACATGGCCATGTCCATCAACATGGCCAGGATCAGCCTGCGCACCGCCCCCGCCTCGGCGGACAGGCTCCTGCTCGAACTGCGCGGCGGCATGGACGCGGTGAGCCAGGAGATCAGGGAACTGGTGTACGGCCTGCGCCCGCCCACCCTCGACGAACTCGGCCTGGCGGGGGCCGTACGCGCCCTCGCCCAGGAGGGCACGCCGAGGGTCGCGGTGGAGATCGAGGGCGACCTGTCGGACCTGCCCGCGGCGGCCGAGGTGGCCGCGTACCGCATCGCGCAGGAGGGGCTCACCAACATCCGCAAGCACGCGCGGGCCGGTTCCGCGGTGATCTCGCTGCGGCGCGGGGAGTCGCTGGTGGTACGGGTCGAGGACGACGGGGACGGGCTGCCCCCGGGACCGCGCTCCGGGGTCGGGCTGCTCTCCATGCGCGAGCGGGCCGCCGAGCTGGGCGGCACCTGCGTGATCGGGGCGGCCCCCGGGGGCGGGACGGTCGTGGAGGCCGTGCTGCCGATCCCCGCCGCGCCGGTCGTGGCGGGCCGCCGGTAAACCTTTTCGGCTTCTCGGGACTCTAACCAGCCGTTACGGAATTCGTCCGAGGAGATCCCCTTGAAGCACTGGGTCCTGGCCACCGGCGTCGTACTCGCCCTGACGGCCACCACCATCACTCCCGCGCTCGCCGGGTCCACCGGGGGTTTCGGGGGTTCCGGAGTGGCCGGACCCACCGAGGGCACCGGGGGTACCGCTCTCGCGGCGGCTTCGCACGAGGCGGCCCCCGTCTCGGGCGCCGTCTACTTCCGCCACGGGGGAAGCGGGGTCGAGGTGCTGACCCACCGGGGAGGCTGGACCAGCCTGACGGCCGGTGCCGGAGCCTTCGCCGGCCAGTTCGCGGTCGCGCCCGACGGCCGGAAGGTCGCCTGGATCGACGACAGGAACAGGCTGCGCGTCAAGGCCACCGGGTCCGGCGCGGAGACGGTGGTCGCCAGGAACGCGGCCTACGGCGGCCCCTGCCTGACCCCGGCCTGGACGGCCGACGGCAAGCGGATCGCCTACCCGGTGAAGGGCACGAGCGAGGCGGTGACGGTCGCGGTGGTCGGCGCCGACGGCAGGGGCCGGTTCGACGCGGGGAAGACCCTCGGCCCCTGCCACCTGACCTGGTCGGCCGACGGCAGGACCCTCGCCGGGTACGCGGGCGACACCGTCGGTGTCCACCTCCTGGACACCAGGCGGCGGACCTCCAGCCGCGTCCCGGGCGTCAGGCTCGCCAACCACGTGGAGAGCCTGTCGCCCGACGGCCGCCGGGTGGTGGTCAACGCCATCGGCGCGAACGCCGAGAGCGGCGACGGCTCCTGGCCCCTGTCGTTCACCCCGTCGGTCTACGACACCAGGACCGGCGCGAAGGTCGCCATCCCGGTCAGGGGGCGGCTGCTGGGCGCGCGCTACCTGCGCGACGGCCGTCTGGCGGTCCGGGTCAAGGGCACGGCCGCCAACACGATCGTGGTCCTCTCCCGCTCGGGCAGGGAGGTCCAGCGGGTGACCGAGCCCGCCAGGGCGAAGAACCTCGGGCTGCTCTGGGTCCTCGGCTGACGGGTCCTCGGCCTGAATTCACCAGCCTGAGTTCCCCGGCCCGATATTCACCGGTCCCGGAGGAATCAGCCGATCGGCTCCTCCGGCCGACCCCGGCGGCGTCGCCCGGCGCCGCCCAGCGCGGACCGGCGGATCCCGGCGGATCTCAGCGGATCTCAGCGGATCTCAGCGGATCTCAGTGGTCGAAACCGGCCGACCGATCGGTGCAGCCCCCAAGGCCGGGGCCCTCACGGACCCGTGAGAGCCTCCCCGGCGGCCCGTGGACACCGCCGGTCGCCCGGTTCCCTGATTCGGCGACCGGGCGGGGATCACCTGAACGGCGAGCGCCGGGCACGCCCCAATAGGATGTCCACGTGGCTCAACTCCGCATCGCCCTGGCCCAGAGCAATCCCGCCGTCGGTGACCTGGCCGCCAACACGGACAGGCTCGTCGAGTGGACCCGCCGTGCCGCCGATCGCGGCGCGCACCTGGTCGTCTTCACCGAGATGTTCCTGACCGGATATCCCGTCGAGGACCTCGTGCTGCGCACCTCGTTCGTGGAGGCGTCGATCGCGGCGATCGAGGAGGCCGCGCGACGACTGGACGAGGCGGGGCTCGGCGAGATCCCCGTGGTGGTCGGCTACGTGGACCGCGCGAAGCTCGCCCCGCGCGTCGGCCAGCCCAAGGGTGCCCCGCTCGACGCGGCCGCGCTGCTGCACCGGGGCCAGGTGGTCGTCAAGACCGCCAAGCACCACCTGCCGAACTACGGCGTCTTCGACGAGTACCGCTACTTCGTCCGCGGCGACCGGCTGCCGATCTTCAGGCTGCACGGCGTCGACGTGGCGATCGCGGTCTGCGAGGACCTCTGGCAGGAGGGCGGCCCCGTCGCGGTGGTGGCCGAGGCCGGAGCCGGGCTGCTCGTAGTGCCGAACGCCTCCCCGTACGAGAAGGAGAAGGACGACGTACGCCTGGCGCTGGTGGCCAGGCGCGCCCGCGAGGCCGGATGCGCCCTCGCCTACGTCAACCAGGTCGGCGGCCAGGACGAGCTGGTCTTCGACGGAGACTCGGTGGTCGTCTCCGCCTCCGGCGAGCTGGTCGCGCGCGCGGCGCGCTTCTCGGAGGAGCTGCTGATCACGGACCTGGAGCTGCCCGAGGCCAGGTACGGGGGGCTCGGCACGTTCCAGGTGGACGCCGGGGACGGCACCGTGATCACGGTGGAGCGGCTGGAGCTGTCGGCCCGCCCCGTCGAGCCGTACGAGCCGCAGGCCCCCACGATCGCCGAGCAGCTCGACGACACCGCCGAGGTCTACTCGGCGCTGGTCCTCGCGGTCCGCGACTACGTCGCCAAGAATGGTTTCCGGTCGGTCATCCTCGGCCTGTCCGGCGGCATCGACTCGGCGCTGACCGCCACGATCGCCTCCGACGCCATCGGCCCCGACCGGGTGCACGTGGTGCTGATGCCCTCCCGCTACTCCTCCGACCACTCGGTGAGCGACGCGCGGGAGCTGGTCGACCGGCAGGGGATCAACGCCAGGACCGTGCCGATCGCCGAGATCGTCAGCGGCTTCGAGAAGGAGATCGAGCTCTCCGGCCTGGCCGCGGAGAACCTCCAGGCCCGGGTGCGCGGCATGATCCTGATGGGCCTGTCCAACGAGCACGGCCACCTCGTCCTCACCACCGGCAACAAGAGCGAGCTGGCCACCGGCTACTCCACCCTGTACGGCGACTCCGCGGGCGGCTTCGCCCCCATCAAGGACGTGCTCAAGACCCTCGTCTGGGAGCTGTCGCGCTGGCGCAACGCCCAGGCGGGCCGGTCGGGCGAGTTCCTGCACGGGTTCGCGGTGCCGCCGATCCCGGAGAGCTCGATCGAGAAGGAGCCCAGCGCGGAGCTCCGCCCCGACCAGCGCGACACCGACTCCCTGCCCGAGTACGAGATCCTGGACCGGCTACTGGACGACTACGTCGAAAAGGACATGGGATCCGCCGAACTCGTCGCCGCCGGACACGACCCGGCCCTGGTCACCAGGGTGATCCGCCTGGTCGACCTGGCCGAGTACAAGCGCCGCCAGTATCCCCCGGGGCCGAAGATCACTCCCAAGAACTTCGGCCGCGACCGCCGTCTCCCCATCACCAACCGCTGGCGCGAGACCACCATCTGACACCCGGCCCGTCTCCGGGCGATCGTGCGGGAGACCTCAGGGGCCGAGGCCCACCAGGAGGTGGTCGACGATCCGTTCGGCCAGGTCGGAGGACGCGGCGCACTCGTCGGCCCCCTCGGTGCGGATGTACCACATCACGGTGCCGACCAGGTTCGCCATCGCGATGGGGACGTCGAGGCCGGCCCGCAGCTCGCCGGTGGTGACGCCGCGCCGCAGCAGGGCGGTGATCGCCGCCCTGCGCGGCTCGATGGTCGCCTGGCGGATGCGCTCCACCAGGCGGGGGTGCCTCTCGGCCTCGTTCATCGCGATGTTCATCACGCAGCGGTTGCGCGCGTCGCACGCGTCGCGCAGGAACACCCGCGCGTAGGCGACGAGATCCTCGCGGACCGAGACGCCCGCGACAGGGGGCAGCGGCGACTTGAGGGTCGCCAGCGCGTCGACGAGGAGGTCCTCCTTGTTCGACCAGCGCCGGTAGATCGTGGTCTTGCCGACCCCCGCGCGGGCGGCGATCGCCTCGATCGACAGCTCGGAGAGGCCGACGCTCTCCCCGATCAGGTCGAGGGTCGCGTCGATGATGGCCTTCTCCGCCCTGGCACTGCGGGGACGGCCCGCGGGGCGGGGGGTGCGGGCCTCGGCCGCCTGGATCTCGTCGGTGGTCGTCATGGCGTTCCTACACTACCGCTGGTTCCTTGTCCGAGCCGATCTCTTCGGGGACGGGGGCCGCTGAGGACTTTCCCGGCAGCCACCTGAACACCACCAGTGCCCCGAGCAGCGCGATGACCGCGGAGACGAGGGCGGTGGTGTGCATGCCCTCGACGAAGGCGAGCTTGGCCGGTTCGACGAGCGCCGCGCCTCGGGCGCCGAGGCCCTGGGCCACGCCCAGCGTGCCGGTCAGCGACTCGCCCGCGAGGTGCCTGAGCTGGTCGGGCAGGCCGGTCAGGGCGGGGGCGATCTGGTCGCGGTAGGTGGCCGAGAGCAGCGAGCCGAGAAGCGCGACGCCGAGCGCGCCGGCCACCTGGCGGACGGTGTTGCTCATGGCCGAGCCGACGCCGGCCTTCTCCCTGGGGAGCGCCTCCATGATCGCGGTGGTCGCCGGGGGCATGATGTTGGCCATCGCCGCGCCCTGGACGAAGAACACGATCTCCAGCAGGACGATCGGGGTGTTCTGGTCCATCAGCGCGTACGAGGCCAGCGCACCGGCCACGATGACCATGCTGACGGTGGCGCTCAGCTTGCCGCCGAAGCGCGTGGCCATCTGCTGGCTCAGCGGGGCGAAGATCAGCTGTGCGGCGGCGAAGGGGATCATCAGGGCACCCGCCTGCATCGGGCTGAAGCCCAGCACGATCTGCAGGTAGAAGACCAGGAAGAACATCGCGCCCATCATCGCGAAGAACACGATGCCGATCATGCCGACCGCGGTCGCGAAGCGCGGGTCGCGGAAGTAGCCGACGTCGAAGGCCGGGTGGTCGATGCGGCGTTCGTACCAGGCGAAGACGGCGAGCACGACGATGCCGAGGATCGTCGGGACGAGCACCTCGGCGCTGGCGATCGTGGCCAGCTCTCCGCCCCGGATGATGCCGTAGGTGACGGCGACGAGGCCGACGATGGAGAGGATCACGCCGACCGGGTCGAGCCTGGAGGGCTTGGGGTCACGCGACTCGGGCACGACCAGGCGGATGAGCACCATGCTGATCAGCACGATCGGCAGGTTGATCAGGAAGACCGAGCCCCACCAGAAGTGCTCGATGAGCAGGCCGCCGGTGATCGGCCCGATCGCCACGGCCAGGCCCACCCCGCCGGCCCAGACGCCGATCGCCTTGCCGCGCTCCCTCGGGGGGAAGACGTTGGAGATGATCGCCAGGGTGGCCGGCATGATCGCGGCGCCGCCGATGCCCATGAACGCGCGGGCGACGATCAGCTGCATGGGGTCCTGGGCGTAGGCGCTGGCCAGCGAGGCCAGGCCGAAGAGGACCATGCCGATCATGAGCATGCGCTTGCGCCCGGTGCGGTCGCCGATCACCCCGAAGGTGAAGAGCAGGCTCGCGAACACGAGCGTGTAGGAGTTGATCGCCCATTCCATCTGGCTCTGGGTGGCTCCCAGGCCCGCCACGGGGTCCGCGATCGTCTTCAGTGCGACGTTGAGGATGGTGTTGTCGAGCACGACCGCCAGGAGGCTGAAGACCAGCACTCCCAGGATCTGCCACCGTCGCGGGTGGCCGAGCTGTTGTTCCACGAAAAGCCCCGTATTCGATACGCTTGAGTTTCGAAACACAACCGTAGCGCTGATCATTACGATACGCAACCGTATCGTTTCGTATTTGTCGTGAAATATCCTGCCCCCGGGATGCGCCCGCCGAGAGCGGGGACGGCCGAGGTCAGGCGGCCATCGGGAGCGGCTCCCCGACCACGGCCGAGGTGCGCCGCCAGAACGGCAGGGCGATCAGCACCATCATCACGCTGACCAGTCCGGCGGCGGCGAAGCCCCACCCGGGACCGGGACCGTCGATGATCAAGCCCGCGATGGGCGCCGAGGAGCCCGCTCCGATCAGCAGCGCCGTGCCGTGCAGGCCCATCGCCTCGCCACGGGCCCCGGCGGGCACCCAGCGGCTCACGGTGTCGACCGTGGAGGACAACGCGGGGGCGCACAGCACCCCGGCGGGCAGCAGGGCCAGCAGCAGCCAGCGCCAGTCGGCGCCGGCCAGCCCGACGGGGACGGTGAGCACCCCCATGGCACCGATCAGGACCAGCGGCGACAGCCCGCGGGGCAGCATGCCGTACACGAAGCCGCCCGTCAGCGAGTAGGCGCACCACAGCCCGATCGCCAGCCCGATCCACGCGGTGTCGCCGCCCTGCTTCATCGTCGCCACCAGGGAGAGCTCGGTGGCGGCCAGCACGAAGGCCGCCGCGGCGACCGTGCCGAGCAGCCCGAGCATGCCCGGGGTGAGCCACTGGCGCCGGGGGACCTTCCCCGCCGGCCTCTGGAGCTCCTCGTCCGAGCGGATGGGCGGGTTCAGCAGGATCAGCGTCGCCCCCGAGGCGACCAGCCCTGCGGCGACGACGCCCATGGTGGGCACGCTGCCGAGGAGCGTCACCCCCGCGACCGCCAGGGCGGGACCGGTCATGTACGACACTTCAACGATCATGGAGTCGAGGGAGAAGCCCATCCTGCGCTGGTCGATCGGGACCAGCGCCGCGAGACACTGCCTGATCACGCTGAACACCGGGAGGCTGAGCAGGCCCGCGAGCATCGACGCCGCGAGCAGCACGGGGAGCGGCATCGCCCACGCGGTGGACCAGAAGGCGAGCTGGGCGAGCGTGGTCACCACCAGCACCGGGCGCAGGCCGTGGCTGTCGACGAACCTTCCGGCCAGCGGTGAGCCGACCGCCATCCCCACCGTGCTCGCCATGGTCACCAGCCCGGCCGCGGCGAAGCCGAGCCCGAGCCCGCTGGGGTCGACGACGTGCAGCGTCAGCGTGATGGCGACCGCGGTCGAGGGGATGCGGGCGACCAGCCCCACCAGCAGCAACGACCGCACGCCCGGAATCGCCAGCAGGCGGCGGTAAGGTTCGAAAGCCATTGTGATTACTTACCTCCGCGAGCATTGTGCCGTACACCCCCGACACTTCCGCCACTGGATTACCGCGCCGAGGCGCCGCGCACCGCCCGCGTCCCGGCTCGGCCCCCCAAAGCCCCTCGAATGTGCCGCGCACCGCCGGATCACCTCACGGACACGCTTCCCCGTCACCCTCCGTTACCGGTCCAACCGTACAAACGTGTCATATGTCCATATACCCCTCATCGGATTACCACGCCGACCGGGTCTGTTGAACCTGTCGTACGCGTGCAATCATCGGAACCGTCCGGGGACGCCACAGGGGCGCCTCGAGACTTCACTGGAGGTCCCATGTCCTCTTCCGTCACCAACCGGCCGACCTCTCTCTACGGCGGCCAGGCTGGACGAAGGATCACCGTGCGCGACGTCGCCGCCGCCAAGGAGCGCGGCGAGCGGTGGCCGATGGTCACCGCGTACGACGCCATGACCGCCAGGGTCTTCGACGAGGCCGGAATCCCCGTGCTGCTCGTCGGCGACTCGGCCGCGATGGTCGTGTACGGGTACGACTCGACGCTGCCCGTGTCGGTGGACGATCTCATGCCCCTGACGGCGGCCGTGGTCCGCGGCTCCTCCCGCGCGATGGTCGTGGCCGACCTGCCGTTCGGCTCCTACCAGTCCTCTCCCCAGCAGGCCCTGGAGACGGCCGCCCGCTTCATGAAGGAGGCCGGGGCCCACGCGGTCAAGCTGGAGGGCGGGCGGCGGGTGCTCCCCCAGGTCGAGGCGCTGGTCTCGGCCGGCATCCCGGTGATGGCCCACCTGGGCCTGACCCCCCAGTCGGTCAACACCCTCGGCGGCTACCGCGTACAGGGCCGCGGCCAGTCGGGCGACGAGCTGATGGCCGACGCCAAGGACCTGGAGTACGCCGGCGCGTTCTCCGTGGTCCTGGAGTGCGTCCCCGCGGACCTGGCCGAGCGGGTCACCGCGTCCCTGTCGATCCCCACGATCGGCATCGGCGCCGGGCCGGGCACCGACGCGCAGGTCCTCGTCTGGCAGGACCTGATGGGCCTGACCGCCAGCCCCGCCAAGTTCGTCAAGAAGTACTTCGACCTGGCCCACGAGATGGACAGGGCCGTGCGCAGCTTCGCCGACGAGGTGTCGACCGGCGCCTTCCCCGCCGCCGAGCACAGCTACCGCTGACGCCGCGCCGCCGCCCCGGGGAGACCGGGGCGGCTTCGCGCGAGGGATCAGACGAGCGTGGCCGGATCGGTGTTGGCGCCGCACACGACGACGGCCACCCGCTCACCGGGAGCCGGGGTGTAGACGCCGGACAGCAGGGCCGCGTACGCCGCGGCGCCCGCGTACTCGGCGGCGACCCTGTGGTTCCGCCACAGCTCGCGCCGCGCCTCGACGATGGCCTCGTCGGAGACCAGGAGACTCCGCACCCCGGCCGCGCTCGTGATCTCGAAGGCGATCTCACCCGCCCGGCTGGCGCCCAGGGCGTCGGCCCCCACCCCGGCGACCTCGACACCCACCGGCCCGCCCGCCTCCAGGGCCCGGTGCAGGGTCGGGATGAGCGCGGGCTCGACCGCGACCACGCGGGCACGGCCGCCGAGGGCGACGGTGATCCCCGCGACGAGCCCGCCGCCGCCGACCGCGACGACGACCGTGTCCACTCCCCCGGTCTGCTCCAGGATCTCCAGGCCGACCGTGCCCTGCCCCGCGACCACCTCGGCCTGGTCGTAGGCGTGGATGTCCAGGGCCCCGGTCTCGGCCGCGCGCTTGACCGACGCCTCGTACGCGTCGGCGTAGACGGCGCCGACCTGGGTCACCCGCGCGCCGAGCGCGCGCAGCCCGGCGACCTTCACCGGGCTGGCGACCGTCGGCACGAAGATCTCCGCCTGAACGCCGAGGTCGCGCGCCACGTACGCCACCGCCAGGCCGTGGTTGCCCCCGCTCGCCGCGATCAGCCCCGCCTCCGGGATCCCCTCGCAGGCCAGGGCGCGGTTGAAGCCTCCTCGCGCCTTGAACGACCCCGAGTGCTGCAGCCCCTCCAGTTTCAGGAACAGCCCCGGCGACACCTCGACCACCGGTGTGCGCAGGACATGTCCGGCGATGCGCTCGGCGGCCCGCTCCACGTCCCCGATCGACACGCTCACGTGTGTTTCCTCCCCAGAAGTGATCCGGCGGACCGTCCGGCCTCGTGGACGGCCCCGCGCCTCGGGCGGGAGACACCGCGGATCGTGCCCCCCGGCGGCGTCAGGCGAGCGCCTGCTCGAAGTCGGCCCACAGGTCCTCGACGTGCTCGATGCCGACCGCCACCCGCACGGTACCCTCGCCGATCCCGTGCCGGGCGAGCTCCTCGGCCGTCAGGGAACGGTGGGAGGTGGTCGCGGGATGCAGGATGAGCGTCTCGACGCCGCCGAGGGACGGGGCCAGCAGGGCCAGCTTCACCGAGCTCATGAACCGCTCTCCCGCCTCCCGCCCACCGACCAGGTCGAAGGAGAAGACTCCCCCGAAGTCGGGCAGGAGCTTGGCCGCCAGCTCGTACGAGGGATGCGAGGGCAGTCCCGGCCAGTGCACGACGGAGACGGCGGGGTGGGCGTTCAGGCGGGTGGCCAGCTCGCGGGTGTTGGCACAGTGGCGCTCCATCCGCAGCGGCAGCGTCTGGATGCCGCGCAGGGTGAGCCAGGCGGCGAACGGGTCCGCGGTGGTGCCCAGCTTGACGGTGAAGGACCACACCTTGCGGTAGAGCTCGTCGGAGGCGAAGACGGCGATCCCGCCGAGCACGTCGGTGTGCCCGCTCAGGTACTTGGTCGTGGAGTGCACCACGATGTCGGCGCCGTGCTCGATCGGCCTGCACAGGATCGGGGAGGCGAAGGTGTTGTCGACCACGGAGATCAGTCCGGCCTCGCGGGCCGCGGCGCACATGCCCGGCAGGTCGGCGACCTGGGTCACCGGGTTGGCGATGGTCTCCAGGTAGACGAGCTTCGTCTCCGGCCGCACGGCCGCGCGCAACGCCGCCGGGTCGTCCTCGGGGACGTAGGAGACCTCGATCCGGAACCGCCCCGCCAGGTCGTTGATCATCGAGGCGGTGCCGCCGTAGAGCGGCTTCTGCGCGATCAGGTGGTCACCGGGCTCCAGCAGCCCGAGCAGCACGGAGTTGATGGCGCCCATCCCGGAGCCGGTGGCCACCGCGCCGACCCCGCCCTCCAGCCCGGCGACGGCCTCCTCGAGGGAGCGGACCGTCGGGTTCGACAGCCGCCCGTAGACGAAGGCTCCGTCCGGGCGGCCCATCCCGTCGGCGAAGACGGCCGGGTCGTCGAAGACGAATCCGGAGGTCTGGTAGAGCGGCACCGTGATGGAGCGGCTGCCGTTCAGGGGCGGTTGGGGCAGGTGAACGGTACGGGTCTCCGGACGAAAATCAGTCATACGTCAAGGATGTCCGGTTAGCGAGCTACTTGTCAGATCCAATCGGGCAAGATTGGCCCGGCTTGGAGACCGGATCCCGCCAACCGTCCCCGTATTCGCGGCCACCGAGCCGACGATTCACTAGACGTCGGTGACGCGCAGTCCCGCGTGGGCCTTGTAGCGGCGGTTGATCGAGATGAGGTTCGCGGTCAGCGCCTCGACCTGGTGGGCGTTGCGCAGACGGCCCGCGTACACACCGCGCACGCCGGGAATCCGGCCCGCCAGCGCCTGGACCGTGTCGGCGGCCTCGCGGTCGTCCCCCAGCACGAGCACGTCCAGGGCGATCTCCTCGACCTCGGGATCCAGCAGCAGGACGGCCGAGACGTGGTGGAACGCGGCGACCACGCGGCTGTCGGGCAGGACGGCGGCTGCCTGCTGGGCGGCGCTGCCCTCCTCGACCGCGAGCGCGTACGCGCCCTGCTTGTCGAAGCCGAGCGGGTTGACGCAGTCGATGACGATCTTTCCGGCCAGCTCGGAGCGGAGGGACTCCAGCGTGGAGCGGTGCCCGTCCCAGGGAATGGCCACGATCACCACGTCGGCCTCCGCCGCCACGGCCGCGTTGTCCGCGCCGCGCACCGATCCGTCGACGCCCTCCGCCGCCGCCCGAGCCCGTTCCGCGCTCCGCGAGCCGATCAGCACGGTGTGCCCGGCGAGGGCGAACCTCCGGGCCAGGCCCCTGCCCTGATCACCGGTCCCGCCCAGGATCCCGATCGAGATCCCGCTCACATCCGGAATGTCAGTGCTCACTCACCGCTCCTCATCGTCCCCCGGTCGCTCAAGGCCGGACTTCATCGACCATATCGCCTGTCCCGATCATCTCAGGGGCGCGTTTCCAGGATCGGCGTGGGGTGTCTGGGGCACGATGGTGCGATGGACGCTGGATCGGTGACGCTGCTGCGCGAGATCCTCGCTTCGACCGGCTGGATCGAGCGGACCCGCGAGCTGGGTCTCGCCCTCCGCGCGACGCGCTCCCCCGGTGGGCTGCTGGTGGTCGGCACGCCCCAGGAGGAGCCCTGGCACCTGACCGCGCACCTGAGTGACGAGGCCAGGTTCGCCGGGCTGCCCCAGCTCGCCCCGACACTGGTCCGCTGGGCGCCCGCCCCCGGGGCGCCCGCGCACCTGCGGGTCGGGCTGGAGCGGATCGAGCGGGCCGGGCGGGGCGAGACGCTGTTCGTGGTGGCCGAGGAGCGCGCCCCCGAGACGCTGCTGGAACGGGTGAGCGACGCCCGCAGGACCGGTACGACGATCCTGGCCCTGGACGGCGGTGACCCGGACCTGGCGGGTCTGGCCCACGACGCGCTGACGGTGCCCGAGCGGGCGCCGTTCTCCTTCGACGGGGCCCAGCACCTGGTGAGCATGGCCGCGGGCGAGACCGGGCGCCGTCCCGGCCTGCGCGACCGCCTGGCCGGGCTGCTGGAGCGGATCAGCGGCCCGAGGGTCGCCGACTAGCCCCGCGGATCACCGGCCGGTGCCGCGGGATCGACGACCCCCCGCCCCGCGGTGAGCGGCCCGCGCACCCGCCGCCGCCCGGCGGCGGGTTCCGCCTCCACGCCGCGCCGCCGACCGGCTTAGGGATCTTCCCCGTCCGCGCGTACGCCGTCGTGGACGGCCGGCGACCGGCCGGTGACCTCAGTCGTCCCCGTCCCAGGCGCGGTCGCCCCTCTTCCACTCCTCGTTCCTGTCGGCCGCGGTCTTCAGCGCGTCGGCCGCGGCCTCGCGCGTCGGGTACGGCCCCATCCGGTCCTTGTTCGGGCACCCCTCGTCGGGTTCGACGGCCATGTGCGTCAGGCAGAACCACCATTGGTCACTCATGCGGCAATCCTGCCCAGGGAGAAGCACAACTAGACTGTCGGACCATGACGACACTGCTCCAGCCCGGACGGATCTCTCCCCTCCGCAAGGTGCCCTCTCACATCCAGCGGCCGGAGTACGTCGGGAGGAAATCCCCGAAGACCGGTGAGGCCGACGTCAAGACCCCCGAGATCATCGAGCGCATGCGGGTCGCGGGCAAGCTGGCGGCCCAGGCGCTCGAAGAGGTCGGCAGGCACGTGGCACCCGGCGTCACCACCGACGAGCTCGACCGGATCGGCCACGAGTTCCTCTGCGACCGGGGCGCCTATCCCAGCACGCTCGGCTACCGGGGATACCCCAAGTCGCTGTGCACCTCGATCAACGAGGTGATCTGCCACGGCATCCCCGACGACACCGTGCTGCGCGACGGCGACATCGTCAACATCGACATCACCGCCTTCATCGGCGGCGTGCACGGCGACACCGACGCCACCTTCCTGGTCGGCGACGTGGACGAGGAGTCGCGCCTGCTGGTCGAGCGCACCCGCGAGGCCACCAACCGCGCCATCAAGGCCATCGCCCCCGGCCGCCAGCTCAACGTGGCCGGTCGCGTGATCGAGGCCTACGCCAAGCGGTTCGGCTACGGCGTGGTCCGCGACTTCACCGGCCACGGCATCGGCACCACGTTCCACTCGGGCCTGATCGTCCCCCACTACGACGACCCGTCACTCGCGGTCACGCTGGAGCCGGGCATGACGTTCACGATCGAGCCCATGCTGACGCTCGGCACCATCGACTACGACATCTGGCCCGACGGCTGGACCGCCGTCACCAAGGACCGCATGCGGACCGCCCAGTTCGAGCACACCATCCTGGTGACCGAGACCGGCCACGAGATCCTGACACTTCCCTGAGCCCCGGCCCGGGATCCCTCCCCCTGGGTGACGACTGGGCGACGACCGGACGCCCCTGACCTGGGACGACGACCCGAGACCCCGCTCCGGGTCGACCGCGGGATCCGCTGCCCTCCCCGCGCCGCTCCCGTCGGTGACCGTCAGGTCGCGGCTAGTCCTGGCGGGGCACCACGCCGGTGACGGTGGTTCCCTCGCCGGGAACGCCGTTGACGCCGAGCGTACCGCCGAGCTGTTCGAAGTGGGCGCGCATGGCGGCGACCCCCCGGCCCTCCGCCTCCCCGAAGAAGCCGACACCGTTGT
Source organism: Streptosporangium oxazolinicum (assembly GCF_039537505.1). Lineage (NCBI taxonomy): Bacteria > Bacillati > Actinomycetota > Actinomycetes > Streptosporangiales > Streptosporangiaceae > Streptosporangium > Streptosporangium oxazolinicum. The sequence goes on from NZ_BAABAQ010000002.1 coordinate 804,867, forward strand.
CACTCACCGTCATCCGCAGGCCGGCACGCCCGAAGGTGACGGCGACGGAGACGACGCGGGCACGGCTGTGCCGCTCGACGTTGGCCAGCGCCTCCCCGAGCGCGGCCAGCACGGCTCTGGCGACCCTGGACGGGACGTCCTGGGCGGGCAGTGCCCAGATCTCGACGATGATCCCGGTGCGCTCGGCCCATTCGGTGAGATGCTCTTCGAGCGCCTGGGCCAGGCTCCGGCTCCTGCCCTCACGTACGCGCACTTCCTCGGACACTGCTCAACCTTCCTGATGCACATTGCAGCCACCGGCCCCCCGACCGGATGGTGGCTGGGCGTGGCGCGCGATGACGAAGCGCTGCACCCGCTGCGGTGAGCACGAGCCCCCTGAAATACAGGCTACCGGGAGGTATCCCTGAGGGGGCTCGAAGATAGAAGGCCGTAGCTGTCCGGCTACTCCGCGCCGTCTCGCCTGTTGAGTTTGGCCAGGTAGTCATTATAGGCGTCGAGCTGGGCGTCACCACTGCCGCCGTCGCGGGCCGCGGCGGCGTCGGCGCGGCGATCGGCGCGGCGGGCCACGCGATCGTCGTCGCGCCACCACTGGAAGGCCAGCGCGAGGAGCACCACGAGGGTCGGGATCTCGCCGAACGCCCAGGCGATGGCGCCACCGGTCTGCTGGTCCTCGACCGCGGACGCGCCCCAGGTGCGGCCGAGCTGGTCGTACCAGTCGGAGGCCAGCACGGTGGTCATGCTCATCAGCGCGATGCCGAAGAACGCGTGGAACGGCATGGTCACGAACAGCAGGATGAGCCGGGCCACGTGCGGCAGCCGGTAGGGGGCGGGATCGACGCCGATGATCACCCAGAAGAACAGGGTGCCGCTGAGCAGGAAGTGCACCGTCATCACGATGTGGCCGAGGTGCTCCTCCATCGCGGCGGCGAACAACGGCGTGAAGTACAGCGCGTAGGTGGAGACGATGAAGATCGCGGTGGCGATCGCCGGATGGGCGATGAAGCGGACGAACCTGCTGTGCAGGATCGTCGTCAGCCACTCCCGGGGCCCCCGGTCGCCCCTGCGGGCGGCGGGCCGCAGGGCGCGCAGGGCCAGGGTGACGGGCGCGCCGAGCACGAGGAAGATCGGCACCATCATCGACAGCGTCATGTGCTCGGCCATGTGCGCGCTGAACAGCACCTTGGCGTAGCGGGCGACGCCGCTCTGGGTGGCGATCAGCAGGATCAGCACGCCGGTGAACCAGGCGGCCGTGCGGCCCTTGGACCAGGCGTCGCCGCGCCGGGCGAGCCGGACGACACCGGCGAGGTAGAGGCCGGCCAGCAGGGCGATGAGCGTGCCGGAGAACAGGTCGAACCACCACAGCGAGGCCAGGTTGGCGAGCGAGATCTCCGGCGGCATGGTGTAGCCGAGCACCTCGAAGGCCCGATCGACGGGCAGGACCGCCGGGGGCGGCGCGGTGCGGGACAGCGCGACGGCGAGCCCGACGGCCGCGAACATGACGACGATCTCGCCGGTGGCGAAGCGGAGGAACGTACCGGACCCGCCCGCCGCGAGCAGCGGCAGGGTCCGCCTGCGGTGCCACCAGCCGACGGCGCCGAGCAGCGCGAACGCGACGGTCTTGGCCAGCAGCAGCAGGCCGTAGGCGGAGGTGAACAGCTCCGAGAGCGCGCTGAGCCTGGCCATCACGCTGAACAGGCCGGACAGCCCCACCCCGACGAAGCACCACAGCGCCAGGGCCGAGAACCGGGCGGCGGCGATCTCCAGGTGCGGCTGACGGCGCAGCGCGTGCACGCAGAGCACGCCGAGGCCGCCCACCCAGAGCGCGAGGACGACCAGGTGGACGGCGACGCCCGTGGTGGCCAGGTCGTGGTTGGGCGAGGAGGCGGAGTGGCCGGTCAGCGCGGGCGGGAGCATGGTGGCCAGGGCGAGGACCAGCAGGCCGCCGGCCGCGCCGGCGGTGATCGCACCACGGGCGAAGAGCGCGATCGCGACCGAGAACAGCACGACCAGGGTGAGCGCGATGCCCTGGGAGACCTGGCTGGCGAAGCTGGTGAGCTCGTCGCCGCCGAGCACGTCGGCCACCGGCAGCCCGAGCGCCTCCGAGAGGCTGAACACCATCGTGGCGGCGGCGGCCCCGGCCCAGACGAGGGCGATCCAGGAGGCGGCCTTGACGTAGCCGAGGGCGGATTTGCCCAGCAGGCCCTTGTCGTTGGGGAGCAGGAACGCGGCGGCCAGGAGCGTGCCGACGGTGAGCACGCCCGCCGCGTCCATCGCCAGCTTCGCCAGCGGCAGACCCCAGCGGGTGAAGGAGCCCTGGTCGGGCAGGCCGGGGATGATGCGCGGGCTCGCGGCACCTCCGGCGATCATGGCGATCACCAGGGCGGCGACGGCCGCCGCCGCGCCCGCGAGGGCGAGCTTCACGGCCCGGCCGTTCTCCGGCGCCTCGACCTGTGCCGCCTGCGCGGTCCGCACGGGTTTGCTCATGACCGCTTCCTGCCGCGCATGCTGAAGAACAGGCCGATGCCGATGCCGGTCAGGCCGCCGACGACGATCCACATCCAGCCTGGCACGCCTCCCGAGGAGCCCGGTTCCCCGGACTCCCCGGCCGCGGCGGCCGGGCTAAGCGTGGCGATCGGCGTGCTCGCGGCCGGTGTGCTCGCGGCCGGGTCGCTCCCGGCGGCCGTGCTCCCGGTGGGCTCGGGAGACGCCGTGGAGGGCGACGGGGAGGGATCGGCGGAGCCGAGCAGGGTGAAGGGGATCTCCCCCTCGATCGGGTGGCCGTCGGAGGAGACCACGCGGTAGGCGATGACGTACTCGCCGGGAGGGAGATCTCCCTTGACCTTCTGGGTCACCACGGGGCCGTCGACGGCGGGCTTGCCGTCCTGGTGGGTCTCGTCTCCGGAACGCACGACGACGTTCGGGAAGCGCACCGTGGCGCTGAACGTCAGCTTCACCTCCTCCAGGCTCTCGACCTTCGCTCCCTTGGCCGGGTCACTGCTCTTGAGCCGGTCGTGGGCGAGGGCGGGCGAGGCGAAGGCCGTGCCGAGAACGAGGGCGGCGAGAAGCGCGAGGGCGACCGCGACAGGGGAAGTCTTCATGGCAACCACAAGGCTACCGACGCGACCGCGCGGTCTCGACCCCCCTGTCCGTTCCACGGCCCGGCGCGAGTCGCCCCCGCCCTCTCGATCTACAGTCCGACGCAGGCCATCGCCCGCTTGTAGGCGTCGACGCTCCGGTCGGGCTCGTCGATCCGCTCCAGAACCCGGGCCGCGGTCAGCCAGGCGTGGGCGGTGAAGCGGGTCTCCGGCGCCTGCCCCAGGCATTCGGCCCCGGCGAGCAGCTCCCGCGAGGCGTCCGCCTGCATGCCCAGCGCCGCGAGGGTCTCGCCGTGCAGCAGCCGGGCCTCCGCCTGGAGGACCTTGGGCATGCCGTCGAGCAGGTCGCAGACGAAGCGCATGTGCTCCTCGGCCCGCTCGGGCTGGGCGAGCAGCAGCTCCACCCGGACGAGGTTCATCGCGCAGCGCATCTTGTCGATCGAGCTGGCGGAGCTCTCCGCGAGCTCCTTCTCCGCCTTCAGCAGCACGTCGCGCCAGGTCTTGGCCTCCATGGGCCGGACGATCAGCAGGACCTGGGCGTAGTCGCTGCGCAGCCGGGCCAGCCGGCGCGGGTCGCCGTACTCGGACTGGATGGCGAGGGCGCGCTCGACGTGCGTGACCGCCTCGTCGGCGTAACCGGCCTCGACGGCGGCGATCGCGGCTTCCCAGTGTGCCAGGGTGAGCGCCTGCGGGCTGGCGAGGAGCTCGGCGGCGGCGATCAGCTCACCGGCGAACTGGCGGGCCCGGAGCAGGTCGCCGCGGTCGATGTAGGCGGCGAGGAGCTGGCCGCCCAGTCTCATCAGGCCGTCGGTCCAGGCGGGCCGGACCGGGCCGGTGAGGATCTGCTCGGGGACCTGCATCGCCCGCGCCAGGTCCCCCTTCTCGCGGTAGCAGCGCGAGAGCGCGACGGCGACCGCGACGTGACGCTCGGGGCTCGTGGCCGCCTCGTCGTTCTCGCGCAGCCCGTTGAGCAGGACGATCGCCTGGTCCAGATCGCCGCAGGCCTCGGTCGCGAGGGCCAGGCCGTACTCGACGTCCTGCCGCATCTGGGGCAGGCCCGCCAGGCCGCTGTCGGCGAGGAGCTCGGCGTAGCGGGTGCGCGCCTCGACGACCTCGCCGTTGTTCAGGGCCATCTGCGCGTAGCTCAGCGCGAGCTCGATCTCCTGCATCTGCTCGGCCGTGACACCGTTGATCAGATAGGTCAGGGAGCAGTCGAGTTTTTCGGCGAGGAGCTCCAACACGGCGGGTGTCGGAGTACGCTTGCCACTCTCGATGAGAGAGACGTAACTGTCCGACAGTTCTGGATGAGCGAGCTGCGCCTGAGAAAGACCACGTTGCCGACGGACGGTTTTGATGCGCTGCCCCACCAAGTCTTGACCAGTCACGTTACCCCTTGAAAGATATCATTTGAGCAGCAGAACCTACGACAGGAGTCTCCCCGTGCGCCGACGTCTTGCCTTGTCTGCCCTCGCCATGCTATTTACGGCCACTTTTGCCGTCACTAGCAATGTTACGACCGAGAGTGCTGATTCGTCTGCCCCCCAGAAGGACACCGGCAAGTATTCTTTGCAGGCGAACGTCGCCCAGGCCAACCTGGGCTGGGGTCACGCGGACTGAGCGGCGGCTCAGGCCACCGCGAGGACAAGGAACACAAAGAACCCCGCCCGCCCCAGTGGAGAGCTTTCAGCCAGTGAGCGGCTCCATCCGGCGGAACCGGTACGATCGCACCGGCGTGAGCGTGCAGGCGTCCGTCATGCACGCTCCGGCGAGGCGGGACAGCTGAACACCGGGGCGTCCGCGCCCCCGGATTGGGTGTCACCGATCGCGGCCGCGCCGGGATCCGAACCCTTCCGTGAAGGTCGTTGTCCTTCACGGGGGATCCCGGCCGGAAGAACACACGCGTATGGTTCGCGCTCCGTACGTACGGCTTCATCGCAGGTCACGGTTCGCGGGCCACGCGACCCGGGTCGAGGGTTCCGGTGACGGCCGCCCGGCCTCTCTCGTCGGCGTCATACCGTCTCCGTCCACCCTCCGTCGCCGACCGGTCCGCAGGCCGGTCGGTCCACGGATCCCGTGTCGCCGGCGCCGTCCTCCGGCGGTCCCGCTTTTGAACCAGCCATTACCTGAGAAAATACATTGAATTAATCCACTATCAAGTCAATGTCCTGAAGCGGTCAGCCTGATTCTCAGAAGGCGGGCCGTCTTTTTGTCGTGGGCGTAAAGAAAGCTTTCGGCCAAGGCGGTTCGCGGAAAACCGGGAATGCGGCCCGCCCGTCGAGAAAGCCGGAAAAGCATGATCCGCCCGAGGGGGCCCGCGGGCGCGATCCGCTCGCGTGCCCGTCTCCGCCCTGGTTTCCCCCCGGATCCCGCCCCTCCCGCACCGGCGCGCGGTCCTCCCTCCTCGCCCGACTCCCCCGTCGCGGAACGCCCGCCGGAGAGGGGTTCCCCGGTCTGGGAAACCATTCCGGGAATGGCCTCGGGAGGGTGGCGGACGAGAAGGGAGGGCGACGGCCGGGACCGCCCTCCCGCACCGTACGCCGCCCCCTCGACACCGCGACGGAGCGGGCGGTTCGCGGGAAATCCCGCGTCACGAACTCGTCGGCTAGTGTCTTCTCCACGACTTCGCTGCGCCATGCCCGACCGCGTGGAGGTCCGATGGACGAGACGCACGCCACCGCCCCCACCGGAGAGGACCTCCCTGCGGGGAGGCTCGGCATTGACATCCTGGGACCCGTGACCGGCCGGAGGGGCGCGCGGCGGCTCGACCTGGGAGAGCCCAGGCAGCAGGCCGTCCTCTGCGTCCTGGCGATCAACGCCGGGCAGGTGGTCACCAAGGACAGGCTGATCGACGGGGTGTGGGGAGAGAGCCCGCCGAAGACGGCCGGGCAGAGCGTCTACACCTACGTGTCCGGGCTGCGCAGAGCCCTGGACCCCGGCCGGGATCCGCGCGGGCCCTCGGAGGTGCTGGTCTCCGTCTCCGGCGGATACTCGCTGCGCCTCGCGCCGGAGCGGGTGGACGCCCTGCTGTTCGAGCGGCGTCTTGACCAGGCAGGGAAGGCGCACGCGGAGAAGGCGTACGAGACCTCCATGCGCCTCCTGGACGGGGCCGCGGAACTGTGGCGGGGCACCTGCCTGAGCGGGGTTCCCGGCCCGTTCGCCGAGTTCGAGCGGCACCGGCTGGGCGGGCTGCGCCTGACCGCGCTGGAGTTGCACGCGGACCTGCTGCTCCTGCTCGGGCGTCCCCAGGAGGCCGCCGCCCGGCTGGTCCTGCTCACCTCCGAGCACCCGCTGCGCGAGCGGCTCCGCGAGCTGTACATGATCGCTCTCTACCGCTGCGACCGGCGGGCGGAGGCCCTGAGGGTCTACCGGGAGACCCGGCGCCTGCTCATGGAGGAGTCCGGCGCCCAGCCGCACGAGAGCCTCCGCAGGTGCCACGAGCTGATCCTGCGCGCCGACCCCCTGCTGGGCCCGCCCTCGGCGCCCCTCCCCTCCCCGGGGCCCTCCCCCGATCCCGAGCCGGACGCCCGCGAGCGGAGATTCCCTGACTCGCGGCGCCGTACGGCCGTGAGGACGAAGGTGGCCCGCCAGCTGCCACGCGACCCCGTCGACTTCGTCGGGCGCGCGGAGGAGCTCGCGCGGCTGGAGGCGCTGCTCTCCCCCCGCGACGGCACCCCGCCCCATCACGTCGTCGCGATCACCGGAGCGCCCGGATCCGGCAAGTCGACCCTCGCGGTCCGGGCCGCGCACCTGGTCCGCGACCGCTTCCCCGGCGGGCAGCTGTACGTGAACCTGCGCGGGGCGACGCCGGGCATGCGGCGGCTCCGGCCGATCGAGGTGCTCGGCAGGTTCCTGCGTGACCTCGGCACGCCCCCGCACGCCGTCCCCGCCGACGTCGACGAGGCCGCGGCCCTGTGGCGCGGCGAGCTCGACGGCCGCGAGATCCTCGTCGTGCTGGACGACGCCGCGGACCTGGCCCAGATCCGCCCGCTGCTGTCCGTGCCGATGGGCAACGCGATCCTGACGACCAGCCGGGAGAGCTTCACCCTGCTCGACGACTGCGCCCGCGTACCGATCTCCGGGATGCGGCGGGCCGAGTCCTCCGCGATGCTCACGAAGCTGATCGGGGCGGAGCGGGCCGCCGAGGACCCCCGGGCGACGACGCGCCTGATCGACCTCTGCGGGGACCTGCCGCTCGCCGTCGGCATCGCGGGAGCCCGGCTGGCGAACCGGCCGCGCTGGAACGTGGCCGACCTGGTGAGCCGGCTGGAGGACGAGCGTGGGCGGCTGCGGGAGCTGTCGGCGGGCGATCTCGCGGTGAGATCCAGCCTGGCGGTCAGCTACGAGATGCTCGCCGGCAGCGACCACCACCTCGACCGGACGGCCGCCCGCGCGCTGCGCGCGCTCGGCGTGCTGCGGACGGCCGACGTGACGGCGCACCTCGTGGGCGCCCTGCTCGACGTCCCCGTGGAGACGGCGGAGCACGCCATGGAACGGCTGGTCGACGCGCATCTCTCGGAGATGGACAAGCCGGGAAGATACCGGCTGCACGACCTGGTGCGGCTGTTCGCCAAGGAGCGGGTCACCCACGAGGAGACGGAGGGCGAGCGTGACGCCGCGCTGGACCGGGCGCTGAGCCTCTATCTCCGGACGACCCTCCTGGCCGTGAAGCTGTGCGGTTATCCCCGCACCGTACCGACGGACCTGGAGCTCGGCGCGGGCCTTTTGCCACTCGGCTCGGGCCGGCAGGCCCGCGACTGGCTCGACCGGGAGCAGGCCAACCTCGTGTCCGCCGCCTCCCAGGCGATGGGCGCCCCCGGGGAGCGGATCGCGCGCCTCGGGGCGGCCCTGGCCTTCGCGCTCTTCTGGCACCTCCAGCACGCGGGTCTCCCCGCCCGGCTCCAGTCGCTCAACCGGCGGGCGCTGTCGGTCGGGCGGCGGCTGAACGACCACCGCATCGAGGCGAACGCGCACAACCACCTCGGCAGCGCCCTGAACATGGTCGGCCGCCTCGAGGAGGCCCAGAACCACATCCGGCGGCAGCTGGTCCTTTCCCGGCGGCTGTCCGACCTGCACGGCGAGCAGAAGGCGTTGGGAAGTCTCGCCACGAACTATCTCGAACTGGGCCGCTACGAGAAGGCCCTCCGCTGCGGTGAGGCGCAGCGGAAGGTCACGATGCAGGCCGGTCACGTGTCCGGCGAGCACTTCGCCCTCACCATGATCGGCTCGGCGTACCACGGCATGCGCCGTACCGGCCAGGCGCTGGCGGTGCTGGAGGAGGCCCTGTCCAGGTGCCGCCGGGACGGCAACCGGTACCAGGAGACGTCCGTGCACGAGAAGCTCGGCCGCCTCCACCTCGACCGGGGAGACCCCGAGTCGGCCAGGAGCTCGTTCGAGGACGGCCTCGGCTGCGCCCGTGCCGTGAAGCTCAAGGTCGCCGAGCCGTACCTGCTGCTCGGCCTGGCCCGCTCCTCGCGCCTCCTCGGCGAGACGGACCGGGCCGCCGCCTACCTGGAGCTCTCCCTCTCCACCGCCCGCGCGGTGGGGAACCCGGTGGTGGAGAGGCTGACGGAGGAGGAGGCGACGATCCTGACCGCGTCCGCGACGCCGGTCACGGCCTGCCGGGCGCGCCCGTAGCGGCCGGGCACCTCGGGAGCGGCCCGCCGGTCCGCAACAGTTGCCGAGCGGCCCACCCGGTGTTTCGTCGCCTCTGCCATGTCCGGTTCCGGGCCCGGCTGATGTACTGCTGTGATGAGCGGCATCGAAACGCGGCAGCACCGAGGCGTCGGCGAGAGCGTCCTGCGTCCCGACGGGACGCTGAAGGTGACGGGCGAGTTCGCCTACTCCTCGGACCTGTACCTGGCGGACATGATCTGGGGGGTCACCCTCCGCAGCCCGCACCCGTCGGCGTGGATCCGCTCGATCGACATCGGTCCCGCGCTGGCCATGCCCGGCGTGTACGCGGTGCTCACCCACGAGGACGTGCCGGGCGCGAAGTTCTACGGCCTGGACCACAGGGACCAGCCGGTGCTCGCCGTCGACCAGGTCCGCTACCAGGGCGAGCCGGTCGCGCTGGTCGCCGCCGACCACCCCGAGCGCGCCAGGCGGGCGGCCGAGGCGATCGTCGTGGAGTACGAGGTCCGCGAGGCCGTCACCGACCCGCGCCGGGCCGCCTTCGACGCCTCCTGCCCGGCGGTCCACGAGCGCGGCAACGTGCTTCGCCACCAGCCGATCCGGGTCGGCTCCACCTTCGAGGCCCCCGTGGTCGTCACCGGCGAGTACGAGGTCGGCATGCAGGACCAGGCCTTCCTCGGCCCCGAGTCCGGGCTCGCCGTACCGGCCGAGGACGGCGGGGTGGACCTGTACATCGCCACGCAGTGGCTGCACGCCGACCGGGAGCAGATCGCGCCGTGCCTGGGACTGCCCGAGGAGATGGTACGACTCTCGCTGGCCGGGGTGGGCGGGGCGTTCGGCGCCCGCGAGGACCTGTCCATGCAGGTCCACGCGTGCATGCTGGCCCTGCGTACGGGCCGCCCCGTGAAGATCGTCTACAACCGCGAGGAGTCCTTCTACGGCCACGTCCACCGCCACCCGGCCCGGATGCGCTACGAGCACGGCGCCACCCGCGACGGCAGGCTGCTCTACGTCAGGGCGGAGATCCTCCTGGACGGCGGCGCCTACTGCTCCACCTCTCCCGCAGTGGTCGGCAACGCGGCCTCTCTGGGGGTGGGCCCCTACGAGGTGGACAACGTGTGGATCGACGCCTACGGCGTCTACACCAACAACCCGCCCTGCGGCGCGATGCGCGGCTTCGGCGCGGTACAGGCCTGCTACGCGTACGAGTCGCAGATGGACAGGCTCGCCGAGGCGTGCGGGATCTCCCCGGTCGAGGTCAGGATCCGCAACGCGGTCTCCCAGGGGTCGACGCTCGCCACCGGGCAGGTGATCGACTCGCCCGCGCCGCTGGCCGAGATGCTCAGGGAGCTCGCCGCGATGCCGCTGCCCGCCGCACCGGACGTCACGGGCGCCACGGGAGCCCCGGACCTGCTGGGCATGCCCGGCGGCGTCTCGCAGACCACCCACGGCGAGGGGGTGCGGCGCGGTGTCGGGTACGGCGTGGGCATCAAGAACATCTGCTTCTCCGAGGGCTTCGACGACCACTCCACCGCCAGGGTGCGGGTGGAGCTGATCGGCGGCGAGCCGCACGTCCTGGTGCACACGGCGGCGGCCGAGGTGGGGCAGGGCCTGCTGATGGTCCAGGAGCAGATCGCCAGGACCGAGCTGGGGATCGACGCGGTGACGGTCGCGCGGGCGGACACGTCGGTCGGCTCCGCCGGGTCCTCGTCGGCGTCGCGCCAGTCGTACGTCACCGGCGGCGCGGTCCGGGCGGCCTGCGAGGCCGTACGGGAGCGGCTGGCGAAGCTGACGAGCGACGGGTCGTCACTGGTCGAGGCGCTGGAACGGGCCGGGGCGGTGGAGGAGACCAGGGAGTACCGGCACCGGCCCACCTTCCCCCTGGACCCGGTCACCGGGCAGGGAAACTCGCACACCCAGCTCGCCCTGTGCGTCCACCGGGCCGTGGTGGACGTGGACGTGGAGCTCGGCCTGGTCAAGGTGGTGGAGCTGGCGGCCGTCCAGGACGTGGGTAAGATCATGAACCCGCTGGCGCTGGAGGGGCAGATCCACGGCGGCTCCGCCCAGGGGCTGGGGCTGGCGCTCATGGAGGAGATCCAGGTCCGCGACGGGCTGGTGCTCAACCCGTCGTTCACCGACTACCTGATCCCCACCATCCTCGACATGCCGCCCATGCGGCTGTCGATCATGGAGAATCCCGACCCGAACGCCCCGTACGGCCTGCGCGGCGCGGGCGAGCCGCCCACGCTCTCGTCCACCCCCGCGGTGGCCGCCGCCGTACGGGCCGCCACCGGCCTGCGGCTGCCCCGGGTGCCCATCCGCCCGCACGACATCGCCCTGGAGAACTGACCGGGAGCCGAGGGGGCCGTGTCAGCCGATGTCAGCCGACGTCATCCCGCTCGCAGGCGACACCGTCCCCGTCCCCGTCGATGTACCACTGGTACTCCTCGTGGGTGCCCCGGGTGTAGGGGCCGTATCCGTTCTCCTGCGCGGCCTTGCACGTGGGAAACCTGCGGTCGGTGCCCTCGCCGGACGCGTTCCCCGAGGTGTCCCCGGTGGTGTTCGCCGGGCGGTTCTGGTCGGCTCCCCCGGTGTTCGTGGCGGCCGGGTTTCCGGTGGGCGCTCCGGCCGTGGGCGGAGGGGTCACCGGCTGGTTCGCCGGAGGGGTCGTGGGCTGGGTGGCCGGAGGGGTCGCGACCGGGTTGTCCGACGGGACGAAGACCGACGCGCTCGGCTGCGCGCCGTCCGACGGCTGCGGGACGACGGCGCCGCCGGTGCCGAGCAGCTTCACGACCATCGTGTCCGCCTGCTCCTTGGTGAAGGACCCGGCGATGCTGAGGCTGTCGTCGGTGATCGCCTGGGCGACCCTGGGGGCCGCCACCACCTTCTGTCCCACGACGATGGCAATCTGCTGCCTGACCGGGTCGTCCTCGTTGACCGCTTCCGCGGTCAGGTCGTTGATCTGCTCGCGGAAGGCGGGCGCGAACGCGATCCTGACCGAGTAGGCGCCGCTCTTCTCCTGGATCGCCTCGATCTTCCGCACGGCGTTCACGGTGACCCCGGCGGCGACCGAGTAGCAGTTCTGCCCGGCGTCGTCGGGGTAGGTCTCCGCGACCGTGCAGGCTCCGGCCTTCGCCTCGGTCACCGGGGCGAAGTGGATGGGAACCGCCAGCCGCCTGGGCGGCGCGCCGCCGAGCGGCATGTCGGGGTTGCGGGTCATGAGCACCGCGATGGTGCCGAGCACGCCGGTGATCAGCACGACGACGACCAGGGTGCTCACCAGGATCGCGGTGGTGACCCGGCTCGCCCTGGGCTCCCCGTCCGGCGGCTCTCCGGCCCGCCTCCCGCCGGGCCCGGGTGCCCCCTTCCCCGGCCCGTCCGCTCCCGGCTCGGCGGGAGGCGGGACACCGGGCCCCTCGGGAACCGGGATATCGGAGGCCGGTCCCCCGAAGGCGGAGTCGATCGGCCCCGGATCGCCGAACCTCGCACCGCCGGGACCCAGGTCGTCGGAGCCGGGATCGCCGGCTCTCACACCGCCAGGGCCGAAAGCGTCGGGGCCGAAAGCGTCGGCACCGGAACGCCCGGTGCCGAAAGCGTCGAAGTCGGAACCCCCGGAACCCCCGGAACCGAGACTGGAACCGGCACCGGGACGGCCGAAGGCGTCGAAACCGGAACCACCGGGGCCGGGGACGGTAGCGGATCCGCCGAAAGCACTGACGTCAGGCTCGGCGGGGCTGGGACCGGGACGCCCGAAAGCGTCGAAGCGGGAACCACCGGGATCAGGGCCGGGCCCCCCAAAGGCGCTTGAATCCGAACCACCGGCTCCGGATCCACCAAAGGCATCGAAGCCAGAACCACCGGCACCGGCACCGGATCCCCCGAAAGCGTCGAAGCCGGACCCACCGGGGCCGCCGAAACCTCGATCGCCACGACCTGGTTCACCGAGGCCGTCGGGACCACCGGGACCGCCGAGGGGGTCTTCGACCGGTTTCCTCGGGTTTCGGGCGTGGCGTCCGGGCGTGGCGTCAGAGCGCCCCGGCGGCGTGAAGGCGTCATAGGAGCCGGACGAGGACCACGACGCGTCAGAGGGGTCGTCAGGCCCTCCTGGAGGTCCCTGCGGTACGGGCGGCCCACCCTGCCCCGCGTGCATCCCCATCGTCATATCCCCGTATTCCTCGCGTCCGTTCGCGGCGAGCCTACCGATCGGCGGGGGGAGCCGGTAACCCCGCACGTCACGCCGCTCCCCGGCAGGCCGGATGCCGACGCCCGCTGACGGAATGTCATCGACTCCGCCCCCATTCCTGCCTCCTTGCGCGTGATGACTCTCTTTCGGGGAACGCACAGTGAAGAAAAGGACACGCGCCCACCCTGGAGGAGCCGTGAAGATCTCCGTTCCCCGCGAGGTCAAGAACCACGAGTACCGCGTGGCGCTGACCCCCGCGGGGGTCCACGAGTTCGTCCGGCACGGTCATGAGGTCTTCGTCGAGAAAGACGCCGGGAGGGGGTCCTCCATTCCCGACGCCGACTTCCAGGAGGTCGGCGCGACCATCCTGGACTCGGCCGACGACGTGTGGGCCGAGGGCGAGCTGGTCCTGAAGGTCAAGGAGCCGGTCCCCGAGGAGTACCACCGGATGCGCAAGGGCCAGGTGCTCTTCACCTACCTGCACCTGGCCGCCTCGCAGGCGTGCACCCGGGCCATGCTGGAGGGAGGGGTCACCGGCATCGCCTACGAGACCGTGCAGAACGCGAACGGCTCCCTGCCGCTGCTGGCCCCCATGTCGGAGGTGGCCGGACGGCTCGCGCCCCAGGTGGGGGCGTACCACCTGATGCGGCCGGGGGGCGGGCGCGGCGTGCTGATGGGCGGGGTGTCGGGGGTGCACCCGGCCAGCGTGGTCGTGATCGGCGCCGGGGTGTCCGGCATGAACGCCGCGGTCATCGCGCTCGGCATGCAGGCGGAGGTGCTGCTGCTGGACCGCGACATCGACAGGCTCCGCCAGGCGGACATGATCTACAAGGGCCACTGCAGGACCATCGCCTCCTCCACGTACGAGATCGAGCGGGCGGTGCTGAACGCGGACCTGGTCATCGGCGCGGTGCTGATACCGGGCGCGAGGGCGCCCAAGCTGGTCGACAACGCGCTGGTCTCGCGGATGAGGCCGGGGTCGGTCCTGGTGGACATCTCCATCGACCAGGGCGGCTGCTTCGAGGACTCCCGGCCCACCACCCACGACAACCCGACGTACCGGGTGCACGACTCGGTGTTCTACTGCGTGGCCAACATGCCGGGCGCGGTCCCGCACACCTCGACGTACGCGCTGACCAACGTGACCGTCCCCTACGCCCTCTCGATCGCCCAGCTGGGCTGGCGGGAGGCCCTCCGGAGGGATCCGGCGCTGGCGGCGGGCCTCAACACGCACGAGGGGCACCTGACCAACCGGCCCGTGGCCGAGGCTCACGGGCTGGAGGCGGTGCCCCTGGAACAAATCCTGCGGGCTTAGGGCCTGTTTTGTGGATCCTCGCTACGGCGACAAAACAGGCCCTGGCGGGTTCGACGGCCGGGACGCCTCGTCAGGACGGCGTCACCGGCGTCGGTACCGGCCGATCAGGGCGCCGGGGTGCCACTGGGAGCCGGGGCGTCGGTGGCCGGGGCGTCGGTGGCGGGAGCGTCGGTGGCCGGGGCGTCGCTGGGAGCCGTGGACGCGTCGGGGGCGGCCGGCGGCTGGCTGGGCGCGGTCGCCGGGATGGGCGCCTCCGCGGTGGTGGTGCCCACGCCCCCGCTGCAGGACGCGCCGAGCTCGGGGGTACCCGGGCCGTTCTTGTACTTGGTGATGAACCTGGCCAGGCGCCCGTCGGTCGCGCTGTTCAGCTTGAGCTGGTTGTTCCAGGAACTGGCCACGACCTTGGAGGGCAGCCCCGGGTACGGGCTCAGGAGCATGTAGTCCTTGGCGGCCAGTTCCCTCAGCGTGTCCAGCTCCGCCTTGGGAAGGTCCGGCTGGTAGGTGATCCACACGGCGCCGTGCTCCATGGAGTGGACGGCGTTCTCGTTGTTGATCGGCTGCTCGTAGATGCCGCAGTTCTGCCAGGCCGGGTTGTGCTCACCGCCCATCGGCGGGGTCTCCTTGTACGTCACCTTGGTCTGGGTGTGCTGGCTACCGGTGTACTTCGTGGTGGCGACGCTGTCCAGTGAGGTCGCGGCCCGCTCGTTGACCAGGTAGAAGGCGACGACCGCGACCAGCAGAACGACGACGGCACCTCCGGCACCCCACATCAGGAACGCCGCCCTGCGCTCCTTGCGCTTCTGCTCCTCACGCATACGGGTGAGGTGCTCACGCCTCGCCTGCGCCTTTTCCTTGGTCATCAACCCTCCAGCCGGCAAACAACTTCGGGTCACCCTATGCCCTACCGCCGTATGTGGAGAATAAGGGGATGACAACGCGTGATACAGCGACGATTCACGACAGTGGGTACTCTGGGCTGGTAATGGAAACCTCGGTGGAAAATAGCGCGAAGTCCAGGCGTGGCGTGGTGGTCGGCGTGCTGCTCGGCTGCCTGGTCACGGCGGTCGTGTTGCTGCTGGTGATGGGGAGGACGGCCACCCCGACGGACGCCTCGGCGGAGGCGGGTTTCGCCCGCGACATGTCCGTCCACCACGCGCAGGCCGTCGAGATGTCCTTCATCGCCAGGGACGGGAGTCAGGACGACGCGCTCCGGCGGCTGGCCTACGACATCATCGTCACGCAGACGGCCCAGCGCGGTATTTTCACGGGCTGGCTGCAGCAGTGGGGCCTCACCTCGTCGAGCGAGCGTCCCGCCATGGCGTGGATGACCGGTCACGGCGGCGGCGGTCACGCTGTAACACCGGACGCGCCCGCCGCGATGCCCGGTATGGCAAGTGAGGCCGAGCTCGAAAGGCTCCGCGAGGCCACAGGCAAGGACCAGGAGGTCCTCTTCCTCCAACTCATGATCCGCCATCACGAGGGCGGCGTGCAGATGGGCAGAGGTCTGCTGAAACTGTCCGACCGTGAAGAGGTGGCCACCATGGCACAGCACATCGTCGACGGTCAGACGGGCGAGATCGAGTTGATGACCGACATGTTGCGGCAGCGCGGCGCCCAGCGACTGCCTTCCATCCTTTAATGGCGTCGGCGCGTCCCTGTGTGGCCGGTCTCCGGCCAGGGCAGCATGGAGCCAACCTGGCCGGAGGAAAGAGAATGGTGAACGACGAGCCGGAGAACCGCCTGGAGGTGAGCATCTCCGCCGAGGTGGAAATGGGGCAGTACGCCAACTTCGCCTCTGTGTGGCACACCCAGGATGGTTTCGTCCTGGACTTCGCGGTGATCACCAGACCGCCCCAGCTCGCCAACGACCCCTCCTCGGGGCAGCACTTCGTGAGCGTGCCGACCCGGATCGTCAGCCGGATCCGCATCCCCCCGAGCCAGGTGTTCGAGCTGATGAAGGCCCTCGAACAGCAGCTGACCGCGTACGAGCACGAGACGGGTCACAAGAACTGAGGCCCGGCCGCCCCCGCGCCGGTCGTACGGGAACGCTCCGGAGCGGCGAGACCGGCGTGGATCCGCCACGGACCCGGGCCGGGCTCGCTCACGCCGGTGAGCCCAGCTCCTGGGCCACGGCGGCGGCGAACGCGTCCACGTCGGCCTCGGTGGTGTCGAACGCGGTCATCCAGCGGACCTCGCCGGTCGCCTCGTTCCAGGTGTAGAACCGGAAGCGCTTCTGCAGGCGCTCGGTCACGTCCCCGGGCAGGATCGCGAAGACCGCGTTGGCCCGCACGGGGCGCGAGATCTCCACCCCGGGCACGTCCCGCACGGCGTCGGCGAGCCGCAGGGCCATCGCGTTGGCGTTGCGGGCGTTGCGCAGCCACAGGTCGCCCGCGAGCAGCGCCTCGAACTGCACCGAGACGAACCGCATCTTGGAGGCGAGCTGCATGGCGCTCTTGCGCAGGTAGCGCAGGCCGCGCACGGCACCGGGGTTGAGCACCACGACGGCCTCGCCGAACATCAGACCGGCCTTGGTCCCGCCGAAGGACAGCACGTCCACGCCCACGTCGGTGGTGAACGCGCGCAGCGGCACGTCCAGCGCGGCGGCGGCGTTGGTCGCGCGGGCGCCGTCGAGGTGGACGACCATGCCGAGCTCGTGGGCGTGGTCGCAGATCGCCCCGATCTCCTCCGGCGTGTAGAGCGTGCCCAGCTCGGTGCTCTGCGTGATCGACACGACTTTGGGCTGTGCCCGGTGCTCGTCGCCGAAGCCCCACGCCTGCCTGTCGATCAGCTCGGGGGTGAGCTTGCCGTCCGGGGTGGCGACCGGCAGCAGCTTGAGCCCCGCCGACCGCTCGGGGGCGCCGCCCTCGTCGGTGTGGATGTGCGCCGACTCCGCGCAGACCACCGCCTCCCAGTGGGCGGTCATCGAGCGGAGCGCGACCACGTTGGCGCCGGTGCCGTTGAACACCGGCCACACCCGCGCGGCCGGGCCGAAGTGCCCGCCGAAGACCTCCTGCAGCGCGGCGGTGTAGACGTCGTCGCCGTACGCGGTCTGGTGGCCCCCGTTGGCGAGCGCGATCGCCTGGAGGATCTCCGGGTGGACCCCGGCGTAGTTGTCGCTGGCGAAGCCCCTCACCAGCGGGTCGTGCCTGCGGATGGCGTCCGTCACGCGGTCTCCCCCTTCGTGGCGGTGAGGTCGATCCGGGTGCCGTTCGCGTCGGACTTCCACAGGTCGTCGATCGCCTCGGCGAGGTCGTCGACGTCGGTGAAGCCGGGGAACGTCCGCTCGGGGTTCGCCGCGCGCATGCCCTCGTGCACGAGCGCCTTGACGACCAGGATGTTCGCGGTGGAGGCGGTGCCCTCCAGCGCGTCGGCGAAGGCGAGGGTCCACGCCTCGGAGGCGGCCTTGGCCGTGCCGTACGCCGCGTTGCCCTGGGTGGGACGCTCGGCCGCCTTCGCGGAGACGATGGCGAACCGGCCGCGCTCGCTCGCCCTGAGCAGCGACTCGAAGGCGAGCGTGACGTGCTGGAGGGTACGGATCAGCAGGTCGTGCAGGAGCGCCCAGTCCTCCAGCGACGTCTCGGCGAAGGTCTTGGACCCGCGCCAGCCGCCGACCAGGTGCACGATCCCGTCCACCCTGCCGTACTCGGCCTCCACCTCCCAGGCGAGCCTCGCGACGGCGTCGGTGTCGAGCAGGTCGACCGCGAGGGTCCCCTCGGCGCCGCTCCTGTCGACGCCGATCACCGTGTGGCCCTCGCCGGTGAACCTGCGGACGACGGCCTGGCCGGCGGGACCGCCCGCGCCGGTGACAAGGATGATCATGCTCGGATGCCCTTCGTGGAGTCGACGACATCGCCGAGCTTACGGCGCAGGGCCTCGTAGAACATGCTCAGCGGGAACTCGTCGGGCAACACGGCGTCCACCACGGCCTTGGGGAATCCCTCGACGGGCAGGGCACCCGCCCCGCGCGCCCAGACCGAGGCGGGGTTCGGCTCGACGTAGGCGGCGACCAGCTGGTGGGCGGCGAGCCAGTGGGCGAGCTTGGAGCGGTCGATGCCGTCCCGGTAGAGCTTCTCGACCTCGCCCCGCAGGTCCGCGACGCCCCCGGCGAGCCGGTCCCAGTCGACGCTCAGCCGGTTGTCGGTCCACCGGACGACGTCGTTGCGGTGCAGGTACGAGAAGAGCAGCTGCCCGCCCAGGCCGTCGTAGTTGCGGACCCGGTCACCGGTGATCGGGAAGCGGAACAGCCGGTCGAACAGGATCGCCAGCTGGACGTAGCGGGCGTGCGGCACGCCCTCCCGCTCCAGCTTCACGGCCTCGCCGAACGCGGTCAGGTCGCAGCGGAGCTCCTCCAGGGAGTAGAGCCAGTACGGCATGCGCTGCTTGATCATGAAGGGGTCGAACGGCAGGTCGCCGTGGCTGTGGGTGCGGTCGTGGATCAGGTCCCAGAGCACGAAGGTGTCCTGGGCCAGCTCCTGCGACGCGATCAGCCTGGCCGCGTCCGGCGGCAGCGCCAGCTTCAGCGTGGCCGCGGCGGCACCGCTCACCGCGCGGAACCTGGCGGCCTCCCGGTCGGCGAAGATCCCGCCCCAGGTGAAGCGGGCCGGGGTCTCGCGGACCGCGACGGTCTCGGGGAAGAGCACCGCGGAGTTGGTGTCGTAGCCGGAGGTGAAGTCCTCGAAGGCGATCGGCACGAACATCGGGTTGTCGTAGCCGGTCCGCTCCAGCTCGGCGAGCCACCCGGGCCAGATCGTACGGATCCACACGGCCTCGATGTGGCGGGAGGTGGTGCCGTTCTGGGTGTACATCGGGAAGACGACGAGGTGCTCCAGCCCGTCCACCCGCTGGGTGTCGGGGTGGAAGGCGTCGAGCGCGTCGAGGAAGTCGGGGACGCCCAGCCCCTGGCCGGACCACTTCCGGAGGTCGGCGACGACGGCGGTCAGGTAGGCGGCGTCGTGCGGGAAGCGCGGCGCGAGCCGCTCGACGTGCCCGGCGATCTCGGAGACCAGCCCGGCGGCCCTGGGCTTGTCACTCTCCTCCGGGACCGAGCCGTCCTTGGCCTGCAATGGCCTGAGCGCCTCGACGGCGTCCTTGAGCCTCCGGAACTCGGCGCGGGCCCCGGCATCGGTCTCGATCTCGGCACCGGTCTCGGACTCTCCCGCGGCGGCCGGGCTCTTGACGGCGGGGAGGCGGGCGGCCCAGGTGACGAGGTTGCCCCAGAGCGCGGCGTGGTCGTAGTCGCCGATCGAGTCGTCACCGAACAGGTCGGAGTCGGCGATCACCACGACGCGGCCCGCCCCGTGCCGTACGGCCACCGCCAGCGGGCGGTTCGCGGGGGTCGCGGTGGGCGAGGTGGCGAACAGGACGGTCGCGTGGCCGGGGGCGGTGAGCGTCCCCGCCCGGTAGAAACAGGCGCGCCGGGCCCCGGCGAGCAGGTCCTGCCCGTCCCAGGGGTCGTCCGGGGCGTCGCGGGGGGTGCCCAGGACCCAGGAGGCCACGCCGTTGTGGGCGCTTCCGGGATCCCGGACGAGGGTGTGCTCGACACCCACGCCGAAGCGCGCGAGCAACTCGGTGAGGTTGCTGCCGTACTTCTCCTGCTCGTACTCGGCCATCACGACCAGCCCGCCGCCGTTTCCGACGTACTCCTCGATCGCGTCGAGCTCCTCGACGGGGAGGACCGGGCTGCCCAGCCCGGTGGTGCGCTCCCACCGGTCGGCGGAGGGGTGCGCGATCACCAGCACGTCCCGCGCGCCCAGCAGGCCCGGGGTGAGCGGGCCCTCGACGTGCGCGTCCACGGTGTGCCCCAGCCCGCGCAGCAGCCCGGCCGCGCGCGCGTAACTGCTGTCGTCGGGATGGCCGGGATTCATCGTCTCGGCGACGTCCCGCCGGATGGTCCACGACTCGCTGTGTGCCTCGTCGAACAGTACGCACGGGAACGCCGTCACGATAAATCCTCCTCTGAGTGATATTGGTTAACGGAAAATATACACAATCCATGCCCGTTTTGACGCATCCCTTACGGGGGCGGCCAGGGCGAAGATCGCTACCTCGCGAGGGGACGAGCGGCGTCCGGCCCACCGTCCTCGCCCCTGTCTCGCCGCTCCGGGCACGCGAAAACGACCACGCCGACCGAGGCGTGCCTCGGTCGGCGTGGTCGTCACGGAGCCGGGCGAACCCGGAACGCGTCAGTGGTACGAGTAGATGTTGGGCTCCGGGTCGTTCTCCTGGAGTTCCCGGTGGTTGCCCTCCGGGCCCCACAGGGACCGGTACGACTGGATGTTGTTCTGGTGCGCCTTCGCGTGCTGGTTGAAGACGACCCAGTTCACCGGCTGGAAGTAGGAACCGGTCTCGTCCGGCGTCGTGAGGGAGCCGGTGTAGCGGTAGGTGGCGCGGCTGTCGGGCAGCAGCGCCTTGAGGTCGACGCCGCGGACGCTCTTGGACTCGCCGAGAGCGGGGGGCGACTTGATCAGGCGGTCGTGCTGGGACAGGCCCTGGAAGGTCTTGGCGTCGACGAGGACCGAGAAGACCACGTACCCCTTCGGCCCGGTCGCCCGCTCGTGGACGAAGTGGGCCTCAAGGGGGGCGAAGGGCTGGCCCGCGAACTTGTGCTCGGCGTGGCCGTGGAAGTGCACGTTGTTCAGGTTGTACCGCTGGCCACCGTAGGTGATGTACGGCTGGGTGCCGCCGGTGCCGATGACGAACCTGACGTCGTCGTGCTCGCTCGCCTCGTCCAGCGGGGGCTTGTCCTGGAAGAGGAGCGTCCCGTCGACACTGTGCGGGTAGTGGATGGCGAGCGCGGGCCCGGTGCCAGGACACGCCACCGAACGGTCGATCTCGATAGGAGTCTGGACCGCGCTGTCCGTGCCGGTGCCGTGGCACGGCTTGACGTGAGCCTGTACGGGAGTTGAAAGGGAGATGAATGGGAGGGAAAAAACAGCAGCCACCGCAACGGGGGCAAGACGGTGTCGCACCGGTCGCCTTTCATACGAGGGGACGCCAAATATGTCGTCTACGGAGAGCCAAGGGGGCGATGTCCGCATAAGGGCGACATAAGGCATTGGCGACGTTAGTCGAAGAAAGCGAATCTGCACCCTGTTTTTTTGCGTCCAAAACGACCATAAGTAAACAGCCGATTACTCGTGATCGAGAGACCGCTTCCCCCGTGACCCGGCGACAGCCGGCCTGGGGCGGGCCGGGCCGAACCCACGGCGGGCCGGGTCGGCGCGGCCCCCGTCCCGGCGAGACGCGCCCGGCCCGGCAGCCCCCGTCCGGCCGGGTCTCGCGACCTTCGACGATCCTCACGCGCCGCCACCCGCGGGCCGGGCGCTCCCCACGGAAGGAACCGCCCATCTCACCAAAAGTGTCGAAGCAACTACAAAGGGTACGAAGAGGACGAAAGCCACGAAGATGCCGTGAACGTTCTCCAGGGGGGAAAATGCCTGTACGGAGTGCCCGATCCGTTGCCGTCCCGGCAGCGGCACTGCTGGCCGTGACACTGCTCGGCGGCTGCGGCGGCGACAGGCCGACCGCGGTGAAGCCCGAAGCCGCCGTGGCCACGTCACCCGCGGCCGCCCCGCCCGCCGCGGGCGCCCCACCTGCCGCGGACCTCTCGGCGACGGACGCCGAGGAGTACACCGCGGAGGAGTGCCCGGTCGGCGCCAACACCAAGAGGTTCGCCAAGACCCGCTTCGCGCTGCACGCGGGCCTCGCATTGGGAGCTTTCTACCGCTACATCTACAAACCACTACAGAGTGGTGGTTTCAAGGCCGGGGCCGAGAAGCGTAAGCGAACCTTCGCGAAGGCCGCCGTAGCCGGTCTTTTCACCCTTCACGAGCTGAGGGTCGCCAGGCGCTTCGCCCTGGCCAACCCGACATTGTGCAAAGGCGTCAAAACAGTCACCGACAGCTTCGACAACCTGACCAACAAGCTGAAGAGCGGCACCGCCACCGAGGCCGATCTGCAGGCGAGCAAGAACTCCTTCGACAGCCTGCGGCAGAACGCCACGAAGAACGGCTACAACTTCAACGAGAAGACCCCCGTCGTCCCCGGCGCGGGCTGAGGACACGTCCGGCAACGGCTGTCGGCAGGTCCCGGGCCCCGGGGCCTGCCACGACCGGCCCGCCCATGTCACCGTCCCAGACGCGTGCCGCGATGGGCGAGTGCTGAGCTGCACAACGATCCGGACGGGCCGCGAGGGAGGAGTGGATCGCGTACTACCCGACGGCCGCTCCCGGCCGGACCACCCCCGACTCGTACGCGAACACCACCGCCTGAGCCCGGTCGCGCAGGTGAAGCTTCATCAGCACCCGCGCCACGTGGGTCTTGACCGTCGCCTCACCGACGAAGAGCTTCCCCGCGATCTCGGCGTTGGTCAGGCCGCGCGCCAGGGAGCGCAGCACCTCCAGCTCGCGCGGGGTGAGGTCGGCCAGCTGCGGCGGGGGCGCGGGGTCGTGGCGTCCGGCGAAGGAGGCGATGACGCGGGTGGTGACGGCCGGGTCGAGCAGGGCGTCCCCGGCGACGACGACCCGGATGGCCTCCACGAGCTGCTCGGGCGGCGAGACCTTGAGCAGGAACCCGCTCGTCCCGGCGCGGAGCGCGGCGTAGAGGTTCTCGTCGGTGTCGAAGGTCGTCAGCATCACGACCTTCGGCGGGTCCGGCTCGCCCAGCAACCGGCGGGCGGCGGTGAGGCCGTCCATCCGCGGCATCGAGATGTCCATCAGCACGATGTCGGGCCTGGTGCGGCGGGCCACGGCGAGGGCCTCGATCCCGTCGGGGGCCTCACCGACCACCTCCAGGCCGGGCTCGCTCTCCACGACGAGCCTCAGCCCGGCGCGAACCATCGCCTGGTCGTCGGCGATCACGACGCGGATGCTCACTTCTCCTCCTTGGCAGGCGGCTGGACACCTCGCTCCGGGGCCGGGCGATCGACAGCCCGTACGCGCGGATACCGAAGAAGGGGAGAGGAGAACCGCCCTGCGGGGAGACTAAAGCCTGGTGACCGTCTTGCCCATAGGGCAAACCGCCCGGACAAGCCGCTCACAAGTGGGACACAAGTCAACGCCTCAGAACGCCGGGAACGAGACACTCCCCGTGAACCGGTTGGCGACCGCGTCGTCACACCTGCCGGACGCGCAGAAGTAAATAAGGAGGGCGGACTCGTCCTGCCGCTCGACGGCCCAGCCGGTGAATTCGAGCTGCCCGCCACGCTGCGGGTCGGCGATCGTCCCCCGCAGGCGCATGGCGAACTTCCCGCCCACACTCACCTGGACGACCTGGGAGAAGACGCTCACCGTCCCGGGAAGCGAGGACTGCAGGGTCTCCTGCAATCGCTCGGCGCCGCCGCGCACGTCGAGGGTGTCGAGCGTCTGCGCGTAGAGGCCGGTGGCGTCCTGCGGGGCGTCCTTGATGATCTCGTTCGCCGCGGCCCAGTCGGCGGTGACGGGCGTGGCGAACAGCGCGCGGAACTGCTCCACCCTCGGCGAGGCCGCCACGAACACGTCGGCGTGCGGCTGCAGCGTCCAGGTGCCGGGGTACTGGAAGGCGACCGGCACCGCGGAGGAGCCTCCGTACGCCACCCAGGTGTCGCCGCCGCGCAGGAACGTCGCGAGCACCGCCACCAGCGCGACGATCGCCGTGATCGCCACGGCCGCGCCGATGAGGATGCCCTTCCCGCCCGGCGAGGACTTCTTCGGCCCCTTCCGCTTCCCGGACACCTCGGTCGTCTCGGTCGCCGAGGGCGGCGGCGACAGCGGTGACGGGGAGCCCTGCGCGAGCTGGTACGGCTGCCCGGCGCCGCTGATCGCGTCACGCAGGTCGGCGATGAACTGGCCGCAGGTGTCGTAGCGCTGCTCGGGCGACTTGGCCAGGGCCCGCATCATGACCCCGTCGACCTCGAGCGGCAGCTCGGGACGGAGCGTGGTGAGCGGCGTGGGCGTCTCGGCGAGATGCGCCCAGAGCAGGGCGATCTCATTGTCACGCTGGAAGGGCAGCCGCCCGGACAGGGCCTCGTAGACCACGCAGGCCAGGCCGTACTGGTCGCAGCGGCCGTCGATGTGCTCCTTGTTGATCTGCTCGGGCGACATGTAGCGGGGGGTGCCGATGAACTGGTTGGTCTGGGTCAGCCCGGAGATCGAGGTGCGGTGCTTGGTGATGCCGAAGTCGGTGAGGTAGGCGTGGTCGCCCTCGGTGTGACCGGCGATCAGGATGTTGGCGGGCTTGACGTCGCGGTGGACCAGGTCGTGGGCGTGCGCGGTGTCGAGCGCGGCGGCCACCTGGGCGAAGATCCGGCTCACCTGGCTCACCGGCATCGGGCCCCGGTCGTAGAAGAGCTTGCGCAGGTCGGGGCCGTCGACGTAACGCATCGCGATGTAGAGGGTGCCGTCGTCGGCGGTGTCGGCCTCGTAGATCGGGATGATGTTGGGGTGGTCGATGCTCGCGACCGTGCGCGACTCCAGCACGAAGCGCTGACGGAACCGGTCGTCCTCGCCGAGCAGCGGATTGAGGATCTTCAGCGCCACCCGGCGGTTGAGCCTGGGGTCGATCGCGAGATAGACCACGGCCATGCCGCCCTTGCCGATGATGTCCTCAACCTGGTAGCCGGCCACCTCCCGGCCGATCAGCGCCCTGTCGTTCACGGACATCACGTCTTGGCCGGGTGGCCGCAGTAACCGCAGAAGCTGTGGGCGGGACCCAGCCGCATCCCGCACCCCGTGCAGTATTTCTGCGTCACCGTGTCTCCGGGTTTCGTGCCCGATGCCGTGTTGGAACCCGGAGCCGTGTCGCGCCCCGGGTCGCGCGCCACCAGCACCGGCTGGCCGGGCGCGGTGGAGGAGACCTTGGGCAGCGCCGGGAAGGAGCGGCCGACGACGACCGTGGAGTCGGCCTGCTCGTCGAAGGCCGGTCGCGGTGGTATCGGTATCGGTGGTGAGGCCGGGGCCGGGGGCCGGGTCTTCGCGGCCGGGCTCGGCTCCGGGGCGGGCCCGGCCTCGGGCTCCGACGACCTGCGGCGCCAGAGCAGGATCGCGACGGTCAGCACGGCCAGCACCAGCAGGCCGCCGCCGACGAGGAACGGCCACAGGGGCGTGCCCCCGGGCAGGTCGGTGGAGGAGGCCGCCCTCTTGGTGGCCTCGTCCTCGGCGGTGCCGCGCTTGGCCTGTGCGGTCTTCAGGTGCGCGGCCGCCACGGTGTGGCCCGGGTAGAGCTCCAGCACGCGCTGGAAGGCCGGGACGGCGTCACCGTAGTAGTGGGTGTGGAAGCGGGTCAGCGCCTGCTCGAAGGCGGCGTCGATCGGGCCCCGGGCGGGCGCGACGTCCGCCTCGGCGAGGGCCTTGGTGATCTCGCGGACGCCGATCATCCGGGCGTCCTTGCCGCCGCCGAGCAGCAGGCCGACGACCTCGCCCTTCTTGTCCTCGATCACCGGGCCGCCGAGCAGGCCCCTGTCGACCAGGGCACCCAGCTTCTCCGGCTCGTTGACCTTGTTCTCCGGGTCCTTGAACTCCCGGCCGCCCTCTCCGGCGCCGCCCGCCCGCAGGTGGGCGATGTCGACGGTCTCCGGCACATTCGCGGCGGGCCGTCCGGTGAACCCCGCGACCGCCACCGGCGAGGCGTCCTTGGCGGGCACCATGGCGGCGAGCGGGGCGGTGGGCAGGCCCGCGCTCCCGTCGGCGCGGCCGACCGGCCTCAGCACCGCGGGGCTGTCGGGCCCGTCGCCGGTACGGACGATCTCGGCCTTGAACCCCTCCTTGTCGGCGGGGGCGATGTTGGGGAAGACCGTGATCTCGGTGGCGACGTCGACGATGCAGGTGGCGGTGGGCTGCTTGGGCGGGTAGCACCCCTGCAGGTGGTGGTTGAGCTGATCGTCCTTGAGGGTGTGCCGCTCGAAGTCCTCGGGGATCTTGACCTTGTGGCGCTCGGCGAAGATCTTGTTGGCGGCGTAGACGCGGACGTCGCGGTCGGTCTTGACGACCCGGGTGAGGGTGACCATTCCCCCGTCGGGGTTGACCACGGTGCCGGTGCCGGCGCCAATCGGCACCTTGTAGGAACGCTCCACGTGCACCAGCTCGCCGATGTGGTCGAGCAACAGGATGTCGACCCGTGCCGTGGCCTCGATCCTGACCACCGCGGGGGTCACCAGGTCGGTGATTCCGCTGGGGTGCTCGTGAGCCAGGGCGGGGGCCACCCCGGCGATCGCCAAGGAGAGCCCTCCGAAAACCGCCAGCGCCGAACCGAACCGCCGCATCGCCACTCCCTACAGGGGATAGGACCAGGGTCGCAAACGGGGGTGAATAAGTGAACCGTCCAGGCCCGAGGGCTTGACTTTCTTTCCGCCATCACCAGTGAGAGGTCATGAGCAGGGCATCGCCACCCCGCCCTGACCCTCCCGTCTTACGGCCTATCGTCACGCCCACGCCCCGTCGCGGACAGTTACGCAAAGTCTAATCCTGAGCGGCCCTCCGGCGCGACAACGTATACCGGCGAAGGTCGGTCCCTTCGAGGAAGCCCGCCCCTCAGCTCCGGGGACGCAGCAGCACGGCGGGATCGAAGGAGACCTCGAACGGGGCGAGCAGGCTCGCCACCTCTCCGGCCTCATGCTTCTCCGCCGGTTTGTACTCGTCACCGGCCAGCTCGTGAACGTGGACGGACGGTCCCTCGGACAGCTCGATCCGCCAGTAGGCGGGAATCCCCGCCGCCGCGTAGGCGGCCCTCTTGAGGTGGCGGTCTCGCGCCCGGGTGCTCGGGCTGACCATCTCGACGGCCAGGAGGACGTCGCGCGGCGCGAACATCAGCTCCGTCTCGTCGACGGCCCCCGCGGGCACCACGACGAGGTCGGGGATGAAGAAGTCGCGCCCGCTCACCCGGAGGTTGACATCCGGCAGCGGCTCGAACTCGGGTGGCGCGGCGTCCTCGAAGATCCTAAGAAGACGGGCGATCGCACGCTGGTGCAGGGGGACAGGAGAGGGACTCACCAGCAGGCTCCCGTCGAAGAGCTCGTAGCGGTTCCCGTCGTCGGGAAACGTGAGCAGGTCGTCGACGGTGAACGGCGGCTCTCCGTGGAGAACCGTCCGCCTGGTCGTCGGCTCCGTCGTCGCCATCGCGGTCACCTGCCCAGTATCGGGAGTCTCGCCCTCGCCCACATGCTACTTCCCACAATCTCCCTACTTTAAGTAGTCAACGCATCACGGTTCGCCCATCGGCGGGCGCCCTGGTGGACGGCGGCGCGCACCGCGCGGGCGATGCGGGCGCCCCAGGTGGAGCGGGGGCCGCCGAAGAGCTCCTCGGGGCCGCCGGGAGCCCGGTCGGGGGCGGCCACGCAGACGGCGTCGGAGGCGGTGCCGGTGCAGGGGAAACCGGCTTCCAGCAGTGCCTGGGTCTTGGCCTCGGTCACCGTCATGACCGCGTTGACCAGGGCGGCGTCGCTCATGGCGACCGGTACGGCGACGGCGATGTTGATCGTTCCCGGCAGGAGGATCGGGGCCAGTTCGGGGTCGGCGGCGCCCTGCGGGGCGGCGGCCCAGGTGGGGACGCGCAGCCCGACGGTCGCCACGACCTCCGCTCCCCCGTCGCGGGCCCGGGTGAAGTGGCCGACCGACGCCGCGGTGAGCATGCCGACCCCGGGGCCCGGCGGGGCCAGCTCCAGCAGGTGCTCCACCGGGTCCATCCGCGAGTATCCGGCGACCACCTGCGCGTTGAGCATCCAGGCGGCCGGGCCGATGCCGCCGCCGAGCATGGCCGAGGAGATCGCCCGCCACCCGGGCCCGAACTCCCACAGCAGCGAGGCCAGCCGCGCGCCGTCCTCGTCGCGGTGGCTCAGCGTCAGCGCGGCCCCGTGTGAGCCCCGGGTCCGCCCGGAGACGTCCGGCCGGGCCTCGAATCCGCTCACGAACGCTCCAGACGAATCCAGGTCCCGCTCAGGGACGCTCAAGGTGGACCTCGGGCCTGCCGCCGGGACCGGTCGCGACCCGGACGCGGGCGTCGAAGTGCTCACCGATCAGCTCCCCCGTCAGCACCTCGGCCGGGGTGCCGGAGGCGGCCACCCTGCCACCCGAGAGCAGCGTCATCGAGTCAGCGTACTGACCCGCGAGACTCAGGTCGTGCAGAGTCGTGACGACGGTCAGCCCGTCGGCCAGCCGGAGCCGGTCCACGAGTTCCAGCACCTGCTGCTGGTGTCCCAGGTCGAGGGCCGTGGTGGGCTCGTCGAGCAGGAGCACCGGGGCCCGCTGGGCCAGCGCCCTGGCGAGCACGACGCGCTGGCGCTCGCCACCGGACAGGCGGGCGAGCGTGCGGGCGGCGAGTGACGACAGGTCAAGCCGCTCCAGCACCGACGCGGTCACCTCGCGGTCGTGACGGCTCTCGCGGCCCAGGTAGGGGATGTACGGGGTGCGGCCGAGCAGGGCGTAGTCGAACACGGTCATGTCGGCCGGCAGCGCCGGGGATTGCGGGGCGTAGGCCAGCAGCCTGGCCCGCTCCCTGGGCCCGAGCCGCCTGAGCGGCGTGTCGTCGACGAGCGCCTCTCCCCCGAAGGGCAGCACTCCGGCCAGGGCCCGCAGCAGCGTGGACTTGCCCGCGCCGTTGGCGCCGATGACCGCCAGCCAGCCGCCGTCCCGTACGTCGAGCCCGACACCGGACAGCACCGCGCGGCGGTCCAGCACGACCGACAGGTCCCTCACCACCAGGTGGCTCACCGCTCTCCCCTCCGCCTCTTCCCTTCGCGCGGCGCGCGGGTCACGGTCGCGCGCTCACCGTACGGGCTCGCCCCGTGGCCCGCGCGCGGCGTCACGTCTCCACCCGGCGGGTCATGCGCAGTACGGCCACGAAGAACGGCGCGCCGACGAAGGCGGTCACCACCCCGATGGGCAGTTCGGCGGGCGCGAGCACGGTCCGCGCGATCAGGTCGGCGAGGACCAGGAAGGCGGCCCCGCCGATCAGCGAGATCGGCAGCACGATCCGGTACGACGCCCCGGCCAGGCGACGGACCACGTGCGGCACGACGATGCCGACGAAGCCGATCAGCCCGCTGACCGCGACGGCCGCCGCGGTGGCCAGGGAGGCGGCGAACAGCACGACGAGGCGGACGCGGGCGGCGTTCAGGCCGAGGGTGACCGCCTCGTCGTCGCCGACCGAGAGCACGTCGAGGAGCCTGCCGTGCAGCAGCATGACCACCACCGAGACGGCGGCGTACGGGGCGACGAGCGTGACCTGGCCCCAGCCGCCGCCGACGTCGCCGAGGATCCAGGCGTAGACGCGCTGGAGCTCCTCCACCCGCAACTGCTGCAGGAACGTCTGGATCGCGGTGAGGAAGGACGTGACCGCGACGCCCGCGAGGACCAGCGTGGCGGTGCCGCCGCCCCGGCCCGCCGCGCTGCCCAGCGCGTAGGCGAGCAGCACGCCGCCGACGGCCCCGGCGAAGGCCGCGGCGGGAACGCCGATCGCCTCGACGTCGCCGCCGGTGAAGACGATCGCCGCCGTGGTCGTCAGACCGGCGCCCGCGGCGGCTCCCAGCAGATAGGGGTCGGCGAGCGGGTTGCGGAAGACGCCCTGGTAGCCGGCTCCGGCGACGGCCAGCAGGCCACCGACGATCGCGGCGAGCAGGACCCGGGGCAACCTCAGCTCGGTGAGCAGGCCGAGCTCGACCGGGGCCAGCCCCGAGTCCGCCGAGACGAACGGCAGCCAGTCGAGCAACTGGAGCATCACGCCGCGCGGCGCGATGCCCGCCGCGCCGACCAGCAGCCCGGCGAACATGCTCGCCAGGAGCACCCCCACGGCCGAGAGCGTCACCAGCGGGCTCAGCCTGGCCGCCTGCCTCCCCTGGGCACCGGTCTCCCGAACCGCGCCGACGCCGGTGCCGGTGTCCGTCCCGGTCCCGGTGCCGGAGGCGGGGAGCGACGATCCCGAGGCCGCGTCGCCGGGACCCGGCGGATGTCCGGGTCGTGCGCCTCGACCTTCGGGACGGAGGGGAGGCATCTCTCGTTTCCTCTTGACGCCTTGACGCCGGTCAGCTCGCCGCCTTCCGGACGGCGTCGCCGACCTGCCTGGCGAGGTCGACGACGCGCGGCCCCCAGCGGGAGGCGACGTCGTCGTCGAGGGGGACGACCCGGTCGTCCTTGACGGCGGAGAGCTTGGACCAGCCGGGACGCTTGGCGAGGGTGTCCCTGGACTGGCCGCAGCACTTGGTGTCGGCCAGGAAGACGAGGTCGGGGTCGGCCTGGGCGACGAACTCGGCGGAGAGCTTGGGGTAGCCGCCGGCCGCGTCGGGAGCCTTGTCGGCGATGTTGGTCATGCCGAACAGCCCGTAGATCTGGCCGATGAAGGTGGTGGAGGTGGCCGAATAGGGGGTGGTGTCCAGCTCGTGGTAGTAGGTGAGCTTCGCGTCCTTCGGCGCGGCGGCGACGATCTCGTCGAGCTGCTTCCTCATCCCGGCGACGAGCTCGGCGGCCCGGTCGCCGTTGCCGGTGGCGGCACCGAGGTCGGTGATCTGGTCGTAGGCCTCGTCGAGCCTGGTCGCGGCGGGCTCCAGCAGCACGGGGACGCCGACCTTGCCCAGCGCGGCCACGACACTGTCGGCGTCGTTGGCGACCACGACCAGGTCGGGTTTCCTGGCGATGATCGCTTCCACGTTCGGCTTGAAGCCGGACAGGTCGCTCTTCGGCGCCTCGGCGGGATGGGTGGACTGGTCGTCCACCGCCACGACCTGCGGTCCGGCACCGATCGCGAACAGGCTCTCGGTGGCGGTGGGCGACAGCGAGACGATCCGCTCGGGCCTCCTGGCGACGGCGACGGAGCCGTTGCCCGCCTCGACGGTGACGGGGAATCCCGCCGCCGAGGGGGTGGCCGCCGTGGTCGCGGAGGTGGCCGGGGGCGAGGTGGGGGAGCTCTGGCCGCACCCGGCCAGGGTCAGCGCGGCGAGCAGGGCACCGGCGAGGGCGCTGCGTACGGGCCTCACACGAGGTCCTTTCAGTTGCCGGAACCGAGAGACCCAGGAGAGACGGGTCACCCTTTTCCACGAGGGTCGGCGTCGACGCGGCGGAGGCGACCTGGCTCGACCCCGGGGGGCCATGACAGTTGCGGGACAGCGCCGGGCTCACACCGGACTTCGCTCACGCCGCGCGTCAGACGAACGGTATCAATCCCACCGGGCGTTCCCCGAGGGTCCCCGACGTCGAGGCTCCCGGCGCGTGCGCTCCGGCGAGCCGCTCCTCAGTCGAGTTGCTCCTCAGCCGAGTTGCTCCTCCGCGGCGGCGATGATCTCCTGGAGGCGCAGGCCGTGCGCGGCGTCCAGGGGGTGGCCGCCGCCGCGCCGTACGGTCAGCGCGAACTCGGCGAGCATGAGGGAGAAGACGTCGGAGCCCAGCCGGGTGCCGTCGAGGGACTCCCTGCCGAGCCGTCCGTAGATCTCGACGTCGGAGGGCGGGTTCTCCCCCGGCACGCTCATGCACAGCGACGCCTCGCTGACCGCGCCGGTCTCGTGTTCGAGCAGCAGGCCGACCCAGCCCAGCGGGTTGCCGTGCGCCCGGACCCCGACGACCCTGCCGAGTGCCGCGTCCAGCATGTCGATCATGTGCGGGCCGACGTCGAGGATCGCGCCGCGCTCCAGTCGCCAGGAGGTGGCGAAGGCCCCGCCGAGCATCGCCCCGGAGACGTTGGCCGCCCGCCCGCCGAACGGCTCGATGGCCGACACCCTGGCCAGGAAGGCGCGGGTGGCGGGAGAGTAACGCCAGGTGAGGACCATCTGCGAGGCCACTCCCGCCTCGGCGACCGCCTCGGCCAGCCGCCGGGCCCCGTCCAGGTCGGCGGCGAGCGGTTTCTCCAGCAGCAGCGCCTTGCCCGCCTTGGCGGCGCGCACGCCCAGCTCGGCCTGGACGGCGGGCGGCACCGAGAACGCGACCGCCTCGCAGTTGTCGAAGAGCTCCTCGATCCGCTCGAAGACCGGGGCGCCGAACCTGGCCGCGGCCTCGGGACGACGGGCCCACACACCTGCCAGACGCGTGTACGGACCAGCCGCCAGCATCGGCGCGTGCACCATCTCGGCCCACGGTCCGGCGCCTACCAGACCCACAGATAACGTCACCGATCCAGTTTCGCACGCTCTCCCACCGTGATCGCGTGCCCCGGGTGGCGTGCCATGCCCGCCGTCTATGAGCCGCGGGCACCCTCCGGAGACGCCGGACGGGAGAAGGGAGGGTAACGGGTGGCGGCATCCGCCGTACCGGCATGATGGTGGGCACTATGAACCAGATGACGCTGCTGCGGCACGGCGAGACCGAGTGGAGCCGGGACGGCAGGCACACCGGGCTCACCGATCTGCCGCTCACCGCCAAGGGCGAGGACCAGGCGCGGGCACTGGCCCCGCTGGTCGCGGGCCGGACGTTCGACCTGGCCCTGGTGAGCCCGGCCGGGCGCGCGAGGAACACCGCCGAGCTGGCCGGGATCAAGGAGTACGAGGTCGAGCCCGACCTGTGGGAGTGGGACTACGGCGGCTACGAGGGCGTCACCACCGCCGCGATCCGCGAGAGCCGTCCCGGCTGGTATCTGTGGCGCGACGGTGTCGTCCCCGGTGACGCCGACCATCCCGGCGAGAGCGCGGAGCAGGTCGGCGTCCGTGCCGACCGGGTGATCGCCCGCGCCGGGGCCGTGGAGGGCGACGTGGTCCTGGTCGCCCACGGGCACTTCCTGCGGGTGCTGTGCGCCCGCTGGCTCGGACTGCCCCCGCGGGACGGGCGTCTCTTCCGTCTGGACACCGGGACCTACTCCCGGCTCGGCTTCGAGCACGGCGAGCCGGTGGTCCTCGCCTGGAACGCCCCCGTCTGACCCCGGAGGGGCTTGGGCCCGGAGAGAGACGGGAGCCGGGAACCCCCCGCCCGGTCGAGCCCGATCACCTCGTACGGCGGGAGGTCTCGCTCAGGCGGCGGCCGCGACGGGCTGGGGGCCGCGGCCGGTCAGCCATTCGAGGACCTTGCGATGACCGTGGCAGGCGTCCTCGAAGTGACCCCAGCGCCAGTAACGCGGCTGGTCGCGCACTCCGGTGACCCATGTGCGGTAGGACACCGGAGTGGGCGCGCCCTCCCCCGTCGCCACCGAGGCGACGCCGTAAGTGCGGATCACGACGCGCCCGCCTGGCGCGAACAGCACGTCGTCGGCCACCGGATACAAGGTCATCTGGTCGAGCACGGCTTGAGCCCCCAATCACTGTGATCTCAAACTCTTCCGTGCCGATCCACTCCCCCGGTTACATCACAGGCGCGCCCCGGTTAACCCGGCGGCCCCGATGTAAAAACGGTGTTACACCGTTAAGCCGTCGAACTCCCCATCCTTCACCCCGAGCACCAGGGCGCGGATCTCGTCCCTCGTGTAGATCAGGGCAGGCCCCTCGGGGAAACGCGAGTTACGGACCGCGATGCTGCCATCCGACAGTTCGGCCAGTTCGACGCAGTTACCCGTCGAGTTGCTGTAGCGGCTCTTGCGCCAGCTGGCCCCGGCAAGGTCAGTGGCGGGCATACCGTTGTAGGTCTGCTTCATTTACATCTCTCTGAGAAGGTCGCCGAGGATCTCGGCGGTGCCCCCGGGCGTGGTGCTTTCCACGCACAACTGCTCCATGGCCGTGAGGTATGGATCAATGTCCTCACGTTTGTCCAGGTAGAGGGCACCCCAGAGCTGCTCGACATAGACGACGTCCGACAGGTCGGACTCGGGAAACCGCAAGATGCTGAACGCACCACCCTCGGCCGCGTGCATGCCGAATCGGAAGGGCATCACCTGAAGGGTGATGTTGGGAAGCGTGGACACTTCCAGCAGGTGCTGGAGTTGCTCACGCATGATCTCCTTGCCTCCGATGGGACGCCTCAGGGCCGCCTCGTCGATGACCGCCCACAATCGGGGGCCGTCTTTCTTCGTCAGGCGATCCTGCCGCTGCATGCGCATATGCACACGACGCTCGATCTCCGCCTCCGGCACGTCCGGGTAGCCCAACCGGATCACGGTGTGCGCGTAGGCGGACGTCTGCAGCAGGCCGGGAATGAACTGCACCTCGTAGGTGCGGATTATGTTCGTGGCCTCCTCCAGCCCCACGTAGGTGGTGAACCAGTTCGGCAACAGGTCGCCGTACTTGTGCCACCAGCCCGGGGTGTTCGCCTCGCGGACCATCTCCAGCAGGCCGCGCCGTTCTGCGTCGTCGAGCACGCCATACAGGGTGAGCAGGTCTTCCACGTCACGCGTCTTGAAACCGACGCGGCCGAGTTCCATGCGGCTGATCTTGGACTCCGAGGCGCGGATGTGAAATCCCGCCGCCTCGCGGGCGAGCCCTTTCTCCTCACGCAGCCGGCGCAGGCTCGCGCCGAGCATGATTCGCCGAACGGTGGAACCGGTACCGGGCGGATCCATGGACACGTGGTGCTCCTCGCTCGCTTTCCTGATCGACAGTCTGTCACTTCATGGCCTAAGAATCCTTGGCCACGACCAAGATCCCCTTTCGTCCGGAATCACCCGATCAGGGGTAACGGTAGCGGTTGCACAGGCCTTATGCACGTGCATTCGCTCTTGCACCTGCACGGGAGTTTGCAGCATGATGACGGCTGTGCAGTCCGCCCAAACCGCGCCCCCCCGAGCGTCAACGTCATGGACGGCTCTCGACTGGTGGCCCCCCGCCGGCTGGTGGCCCGACTCCGCGCGTGATCTCCTTCCCGGATCCCCCGCGACCACGGCCAGCGCCACCTTCGTGCTCCCGCCACACGCCGAGTCCGTCCACTCCGCCCGCAGCTTCGCGACAGGCACCCTCACCGGCTGGACCCTCGGTGAGCTGAGCGAGAACATGGAGCTGGTGGTCTCGGAGCTGGCGACAAACGCCATCAGGCACGGCCTGAGACTGGCCGAGTCACGGGCCAGGGAGCCGATCCGGCTCTCCCTGCTCCGGAGGGGCGGGCTGGTCGCCTGCACACTCAACGACCCGGGGGCCGGCTTCCCCGCGCTGCGCGACCCCTCCCCCCTCGACATCGGCGGCCTCGGACTGCACATCGTCGAGTCGCTGAGCCTCCAATGGGGCTGGGCACCGCTCGCTCCGTACGGCAAGATCGTGTGGGCCGTCCTCAGGACGGGCCACCGCGAGCAGCCCGATCCTCTCGACCACCCGTAACCCCCCCCGGGACTCCCCGGCTAATCCTCCGAACGCCCTCGGGCCGGCCCGTCTTCTCCCCGGCCCCGAGGTTCCTCCAGGGCTCCGGACGACAAAGCTCCGGACGATAAAGCTCCGAACGACAGGGCTCCGACCTTCTCCGCCTTTCCAAGGCCTCTACCGAACCCTCCCGGACGGCGCCACCCCTTCCCCAAGAGGCGCCGACCGGTCCCGGGGCCGCCACTCCTCCCGCATCGCGGCCCCGGGACCGGTCAGAACCGGGCGGAGAGCTTTATAACGCATCGCATTCTGCGCGGTAGATGCCGCCAGAGATGCCCTCTGCATTACCGTGGATGTTTATGGCTCACGGAGAGTCCCCGCGCGAGATTCCTGAGAGAGCTGCGAGATGGACGATCACCTGCTCGGCTGGTTGAAAACCCTCGACGAAGAACGGCTCGCCCGAGTCCTGGCCAACCGGCTGGACGCCATCGCCCCACCGTGGCCGCGCCGCCTGGACACCCTGGCGCAGCGGCTGGGCAACGGGTTCGCGGTGATGGAGGTCATGCGCGGCCTGCCGCTGCCCTCGCTGGAGGTGGCGCAGGCGTCACTGGCCCTCGGCGAGCAGGCCGGGCCGCAGGCCGTCGCCCGGTTCATGGGCGTGCCCGAGGACGAGGTGACGCCCTGGCTCGACCTGCTGTACGACCACGCGCTGGCGTGGCCCGACGGCGAGGGCCGCGTCCGGGTGGCCGAGGGGGTCGCCCGGTGGTGGACGGCGCCCTGCGGGCTCGGCGAGCCGCTCCCCCACTACCTGAACTCCTGGACGGTCAGCGCCGACGCGCTGCACGGGCTGGCCAGGACCCTCGGCCTGCCGCACGGTCCCAAGCGGCGCACGGTCACCAGGGTCACCGAGATCCTCTCCGACCCCGGGCGGGTGACCGCGCTGCTGGAGAAGGCCCCGGAGGGCACGAGGCGGCTGCTGGAGGAGTTCGCCTGGGACGGCCCGGTCCGCGACGTGGACGGCGGCAGGTTCGTGGTGCCCGGCGCTCCCGAGAAGTGGGCGGCTGACCACGGGCTGCTCTTCCGGCCCAGCTGGAACGTGGCCGAGATGCCCCGCGAGGTGGCGCTCGCGCTGCGCGGCCCCGACTACCACCCTCCCTTCACCCCTACGCCGCCCGACCTCGCCACCCTCCCCGTCGACCCCGAGGCCGTCGACCACCTGATGACGCTGGCCGCCCCGCACGTGGTGGAGCGCTGCGCCGCCATGCTGGAGAACACCGCGAAGTTCCCGCTGCCGCTGCTCAAGGCGGGCGGGGTCGGGGTGCGCGAGGTCCGGCGGGTGGCCAAGGACACCGGCTGCGACGAGGACGAGACCCGGCTGCTGCTGGAGG
Source organism: Streptosporangium oxazolinicum (assembly GCF_039537505.1). Classification (NCBI taxonomy): domain Bacteria; kingdom Bacillati; phylum Actinomycetota; class Actinomycetes; order Streptosporangiales; family Streptosporangiaceae; genus Streptosporangium; species Streptosporangium oxazolinicum. The sequence goes on from NZ_BAABAQ010000002.1 coordinate 841,576, forward strand.
TCTGCGCGGTGGCCCGGCTGCTGGCCTGGGACGAGCCGGCCGGCGGGCTGGTGCCCACCGAGAAGTTCGACCGCTGGCGGCTGGACGACGCCGCCTCCAGGCTGCGGGTGCTGCTGTCGGCGTGGTGGCGGATGGAGCGCTCGTCGCTGCGGAAGGTCGACGGCAAGTACGGCACGGTGCTCGGCGACGACCCGGCCGGAGCCATGGTCGCCCGCGCCCGGCGGGCGCTGCTCGGCGTACTGGCCCGCCTGCCCGCCAGCACGGCGTGCACCGACCGGGCGGGGCTGGTCGGGTCCGCGCACTGGCACGCCCCGCTGCTGGACCAGTCACTGTTGGCCGAGTGCGCCCCCGCCGTACTGGAGGAGGCCCGCATGCTCGGGCTGGTCGCCCTCGACACGATCACCGATCTCGGCCGGGCGATGGCCGGGCTGGACGCCTTCCCCGGTGACGAGATCGACGACTCGGCGCCCATCGTGGAGAACGACCCCGTGCTGGTCGAGTGCTCCACCAGGGCGCTGGCCAGCGTGCGGCGCAGCGCGCTCTTCGGCGCCGACCTCACCGCCGTGGTGACCGGCCCGCCCGCCGGCGAGCTCGCCGAGCTGCTCGACCGGGCCGCCGAACGCGAGTCACGGGGCGCGGCCTCGGTGTGGCGGTTCACCCCGGCCAGCGTGCGCCGGGCCATGGACTCCGGCTACACCGCCGAGGGCCTGCTGGCCGACCTCGCGGAGGTGGGTACGGTGCCGCAGCCCCTCGACTACCTGGTGCACGACGTGGCCAGGCGGCACGGCGAGGTCACGGTGACCACGGTCGCCTGCATCGTGCAGGCGTCCGACCCGGTGCTGCTGTCGGAGATCGCCGGGCACCGGCGGCTGGGCAGGCTGGGCCTGCGGCTGCTCGCCCCGACCGTGCTGGCCAGTTCGATGCCCGCCGACAAGACCCTGGCGGCGCTGAGGGAGAACGGCTACGCGCCGGTGCCGATCGAGGACACCGGTGAGATAACCATCCGCAGGGCCCGCGTCGAGGAGCCGCGGAACGGGCGGCTGATCCTGCTTCCCGGGGGTCGGGTCGCCGAGTTCGAGCAGCCCTCGTACCCGCTGGTGGAGCCACCTCCCGATCCGCGCGAGCACGCCCAGCGCCTGCTCGTCGCCGAGGGCGAGGCCGCGCAGTCCACCGGCAGGACGTGGGCGGTCATCGGCCGCATGGCCTCCCGCCTGCCGACCGCCCAGCAGTCGCTGCTCGGCTTCGTCGTCGACCGCGGCGTCCGGGCGGCGATCACGCTGGCCGACGGCCTGACCGCCACCATCAGCCACGGCGAGCTGCGCAGCGGCATCCTCGACGCGTGGTGCGAGGAGGCGGGCGACTATCTGGAGTTCCCGCTGGCCGACATCGTCGAGGTCCGCGGCACCTACGCCTGAGGCGGGCGAGCCGATCCTCGGCGACGAGCCGTGGTGGCGACGCGCGGCGGGCCGTGGCGGTGATTCGTGGCGGGCCGTGGCGGCGATCCGGCTAGAGCTTTTTGGCCTTGGCGAGGTCGGTGCGAAGCTGCTCCAGCACGTTGGCGTAGCCCTGGTAGCTGTAACGCTCCTCGGCGTGCCACTGGTAGACCTGTCCCGCCTTCACCGCGGGCAGCCCGGCGAAGGTCGGCTTCTTCCTCATCTCCTCGACCCGCATCGACTGGGTGCGGGCGTCCACCAGGATCACGTCCGCCTCGTAGGTGTCGGCGTTCTCCCAGCTCAGGGTCTGCCAGTAGCCGCCGTCGTCGACCTTCTCCGGCACCACGACGTCCAGGCCCAGTTCCTTGAAGTAGCGCACGTCCGGGTGGTCGTCGGGGTTGACCACCCACATCGCCTCCGGGCCGCCCGCCATGACCAGGATCTTCAGGCCCTTGGCCTCGGGGGTGGGGAGCGCCGCGGCGGCGGCGTCGAACCTGGCCTTGGCCGCGGTCACCTCGGGGGCGTCGAGGTTCGCGCCGAGGGCGGCGGCGACCTGCCCGTACCTCTCGATGAGCTTGGGCACCGACATCCCGATCAGGTTCACGCCGAGGGTGGGCGCGACCTGCTCGATGGTGGCGGCGGACTTCTGCGGCACGTACCAGAGGGCGTCCTTGGCGTACATGCCGCTGACCAGCAGGTCCGGCTGGAGCGAGATGTACTTCTCGACGTTGAACTCGTCCCACACGTTGCCGATGGACTCGACCTTGGTGATGTCGACGTCGCCGACCTGGGGGTCCTTCGTACCGTCCTTGAGCCGGTGCGGCCCGAAGACGGCGACGGGGCGGACGCCGAAGTCCCAGAGCGCCGCGGCGGCGCCGACCTGGGCGACGACGCGGGCCGGGCGCTTGGGAGTCTCGATCTTCTTTCCACGGTCGTCGGTGAAGGTCCACGGGCCCGCCGCCGGGGAGGCGGCGGCCGGTGAGGCGTCCGTCGCCGTGGTCGTCTCCGCTCCGCTCCCGCACGCGGCCAGGACGGACGCGAGACCGAGGCCCGCGGCCAGGAACCTTAGCCGGGACAGGACAGGTAGGGACATTTCCCCCTCCAAAGGATAGGCTTGCCTAAATGACTCATCCGTTAGATTAGCCTTACCTAACCATTACCGACGAAGAGGGGTACCGGGTGAGCGGGGCCGGTGTGGCCACGGCCGCGTCCGAGACGGCCGGGAAACCGGACGGGACGCGTCCTGGACGGGCAGGAGGGCCGGGACGGCGCTCGGCGGCGCTGGCGGCCGGGCTGCTGGCCGGCGTCGCGGCCCTGGTGCTGCTGGCGATGGTCAGCGTAGCGGTGGGCTCGCGCTCGGTCCCGCTGTCCACGGCGCTGGACGCGCTGCTCGCGCCGGACGGGTCGGTGGACCACACGGTCATCAGGGACCTGCGCGTACCGAGGACCCTGATCGGCGTCGGCGTGGGCGCGGCCCTCGGCCTGGCGGGCGCGCTGATGCAGAGCCTCACCCGCAACCCGCTCGCCGACCCCGGGCTGCTGGGTGTCAACCAGGGCGCCGCGTTCGGGGTGACGGTCGCCATCGGACTGCTCGGGGTGAGCGACCCCTCCCTCTACGTCTGGTTCGCGTTCGGTGGCGCGGCCTCGGCCGCCGCGCTGGTCTACGCGCTCGGCTCCGCCGGACGGTCGGGCGGCGGGCCGGTACGGCTCACCCTCGCCGGGGTCGCGCTGGGCATGGTCTTCAACGCCGCCGCCTCGGCGATCCTGCGGACCGACAGCGCGACCTTCGACCGGATGCGGTTCTGGCTCACCGGCTCGCTGGCCGGGGTGAGCGGCGACGTCGCGGTGCGGCTCGCCCCGTTCCTCGCGGCCGGGCTCGCGCTCGGACTGCTGCTCGCCAAGCCGCTCAACGCCCTCGCGCTCGGCGACGAGGCGGGCCGCGCGCTCGGCGTGAGCGTGGCCCGCACGCGCGGGCTGACCGCGATCGCCGTCACCCTGCTGTGCGGGGCCGCCACCGCCGCCGCCGGGCCCCTGTGGTTCGTGGGCCTCGCCGTGCCGCACGCGGTACGCGCCTTCACCGGGCCCGACCAGCGCTGGGTCCTGCCCTACACCGTCGTGCTCGCCCCCGTGGTGCTGCTCGGCTCGGACATCCTCGGCCGGGTGGTCGCCGCCCCCGCCGAGGTGCAGGTGGGCATCATGTGCGCGGTCGTCGGCGCCCCGGTGTTCATCCTGCTCGCCCGCCGCCGGAGGCTCGCCGCCCTATGAAAACCACCTCACCTCCGACAGCCGCCTCAGAGACTCACCGCACGGACCCCCTGCCGACAGCCGCCTCAGAGACCCACCGCACGGACCCTCAATGAACACCTCACCTCCGACGATCGCCTCGGAGACCCACCGCACGGATCCGCTATGAACGCCTCACCACCGGCAGCCGCCCCGGAGAGTCACCGCACGACCCCTTCGTCGACGCCCGCCGCGAAGGCCCTTCCCGGCGCGCTGCGCCTGCGTTCCTGGTCGCTGCGGCTCTCTCCGCGCGGCCTCGCCGCCGGGGCCGCCGTCGCCGTCCTGGGACTGGCCGTCAGCCTGGTCGCGCTGTCCGTCGGCGAGTTCACCGTTCCCATCCCCGACATCGTGGCCGCGCTGTTCGGCGAGGGGCCCCCGGCCGCCGAGCTCATCGTGGGCCGCCTGCGGGCGCCGCGGGTCGTGACCGGCCTGCTGGTCGGCGCCGCGTTCGGGCTGAGCGGGGCCATCCTGCAGAGCCTCACCCGCAACCCGCTCGGCAGTCCCGACTTCATCGGCTTCACCGCCGGGGCCTCCACCGGGGGCATCGCCGCCGTCGTACTGGGCGGCACCGCCTGGCAGATCGCGGGAGCCTCGCTCGCCGGATGCGTCGCCTGCGCGCTGGTGGTGTACGCCCTGGCCTTCCGGCGCGGAGTGCAGGGCTACCGGCTGATCCTGGTCGGCATCGGGGTCGGCGCGCTGCTGGTCTCCGCCGACTGGTACATGCTGACCCGCGCCAACATCAACGACGCCGCCACCGCCGGGGCGTGGATCACCGGCAGCCTCAGCGGGCGCGGCTGGGAGCACGCGGTCCCGGTCGCGTACGCGCTGGCCGTGCTCCTGCCCGTCTGCGCCTGGCTGTCGCGCCCGCTGCGGATGATGGAGATGGGCGACGACGCGGCCAGGGCAGCGGGCATCCGCGTCGAGCCGGTGCGCGCGACGGCCGTCGCCGTCGGCGTGCTGCTGTGCGGGGTCGCCACCGCCGCCGCCGGACCCGTGATCTTCGTGGCGATGGCCGCGCCCCAGCTGGCCCGCCGGATCACCCGCTCTCCCGGCGTCACCCTGCTCACCTCGGCGCTGACCGGCGCCACCCTGCTGGTCGGCGCCGATCTGGCCGCACAGCGCGTCTTCGCACCGGTGCAACTGCCGGTGGGAATCATGACCGCCGCGATCGGCGGTGTATACCTGGTGTTTCTACTCCGGAGGGAACGACGTTGAGACTGTACGGCACCGGACTGACGCTCTCCTACGACAAGCGCGTGGTGGCCAGCGACCTGGACGTCACGATCCCCGACGGATCGTTCACCGTGATCATCGGCCCCAACGCGTGCGGCAAGTCCACCATGCTGCGCGCCCTGGCCCGCATGCTCAAACCCCGCGCCGGGACGGTCCACCTGGACGGGGCCGCGATCACCTCGCTGCCGTCGAAGGAGGTGGCGCGCAGGCTGGGCCTGCTGCCGCAGAGCTCGATCGTGCCCGACGGCATCACGGTCGCCGACCTGGTGGGCCGGGGCCGCTACCCGCACCAGCGGCTGATGCGGCAGTGGTCCCGCGAGGACGAGGTCGCGGTGGCGGCGGCGATGGAGTCGACCGACGTGACCGAGCTGGCGGACCGCTGCGTCGACGAGCTCTCCGGCGGCCAGCGCCAGCGGGTCTGGCTGGCCATGGCACTGGCCCAGGAGACGCCGATCCTGCTGCTCGACGAGCCGACGACCTTCCTGGACATCGCCCACCAGATCGAGGTGCTCGACCTCTGCGCCGACCTGCACGAGCGGGGCAGGACCCTGGTCGCCGTACTGCACGACCTGAACCAGGCCTGCCGCTACGCCACCCACCTGATCGTGATGCGCGACGGCCGGATCGTCGCCGAGGGCGACCCCTCCTCGATCGTCACGGCCGCGCTGGTGGAGGAGGTCTTCGAGCTGCGCTGCGAGATCATCGAGGACCCGCAGAGCGGCACCCCGCTGATCGTCCCCGAGACCCGCCGCCGCGCCCCCATCCGTACCTAGGCCCCAAGCGTGAGCGTGGGTCGGCTCCCGTGCCGCGCGTAGCTCCCGCCCGTACGCGGGCGTGACCGCGGGGGTCAGCCCTCCAGCGCGACCCGGCGGGCCAGTCCCAGGGGGAGCCCGCCGGAACCGGCCAGCGTGTCGTGGAAGGAGCGCAGGTCGCCTCGGCCGGCGGCCAGGTAGTCGTCGCGGATGCGGTCGATCTCCAGGGCGCCGGTCAGGTAGGAGGGCGCCTGGGTGGGCCACGCGCAGTAGCGGTCGACCTCGCCCTTCGCCGTGCCGGGGGTGAGCGACGACTTCGTGGTCATGTACTCCTCGGCCTGCTCGATCGTCATGTCGCCGCAGTGCAGCGAGGTGTCGACGACGATGCGGGCCGCCCGGAAGAGCCTGAAGTCAAGGTGGGCGAGCTCCTGGGCCGGGGTGGTGAAGTAGCCCTGCTCGTGCATGAGCTTCTCGACATACAGGCCCCAGCCCTCGGCGAAGTACGGGGTGCGGAACAGCCTGCGGGCCCGCCGGGGGTTGTCCGCCATCCACGACAGGTGCCAGTGGTGGCCGGGATAGGTCTCGTGGACGGCGATGGAGGGCATCTGCGCCCTGGCGTTGGTACGCAGCCGCTGGCGGATCTGGTCCTCGGTGAAGGACGACGGGGTGAACGGGACGAAGAAGTGCCCGATCCTGGAGGTCGACAGGGGCGGGGGCGACATGTAGGAGGCGACGGCGACGATGGGCCGCTGGAACTCCGGCGACGGGACGACCCTGCACTCCTCCCCCTCCGCGAAGGTCACCAGGCCGCGCTCGCGGACGAACCTCCTGGCCCGTTCCGTCTCGGCCTCGTACTCGGCCCGCATGTCCTCCAACGTCGGCGCGTGGTCGTCCTGGAGTTCGGTGATGGCCGCGTGCCAGTCGCCGGAACCGCCGTCCAGCCTGGCGGCGACCTCGCGCATCCGCGCGTCCAGCTCGTCGTAGGCGGCCTGGCCCTGCCGCAGCAGCTCGTCGGCGCCGTAGCCGAGCATCTCCCGCTCGCGCAGCAGGGTGGAGTAGAGCTCCTCCCCCATCCGCCAGGTGCCGGTCGCCCGGAAGCCTTCGAGGAACTCCACCAGCTCGTCGAAGGCCGCCGCCGCGGGCTCGGCCGCCACGGCCAGCCGGGCGCGCAGGGCCTCGTCGGCGACCTGGCCGGGAACCGTCTCGGTGAGGAAGCGCCGGGCGGTCCGCGACTGGCCGAGCCCTCGCTGAACCAGCAGCGGGGCCGCCAGGGCGGGGTCGAGGTTGGCCCGGCAGGCGGCGATGACGTCCGGCACCTCGGCCAGCCGGGCGACGGCCGCGTCCACCAGCTCGGCCTCGGTGGCCAGCCGCTGCAGGAACGGCCCGAACATCGAGGCGAAGATCGGCCCCACGTAGGCGGACGGGTCGCGCCGCCAGACGGGCCACGTCTCGTACGCGATCCCGCCGCGCAGCGTGGACATGACCAGCTCCCGGTCGATCTCGTCCTCGAAGCTCCCGGAACCGGCGGGGCTCTGGGGACCGGCGGGGCTCTCGGCGTCCCCGAGGCTTCCCCCGCTCCCGGAACCCCCGAAACCCTCGGAACCCCGGGGACCTCCAGTGGCCTGGACCTCCTGGAGCCGCTCCAGCCAGCGGCGTGCCTCCCGCTCCCTGGCGAGGATGCCGGAATCGGTGAAGTCACCGAGGGTCCTGTCGTACCCCTGCGCGCCCGCGAGGGCGGCGTAGACGGGATTCGCCGCCAGATACCAGTCGAGGAAGCCGCTCACGAGCTCAGGAGACGTCATAACGCCGGATCCTACTTGGCGGATGATCTCGTCACCGGTGTCGTCGCCCGCCCGTCCCCTGTCGGACAGGCCTTCGGACCTACACACTCCTTAACATCAATGAACATCCCTGGCGGACCCGGTGAACACCCCCGAGTGGACCCCGAGTCCGCGGACAAGCGGGCACGGCTCCGCGATTCCCATAAACTCGTGTCGTGGGTGACCCGAAGTTCGAGATCCAGATGCTCCATGACCGCGTGATGGTCAAGATCGAGCAGGAGTCCGAGGAACGGCGCAGCACGGCGGGCATCGTCATCCCGGCGACGGTGAAGATGGCCAACCGCCTCGTCTGGGGGGAGGTCTGCGGCGCCGGTCAGAACGCCCGCGCGGTCAAGGTCGGCGACAAGGTCCTGTTCAACCCCGAGGAGCAGTACGAGGTCGAGGTCCACGGGCAGCTCTACCTGGTCATGCGCGAGCGCGACCTGCACGCCATCGCCACCCCGCAGACCGACAACGGCACCGGCCTGTACCTCTGACGGCCACGCCCGCGCCGGAGCCCGGTCACCTCCGGGTGTAGCCGAGGTAGAGCCTGTTGGACCAGTCGTCGGCGGAGAAGGCGGCCAGGACCCGCGTGGTCTTGCCCTTCAGGGTGGACAGGACCACCTGATAGTGGCCGGAGGCGGGGATGACGGCGATGAAGTGCTTCTCGTCCCACCAGCCCCACAGGGCCTTCGGCTTGATGCCGGGCACCTTGGCCGCGAGCTTGCCCGAGGTGCGGTCCCAGACGCAGACGTGCTCGGTGTAGCTGGACGGGCACCAGGTCATCAGGCCCCGTCCCGAGGGGGTGAAGGCGTCCTCTCCACCGGCGGGCCTGCCGGTCTTGGCCAGGGTGCGGCGGATCGCGCCGTCCTGCCCGTAGAAGCGGGCGCCCCCCGCGTACTCGGCCACGACGTCGACGCCGTCGGAGCTCCAGCGGAACCTCGCGGCCTTGTCGACATTGGCCACGGTCACCGTCTTGGCGGCCTTCGCCACCACGTCGACGATCACGAACCCGGAGGTCACCCAGGCGGACCCGCTCTTCCTCTCGACGGTCAGCACCGCCTTGCCGCCGTTGCGGTTCCAGTGGGCGTAGTGCGCGACGAGCGGCTTCCTCACCGTACGGATCCCGGTGCCCTTGGAGGTGGCCAGGTCGAGCAGGACGACCGAGTCGTAGCCGCTCTGGTAGGAGGTGGGCACCGCGAGGGCCTTGGCCCCCTTCGGCGCGACCGTGATCTCCTGGTAGGCGGCCTGCCGGGTGAATCCGGCGCCCCTGCGCAGGTAGGTCATCTTGCCGAAGGAGTAGGAGGTCACCCTGAGCGCGTCCTTGGCATCCTCCCTGACGGTGACCCGGGTGCCGGGCAGCACGATGTCGACGGGCGCGGCGGCGGGTTCGGCGGCTGCCGGCTCGGCGGCGTACGCGGTCGCCGGAACCGGCACGATCACCGAGACCAGGACGACGAGGCAACCGAGCAACCGGTAAATCCCAGGAGTCACGGACACGGCGGAATCCTAAGCCGGAAAGCCCTCAAGATCTTGATCTAGAACGAATCGGTTAGAAGAGGTGTGAAAGACACCGAGCGGGGCGAGGGGACATCGGAAGGCGGGCGTGCCGGAAAACGGGGAAACAGCGAAACAGGAAAAACGGGAAACAGCGAACAGAGAAGCGAGGACGCTGGACCTCGTGGGGGCGGGTGGAGCCGTCGAGGGCGACGCGGCGGGCAGACCGAAAAAGAACGGTGATTTTACGGCGGCGGGTTCCATACCGTCCTTCACCGTTTTCGCGGAGGGTCCGTGCCGCCCAACGCAAAGTCATCCGATCCGGGCGGGGTGGATTCGGGCTCGGTGAGCCCTGTCATGGAGTTGAGGGCCGTATCACCGATTAATGTCCCTCCCATGAGGGATCGGTCATGTGTGCCCCGTTCCTGGGTGCCCACCGCGGCCGGTTACGCGGCGATGGCGATCGGCGTCCTGGACATCCTCAGAGCCGTGCTGCCCGCGTTCAGGAGGAGCCGGGTCGGCGAGCTCGCCGGGTTCCTGCCCGGAACGTTCACCTCGCTCGCCCAGGCGGCCTCGCTCGTCCTGGGCGTCCTGATCGTCATGCTCGCCCACGGCCTCCGGCGCAGGAAGAAGCGGGCCTGGCGGGCGGTGATGGTGCTCCTGCCGCTGAGCGTCCTCACGGAGTTCCTGCACTCGCACCACCCCTTCACCGCCATCCTCACCACGCCGGTCGTCGCCCTGCTCGTGGCCAGGCAGCGCGAGTTCTACGCCCTCTCCGATCCCCGGACCCGCTGGCGGGCGCTGTGGAACCTCCTCGTCCTGGGCGTCCTGGACATCGGCATCGGCTGGCTCGTGGTCAACGCCCATTCCAGGGCGACCATCGGTGACCCCAGCGCCGGAGAGCGGCTCCAGCACGTGCTACTCGGCCTCGTCGGGATGGAGGGCCCGGTCAGATACTCCTCGGAGCGGACCGCCGACCTGGTCTTCTACTCCCTCCTCGGCCTCGGCGCGCTCACCGCGGTGACGACCCTCTACCTCGCCCTGCGGCCGGAGAGGCCCGCGGCCGAACTGGACCCCCGGCAGGAGGAGACGGTCCGCGAGCTGCTCGCCCGGCACGGTGCCCGCGACTCGCTGGGCTACTTCGCGCTGCGCCGCGACAAGAGCGTCGTGTTCTCCCCGACGGGCAAGGCGGTGATCGCCTACCGCGTGGTCTCGGGGGTGATGCTCGCCAGCGGCGACCCCATCGGGGACGTCGAGGCGTGGCCGGGCGCGATCAGGCGTTTCATGGAGGAGGCGGAGCGGCACGCCTGGGTGCCCGCCGTGATCGGCTGCAGTGAGACGGGCGGTGAGGTCTGGACGAGGGAGGGACGCCTGTCCGCCCTGGAGATCGGCGACGAGGCCGTCGTCGACGTCGCCGCCTTCACCCTCGAGGGCAGGATGATGCGCAACGTCCGGCAGATGGTGAACCGGGTGGAGCGCGCGGGCTACACCTGTCTCGTACGGCGGGTCGGGGACCTCACCGAGGCGGAGAAGGACCGGATCCGCTACGCCGCCGACTCCTGGCGCGGCACGGACACCGAACGGGGCTTCTCCATGGCGCTCGGCCGTTTCGGCGACCCCGCCGACGCCGAGTGCGTCGTCGTCACGGCGCACCGGCCCGCCGGGGCCACCGGAAGCACCGCGGAGGCCGAGGAGGGCGGGGGCGGGGGCGCGACGGAGGGCGAGGCCGGGCCGGGCGAGGACATCCACGCCGTCCTGCACTTCGTCCCCTGGGGGAGGAACGGCATCTCCCTCGACCTGATGCGCCGCGACCCCGCCGCCGACCCGGGCCTCAACGACCTGCTGATCGTCAAGGCCCTGCAGGCGGCCCCGGCCCTCGGCGTGAACATGGTCTCGCTCAATTTCGCCATGTTCCGCGCCGCGCTCGCCAGGGGCGAGCGGCTGGGCGCGGGCCCGATCCTCCGTGCCTGGTACGGCCTCCTGGTCTTCCTGTCCAGGTGGTTCCAGATCGAGTCGCTGTACCGGTTCAACGCGAAGTTCCACCCGCTGTGGAAACCCCGCTTCCTGGTCTATCCCGCGGCGCGGGACCTCCCGAGGATCGGCGTGTCGGCGCTCCAGGCGGAGGCCTTCATCTCCCTCTGCCTTCCCGGGATCGCCTCCCGCCGCCTCAGGAACCTCCGCCCGGCATCCCCCCGCACCTCGCGCACTCCATGACCAGGGGGACGCGGTGGCGCCGGTGTTCGTAGAAACGGTGACCGAGCGCCGTCACGACGAGCACCCCGCCGAGCAGCAGGAGCATGAGCGGCCCATACTTCCCGTGTCCTATCAGGCCCATGACGAGATGGGCTATACCAGCGGCGACGATGATCGCGCCGACGTTGAGCAGTTCACTGTTGAGCGTCCACCCCGAGGCGGATCGTTCCCGTTCCGTCCCACTCATGTGTCCAGGCTCACTACCGTCGGTTACAGGTCCCGACGGATCCCGTCACCACGATGTAAAACACGGGGCGTCTTCCCGGGGCCGCGAACATTGTGAACCATGTGATCCATCGGTGATCCACCGGAAAACAAACCTCCGCGGCGACCGGTGACCGGCGAGGCCCGTCAGCCGCCGAGCCGGCGGAACGTACGCGCCGACAGGGGCAGGAAGACGGCGATCAGCAGCAGCGGCCAGAGCACCGCCATGAGCGTGGCGTTCTGCGCGACCCAGGACTCACCTCCCCAGCCGGGGTTGTCGAAGAGCCGCCTGACGGCCGTGGCGGTGGCCGAGAGCGGGTTCCACTCCGCGATCGCCCCGAGCCAGCCGGGCATGGTGGCGGGGTCGACGAACACGCTGGACAGGAAGCCGACGGGCCAGACCAGGATCTGCACGGACGTCACCACCTCCGGCCCTCCCGCGACGAGGCCGATGTAGATCCCCACCCAGATCAGGGCGAAGCGCAGCAGCAGGAGCAGGCCCACGGCGGTCAGCGCCGCGGCCGCTCCTCCCCCGGCGTGCCATCCGAGCAGCAGCCCGGTCACGATCATGACGGCCAGCCCGACGACCGAGTTGAGCATGTCGGCGATCCCCCGGCCGACGACCACCGCGGAGGCGCTCATCGGCATGGAGCGGAACCGGTCGGTCACCCCCTTGGCCGCGTCGGTGGTGACCGCCATCATCGTGCTCTCCAGGCCGAAGAGCATCGTCATGGCGAACATGCCGGGGATCAGGAAGTCGAAGTAGTCCCCGCCGCCGGGGACGCCGATGGCGCCGCCGAACAGCCCGCCGAACATCAGCACCATCAGGATCGGGAAGAACCACCCGAGGACGACCGGGCCCGGCTGCCGGACCCAGTGACTCAGGTCGCGCAGGGTGATGGTCCAGGAGTCGGCCAGCGCCCAGCCGAACCGGGATATCAGCGACATAGGGGACGTCGGGGAGCTGGCGGGCGGTGCCGCGGTCGTCGTACTCACGGGGATACCTCCGTACCGGAAAGCGGGATCGTCGTGCTCGCGCGGGCGCCCGCGCCGGGGTGTGCGATGCTCAAGCGGACGCCTCCGTACGGGTGAGCCGCGCCCCTTCCGCGCCGCCCGTCAGGTGCAGGAACACCTCGTCGAGCGTGGGGCGGCGCAGCGTGACATCGAGCGGCTCGATCCCGGCGTCGCCGAGCGCGGTCGCCATCGTGACGAGCGCCCGGGTGCGTTCGGCGACCGGGACGCTGACCCGGCGTGCCTCGGCGTCCACGTGGACCTCGCCGGACGCGACCCGCGCCGCGAGCGCCTCCGTCGCGGTCACGTCCGCCGGGTCGGCGAGGACGAGGTCGAGCCAGTCGCCGCCGATGGCGGACTTCAGCTCCTCGGGGGTACCCTCGGTGACGACCCGGCCCGCCCCGAGCATCGTGATCCGGTCGGCCAGCCGGTCCGCCTCCTCCAGGTACTGGGTGGTGAGCAGCACGGTCGTACCGGAGCCGACCAGGTCGCGGATGGCCGCCCACACCTCCTGACGGGCCGCCGGGTCGAGGCCGGTCGTGGGTTCGTCCACGAAGAGCACCGGGGGCGCCACGATGAGACTCGCCGCCAGGTCGAGCCGCCTGCGCATGCCTCCGGAGTACTTGCCGACCGGCCTGCCCTCGGTGCCGGACAGCGAGAAGCGCTCCAGCAACTCGTCGGCCCGCCTGCGCGCCCTGGCGGCGGAGAAGTGGTTCAGCCTGCCGAACATCACCAGGTTCTGCCGCCCGCTGAGGATCTCGTCGACCGCGGCGTACTGGCCGACCAGCCCGATCCGCTCGCGTACCCGCCCGGCCTGCGTCCCGACGTCGAACCCCGCGACACTCGCCCGGCCCGCGTCGGGGCGCAGGAGCGTGGACAGGATTCGAATCGCCGTCGTCTTGCCCGCTCCATTGGGCCCGAGCAGGCCGCAGACCGTTCCGGCCGCCACCCTCAGGTCGAACCCGTTGAGCCCCGTCCCCTCCGCGGCACCCGCGTAGTTCTTGCGCAGGCCGTACGCGGCGATCGCCACCGCGTCCCCTCCTGCCGTCTCCACGTCCACCGGTTTCACCCTTCGCACCCGTCTTCCCATCTGTCGTACATCGACATTCCCATGAAGCGTAGACCGTACCGTACATCGTACGACTCAGCTACGGTGGTCCCAACGCCGAGAATCTGGAGACTGTTCCCATGAGTGCGAAGAAAGCTTCCGACGCCGACCCGGCACGCAGCCTGGCGCTCCTGTGGGGATCACACAGCAAGCCCGGACGCTCCGGGCTGACGGTGCGCTCGATCGTCCTGGCGGCCATCGAGCTGGCCAACGCCGAGGGACTCGACGCCGTCTCCATGCGGCACGTCGCCGAGCGGCTGGAGGTCGGGACCATGTCCCTCTACACCCACGTGCCCGGCAAGGGCGAGCTGGTCGATCTCATGATCGACACCGCGTACGGGGAGCTCTACGACGACGTGGACGCCCCGTCCCGGCAGCCCGGCGGGTGGCGGGGCGCGCTGGAGTTCGTCGCCGCCCGCAACTGGGACCTCTACCGGCGCAACCCGTGGATGCTGCAGATCATCGACGTCCGCTCCACGCTGGGGCCGAACGCGTCCCTCAAGTACGAGGCCGAGCTGCGCCCGCTGGACGGCACCGGCCTGTCGGACGTCGAGATGGACTCCGTCCTGACCCTGGTACTCGGCCACGTGGAGAGCACCGCCAGGGCCAAGGCCAACAAGGCCCGGATCCAGGAGGAGAGCGGGATCACCGACGCCGAGTGGTGGCTGACCAACGCCCCGCTCCTCGACAAGATCATGGACTCCGGCCGGTTCCCGCTCGCCTCCCGCGTCGGCCAGGCTGCCGGGGAGGCCTACCAGTCGGTCTCCGACCCCGTCCACGCCCTCACCTTCGGCCTGGACCGCATCCTGGACGGAGTCGCCGGCCTGATAGCGGACCAGGACCGCCCGTGAACCTGGCCCGCATGGCGAGGATTCGCTTTCTCGCCCCCGGGGGGCGCACCACACCGCGAAGAGAAATCTTTCGGGCCGCCGACACCGGGGACGAGTCCGGCAGGATCCGGCATTCGTGACCGGAATGCCGTAATCGATCGGCTACTCGGTGAAGTTTGCGACGGTAAGAGCGACGTCCTCCATAGCAGAGTGGGCGGGATTCACCCTTGATCACCTGATAATCCACGAATGAGTCACAAGAGCATCCAAATATGGCTTTGCTCTATTCACCCAAATGTTGACCCAAAGCCTTTACCGATGACAAAATACGGACGCCATTCCTACCCCGCACATCGAACAGATAATCGGAGGGGAAGCATGTTCGTGCGTCGCATCGGCCCTCATCCTCACGGAGACGGCGGCGGTAATGGAAGCGCGGGGGCGAACAACTGCCCCGACATCTGGGAGCTGGAAAGCGGCGACTTCGCGATCATCGGGCTGGAGCGCACGACCGAGCTCGAACCGCTGCTTCCTCCGGACGCCTTCCTGGATCCGGGTGAGGCCATCGTGGTCCTGCCGCGACACGTGCTGGTCAAGGCCCGCGAGAACATCCCCCTGGAATAGCCGCTCTCCAGCACGCGGCCTGCCCCTTCCCGCCGCCCCGGCCGCTCAGCGCACGGCAGGCACGATCGACCAGAAGGAGCATGGGCATTGAGGATCTATCCCCCGGCTGAGTCCACCGAGCTCTCCACCACGGACGGCCATGTGGATGATTTCGGGAGGTTTTTCAACGAGCTCCGATCGCGATGGGTGAAGGTAGAGAGGCTTCAGGAATACGACGAGTCCGACTTCGAGGGCTATCGAGCTTTCAAGAACGGCGATTTCGCCACTGCCAGAAAGCTGGTCCAGGAGATGGTCAGGGGGCAGCAGGAGATATACACCCTGGCGAGACAGCGCGGCATATCCATGGTCCGCGTCCGGATATGCGACCTCCCGCTGAGCTCATATCTCGTCAACTATGAGATCCCGGCCTACCTGGCGGACATCGAGTGCGGGGAGGACATACGGTTCGTCGACTCCCGTGACATCCGGCAACTCTTGTCAGACTCGGGAATATCGGATTACGTGTTGTACGACGACACCCGGGTGGTCGCGCTGATCTACGACGAGGCCACCGCACGCGTCAGGGAGGCCCGGCTCGTGGACAGTCCAGCCCTGGTCGCCAAATACGCGGAGCTGTCCGACGAACTGATTGAGAGGTCCGTGCCGATGCTGGAAAGCCCGATCTACCGATCCGTCATATGAGGATGAGGACAGGCGCTTCATCCTTCGGGACATACTCCCTCTTTCCTCCGATCACCCCCTTTCCTCCGATCACCCCCGCGACGCGGGTCCATCCCCCTTCGAGGCGGGAGTGCCGCCGTGGCCTCCACTGAACTGCTCGCCGCCCTCGCCTCGGCGGGCGCGACGGCGATCGTCTCCAGCGTCGCGAGCGACGCATGGCAGGCCCTCCGTGACCGCGTCGCGCGCATCCTCGGCCGCGGTGACGATCAGCGGGAGGTCGTCCAGGGTGAGGTGATGGACGAGGTGCGGGCGGCGATCCTCCGGGCCTCGGGCACCGACCGTCCCGCGATCGTGGCGGCACAGCGGGAGCGCGTCTCCGCGTTGCTCGCGGAGGCGATGGCCGGCGACCCGGTCGCCGCCGAGGAAACACGTTCGCTCATCGCGGAGTTCGCCCCCATCGTCGGCATCGAGGGTGTCGGCGGCGACCAGCACGCCCATGCCGAGGGAGACGCCCAGCAGGCCGTCCAGTACACCGGCGTCCAGACCAACACCTTCAAGCGCGACTGACAAGGACGACGATGCGGCCCGGCGACAGCCAGCACGCCGAGGCGGCGGGAAGCGCGCAGC
This sequence comes from Streptosporangium oxazolinicum, assembly GCF_039537505.1. Taxonomy (NCBI): domain Bacteria; kingdom Bacillati; phylum Actinomycetota; class Actinomycetes; order Streptosporangiales; family Streptosporangiaceae; genus Streptosporangium; species Streptosporangium oxazolinicum. The sequence goes on from NZ_BAABAQ010000002.1 coordinate 857,911, forward strand.
AGGCGGTCCAGCGGAGCGGGGTGCAGTACAACACGTTCGTCGGGGCCGCGCAGGCACGCTCGGTGGCCTCCTCCGCGCCACCCCTCGCCATACCGCAGCGGCGGGCCTTCGCGGCCCGGCTCCGAGGTCGCGACGACCTGCTGTCGGAGATCGACGGGCTCATCCGGACCCCGGCGCGACGCCCGAGAGTGGTTCTCGTTCACGGGATGGGCGGGGTGGGAAAGACCGCGATCGTCCAGACCCTCGCGCACAGCACCGCGGAGAAAGGCACCACGACGTGGTGGGTGCGAGCCGGCAGCCCGGACGGCACCCGGGCCGCCCTTCACGCGGTCGCCTTCGACGCGGGCGCGCTGGACTCAGACTTCGACCACGCCCACCCGTCGGACGTGCTCTGGCGCGCCCTGAACTCCCGCTCGACGCCCTGGCTCCTCGTCATCGACAACGCCGACGACCCGCGCGTGCTCTCGGAAGAGGACCGCACCCTGGAGGACGGCACGGACTGGGTACGACCGCCGGCCACCCCGTACGGAACCGTGCTGATCACGAGCCGGGACGGACGGGTGGAACGATGGGCCTCCTGGATGAGCATGTACAAGGTCACCTCACTGGCGCCGGAGGTCGGGGCGGCCGTGCTCATGGACCTCGCGCCCGACGCGGGGCCCCTCCGGGCCGCGCGAGAGCTGGCCGCCGCCATGGGCGGGCTCCCGCTGGCCCTGGAGTTGGTGGGACGCTACCTGAGCTGCGCCAACGCCGACCCATTTCCCGCCCCGGACTCGACCGGATCATTCTCCGGCTACCGAAGCACCTACGAACGACGTCTCCAGGATCTGACCATGGACGAACCCGGTTCCGAGGAATTCCGTGACGGGCGCCGTGCGCTCACGACGACGTGGGAGATGTCCGTCGAACTGCTCGCCCAGCAGGGACATGATCTCGCGGGGCCGCTCATGCGGCTGCTGGCCTGTTGCGCGCCGTCGCCGCTGCCCTACCAGCTCGTGCTCAGGCCCGAGGTGCTGGAACGCGGCCCGCTCTTCGCCGGCGCCGGCGCCAGCGCCAGGCGGCTGAGCGGCTCCCTCAAGGCCCTTTCCGGGCTCGGCGTCATCTCGCTCGATCCCGGGACCGGCGATCCGGGCGCGTCGGGGACTCCGGCGTCACGCCGGATCGCGACGCTCGACATGCATCCGCTGGTACGCACGGTGACCCGGGGGAACATCAGGGGTTCCGGGGAGCTGGGAGGATTCCGGGACCTGCTCGCCGACCTCCTGAACGCCGCGACGAGCGAGCTGGACACCGACGACGCCGACGACTGGAACACCTGGGCCGCGCTCGCCGAGCACTGCCTCGGTCTGCTGGATCTCGTCCGTGACGACGAGACCGTCCGCCCCGACACCGTCCTGGGCGCGACACTGCCCGCTCGCAGGGTCGCCTGGTATCGCTACATGGCCGGCCTCTACGACCAGGCGGTCACGGATTTCCGGTCCATCCTGGATGTGATGCGCCCATCGCTGGGCGACGAGCACCCGGACGTCCTCGACATCCGCAACAGGATGGCCCGTGCCGTCCGGGAGAGCGGTCACAACATCGAGGCCGAGCGACAGTTCCTGGCCGTTCTCGCGATCGCCTCCCGCGTTCTGGGCGAGGAGCACCCTGACACGTTGAGCGTCCGCATCAACCTCGCCCGCACCGTCCGGGAGGGCGGACGCCACACCGAGGCCGAGGCGGCGTTCCGCTCCATCGTGGCGACCGCACGGCGTGTTCTGGGAGACGACCATCCCGACACCATCGTGTCCGCGCTCAACCTCGCCCGCACCCTTCGTGACCAGGGGCGGTACGAGCAGGCGGAGGCGGGCTACCGGGAGGTTCTCCGCGCGTGGCGGAGAAACTTCGGCGAGGACGACCTGAACGCCCTCGACATCCGTTACGAGATCGCCGAGATCCTCCGCGAACGCGGGATGTTCGGCGCCGCCATAACGGCGTACACCGACATCCTCGCCGCGAACACCCGCGTCTACGGCGAAGAACATCCCAACTCGCTCACCATCCGCCGAGGTCTGGCCTCGGCACTGGCGGGCAACGGTGAGCCGGAGGCCGCGGAGCGGGAGATCCTGACGATCGTACGAGGGCAGCGGGCGAGACTCGGAGCGGACCATCCCCTGACCAGGGAGAGCGAGGCGGCGCTCGAGGAGCTCAGGCGACCGGGACCGGAAACCGAAAAACCGGGGTGTGCGGGACGGGAACGCCCTCGGTAGCCGTTCCCGTCCCGCACACCCCGGCGGACCGGTTTATGCGATAGCCGGTTTAGTAGTAGCCGGTGCCCGTGATGGTCGCCGGCTGGTTGCCCATGTTCCTCACCCGGTAGCGGATGCACTGGGTGGGCGGGGAGGTGCTGGCGGCGACGTACGCGGCGTGGTCGTTGGCGGCGATCGGCACCGACCCGATGTACCTGCCGCGGCAGTTACCGATCTTGACCTTGACGGGCACGCTGTTTTCGTCGAGCTTGACCAGCACGTTTCCGTTGTACTGGGCCGCGGGGACGAGCTCGGGCGTGAGGAACACCTCCTCGCCGGGCTGGACCCTCGCGGCCAGGTTGACGTCGTCGGCGTGGGCGGGGGTGCCGGTCAGTGCGACGGCTCCGGCGGCCGCCAGGACCAACATCGAGGACAGGGCGCGCATCGAACGTCACTCTCCTTATTCGTCTCTGCGGATCGGACGTGGAGACACTACGGAGAGTCACATCCAAGATGGATAACGAGGTGGGCGAGTCCGGGTAAAACTCCGGGGAGTTCCGGTTTTGTTTCTCCAGCACTGGGTGTCATAGGCCCCCAGAGTGGCGCCGATGCCATTGCAGTGAGTAATCACCATGGATCAGGCATAGGGCGAGGAACTACCCGACGGAAGCCTCGCGAGACGGGTGGAGGGGGTGTCGTCGTCGCGTCGGGCGAAGCCGGGCCGGGCGGGACCGAGCGAATCGGGCACATCGGGCGAATCTGGAGGAACCAGCGGTGGGACCACGTGAGACCGGCGGCGGGCCCGAGCAAACCGGGAGGACCGGCAGCGGGACCGGGAGGGAGCGGGCGGACCGGGTTATCGGGTGAGGAGCTTCTGGGCCTCGACGATCAGGTCGATGTGGAGGCTGAGCTTGAGGCCGTAGTAGACGATGGCGGTGGCGGTGATCGCGGCGACGAGGACGACCAGGATCTTGACGGTCCAGCCCTGACGGCCCAGCCAGCCCGTCCAGGCCGACAGGGTCCGCTTGCCGAACTCCAGCAGCCGGTGGGCCCAGTGGAACTCGGTGGCCAGCACCGCCAGCCCCGCGAAGACGACCAGCCAGCCAGGCCCGGGGAAGGGCACCATGATCAGGCCGCCGATGACCAGCACGGCGCCGATGGCACCGATAACGATCTTCAGGGTGAGGCGGCCCGCGCGGGTGGACCTGACGCCGTCGAGCCAGCCGTGGATGCCGGACCGCCCGGCCGCCGCGCCTTTCAGCGCGTCGGCGTCGCCCGTCTCGACCCGGCCGTCACCCCGTACGCCGCCGGTCTCAGACGGCTGCCCGGTCGCGCCGTGAGGCTCGCGCACCCCATCTGAGATCGTCATGTTCTCTCCAGGACAGTCGGTTTCTTCCACAATAGGCTCTGCTGGGTGGCCGGGCCCCGCCGACGTCCCCAGATCATCCTCAAGGCGGAGGGCAGGGGGGCCGCCAGGGGGAGACGCCGCGCCCGACGAGCTGATCGCCGAGGCGGCCGGGGTGCCCGGCCTGGCCGGTGGGACGGTGCCGGAAGCCGCCGATGTCGCCCAGCCCGCTGACCAGCGGGGCACCGGACGCTGGGCTGACCGGGTCGAGGACGGCGGGCTGACCAGGTTGAGGACGGCGGTCTCCTCAAGCCTCCTGACCATGGGCCCGCTGTTTCCACTTTCAGAGCCTCACACCTCGCAGGGGGCGCAGCTCTCCCGGGGCGGGATCATCAGGCGCGAGCCCGGCCCCCTCGCGGCGGCCACGTCGTCGGGGTTGGCCAGCGCGCAGCGGTCCAGTGAGAGGCAGCCGCAGGCGATGCAGTCGGTCAGGCCGTGCCGGAGCCGTTCGAGCTGCCTGATGCGGTCGTCGAGCTCGTACTGCCACATCGTCGAGAGTCTCGCCCAGTCCTCCCTGGTGGGGGTGCGCTCGTCGGGGAGGGCGGACAGCGCCTCCTGGATCGTCTTGAGCGGGATCCCGACCCGCTGGGAGACCCTGATGAAGGCGATCCTGCGGAGCGTGTCGCGGGGGAAACGACGCTGGTTGCCCGCGGTTCGGCGGCTGCGGATCAGGCCCTTGGCCTCGTAGAAGTGCAGGGCGGAGACCGCGACCCCGCTGCGGGAGGAGAGCTGGCCGACGGTCATCTCCGGATTGTTGGGCATGCGCCAGTCTAACTTGACCTCAATCAATATTGAGGTTACAGAGTGGGGCATGACATTCACGAAGGCGGAGCTCGCCTATCTCGAAGGACAGCGCCTGGGCCGCCTGGCCACCACGGGGCCCGGCGGCTCCCTGCAGAACAGCCCGACCGGTTTCCGCGTCGACACCGAGACGGGCGTCGTCGACATCTACGGCCGCGCGATGGGCACCACCAGGAAGTTCCACAACGTCCGGACGAATCCGCAGGTGGCCTTCGTGGTGGACGACGTCGCCTCCACCGATCCCTGGCGGGTCAGGGGCGTGGAGATCCGGGGCGAGGCCGAGGCCGTCGAGGACCACGAGCCGCCCTCCCCGCACCTCAGCCGTCAGATCATCCGCATCCACCCCCGGCGGATCATCTCCTGGGGCGTCGACCCCGCCCAGGAGGGCATGAAAGGCCGCGATGTCTGACCCCGTATCCTCGGGGGCGTTTCCCGGCCGGGAAAACCGATCAGGCAGGAATGGCGCATGACGAGAACACTGGTGCTGGGTGGCGGAGGCGTGGCGGGCATCGCCTGGGAGGCGGGGATCATCACCGGTCTGCGCCGGGCGGGCATAGAGCTGGGAGAGGCGGACCTGGTCGTCGGCACCTCCGCCGGGTCGGTGGTCGGGACGCTCGTCGCCACCGAGGTCGATCTGGAGAGCTCGGTCGGCGCCCAGGCGGAGACCGAGGCCGCGACCGGCTTCGCCGTCGACGCGGAGGCGGTCATGGCCGCCTTCGGCGTGCTCCACGACCCTTCCCTGGAACCGCAGGAGGCCCGGCGCCGGGTCGGTGAGATGGCTCTGGCGGTGAAGGACACCGGCGCCAGGATCGAGACGATCGGCAGCCGGTTGCCCGTCAAGGAGTGGCCGGAGCGCCGCCTGCTGATCACCGCCGTCGACGCGGGGACCGGCGAGTTCGTGGTCTGGGAGCGCGGCTCGGGGGTGCCCCTGGTGTCGGCGGTCGCCTCCAGCTGCGCGGTCCCGTGCGTGTTCCCGCCGGTGGAGATCGGCGGGCGCCGCTACATGGACGGCGGGGTCCGCTCGGTGACGAACGCCGACCTGGCGGCGGGCAGCTCCGCCGTGGTCCTCCTGGAGCCGCTGGCGCACGTCTCACCGAGGACCCGCCTGGAGGCCGAGCTCGCCGAACTGGGTGACGCCACGATCGCCCACGTCGTCCCGGACGAGGCGTCGATCGCCGTGTTCGGCGACAACGTCCTCGACCCGGCCCTGTGGCGCCCCGCCTTCAAGGCCGGTCTCGCCCAGGCGCCCGTCGTCGCGGAGAGCGTGGCCAGGGCCTGGAAGGACTGAGACCGGCGTGGGCGGGAGGCGGGCCCGCGACGGGGCTCATCATGAGGCTCGTGGCGGGACTCGCGATGGGGCTCATGGTGAGGCTCGTGGCGGGGTTCGTGACGAGGTTCACGACGGGGTTCACCATGAGGTCTGCGGCGAAGCCCGCGACGGGGCTCACAGCGGGACTCACGATGAGGTTCACCGTGAGGTTCACGGCGGGGCTCGCGACGAGGTTTTCGAGGGGAGCCACGGCGGGGTTTCCGGCAGGGTTTCCTCGGGAGTCCACGGCGGGGCTGACGGTGGAGCGGGCGTGGGCGGGGTGGCGCCGCTGTGGGTGGTGAGCGGGCCGCCGGGCGCGGGGAAGTCGACCGTGGCGGCGGCTCTGCTGGCACTGCTCGACCCGGTTCCCGCGCTGCTCGACAAGGACACCGTCTACGGCGGCTTCGTCGCGGCCACCCTCCGCGCCCACGGCCGCGACGACGGGGAACGCGAGGGGCCCTGGTACGACGAGCACGTCAAGCGGTACGAATACGAGGGGCTGACCGAGGTCACCCGGCAGGTCCGCTCCCACGGCTGCCCGGTGATGCTGGAGGGTCCCTTCACCACCCAGGTGCACGACGCGGCGGTGTGGGAGCGCTGGGTCGGGCGGCTGGGCGGGCCGCCCGTACATCTCCTCTGGGTCCGCTCGGACGGCCCGGCGCTGCGAGCCCGGCTGGAGGGCAGGGGACTGGCGAGGGACGCGGGCAAGCTCGGCCGCTTCGAGGACTACCTGCGGGCCATCAGGGTGGACGAACCGCCCGCCGTACCCCACGACGAGATCGACAACCGCCCCGGCGCCCCCTCGCTCACCTCACAGCTGGAACGGCTCGTCACCTCCTGGGGCACCGGCCGCGCGTAACCCCCGGCTCTCCCGTACGCGTGGTCCCACGACCGTGGGCGTCACGCCGCCGGCCGACAACTCCCCGGCTCCCATGACGGCCGGGGAGCGGGGTCACGGGACCTGGAAGCGGTCGTCCCTGGCGTCGGTGATCGCCATGTGGCCGGGGAGGTGGCCGATGGCGAAGGACACCCCGCTCGCCATGACGGCCGCCTGCGGCGTCACCCCGCAGGCCCAGAAGACCGGGATCTCCCCCGTCCGCACCTCGACGGGGTCGCCGAAGTCGGGAACGCCCAGATCGGCGATCCCGATCTCACCGGGGTCGCCGACGTGGACCGGCGCCCCGTGCACGGCCGGATACCTCGCGGTCACCCGTACGGCGGCCGGGACCAGGGAGGCCGGGACCGGGCGCATCGAGACGACCAGCGGGCCGCCCAGCGATCCCGCGGGACGGCAGGCGATCGAGGTGAGGTACATGGGCACGTTCGTCCCCGCCTCGATGTGCCGCACCGGGACCCCGGCCCGCAGCAGCGCGTCCTCGAAGGTGAAGCTGCAGCCCAGCAGGAAGGCGACCAGGTCGTCCCGCCAGGCGTCGCGGACGTCACCGACGTCGGCGACGGCCCTGCCGTCCTCGTAGACGCGGTAGGCGGGCAGGTCGGTGCGGAGGTCGCCGCCGAACAGGGCGGTGCTCACCGCGCCGGGATCGCCGACGTCCAGGACGGGACAGGCGACGGGGTTGCGCTGGGCGAACAGGAGCAGGTCGTAGGCGAGCTCGCGGGGTACGGCGAGCAGGTTGGCCTGGGTCCAGCCCCGGCACCACCCGGCGGTGGGCGTCCGCAGCCCCTCCCTGAAGTGACTTCGGGCCCGTTCGGGGGTGAGCGCCGCTACGTCCATCGGCGGATCATAACCCCGGCCCCGGTCCCGGCCCAGCGTTCCTCGCCCGCGCCGAGGATACGGCTGCCGGATACCGGCGGCCCCGGCGGCCGAAACACCGGCGAAACCCCAATCCCCGGAGTCTCGGATGTCGGACACCGCTGCCAGAGACCGGCGAGGGGAAGCGGGAACTCTCTAGACGAGATAACCGAGAGGGGATTAACGGCCATCCGTAAGTGCTGTATTCAAAGAACCTAAATCATTTTTGGAACGATTCGACAAAATTGAGTCATATTTCATGACATGTTTGCATTGCGGGTATAACGTCCCGGCCTTACGTTCCCGGTATGGATCTCGAGCTCCGACACCTCAAGATCGTGCGCGCGGTGGCACAGGCCGGCAGCGTCACCAAGGCCGCCACCCACCTCGGACTGGCCCAACCCGCGCTGACGGCGCAGCTCAAACGGATAGAGCGGGTTCTCGGGGGAGCTCTTTTCGAACGCGACCACAACGGTGCCAGGCCCACGCCCCTGGGACAGCTGGTCCTGTCACGTGCGCTGGTGCTGCTGCCCGCGGCCCGCGAACTCCAGGAGGAGGCACTCCGATTCGCCAACGCGAACGCCGACATCCCCAGCTACCGGCTGGGCGCCACCAACGGGCCGATACTCGGCGGTCTGATGGACCGCCTCGCCACCGCCTGGCCGTCCACCCCGGTGAGCACCCACACCTCCTGGTCCGCGAGGGAGCTCACCGCCATGGTGATGCTGGGCCGGATCGACTTCGCGTTCATCGGCGCCTGCGGGGAGAGCCCGCCGCCGGTGGAGGGTCCCGTGGTGTGGTCGACCGTGGGGACCGACCCGGTCTTCGTGCTGCTCAACGAGGACCATCCGCTGGTGGACAGGAAGGAGGTGGAGCTCGCGGAGCTGGCCGAGGAGCAGTGGACGGTCACCCCCGGCGACAGTTGCTTCGGGGACTGCTTCGCCACGGCCTGCGCCCGTGCCGGTTTCACCCCCAGGACCATCTACGAGACCGACGTGGCCACCTGCATGCATCTGGCCAAGGTCGGCCGCGCCGCCGCGCTGTGCCAGGCGACCTTCCAGCCCGCCGAGGGACTGAAGCTGGTACCGCTCGCGGGAGCTCCGCTGCGCTGGCGGCAGCTGCTCGGCTGGCACCCGGAGGCGTCCAGCGCCGCGGTCGCGACGTCGATCTTCGAGCACGCGAAGGCCGCGCATTCCGACGCGGTCGGACGAAGCAGACGGTACGCCGCGTGGCTGGCCGAGAATCCCGGGCTGGGCACCTCTCCATAACGTGACGGTATGGGACATTTGGTAGAGGCGCGCCTCATGTGCACACCGTTACGTTGACGGCACCCCCCACATGAGGAGAGAACCACATGCTCCGCAGAAGTGCCGTGACAGCGGGCCTCGTGCTCGCTGCCGCGTTGGTGGCCACCCCCGCCACCGCCGCTCACCAGGGACCCGGCGAGACCGCCGCCGCCCCGTACACGCTCGCCGAGGCCCGGACACTGGTGGAGGCCACCGCCAAGCCGTCTCCGGGCCTGGTCGACGCCATCCGGCGCGACCTCGGCGGGACGAGCGAGCAGGCCTCGGCCCGGCTGGTCAACGAGGCCGCCGCCGCCAAGGTCGAACCCGCCCTCCGCGGGCAGCTCGGCGCCTCCTTCGCCGGATCCTGGGTGACGGGTCCCACCTCCAACCTGGTGATCGCCACCAGCGACTCCACCAAGGTCGCCTCGCTCGCCAGGTCGGGCGCCGAGGTCAAACTCGTCAAGAACTCGCTGGCCACGCTCGACACGGCCAAGGAGCGGCTCGACCGGCTCGTGGCCTCCGCGCCGAAGTCGATCCCGTCCTGGTACGTCGACGTGCGGAGCAACAGCGTCGTCGTACTGGCCGGTGACGTCGCCGAGGCACAGGCGTTCGTGGACGGCAGCGGCGTGGACGGGGCGCTGGTCCGCGTCGAGGCCTCGCAGGAGAAGCCCAGGCCGCTCTACGACGTCCGCGGCGGCGACGCCTTCTACATGGGCGGCCGCTGCTCGGTCGGCTTCTCGGTCACCCGCGGCAGCCAGGGCGGCTTCGCCACCGCCGGCCACTGCGGCACACCCGGCACCGCCACCCAGGGCTACAACCAGGTCGCCCAGGGCACCTTCCAGGGCTCGTCCTTCCCCGGCAACGACTACGCGTGGGTCGCGGTCAACGCCAACTGGACCCCGACCGGCGTGGTGAACGGCTACAGCGCGGGCATCCTCCCGGTGACCGGCTCCACCCAGCAGGTCGTGGGCAGCTCCATCTGCCGCTCCGGCTCCACCACCCAGTACCGCTGCGGCACCATCAGCCAGCACAACACGAGCGTCACCTACCCCGAGGGCACCATCACCGGCCTGACCCGCACCACCGTGTGCGCCGAGCCCGGCGACTCCGGCGGCTCCTACATCTCCGGCAGCCAGGCCCAGGGCGTCACCTCCGGCGGCTCGGGCAACTGCACCTCCGGCGGCACGACCTACCACCAGCCGATCAACGAGATCCTCTCGGTGTACGGGCTCACCCTGGTGACCAACGGGACCCCGCCGCCGCCCACCGGCTGCAGCGGCTACCAGAGCTCCTACACCGGCTCGCTGACGTCCAACGCCAACGCCTACCAGCCCGGCACCTCCGGCTACAGCGCCGCCTCGGGTGTCCACCGCGTCTGCCTGGACGGTCCCAACGGCACCGACTACGACGCCTACCTGCAGAAGCTGAGCGGCTCCACCTGGACCACCGTGGCCAGCGGGACCACCGCCAACCCGGACGAGGCCTTCACCTACAGCGGCACCGCGGGCACCTACCGGGTGCGGGTGCACGCCTACAGCGGCTCCGGCTCCTACACCCTCGGCCTGACCAGGCCGTAGGGACCTTCCCGGCCGGACTCGGGGGTCGCGCCCGCCGAGGAGCGGCCCCGGGAAAGGCGTCCCAAGACCAGGCCGGTCCGCCGCCCCCGCGGACCGGCCACCCCCGCCGCCCTCCCCTCCACGAGCTTGTGCGAGCTCCTGGACGGGAGGGCGGCCTCGTCATGCCCGGACGTCGAGAACAATGGGGGGATGAGCGACCTTCTGACGCTGAGCGAGGGCGCGGTGCTGACGCACCTCGCCACCCGGGCCGAGCTGGCGAGCGGGGTGCTGCCCGCCTCCGACGACCTGCGGCTGTGGGCGCGGCTGGCCGACGGCGAGGGGGTGCCGCTCGCGGGCGGCGGCCGGGTACGGACCTCGCTCGACACCGGCGAGCCCGTCCTGACCGGCCCCGACGGCTGGCTCGCCGGGGTGGAGCCCGAGCAGGTGGTCGCGCTGCGCCTGCGCGACGGCGCCCTGGAGCTGTCGGTCACCGAGCTGGACGACGTCCCCGCCGAGCGGGTGATGCGGGTCGTCCAGGAGTTCGGGGAGCAGGCGCTCGACGCGCTGCGCGCCTTCGCCGAAGGGCTGGAGCCCGGTCCCGGTGTGCCGGTCGACGTCGTGGTCCTGGAGCTGCTGATGAAGGCCCCCGAGACCTTCGCCGACCCGCTGCCGCCGCTGTCCCCGCTGCTGCGCAACGCCTCGCTGGAGCTGCGCGACGGCCGGGTGGGCATCGTGGGCGCCCCGTGGGACACGGCGTCGGTCGCCGACCTCGCGCCGCTGGACATCATCAGGCTCGCCCTGGTGCGCAGCGCGCTGCGGACGTACGACGAGGGCGCCGACCTCTCCAAGGCCGTCACCTACCTGTCGCGGTCGGAGGCGGTGCTCGCGAGGATCGCCGACGAGGTGGAGCGCGAGCCACTCGGCCCGGCGCTGGTCGAGGCCCTGCCCCGCACCGAACCGGCCGCGCTGCTGCTGATCGCGAGGTCGGCCGAGGGCGAGGGCCGCTCCTTCGAGGCGGCCGGGCTGATCTCCGAGGTGCTCTCCCTCTCCCCCGATCTGGCACCGGCCGTGCGCGACGCGGCCGAGTACGCCGCGTGCCGCACCGACCCCGGCGCCCCGCTGCCCGAACGGGCCGCGCACCTGTTCCGGCAGCTGCTCGCGTACGCCTACCGCCCGGCCCGCGACCGGCTGATCGAAGATCTGATCGCGCTGAGCGTCCGGGTGGCCGAGCCCGCCCTGGCGGACCTGGCGCTGTTCGAGAACGACGTCGTCGGCGAGTTCCTGGACGCGCGGGCCGAGTGGCTGCGCGACGACGAGGTGGAGCTGCTGGAGTCCTGGCGGCGGACGCCGCTGCGGCTGTGGGAGGTCCTGGACGTGTCCGGGGACGAGATCACCGTGGCCGCCGCCGGGAACGGAGAAGGGGAGCGGGTGACGCTGGCCGACGAGCTGCTGTCGGGGCAGGCGCTGCCCGGCGACCTGATGCTGACCAGGATGCTGGGCGACGGGACGGGACCGCACGTGTTCGGCCACCCGTTCAAGGTGGATCCGGAGCGGAGAGAGGAGATGCTCGGCCTGCTCTCCGACCCCGTCGACCCCTACGCGGTGGCCGCCTTCTTCAGGCGCCCCCGGCGGGCACCCGGCGCGGCGGACGGGGACGCCGCCCGCTGAACGGCTCCGGTCCCGAGCTGGATCCGGACCCGCGAATCCGGCCGCCGAACGGCTCAGGCCCGAAGCCGGACGCAGACCCGCCGGTGGGATGACGCGGGCCCGGATGGCCGATGGCGGAGGTACGGCCGTCAGAGCGTGCGCAGGAAGGCCGACTGTGGAGGTACAGCGTGCGCAGGAAGATCGACGGCGGAGGTACGGCTGTCAGAGTGTGCGCAGGAAGGCCAGGCCCGCGGTGGCGAGGGCGTCCTGGGTGTCGGCGAGGGGACGCCAGATCGAGGCGGCCGTGGCGATCGTCCGGTTGTGCGCGGTGAACGACTCGATGCAGAGCGGGCCCCGGTAGTCCACGGCGCGCAGGGCGTCGGCGAGGGCGGGCCAGTCCAGGTGGTCGGCCCCCGGCGCGCCCCGGTCGTTCGCGCAGACCTGCACGTGCGCGACCAGGTCCCCGGCCCGCCGTACGGCCGCCGCCGGGTCCCGTTCCTCGATGTTCATGTGGTAGACGTCCAGCGCGAGGCCGACGCCCGGGATCCCGCCGACCGCCTCGACGGCCTGCTCGACGGTGTTGAGCAGGCTGGTCTCGTAGCGGTTGAGCGGTTCGACGGCGACCGTCACCCCGCGCTCGGCCGCGTACTCGCCGACCGGGGCCAGGTTCTCCCGCAGTTCGGCGTAGCGGGCCTTGCGCTCCTCGCCCGACATCCGCCAGGTCCGCCCCACCGAGGCGTAGGCGGGCCCGCCGATCACCGGGCTGCCCACCGTCACGGCGGCGTCCACGCACCGCCGCAGGTAGTCCTGGGTGTCGGCGACCGTCCCCGCGTCGGCGCCGACCAGTTCCCTGCCCGGCGGCATGACGAGGACCACCGAGGCCCTCAGCCCGAGGTTCCCCAGCAGCTCGGCCGCCCATTCGGGGTCCCAGTCACCGGCCCGCTCCACCGGCAGCTCGATCACGTCGAACCCCCAGGCGGCCACCTTCGGCGCCAGCCGGGCGAGATCCTCGTCCGTCAGCGGTGAGACCCATACCCACGTGTTGACCCCGATGGGGAACATCGGCGACCCCTTCCCTGAGTTCGGCGCGGGCTCGTCGTGAGCCTCGTGAACGTACCGGTGGGCTCCGGGCACCACCCTGCGGTGCCCGGAGCCCGGTGGACCGGCCTTACTTACCGCCCCAGCCTGCGGGGAAGTCCGGCAGCTTCTCGCAGCCGCAGAGCGCGTAGTGCAGCGGCGGCATGTTGGGCTGCAGGTAGCTGTCCAGGTTCTCGGAAGTGATCTTGGGCTGGGGCAGCTTCCAGGTCTTGGGCACCTCCTCGCCCTTGAGGATCTTCAGGGCGGCGATGATCGGGGTGCGCCACTGGTAGGTGGGGTAGGTCGGCGCGATGGCGGTGAGGCCGCCGCTCTTCCACTTCTGCAGGAAGTCCTGCTGGTCCTCGCCGACGATCGCGGGCACCGGGACCCCGGCGTCCTCGAACGCCTCGACGGCCGCCACGGCGGTCGCGCCCGCGTCCATCCACACCCCGTCGATCTTGCCGTGCCGCTGGATGTAGTCGCTCACGATGCTCTTGGTCTTGGCCGCGTCGCCGTCGGTGAACTCCACCCCGACCACGTCGAGCTGGCTCTTGTCCAGGACGACCTTCGCCGCCGACCAGCGGGTCTCCAGCACGTCGACGCCCGGCAGGATCCGCAGCGCGAGGACCTTGCCCCCGGCGGGCACCTTCCCCACCAGGAACTCGGCGCCGTCGGCGCCGAAGGCGTAGCCGCCGATGGGGTTGATGAACGTCACCGGGCAGTCGGTCTCCACGCCGCGGTCGAAGACGATCACCGGGACCTTGGGGCAGGCGCCCGTCACCGCGGGGGTTAGTGTCGCGGTGGTGTTGGGCGAGACGATCAGCGCGTCGCAGCCCTTGCCGACCAGCTCGGCGATGTCGGAGATCTGCTTGTCGTCCTTGCCCTCCGCGTCGAGGGCGGTGAACTGCTTGATCTCCTTGTGCAGCGCCACCTCGGCCTGCATGGTCTTCCAGCCCACCTGCCGCCACGGGTTGTTCACCGCGGCGTTGGAGAAGCACAGGTTGTAGGGGCCGTCCTTCTTGTACTTGGCCGTGTCCACCATCTCCGGGGCGATGGCCTGCTCCCACGGCTTGTCCGCGGGCCCCTCCGCGCTCTGGGTCCGCATGGCCAGCTGGGCGTCGAAATCGGCCTGGACGAAGAACTTCGACTGCTCACCGGTGTTGGGGGACGCGGCGGCGGACGGGGCCGCCGCCGAGCTGTCCGGGGCGGCGCTGGAGGTCGCCGGTTTGTCACTGGCACATCCCGCGGCGAGCAGCATCGCGGAGACACCCGCGACGAGCGCCGTGATCGGCCTGTTCAATGAAGGTCTCCTTCTTTTCTGGGGGGTGCGTTCAGACGCGTACCGCGCGCCTGAACGGAAGCCGTACGGCGCTCGCCGCGACCGCGGCGATGATGATCACGCCCTGGACCGCGAACTCCAGGGCCCCCGAGATCCCGTACAGGTTGAGCAGGGTGAACAGCGCTTCGAGGGTGAAGGCCCCGGCCATCGCGGCGACCACGGAGCCGCGCCCGCCACCGAGCGCGACGCCGCCGAGGACGACGGCCGTGATGGCCTGGAACTCCAGGCCCTGACCGACCTGGGCCGAGACCCCCGCGAAGCCGCCGAGCAGGATGCCCGCGACGGCCGCGGCCAGGCCGGAGAGGACGAAGGCGGCGATCCGGGTCCGGTCCACCCGGACCCCGGACAGTCCGGCCGCGCGCTCGTTGTCGCCGGTGGCGATGAGCCGCTTGCCGAAGTCGGAACGCATGAGCAGGATCGCCGCGGCGCCCGCGGCCAGGAGGATGAGCACCGACCAGGGCACCGGGCCGAGGTCCTTGCGGCCGAACATCCTGAACGTCTCCGACAGCGCGCCGCGCGGAGCTCCGCCGGTCCACAGGAACACCGCGCCGGACAGCACGAGCATCATGCCGAGCGTGGTGATGAACGACGGCACCCGCAGCCCGGTGGTGATGACCCCATTGGCGAGCCCGACCAGCAGCCCGATCACTATCAGCAGGGCCAGCACCGGCCAGGTCGCCTGCTCCTGCCCGTCGATCAGCCGGGCGGCCACCACGACCTGCACGGTGACCAGCGACCCGACCGACAGGTCGAACTCCCCGGAGACGATCACGAAGTACTGCCCGGCCGCCAGGATGACCAGCGGCGCGGCCCGCTTGAGGAAGGCGAGGAACCCGGCGGGCTCCAGGAAGAACGGGTTGGCCACGGCGATCAGCACCAGCAGCACCGCCAGCACGGCCAGGATCGGCCCCATGGACCTGAGGGCTCTCATCGGGATCGCCTCCGGGCGCTACGGCGGGCGTGGACGGTCATCGGAATCGCCTCCGAACACCGCGTCATCGGGATCCGCGGCCGGGCGTGGACGGTCATCGGGATCGCCTTTGGGCGGTACGGCGGGCGTAGACGGCCACGGCGGCGACGATGACCACGCCGCGGACCACGTCCTTGAAGAACGCGTTGACCTCCAGCTGGTTGAAGACGCTGTCGAGCACGGCGAGCAGCAGCACCCCGCCGACCGTCCCCGCGACCCCGCCCCGGCCCCCGGCCAGGGCCGTGCCGCCGAGGACCACCGCGGCGATCGACTCCAGGTCGTAGCCGCCGTCGGTGCCGACCGTGGGCGCGCCCGCGCCGAGCCTGCTCGCGAGCAGCAGCCCGGCGACGCCCGCGCAGACCGAGCACAGGACGTGCGCGGCGACGACGACCCTGCCGGTCCGCACGCCGGACAGCCGGGCCACCTCCTCGTCCCCGCCGACCGCGTAGATCCGGTATCCGAGCCTCGTACGGCGCAGCAGGAACCAGACGGCGACCGCGACGGCGGCCCAGAGCAGCGCCGAGACCGGGACCGGCCCGATCCTGTCGTAGCCGAGCCGCTGGAAGGACTCGGGCACGCTGCCCGCGGGCCCGTCGTAGAGGTGGTCCACGATCCCCTTGACGATCAGTGCCGTGCCGAGGGTCGCGATGAAGGCGTGGACGTGCAGCCGGGTGATGACCAGGCCGTTGACCAGCCCGATCAGCGCGCTCACCGCGAGCACCGCCGCGACGCCGGGGACGATCCCGCCGTCCTGCCCGGCCATGATCTCGGCCGCGACGAGCGAGGTGAGGCTGATCAGGTACGCCACCGACAGGTCCAGCGAGCCGACCAGGATCGCCAGCGTCTGCCCCACCGCGACGATGCCCAGCGCGGCCGAGCGCTGCTGGATGCCGACGACAGTCTCCAGCGTGAGGAAGTTCCCCCCGTCGAAGGCCACCAGCACCCACCCGACGAGCATGACCCCGGCCAGGGCCAGGTAGATGACCTGGGTCGAGCCGATGCGGCCCGCCAGGAGGCGCCGTCCACCGCCTCCCGGTGGGCGGGGGGCGGCGGGACCGGCCGTGCCGGTCACCGCGGCGGGGCGGACGCCGCCGGTCACGACGCCCCCTCGCCGGCTGCCAGGCGCATGACGGCCTCCTCGGAGGAACCCGCCGGGAGCGCCCCGGCGACGCGGCCGTCGCGCATCACGACGACGCGGTCGCTCATGCCGATCAGCTCGGGAAGCTCGGACGAGATCATCATGATCGCCATTCCGTCCTCCGCCAGGCCGCGCATCAGGTCGTGGATGGCGGCCTTGGCCCCCACGTCGACCCCGCGCGTGGGCTCGTCGAAGATCAGGACCTTCGGCGCCACGGTCATCCACTTGGCCAGCACGACCTTCTGCTGGTTGCCGCCGGACAGGTAGCGGACCTCCTGGTCGGGGCGGGGCGGGTGGAGCCGTACCGCCTCCAGGAGTTCGAGGACGCCGGTGCCGCCGGTCCCGCCGATCCGGCCGTCGTTGCCGATCCTGCGCACCGAGCGGGAGACGAGCAGGGCGTTGTCGCGTACGGACTGGCGCAGCGCGAGCCCTTCGGCCTTGCGGTCCTCGTTCACCAGGCCGATCCCGGCGGCCACGGCCTGCCGTACCGACACCGGCCGCAGCGGGCTCATCGTGCCGCGCGTGAACGGTTCGGCGCCGAAGAGGGCCTTGGCCAGCTCGGTACGGCCCGATCCCTGCAGTCCGGCCACCCCGAGGATCTCGCGTTCACGCAGTTCGAGGTCGATCCCGTCGAGCACGGCGTTGCCGCCGCCGCGCACGCTGAGCCGCACCTCCCCCGGCTCGGCGCCCCTGGCGGGAAAGTAGGTGCCGAGGTCGCGGCCGACCATCAGCCGGACCAGCTCGTCGGAGGTGATCCCGGCGGTGTCGGCGGTCCTGACCAGGGCGCCGTCCTTCAGGACCGTCACCCGGGTGGACAGGTCGAAGACCTCCTTCAGCCGGTGGGAGATGTAGAGGACGGCGATCCCCCGCTCACGCAGGCGGGCCACCAGCCGGTAGAGCAGTTCCACCTCGTGGTCGGCCAGCGCCGCCGTGGGCTCGTCCATCACGATGATCCGGGCGTCCTGGGAGAGCGCCTTGACGATCTCCACGACCTGCTGCTGGGCGATGGAGAGGTGGCGGACCAGGTCGCGGGAGGCGAAGGAGGTCTCGCCGAGTTCCTGGAGCAGCCGGGTGGTGGCGGTCTCCATCGCCTCCCGGTCGACGAGCCCCCGCCGGACGGGCTCGCGGCCCAGGAAGACGTTCTCGGCGACGCTGCGCTCGGGCAGCAGGTTGAACTCCTGGTAGATGATCGCGACCCCGGCGCGCTGGGCCTCGACCGGGTGGGCGAAGGAGACCGGGGCGCCGTCGATCTCGACGGTGCCCTCGTCCGGGGCGTGCACCCCGGCGAGGACCTTCATCAGCGTGGACTTTCCGGCGCCGTTCTCTCCGACGACCGCGTGCACCTCTCCGGCGGCGACGTCCAGATCGACCCCGCTCAGTACACGGACCCCGAGAAAGCTCTTGGCGATGCCGCGCATCCTCAGGATCATGGGGTTACCGTCCCCGGGTGAGGTCCGGCGGCGGGGAACCTCGTCGGGGGTGTCAGTGACGTCAGGGACAGGGGCGTCGGGGACAGGCGCGTCAAGGGCGTCAAAGGCGTCAGGGACAGGGCGAACACATCCGAAAAGCCGGTTCCGACGACACCGGATGGTAATTGATTCGTCGGTAACCGCCCGATTTCCTCCATGTTTCCGGATGCTAAAGCGCTCTTATGGCGATGGTCAAGCAAAAGGATGTCACCATTTGGCATAATGGGGCTGGTAGATGGCCTAAGTCGCTTTGACTCGGTGGAAACAAGGAGTGTTGACTGTGCGCATGCTTAGCGAAGCGAACGGTTCGAACGGTTCGATCGCCGGTGCGGGGGCGCTTCTCAACATCCTGCGTGACGGTCAGGCCAGAACGAGGGCCGAGTTGGTCCAGCTCACCGGGCTGGCCAGGTCCACCCTGGCCCAGCGTCTCGACGCGCTGCTGAGCCAACAGTGGATCATCCCGACGGAGGAGGCCATCTCCTCGGGAGGCCGTCCGGCCATCGCCTTCACGTTCAACCGCACCGCCCGCGTCGTCCTCTCCGCCGACCTCGGCGCCACCCACGCCCGGGTGGCGGTCACCGACCTCGGCACCACGGTCCTGGCCGAGCGCGCGGCCGAGGTGTCGATAGACCGCGGCCCCGAGGAGACGCTCGGCTGGCTCCAGCGCACCTTCGAGGAGATGCTCACCGAGACCGGCCACCGCCCGGACGAGATCTGCGGCATCGGCGTCGGTCTCCCCGGCCCGGTCGAGCACAGCTCGGGACGCCCGGTCAACCCGCCGATAATGCCTGGCTGGGATGGTTTCCCCGTCCCCGAGTGGCTCGGCTCGCGCCTCGGCGCCCCGGTGCTCGTCGACAACGACGTGAACATCATGGCGCTGGGCGAACACTGGGCCGCCCGCCCAGAGTCCGACCACCTCATCTTCGTCAAGATCGGCACCGGCATCGGCTGCGGCATCATCAGCGACCGCCGCCTGCACCGGGGCGCCCAGGGCGCGGCCGGTGACATCGGGCACATCCGCGTGGCCTCGGCCCTGGGCACCGTCTGCCGCTGCGGCAACGTCGGCTGCCTGGAGGCCGTCGCCAGTGGCGCCGCCATGGCCGCCAAACTCTCCGCGGACGGGGTGGAGGCCGAGGACAGCCGCGACGTGGTCCGCCTCGTACGCGGCGGCAACACCCACGCCGTGCAGCTCATCCGGCAGGCGGGCCGCGAGGTCGGCGACGTGCTCGCCTCGATCGTCAACTTCTTCAACCCCTCGGTGATAGTGGTCGGCGGCGACATCTCCGAGGCCGGGGAGCAGGTGCTCGCCGGTCTTCGCGAGGTCATCTACAGCCGGTCGCTCCCCCTCGCCACCCAGCACCTGACGATCACCGCCAGCGAACTGGGCGACCGCGCGGGCGTGATCGGCGCCGCCGTCATGGTCATCGAGCACGTGCTGGCTCCCGGCAGCGTCGACCGGTCCGTCTCCGCCGCTTGACCGGTCCGTGTCCGTCACCGCCGGCCGGTACGTGCCCGTGTCCACCGTCCGATCGGCCCATGTCAGTCACCGTCAGCCGGTGCGTACTCGTGGCCGCCGTCCGATCGGCCCGTACACGTCACCGTCGTCCGGTGGTGCGGGTTCGTCACCGCCGGTGACCGATCCCGCCGTCTGACCGGTGCTCGTGGGACACTCGTCCGACCATGAACGCCGAACCCGTAAGGACCGCCCGGCTCACGTTGGAGCCGCTCGCGGTGCACCACGCGGCCGAGATGGCCGAGGTGCTCGGTGATCCGGCCCTGCACGCCTTCATCGGCGGTTCGCCCGAGACCCCCCGCCAGCTCCGCGACCGCTATGCCCGCCTGGTCGCCGCCCCTCCCCCCGGCCGGGTCGAGTCGTGGCTCAACTGGGTGATCCGCCTCGACGACCCGGACGGCGGCTCGGACCGGCTGGTCGGCTACGTCCAGGCGACCGTCACCCGTGACCGCGCGGTCGTGGCCTGGGTCGTGGGGACCCCCTGGCAGGGCCGTGGCATCGCCGGAGAGGCGGCGGTCGCGCTCGTCGCCTGGCTCAGGGAGCACGGCACGGCCGTCATCGTCGCCACCATCCATCCCGACCACGCCGCCTCATCGGCCGTGGCCCGCCGCGCGGGCCTGTCGCCGACCGACGGCAGGGTGGACGGCGAGGTCGTCTGGAGATCCGGCTAGGCCCGGGAGCGGGTGTTCCCCGCGCGGGATCGGGACGGATCTGAGTAGGAATGCTCAGGGGCTGTTGAGTGCGCGCGCCCTCCCCGAATTTCGCGATCTTCGAAATCCTCAGATCATGAAATGGTGGATTTTCCTGGTCGCGCTCGTCACCACGGTGGTCGCGGCGTGGCTGCTCGTGTACGCCCACGTCCCGCTTTCCACGTTCCTGTCGCTCGGGCTCGGCGCGATCAGCCTCGTCTGGCTGATAGTGCTCCTCACCCTGCCGTGGAACCTCTACTTCGGGGCACGCCAGGTCGTCCACGAGATCCACGTTTCCAGGGAACGTGGCATCGCGGTGCCCGAGGGGCACGAGGCCGAGGCCCTGGAGATCGCCCGACGGATGCGCCGGTTCGCCATCGGCGGGCACATCGTCTCGGCGGCGCTCCTGGCGGTCATCACCTACTTCTCCGGCGCCTCGGTGGGTTACTACTTCGCCGGGTTCTACCTGCTGAGCACCGGCTTCCGCCCGGCGGGCGCCTACCTGTCCCACCTCCGTGAGCGGGTCACCACGCTGATGAGCGAGGCCCGCCACCCCCGTGAGGACATCGTCTCCCTCGTCGCCCGGGTGGACGGCCTGGCCGCCGAGGTGACCGCGCTGACCGAGGCCACCGAGCGGCTCCAGGGCGACACCGCGGCGCTCGGCGCCGACCTGCGGAACGGCGACGAGGTCCTGGAGCGCACGATCACCGGTCTCGCCCGGCGTTTCGAGGACACGGTGGACGGCCTCACCGACAACCACGAGGTCATCACCGGGCTCAAGGCCTTCCTGCGCCTCGTCCGCGCCGACGCCCACGGCCACGCCTGACCGCCGTTCCGCGTACGACGGAAAAGCGGGGGTGGGAGGGGAAGCGGGAAGCGGGAAGCGGGAAGGGACGCCTCTCAGTGGGGGATCAGTTCCCGCGACGCGCTGAGCTCCCGCGTGAACCAGGTGACGGTGCGGCGCAGTCCCTCGATGACGTCGACCTCCGGCCGCCACCCCAGTGCGGAGACGGCGAGGGAGATGTCGGGGCGGCGGACCTCGGGGTCGTCCACGGGACGGCCGACGAAGCGGATCGGCGACTCGGAGCCGGTCAGCCGACGGACCGTCTCGGCCAGGGCGAGCACGGTCAGCTCGGTGGGATTGCCGATGTTGACCGGTCCGGTGAGCTCGCCTCCGGCCAGGGCCAGGATCCCCTCGACGGTGTCGTCGACGTAGCACACCGACCGGGTCTGCCCGCCGTCTCCGGCCACCGTGATCGGCTCACCGCGCAACGCCTGGCGTACGAAGGTGGGAATGGCCCGGCCGTCGTAGGGCCGCATCCTGGGCCCGTAGGTGTTGAAGATCCGCACGATCGCGGTGTCGACGCCGTGCCGGGTCCGGTACGCGGTCGTCAGCGCCTCGGCGAACCGCTTGGCCTCGTCGTAGACGCTGCGCGGCCCGACCGGGTTGACGTTGCCCCAGTAGGTCTCGCGCTGCGGGTGCTCCAGCGGGTCGCCGTACACCTCGCTGGTGGAGGCGAGCACGAGCCGGGCGTCCTTCTCCCTGGCCAGCCCCAGGGCGTGCAGCGTGCCGAGGCTACCCGCCTTCAGCGTCTCGATCGGGTGGCGCAGGTAGTCCACCGGCGAGGCCGCGGAGGCGAGGTGCAACACCAGGTCCACCGCGCCGGGCACGTGTACGAGATCGGTGACGTCGCACTCCACCAGCCGGAAGGCGGGCAGCCCGACCAGGTGCTCGACGTTGCGCGGCGAGCCGGTCAGGAAGTTGTCCAGGCAGACCACCTCCGCCCCCTCGGCCAGCAGGCGCTCGCACAGATGCGACCCCACGAACCCGGCGCCGCCGGTCACCACCACCCGCCGCCCGTTCATCGCACCCCCACCTCCGTCAACCGCGCCGCGGCGTCGAGGACGTCCCGGACGCCGATCTCCAGCAGGCCGGGATCGGGCCGGTACGCGTAGGGGTCGCCGAGACCCCCGGCCCACAGGACGGTGTGCGGTCCCGTTCGCGGGGGTCCCCACCGCGCGGGGGCCACGGGACCGAACAACACCACGGAGGGCGTGACGAAGGCGGCCGCCAGGTGGGCCACCCCGGTGTCGCCGCAGATCACCAGCCGGGCCCTCGCCACCAGCGCGGCCAGTTCGAGCGGCCCGGTGCGCCCGGCGAGCACGGACGTGGACGGCAGCCCGGCGAGCAGCGCCACCCGCTCGGCGAGGGCACGCTCCTTCTCGCTCCCGGTGACCACGACCTCGTGCCCGTTGCCGCGCAGTTCCGCGGCCACGAGCGCGAACCGCTCCGGTGGCCAGCGCCTGGCCGGGTACGCGGCTCCCGGGTGGATGACGACCGGCCGCGACCCCCCGTCACCGAGATGGGGGCGCTCCAGCTCCAGATCGGCGGGATCGGCCTCGATGCCGTACCAGCCGAGCAGGTCGCACCAGCGCCGCACCTCGTGCACGTCGTCCGGCCACTCCGGTCCGTACGCGTCGGGGAAGGCGGGGTGCCCGTGGGTGAGCAGCCGCGCCGGGCCGGTGCGGTGGAGCGCGGCGATGCCGTGCGGGCCGCCGCCGTGCAGGTTGACGGCGACGTCGACGCTCCGGCCGAGCGGCGGCACGTGACCGGGGCCCGACACGTCGCACACCTCGTCCACCCCGCCGATCAGCGGCACCAGGGGTGCCAGCGCGGAGGGCGTGGCCAGCACGATCCGGTGGCCGGGGTGGGAGCGCCGCAGGGCGCGCAGGGCGGGAACCACGGTGAGCAGGTCCCCCAGCCCCAGCCCGCGCAGCACCACCATGACCGGCCGGTCCTCCACGGGTCCCGCGACGTCGGCACTCCGCCCTCCGGCATCGGCGTCGGTGTCGGTGTCGGCCTCGATGGGGCTCGCGTGGCCGGGTACCGGGGGGACGCTCATCCGACTTCCTCTTTCGCGAGCATCGGGGCGATCCTCATGTGACGGCCTCTTTCACGAACGTCAGGCGGTCGACCGCCTCGACGACCTGTGCGCTCGACACCGACGACAGGCACGGGTGACCGGCGACCGGGCAGGTCCCGGCCCGCGTCCCCCCGCAGGGAGCCTGCTGGTCGCCGAGGATCACGGTCGGCACCCCGTACGGCGCCCAGCGCCCGGCGGGGACCACGGGGGCGAAGAGGCTGACGACCGGCGTGCCGACCGCCGCCGCGAGGTGGGCGGGACCGGCGTCGGCGACGACCACCGCGCACGCTCCTTCGAGCACCGCGGCGAGTTCGGGAAAGGTCGTCCTGCCGCCCAGATCGACGACGGACCTTCCGCCGTGCCCGCCCGGCCGCCCGCCGCGCGGAGCCGAGGTGCCGTCCGGGCCCCGGCCGCCCGTCGCGGCGGACTCCCCGTCGACCCAGCCCTCGGTGAAGGCGGGCTCGTCCACCTCCCAGCCGCGCAGGCGGACGGGACCGCCTCCCATCCAGCCGCCCGCGAAGAGGGGGCCCGGCGACAGGCCGTGCTGCCCGGCGCCGGAGGCGATCCGCGCGGTGAGTCCCCGCTCGTCCTGGCCGCCGGTCACCACGACCCTGCGGCCCGAGCGGACCAGGTCGTGGACCGCGCGTGCCCAGTTCTCCTCCGGCCACGCCCTGGCCGGGAGTGACACGCCGGGGTGCAGGACCACGTAGCCCGGCGCCCCCGTGAGGTGGCCGACGTCGGGAAGCGGGTGCCGTACGGCGAGACCGCCCGGATCCCCCTCGGGGAGTTCGAATCCCGCCGCCCCGGCCAGCCCGAGCATGCGCTCGGGCTCCGGCACGTCCACGTCCTCGTCGACGACGTGCCGCACGTCGAGCAGCGAGCCGGGATAGTCGGCGGAGATCGCGGCGATCCTCGGCGTACCCGCCAGCCTGAGCAGCAGGGCCAGCGGCAGCGGAGACTGGTGGAGCGAGGTGAGGATCAGCGCCTGCTCGGGGGCCACGTCACGGATGACGCGCAGCAACCTCAGGACGTGCGGGCTGGTCACGGGTGGCGCGGCGGGGTCGATCCACGGCGTGCGCCACTCCACCACCCGCGACACCCCCGGCAGCAGCTCGGCGGCGGCCCGGCCGTACGGCCCGGTCATCAGCACGACCTCCCGCGCGCCCGCGGCCACCGCGCGGATCGCGGGACCCGCCAGCAGGACGTCGCCCGCTCTGTCCGTACGGGCGACGAGGACGGTGCCGGTCATCATCGCTCCCCGGGCCGCGTCACGACAGCGGTGGTCTCCCCGTTGACCACGGAACCGGCCGACGGATCATGAAATATCGCGTTTTTTCCGAGAAATCCCACGGTGCTCGGCCTCTCATTCGATATCTAATGACTACCGAGAGGAGCGACCACACAAACCGAAAAATCGCATATAAGCGCAGTTGAGAGGATTATGCGATTACTTTTGTCACTATAAGTAATCATTCTCATGATTATCTGGCCCGTTGATCGGGTAACGAGGCGGTTCACCGCGACGGTGATCTCCCCCACGAGACCGAACGGCTCCAGACGACCAGGCGACCGGACGACCGGGGTGATCCGGACGGCCCGAACGGTCAGTTGGCCAGGGGGCCCGTACGGGACAGGGCGCCCAAGGAGACGGTCAGCCAGGGAGGCCGGGGAAGCCAGGAAAGCCGGGGAGAAGGTGGGCGTTGGGTTCGCGGGCGCGGTCGGCCAGCTCGGGGATCTCCAGCACGGTCACCCCGGCCGCCGCGAGTTCCTCGGCCCCGTGACAGTCGACGAAGACCAGCGGCTCGCGCCACGCCATCACCACGCGCCGGACACCGCTGTCCAGGATCAGGCGGGTGCAGGTCCTGGGACGCGACCTGCGCACGCTGCACGGCTCCAGGCTGCTGTAGACCGTGGCACCGGCCAGCCGGGGATCGTCCGGGGAGATCTTGCCGAGCGCCGACTCCTCCGCGTGGACCGTCGGATCGCCCTCCCGCGAGTATCCCCGGGAGATCTCCTCGCCGTCGGCGGAGACGACCACGGCGCCGACCGAGAAGGCCGTCTCCGAGGGCGGGCACGACCTCGCCAGGTCGCACGCCAGCTCCAGCCAGTCGCGGTCGCTCATCCCGGCCTCCCCCGTGGACGGCATGTCAGGCCAGCCGGTAGCGCAGGAGGGTGACGTCGCCCATCTTGCGGACCTCCGCCAGGTCCATCCTGCGACGGCGGTCACGGGGGAAGTCCCCGCCGAGCACGAAACGCGGGGCGGCGGGGTCGCCGACGAAGAACGGGGCGACGACGAGGTGGAGCTCGTCCACGAGGTCCTCCCGCAGGAAGCGCGTGTGGACGGAGGTGCCGCCCTCGACCATCAGGCGGCGCACCCCCCGCCCGCGCAGGTCCGAGAGGACGCGGCCGAGCCCGGCCGCGTCACCCGGGTCGCCGGGCGCACCCGGATCACCGGCGTCGACCACCTCGGCGACCCCGCCGAGACGGTCGGCGAGCTTCGCCACGGCCGCCGGCGCGGCGTACACGATCTTCTCCGCGTCACCGGCGGTGAAGAAGGCGGCGCCCGGGTCGAGGTCACCGGTGGCGGTCAGCGTCACCTTCGCGGGAGACGGCGGCAGGCCGCGCGCGGCACGCTCCCGCGCGCGCTCCGGTGACCTGACCAGGAGCCGGGGATCGTCGCGGCGGACGGTGCCCGCCCCGACCAGGATCGCGTCGCAGGTGGCGCGGACCGCGTCGACCCGGTCGAAATCCTCGTCGTTGGAGAGCAGGAGCCTGTTCGGGGAGGCGTCGTCGATGTATCCGTCGACGGACATCGCGCAGCTCAGCAGCACGTACGGGCGCTCGCCCACCCTTCACCTCCCCGGTCGGGCACCGGCCGATCGTAACAACCTCCGCCCCGACCGCTCGCGGCGAGGCCCGCCCTCGCGCGTCCCGCCCGGGGATCTCCGCCGATCGCGTCCCGGCGAACACGGGATGTCATCTGCAGGTCGGCGGCAATTCCCCGACTGTTTACCCTCTGTTAACCTAAAACTGAAGCTTTCCAAATGAAGGGGCATAAATGCGTGCGAGTTCCTTGAGACGTGGTCACGGACGCCTTCCCGGCCCGCTCCGCCCTCCTCGCGGACCGACCGGCCACCGCCCCCACGACACCGGCGCCTCGCACGCCCGCGCCACCCGCACAGCCCACGCCCTCAGCACAGCCCGCGCGGGTCTCGCGGGTCGCGTGGCCCGCGCCTCCCAGGGCGAGGGAGAGGCGTGACGGCGAGCCACCCGGCACACGAGTGCCGCGCGGACGCGGGGTACGGACGGCGGTACCACCTCTGATGGGGTGGACCCTGGCGTTCGCCGCCGTGGCGATCCTCTTCGTGCTGGCCAGCGGGGCCAACGACGGCGCCACCATCATCGGTCTCGGGCTCAGGTTCCCCCGCTCCCCCGGCTGGGCGGTCACCGTGCTCCTCGTGGCCGTGCTCTTCGCCGTCCCGTACCTCCTGGGGGTCGCGGTCGCGCGCACGTTCACCGAGCGGCTGGCCGGGCTCGGGACGAGCGGCGGCGCGGCGGCGTTCCTGGTGGGAGTGGTGATCGCGGTCGCGGTGGTCGCGGTGCTGACCGGCAGGGGCCTGCCGACCAGCCTCACCCTCGCGGTGATCGGCGGTATCAGCGGCGCGGGACTCGGCGCCGGGCTCCCCGTCTCGTGGGGGGACCTGGGCGTCGTCCTGGCGATCGGGGCCTGCGCGCCCCTGGCCGGGCTGACCCTGGGCTACCTGCTGGGGGCCGTGTCGCACCGCGTGCCGTCCTACCGCCGCATGCCGCGGCTGGTGTTCACCACCCACCTGCTGGCCTACTCGGCCCAGTGCGTGGCGTACGCGGTGAACGACGGCCAGAAGATGATCGCGGTGGTGAGCGTGGCGATCGGCGTGAGCCGCGACGGGCTCGGCGGGGTGGGGCCCGTCGAGGTGCCGCCGGTGTGGATGGCCGCCCTCGTGGTGCTCTTCCTCGCCGGTGCCCTGGCGAGCCTGATCCGCGTCGGAGGACGGCTGGGCCGCGGGGTGGTCATCACCCGCCCGCTGCACATCGTCTCCGCCGAGACCGCGGCCACCGGCGCCGTACTCGGCAGTTCGGCCCTGGGAAGCCCGGTGAGCATGACCCAGTCGATCACCGCGGGGGTGGTCGGCGCGGCGACGAGTGAGGGAGCGAGGAGAGTGCGATGGCAGGGAGTCGTGAACGTGGGTACGGCGTGGCTGGTCACGCTGCCGTCGTCGATGGCGCTGGGCTGTCTCGGCGGTCTCGCGCTGAGGCTGATGTGAAGCGCGCCAAGGGACGGCCCCGGAGGTTCGCGCGCGCCTGGGACGACCTGCGCGGCCGGTCCGGGCGGCGGATCGTCGGGCTGGTACGGGACCAGGTCGCCATCGCGCGGGCGGGGGCCGAGCTGGCCCGCTCGGTCGCGTCCGGCGAGATCGAGCGGTCGGCGGCGCGTGCCCGGATGGCCGACGTGGAGCACGAGGGGGACGAGGCCAGGGCCGAGCTGGTACGGATCCTGCGGCGGGTGCTGGCGACCCCCATCGACAGGGAGGACCTGTTCAGGCTCTCCCGTTCGATCGACGACGTGCTGGACCAGCTGCGCGACCACGTGCGCGAGATCGACCTGTTCGGGCCGGAGGATCTGCGGTTCGCGGCCGAGCCGCTGCGGGCGGTGATCGACGGCCTCGACGAGCTGGAGGGCGCCGTGCTGAAGGTGATCGACGACCCGGCCTCGGTCACCGTGGCCGTGCTGGCCACGCGCAAGGCGTGCAGCCGCGTCCGCCAGCTCTACCAGGCCCGGCTCGCCGAGTTGTTCGCCGGGCCGCTGGACATGGACACCCTGCGCAGGCGCGAGCTGCTGTCGCGGCTCGACGCGGTGGGCCGACGGCTGGGCGAGGCCGCCGACGCGCTCGCGGACGCGATGCTCAAGCGGAGCCACTGAGAACGGCCCAAAACGTCGCATCCAGGCACCGCGTCCAGGCGCTGCGGGGACGCGGCGCGGGCGCTCGGGCGGGGGGCACCGGAATCCGCCGGAACGGCGGGCGGGAACTCCCGCGCGGCCGGGTTCGTCCTTCAGGTGCGATCATCCACCGTGCGACATCCCTGACGCTGAGAGGCATCTCCCGTGCGTAGCTCGTTCTTCGGCAACCTCGACCAGGATCGGCTCCCCGATCACTTCGCCCTGCAGAACTCCAAGATGCTGCGGGTGCGGCTGGGCGGGGAGGTGCTGGCCCGGCAGGGGGCGATGGTCGCGTTCCAGGGGCAGATGGATTTCGACTACGAGGGCGCGGGGAGCGTCGGCCGCTTCCTGAAGAAGATGGTCTCCGGGGAGGGCGCGCCGCTGATGCGCGTCCGCGGGCAGGGCGTGATCTTCTTCGCCGACAACGCCACCGACGTGCACCTGTTCTACCTGGAGGACGAGGCGCTCACCGTCAACGGCACCAACCTGCTCGCCTTCGACCCGCAGCTCACCTGGGACATCCAGCGCGTCCAGGGCGCGGGCGTCGCCACCGGCGGCCTGTTCAACACCACGCTCAAGGGCACCGGCTGGGTGGCGGTCACCGCGCACGGCGCCCCCGTGCTCCTCGACACCTCCCAGGCGCCGACCTTCGCCGACGGCCAGTCCGCGGTGTGCTGGAGCGCGGGTTTGCACGTGGGCGTCAACCGCACGATGAAGGCGGGGGCGATGATCGGGCGAGGCAGCGGCGAGGCCCTGCAGCTCGCGTTCCAGGGAGAGGGCTTCGTCCTCGTCCAGGCGAGCGAGGGCCCGATCGTCCCCCAGTCCGGCTGACCCGGTCTCCTGGGACCTGTTTTGTGGATCTTCGCCGTAGCGAGGATCGGCCAGATGGATGCCCCGCAAGGCGGAGGAGGAGCTCATAACGGAGTTATGGGCGACGACGACAACGCGGCGGGGTGCCATCTGGGCGACCGCAGTAGGCGAAAGATCCACAAAACAGGTCCTATGGCCTGACCTGGATGAGACCGTGGGCGCCGGTGGTCAGCCAGGGGCTGCCGGTGGCCTCCAGGGCCTTGACCACATCGCCGTCCAGGCCGACCGCTACCTCGGACTTGAGGGTGCGCAGCGTCGCGACCGGGCCGGGGAAGTACGCGGTCGCCTCGGCGAACGGGGTGGTGTGCGGCCAGGCCCTGTCGCCGACGAGGCGGCGGTAGTTCAGGTCACCCTTCATGATCGTCAGCGACGCGGACGCGAAGTCCTCCCGCAGGCCGAACGGCATCTCGCGGTAGGGCAGGGGCGCGCAGGAGAAGGCGTGCGCCCGCACGAGCAGCCGCCCCGACCCGAGCGCCGCCCGCAGCCGCCCCGCGACCTCTCCCGCCTCGCCGCCCGCGGCCGACATCCGCCGCAGGCAGGCCAGGACGTCGGCCGGGGTGGCGTCGGACATGTAGTACGGCAGGGGCTTGACGTGCAGGACGACCTCGCCGGTCCCCCGGGCGTGCAGCAGGTGGTCGATCAGGACGAGGTCGGGCAGCAGCTCGCTCCCGGCGTTGTCCGCGACGAGGCAGATGCGCGCGGCACCCCCGCGACCGGCGTCCCCGGGGACGTCCGAGACGTCCAAGCCACTCGGAACACCCGGGACACCGGTCTCGTCGCCGCCGACGAGTGACCACAGGAGCGCGCTGTCGTCGGCGACCAACCCGGGCTCCCGCCCGGCGAGCTCGGGACCGGCCACCCGGAACACGAGGTCGGCCCGGTTCCCCCACAGCGCCCTCAGGGTCAGCGCCTGGGCCCGTTCGGCGGAGGGCAGCGCGGCCAGCGTGTCGAGCTCGCGGAGCTCCTCGTCCACGGCCGCGCCGAGCAACTCGGCCTGCTTGAAGGGCTCGAACGGGTCGACGCCCCGCCACGGGCCGGGCCCGAAGTAGCCGACCGCGGACAGGAGCCTGCGGTAGAAGTAACTCTCCGCCCACAGGAACGGCGCGTCGTACCATCGCCGCCCGATGTGGCCCCGGTCCCAGCTCTCCCACAGGTCGCGGTCGTGCGCGGTGTCCCCCAGCGGCTCGATGACCCCCTCGATCTCCTCCAGCAGCTGGTCAAGCGCCCGGTTCACGTGGATGTCGTACGGCGTGGCGGCGCGGACCCTCTCGATCAGGACGGGGTGCCGTTCATGAAGAACCCGCCACGGATAGGAGCCGGGGACGTCGCTCAGGAACTCCGGCGGATCGTACGGCGCCACGGGCCTTCCGGACCCCTGCCGGGGATCACCGTCTGCCATTTCCGACTCCTTTTTGACGCGGGACGACTCTTGTTATGAAATATGTTTAGCTAGAGCGAACAGGCGGTCACGCCGCTTGACGGAGGGAGCCGTAGGTGGGCACATCGGAGCGTCGCAGCGGTGAGGAGCTGGACCGCCACGACGCCGTCGGAGCCCGGATGCGGCAGTTCCGCAAGGAGCGCGGTCTGACACTACGCGGTCTCGCCACCCACTCCGGGCTCTCGATCGGGTTTCTCTCGCAGGTCGAGAGGGGGATCTCCTCCATCGGCCTGACCGCGCTCAACAGCGTGGCCACCGCGCTCGACCACAGCGTGGCGGAGTTCTTCAACGACGTGCCGCCCGAGGAGGAGACGGAGGAGGAGCACGCCACGGTCTCCCACCTGCCGAGCCACTTCACGCTCACCCGCTCGGCGACGGCCGCCACCGAGTACATCTCGGGCCAGCAGACCTACCGCATGCTCTCGGCCAGGGGCCCGAACCTGGTGCTCGAACCACTGCTGGTGCACATCGCGCCCGGCGGAAAGCGCGAGAACTCCTACGGTCACGCCGGGGAGGAGTTCGCCTTCGTGCTGGAGGGCGAGCTCCTGTACGAGGTCGACGGCGTCGAGCACCGGTTGTACCCGGGCGACAGCGTCCACCTGAGGTCGACCGTCCCGCACAGCATGTTCAACGACACCGACCGGGTCACCACGGTCGTGTCCGTGGTGACCCCCCGGCTGTTCTGACCTCTCCCACTCGTACGGCGAAAGCGGTCAGCGGCGGCGCAGGGCGCGGGCGGCCACCGCGACCACGGCCAGCGCGCCGAGCGCCCCGGCCACGACCGCCCCGCGCTGGCGGGAGATGCGCCGCCGGATCTCGGCGTACGGCACCGTGCTGAACGACACGAGCTCGTAGCGGGAGACGTAGACGCCGGGCAGCAGCCGTTCCAGGCCGTGCTCGACGCGCTTGCGCAGCAGGAACGACGGGGAGGCGACCTTGTCGCGCATCTCGACGAAGTTCTCCAGCGCGAGTTCGGCGATGGTGTCGGCGTGCTCCTTGCGGCGGGCCCCGTACATGGCGAGGGCCCGGGGGAAGTCGTCGCCGGTCTCCTCCAGGCAGCGGTCGAGCTCCACGCAGTCCTCGAAACCGCAGTTGGCGCCCTGGCCGTAGAAGGGGACGATGGCGTGGGCCGCGTCGCCGAGCAGGCCGACCACCGCTCCGGCGGTGCCGTGTACGTGCCAGGGGCGGGCCCGCACGGTGACCAGGTGCCCGACCGGGTTGTGGGCGTAGTCTCCGGCGAGGTCGGGCATGAGGGCGCGGGCGTCGGCGTAGTTGGCGGCGAAGAACTCCTCGAACCGCCGCGCGGTGTCCAGCTCCGCGAAGCTGCCCGGCCCCGACTCGGGCCAGAACAGCGTGCAGGTGAAGGATCTGTCCGGGTTGGGCAGGGCGACCATCATGGCCTTGCCGCGCGGCCAGATGTGCAGCGCGCCCGGGTCGAGGGCGAACCGGCCGTCGCGCGCCGGGATCGTCAGCTCCTTGTAGCCGTAGTCGAGATACTCCTGGCTGACGTCGAAGCCGGGGAGGAACCGCAGCCGTCCCCGTACCGCGCTGTAGGCGCCGTCGGCGGCGAGCACGACCGGGGCGGCGCGGATGACGGGACCGCCGGGCGTGTCGAAGTCCATCCGGCCCGAGTCGACGTCGAGCCCGGTCAGCCGGTGCTCGAAGAGGGCGCGGACCCCGGGCATGCCGAGGGCCGCGTCCAGCAGGGTGCGGTTCAGCTCGGAGCGGCTGATGGAGTTGATCGCCCGCCGCCCCCCGGCGCTGTACGGCTGGAAGCTGAGCGTGCCGTCGGGGGCGTGCATCATCCGGCCGGGCATCGGCAGCGCGACCTTCAGCACGGTCTCGTCCAGCCCGATCCGGCGCAGCGCGTCGATACCGCGCTCGGAGATCGCCAGGTTGATCGAGCGCCCGCGCTCGGGGGCGGCCTCGCGCGGGTCGGGCCTGCGCTCGTACAGGGTGACCTCGTACTTTCGACGGGCCAGGTAGCAGGCCGTCAGGCAGCCGACCAGCCCGGCGCCGACCACGGCGACCTCATCGGGAGACCTCATCGCGGGCTCACCTCCCCGGCGAGCGCATCCGGCGCCCGCCGGCAGTCGTGGAACGTGGAGTACACGGGCACGGGGGCGAACCGGATGACGTCCGGGTGCCGCACGTCGGCGACGACGCCGTGGACCTCGTACAGCCGGGCGGCCAGGCCGACGACATCGTCGGCGCTCCCGGCGTGCTCACTCGTCACGTCATCTCTTCTTCCCTCCTTGGTGTTCACCCATACTGAACTCAGGTGAAACCAGGAGCGGAGAGGACTCGGGCCGCACGCTTTCCGGACGGAAGATTCGGGGGGCAGCCGGTTTCACGATGACGGAGCGTCACCCGGAGGTGTCGCAAATCACACCGGGTTACCGCGCCGTCACCACCCCTCTCGGGGAGCGGTCCAGCAGCGGCAGCACCTCGGTGCCCAGCAGTTCCACGCCTCGGTCGTCGGTGAGCCCGTGCGGCGTACCGAACTCCACCCGGTGCGCGCCCGCGTCGATCAGGGCCTGGGCCTGCGCGGCGACCTGCTCCGGGGTGCCGGAGAAGGCGAACAGGTCGAGCAGGTCGTCGGGGATCAGCCGCCCGGCGTCCGCGTCCCTCCCCTCGCCGACCAGCGCCTTGACCCTGCCGAGCAGGTCGGCGGGGACCTCCACGGTCGGATCGAGATCGGCGACCACCGCGAGGTACATGGCGACCTCGCCGCGCGCCCTGGCGCGGGCCTCGGCGCCGTCGGCGTCCACCACGGTCACCGCGCCCAGGACGACGCCGATCTCGCGAGGGTCGCGCCCGGCCGCCGCCGCCCCGGCCGCGACCCGCTCGCGGATCACCCCGACCATCGCCGGGTTCGCGCTGCCGCCCACCTTGATCTCGTCGGCGACCCGCCCGGCCAGCGCCGCCCCTCGCGGCCCCCACGCGCCGAGCAACAGCGGCGGCCGGGGCCGGTGCACGGGATAGCGCAGCCGGGTGCCGGGCGCGAGGCGGAACATCTCCCCCTCGTACCCTCCGCTGTCACCGGCCAGCAGCCGGTAGACCACCTCGGCGGCCTCCGCCAGCGCGGTCAGCGGCCTGGGCTGGGCGATGCCCACCGCGCCGAGCCAGGTGCCGCGCGCCAGGCCCAGGTAGGCGCGGCCGTGCGAGGCGAGGTCGAGGGCGGCGAGCTGCCCGGCGATCTCGTACGGTGCCGTCGAGTACGGGTTGAGGCAGGCCGCGCCGAGCCGCACCCGCTCGGTGGCGGCGGCCATCTCCAGCAGGGGGAAGATCGGCGGCTGGTACATCAGGTCGCCGAACACACTCAGCACGTCGAAGCCGTGCTCCTCGGCCCGGCGCGCGAGCCGCGCGTAGTCACCGGCCCGCTTGTCGCTCTGCAGGCCGAGGCCGATCTCGGCAGCGGTCATCGCGGTTCCCCTCGGGTCGGCGGTGGTCATCGTGGACCCCGCAGAGCGGCGGCGGTCATCGTGGATCCCTCAGGTCAGGTCGGCGGAGTTCATCCGGCGGCGCCGGGTCCGCTCGACCCGCATCACCAGCCGCTCCTCCGGGTCGGGGCAGGAGAACAGGGTGTCCCGCGCCAGCCAGTCGCCCTCGGCGAGGTCGCGCTGCTTGGCGGCGAGGAACGGCAGGACCGAGGCGAGCGCGTAGACGCAGAAGTGCTCGCCGTCGGGGAGCCGCAGGTGGGCGCTGTTCTCCAGCGTGAAGCAGTCGCCCACCTCCATCCCGCAGACGGACCTGCCCTCGATGCGGTCGACCACCACCCGCAGGTCGTACAGCTCCATGTCGCCGTCGTCGCCGTCGTCGTTTCCGCCGATGTCGTCCATGCCGGTTCCTCCCTCAGCCCGTCCGGACCATGATCTTTCCTGTCGTACGGCGTACGGCCAGGTCGGCGAGGGCGGCGGGGGTCCCCGCCAGGTCCACCACGCGCGACACCAGCGGCCGGACGGCACGGTCCTCGGGCACCTCCGCCAGGGAGAGGATGCCCTCCGGCTCGCCGTGCGCGCGGGCGACCAGCCGCCGGTTCACGGCGCGAGCAGTTCGGAGTGGTGGTGCACGATGAGCCAGTCGCCGTCGACGCGGCGCAGCACGTCGGTCACCCGGCTGTGCCGCGCGGGCCCGCCGGGCGGTTCGGCGACCAGCACGTAGCGGGCGAGGCCGGTGTCGTCCCACACGTCGATCCGCTTGTCCTCGGCCGACAGCCTGTCGAGGTGGGGACGGGCACCCGAGCCGTCCCTGCGGTCGCGGTAAGCGTCGAGTTCCGACCGGGTCCGCAGCGATCCCGGCAGGTGTGTCTCCCAGGTGGTCACCTCGTCGTGCAGATGCCCGTCGAACCGCCGACGGTCCGCCGCGAGGAACGCGTCGTACATGTCGTCGATGCCCGCCGCGATCAGGTCGGCATCCGCGCCGGAAGCGGGAGCGGAACCCCCCTCGGAGCCAGCGAAGGGGTCGATGGCGAGGTCGACGGCGGGGTCACTCGAAGCACCACCCACCCCATCACCCATCGGGTCCTCCGGCCCACCGACCGCCGGAAACCCCATGGCAGGGTCACTCGAAGCACCACCCACCCCGTCACCCGGCGGGTCATCCGATCCACCGACCGCCGGAGGCCCATCGGAAGGTCCCCGGTCTCCGGATCCCGGGAAAACGGCGTTCACGGCTGCTCCCATCCCGACCGGTCGTCACGAACGACCCGGCCGCCCTTCATCACCCAGCGGACGCCCCGGAAGGCCGAGGTGCCCGCGAGCGGGTCCGCGTCCATCGCGATGAGGTCCGCGTACTTGCCCGCCTCGACGGTGCCGAGGTCGGCGTCGGCGCCGAGCCAGCGCACCGGGCCGAGTGTGCCCGCGTACAGCGCCCTGGCCGGGCCGAGGCCGCCCTCGGACATGCACTCCAGCTCGCGCACCGTGGCGTTGGTCCCCTCGAAGTCCCAGAACGGTGGCATGTCGCTGCCCAGCAGGACGTCCACCCCCGCGTCCAGGGCTATGGCGTAGCTCTCCAGGTGCCGGGGCCCGGCGCCGAGTGAGCGGCACTGCATCCACTCCGGCACCCCGAGTTCGTCGAAGAACTCCTTGCAGCGGGTGACGAGCAGTGTCGGCACCAGGGACGTTCCGCGTTCGGCCATCCTCTTCGCGACCTCGGGGGTGAGCTGGTAGCCGTGCTCCACGCAGTCGAGGCCCAGCTCGACGGCTTCGGCGATCACCGCCGCCGGGCCCGCGTGCGCGGTGACCTTGCGCCCCCAGGCGTGCGCTGTCCGCATCGCCGCCGCCATCTCGTCGGAGAACAGCTGCGGGGTGTCGATCTTCTCGTGTTCCCCGGCGATCCCGCCCGAAATCATGATCTTGATGAGGTCGGCCCCCGCCTTGACCTGGCTGCGTACCCCGCGCCGGAACCCGTCGGCGCCGTCGCACTCCAGGGTGTCGCTCCCCTCGTGCCCGTGGCCGCCGGTGCAGACCAGGGCGCGACCGGCGGTGAAGATGCGCGGGCCGATCGCCCGGCCGGACTCGATCGCCCGGCGCAGCGCGAAGTCGGCGTGGTCCTTCTCGGCCACGCACCGCACCGTGGTGACCCCGCAGTGCAGGGTGCGCCGGGCGCCGTCGGCCATGTAGAGGGCGAGTTCGTGCGCCGTCATGTTCTTGACGCTGTCGCCCCCCTCTCCCGGGAGCGACAGGGACAGGTGGGTGTGCATGTTGACCAGGCCGGGGGTGACGTACGCGCCGTCGAGGTCGATCGGGTGGGCGTCGCCCGTCCGCTCCAGGATCCGCTCGCGAGGGCCCACGGCCGCGATCCGGTCGTCCCGGATCCACACCGCGGCGTCGGGGATCCGCCCCTCGCCGCCCGCCGTCTCGGCTTCCGCCGCCCCGGCTTCCATCGTTCCGGCTTCCGTCGTACGGCTCCCCGAGGCCGTACCGGGAACACCGGTGGCGCGGGCGTCGGTGACGGTGCAGTTGACGAGGACCACGTCGTTGACCACGTCGTTCATCGGGCGCCCCCGGCTCCGTAGGTGGCGCGGGCGGCGTCCGGGGAGACGTAGCCCTCGGCGACGTCACGGCGGACGAGTTCCGGGTCACGCTCGCGCGGGTCACCGTGACCGCCACCTCCGGCCGTCAGCAACGTGACCCGATCCCCGACCTCCACCCTGGTCCGCCTGGTGCTCACCCGATGCTCACGCCCAGTACCGGGGAACACCACCACCTGGTTGGGCTCCGGCTCCAGCCCACCCTCCAACGCCCACGGACGCGACCGCGTCTTCTTGATCACCGACAGGAACTCCCCCGGCACGACGAACCGGATGTCACGCCGCAGACCCACCCCGCCCCGGAACCGCCCCGCGCCCCCGGAGTCCTCCCGCATCTCGACGCGTTCGAAGAACATCCCGGTCCTCGCCTCCAGGACCTCGACGGGGGTGTTGCGGGCCTGGGTCTGGCACAGGTGGTTGGCGGCGTTCATGCCGTCGTGGGAGGAGGTGGCACCCCAGCCGACCGGGTCGTTGTTGCTGACCGCGAACATCTGCCCGGTCTCCGGATGGATCCCGACCATCATGAACCCCGGCACGTCACCCCCCGACGAGGCGGGAAGCCGGTCCGGCATGCCCTGCGCCAGCGCCTTGTAGATCAGTTCCAGGGCGACCGTCCCCGTCCACTGGGTGAAGGTCGCCGCCGGGTAGACGGCGTGGAAGAGCGTGCCGGGCTCGGCCCGCACCTCCAGGGGGGCGAAGTGCCCGGCGTTGGTCTGCTCCCCCGGGGTGGTGATCGCCTTGAACGCGACCCGGCAGGTCGCGATGGTCGCGCCGAACGGGAGGTTGACCGGCCCCGCGGTCGCGCCGGACGACCCGGCGAAGTCGACGGTGAAGGTGCCGTCGGCGACGGTGACGGTGACCCGCATCCGGATCGGGTCGCCGGTGACGCCGTCGTCGTCCAGCCAGTCGACCGCCGTCCACGATCCCTGCGGGAGGCGGGCGACGGCCTCGGCCGCGGACTCGGCGGCAGCGGCGATCACGGTCTCGACGACGGACCCGACGACGTCCCCGCCGTAGCGGAGATAGAGCTCGCGGACGCGGCGCTCGCCGGTGCGCAGCGCGGCGACCTGCGCGTTCAGATCACCGATCACCAGATCCGGCATCCGCGAATTGAACCGGATCAACTCAATGATCTCCCGATTCGGCACACCCCCCGAGAACACCTTCGTCCCCGGAAAAACAACCCCCTCCTGATGCATATCCGTAGAATCCAACACATACCCCGGATCCTTCGCCCCCAAATCCATCCAGTGAGCCCGCACACACAAAAAACCCACCAGATCCACACCCACGAACACCGGACAGAACAACGTCGCATCATAAGAATGCGCCGCATTCCAATACGGATAATTCAACAACACCACATCACCCGGACACAGATTCTCCCGCCCCACATACTCCACACCCTTACGGATGGAATAGTCATTGGCGCCGAGGAAACGGCTCAGGCCGGTCGACTCGGCGACCAGGCGCAGGTCCGCGTCGTAGACGGAGACGCCGAAGTCGAAGACCTCGTAGATGACCGGGTTGAAGGCGGTACGGACGAGCGTGGCCCGCATCTCCTCGGCGGCCGAGGCGAGATAGCTGCGCACCACCTCGACCGTCGCGCCGTCCACCGCGCCGCGCCCCTCGTCCGCCGGGCCGGAGCCCTTCCCCGGAACGGCGACGGGCACGGTGGCGCCGGAGACGGCGGGGCCGGGGGCGGAGGGCTCAGACATCGTCGATCCCGTAGGTGGCGCGGGCGGCGTCCGGGGAGACGTAGCCCTCGGCGACGTCACGGCGGACGAGTTCCGGGTCACGCTCGCGCGGATCGCCGTGACCGCCGCCCCCGGCCGTCAGCAACGTGACCCGATCCCCGACCTCCACCCTGGTCCGCCTGGTGCTCACCCGATGCTCACGCCCGGTACCGGGGAACACCACCACCTGGTTGGGCTCCGGCTCCAGCCCACCCTCCAACGCCCACGGACGCGACCGCGTCTTCTTGATCACCGACAGGAACTCCCCCGGCACGACGAACCGGATGTCACGCCGCAGACCCACCCCACCCCGGAACCGCCCCGCGCCCCCGGAGTCCTCCCGCATCTCGACGCGTTCGAAGAACATCCCGGTCCTCGCCTCCAGGACCTCGATCGGGGTGATGCGCCCCGTACTGCCCGAGACGTGGGTCGCGGCGTTCATGCCGTCGTGGGAGGGGGTGGCGCCCCAGCCGACCGGGTCGTTGTTGCTGACCGCGAACATCTGCCCGGTCTCCGGATGGATCCCGACCATCATGAACCCCGGCACGTCACCCCCCGACGAGGCGGGAAGCCGGTCCGGCATGCCCTGCGCCAGCGCCTTCAGGATGAGCTCGACCGCGACGATGCCGGTCCAGAGGGTGAAC
Organism: Streptosporangium oxazolinicum; assembly: GCF_039537505.1. Classification (NCBI taxonomy): domain Bacteria; kingdom Bacillati; phylum Actinomycetota; class Actinomycetes; order Streptosporangiales; family Streptosporangiaceae; genus Streptosporangium; species Streptosporangium oxazolinicum. The sequence goes on from NZ_BAABAQ010000002.1 coordinate 896,712, forward strand.
GTCGGCTGCGGGTAGACGGCGTGGAAGAGCGTGCCCGGCTCGGCCCGCACCTCCAGGGGAACGGTCGTGCCGAAGTTGGACGGCTCGTCGGGCGAGGTGAGCGCCTTGAGGACGACCTTGCAGATCGCGATGGTCGCGCCGAACGGCATGTTGATGGGACCGGGCGTGGCGGGCGCGGAACCGGCGAAGTCGACGGTGAAGGTGCCGTCGGCGATGGTGACGGTGACCTGCATCCGGACCGGGTCCTCGGTGACGCCGTCGTCGTCCAGCCAGTCGACCGCCGTCCACGAGCCCTGCGGCAGCTCGGCGAGGGCGGCACGGGTGCGCGCCTCCCCGTCCTCGACCATCCGCTGGACCGCGGCGTCCACGGTCGGGCGTCCGAACTTCTCCAGGATCTCCAGGAACCGGCGCTCGCCGGTGCGCAGCGCGGCGACCTGCGCGTTCAGATCACCGATCACCAGATCCGGCATCCGCGAATTGAACCGGATCAACTCAATGATCTCCCGATTCGGCACCCCCCCCGAGAACACCTTCGTCCCCGGAAAAATAACCCCCTCCTGATGCATATCCGTAGAATCCAACACATACCCCGGATCCTTCGCCCCCAAATCCATCCAGTGAGCCCGAACACACAAAAAACCCACCAGATCCACACCCACAAACACCGGACAGAACAACGTCGCATCATAAGAATGCGCCGCATTCCAATACGGATAATTCAACAACACCACATCACCCGGACACAGATTCTCCCGCCCCACATACTCCACACCCTTACGGAGTGAGAAGTCGTTGGCACCGAGGAAGAAGGTGAGCCCGGTCGCCTCGGCGATCAGGCGCAGGTCCGCGTCGTACATCGACATGCCGAAGTCGTGGACCTCGTAGATGACCGGGTTGAACGATGTGCGGATCAGCGTGGCCCGCATCTCCTCCGCCGCCGCGAGCAGGTAGCTGCGCACCACCTCGGCGGTCGCGCCGTCCAGCCGCGCGTCATCCGGCCGAGCACCGTCCGACCGAGCACCGTCCAAGCGTGCTCCATCCGAACGCTCCCCGTCCGGCCGCGCGCCAACCGGCCGCGTGTCATCCGGCCGCCCACCGTCCGAGCGCCCGTCGTCCCGTCGCCCACCGTCCTGCCGCTCCGTCATGACGCCGCCTCCACAAGCCGTACCAGCAGGTAGCCGTGCTCCTCGACCTCGACTCGCTGTCCCGAGGGGACCACGGTGGTCGAGGTGCCCTCGTCGACCAGGGCGGGCCCGTCGAACGCGTCGCCGGGCTCCAGCAGCGCGCGGTCGTAGACGGCGAACGACGCCGTGGCGCGGGTGCCGAAGTCGTAGGCGTCCCTGCGGGTGAGCAGCGCCCGGCCCGCGTCGCCGTCGCCCGGCGGGCGCGCCACCAGCTCCGGCCTGTCGGTGCGGCCGACGCCGCGCACCCGCAGGTTGAGGATCTGCACCCGGTTGTCCATGGCGTGCCCGTACCGCGCCGCGTGGGTCTCCTCGAACGCCCGCCTGATCGCGTCGCGGTCGAGGTCGCGGCCCGCGGTGACGATGAGCGAGTGCTCCTGTCCCAGGTAACGCAGCTCGAACTGGCGCTCAAGGACCGTGCGCCCGGCCGGGACCCGCTGTGCCTCCAGGGAGGCGACCGCCTCGGTCTCGACGTCCTTGAACACCGTCTCCAGCCCGTCGAGGTCGGCGTCGTCCAGGGTGGTCATCACCGTGCGGGAGAAGTCGTCGACGATGTCGGCGCTGAGCATGCCCCAGGCGGAGAAGCCCGACGGCGCGAACGGCACGACGACCTCGCCGATGCCCATCTCCGCCGCGAGCAGCGGGGCGAGCAGCGGCCCGGCCCCGCCGAACGCGAGCAGCGAGAAACCCCGGGGGTCGTGTCCCCGCTCGACGGTGATCTGCCGGACCGCGCCGACGGTCCTGGCCAGCAGCACGTCGAAGACGCCCGCCGCCGCGGCCTCCGGGCTGAGCCCGAGGGGCCCGGCCACCTGCTCGTCGAGCGCCGCGCGGGCGGCGTCGGCCCGCAGCTCCATGGTCCCGGACAGGAAGCGGTCCGGGTCCACGTAGCCGAGGACGACCGCCGCGTCCGTGACGGTGGGGCGGGTGCCGCCCCGGCCGTAACACACCGGGCCGGGGTCGGCACCCGCACTCTGCGGCCCCACCTTCAGCAATCCCCGCTCCAGCCACGCGATCGAGCCCCCTCCGGCGCCGATCGTGCGGATGTCGTACGTGGGGATCAGCAGCGGGAAGTGCTCCAGCTGCGCCTCGTAGGCGGCCACCGGGTACCCGTGCTCGATCACGCACGCGTCCAGGGAGGTACCGCCGATGTCGAAGGTCAGAAGGTCCCGGCGACCGAGGGCGTCGGCGATGTGCGCCGCGCCCACGATGCCGCCCGCCGGGCCCGACAGCACGGTGTGCGTCGGGGAGGTCTTGGCCACGGCCGACGTCATGGAACCGCCGCCGGACCGCATGATCAGGAATCGCCCGCCGAACCCGCGTTCGGCCAGCCCGCGCTCCAGCCGGTCCACGTATCTCTCGAAGATCGGCCGGATGTAGGCGTCGAGGACGGTCGTGCTGGTCCGCTCGTACTCGCGGTACTCCCTGACGATGTCGGTGGAGACCGAGACCGTCACCTCCGGGTACGCCTCGCGGATGATCCGGGCGGCCTCCCGCTCGTGGGAGGGGTCGAGGAAGGAGTGCAGGAAGCAGACGGCGATCGACACCACGCCCCGCTCCTCGACGAGGACGCGGGCGGCCTCCCGCACCCCGGCGGCGTCGAGCTCCTCGACCACCCGGCCCCGGTGGTCGAGCCGCCCCCGCACCCCGGCGGTGTGGCGTCGCAGCACGAGGCTCTCCGGCCGCTCGTACTGGAAGTCGTACATGTGGTCGGCGGGCACGTTGCCCCTGCCGATCAGGAAGATGTCGCGGAAGCCGTCGTTGGTGACGATCCCGGTGGGCTCGCCGCGCCGCTCCAGGACGGCGTTGAGGCCGAGGGTGGTGCCGTGGATGAACAGCTCCACCTGCGACAGGTCGGTGCCGAGCGCGGTGACCGCGTCGAGCACGCCCTCCCAGGGGCGGGCCGGGGTGGTCGAGGTCTTCCTGAAGCGCACCTGGTGGGTACGCGTGTCCAGTTCCATCGCGTCGACGAAGGTGCCGCCGATGTCGACGGCCAGCCGGAGGTGCTTGGGGTCGGGCATTGCGGGTGTCACCTTTCGATCAGCGCGGGGATCTCGGCGACGCGGCGGCAGGCGACCAGGCTCGCGTCGTACGGGCGGAGTTCCTGTTCCCGTTCCCGGCACTCGCCGGTCGCGAAGGGGCAGCGCGGCGCGAGGGCGCAGCCCTCTGCGGCGTCCGCCTCCTCCAGATCCCTGGTCAGTTCGACCCGGGGTCCGCCGTACCCGGCGCCGAGGCTCGGGGCACCGGCCAGCAGCGCCCGGGTGTAGGGGTGCAGGGGATTGCCGAAGACCTCTTCCACCGGCCCCTCCTCGACGACCCGTCCCAGGTAGAGAACCACGACGCGGTCGCAGAACCCTCGGACGACGGCCAGGTCGTGGGAGATGAGGACCGTGCCGCGCGAGCGGTCGCCGCTCACCTCGGCGATCACCTTCAGGATCTGCGCCTGCACGGTGACGTCGAGCGCCGAGGTCGGCTCGTCGAAGACGATCAGGTCGGGATCGCCGACGAGCGCGCGGGCGATGCCGACGCGCTGCGCCTGCCCGCCGGACAGCTCGTGCGGGCGCCGCCCGAGGATCGACGGGTCCAGCTCCATCCGTTCCAGGACCCGGGCGACGCGCGACGCCCGTTCGGCGGCGGGCACCCCGGCGGCGCGCAGCGGCTCGCCGATCGCGTCCTCCACGGTCCGCCGGGGGCTGAGCGACCCCACGGGGTCCTGGAAGACCAGCTGGGCCCGGGTACGCAGGCGGCGCAGCTCCCGGCCGCGCGACTCGGAGAGGACCCGCCCGGCCACCTCGACCCTCCCCCGGGAGGGCGGTACCAGCCCGAGCATCAGCCTGGCCAGCGTGCTCTTGCCGCAGCCGCTCTCCCCGACGACGCCAAGGGTCTCGCCCGCGGCGACGCTGAGGCTCACCCCGCGCAGGGCGTGGTGGCCCCCGCCGCCGAAGCGGGCACCGTAGACGACGTGCGCGTCCTCGACGCGCAGCACCTCCCCGCCCGTCGTCGTACGGGCGGACGGCTTCGCGGGGCCGGGGCGAGCGGGGAGGGCGGGGAGATCGGTGAGGGGCCCGGAGCGGGGGTGGAAGCAGGCGGCGCTCCAGTCGGAGGCCAGGGCCTCGGCGCGCGGGAGCTCCGTCGTGCACAGCTCCGTCGCGTGCGCGCAGCGCGGCGCGAACGGGCAGGAGGACGGCGCCTCCGCGAGCAGCGGCATCGCGCCGGGGGTGGCGGTCACCGGGCGTCCGCCGATATCGGGCACCGAGCGCAGCAGCGCCCGCGTGTAGGGGTGGGCGGGCTCGTCGAGCACCTGCGGCCCGGGGCCGCTCTCCACCACCGTCCCGGCGTAGAGCACCACGACGCGGTCGCAGACCTCCGCGATGGAGGCGAGGTCGTGGGAGATCAGCAGGACGCCGCGCCGCTCGGCGTTCGCGGCGAGCCGGAAGCGGCCGAGGATCTCCCTGGTGAGGGTCACGTCCAGTCCGGTGGTGGGCTCGTCGGCGATCAGCAGGCCGGGGGCGCACCCGGTGGCCAGCGAGATCATGACGCGCTGCGCCATGCCGCCGGAGAGCTCGTGCGGGTAGGCGTCCAGGCGGCGCCTCGGGCTGCGGATGCCGACCGACTCGAACAGCTCGGCGGCGACCTCCCTGGCGGGGGCGGGGGCCAGCGCCCGGTGGGTGACCAGCCGGTCGACGAGCTGGCGGCCGACGGTCCTGGTGGGGCTGAGCGCGCCGCGCGGGTTCTGGAAGCAGATCGCGGCACCGTGCCCCCGGAAGGACTCCAGCTCGGCGGCGCCCATCGTCAGCACGTCGGCGCCGTCGAACAGGATCCGCCCGGTCGTACGGGAGCCGCCGGGCGGCAGGCCCACGATCGAGCGGGCCACCATGCTCTTGCCGCCGCCGCTCTCCCCGACCAGGCCGACCACCTCGCCGGGCTCGACGCTCAGGTTCACCCCGCTCAGCGCGGCGACCCGGCGTCCGGGGCGGTGGATCACGACGGAGAGGTCCTCGATCGACAGGAGTGTCATCGTCCGTCACCTCCTCGTGGAGTCGGCGCGTTCCTGGAGGCCCTCACCGAGGAGGCTGAAGCCCAGGACGCAGATCAGCAGGAAGAGGCCGGGCGGTACCGAGGTCCACCACCGGCCGGAGACGACGTCGCCGGTGCCGAGGCTGATCATGGCCCCCCACTCGGCGGTGGGCACCGGCACGCCGAGCCCGAGGAAGGACAGCCCGGCCAGCGTGAGCATCGCCCAGCCGCAGTTCAGCGGGGCGATGACGCGCACCGGCGTCAGGCTGTTGGGCAGGACGTGCCGCCAGAGCACCCCCCAGAAGGAGGAGCCGGAGACGCGGGACGCCTCCACGAAGGGCAGTTCCCTGATGGAGCGCACCTCGGCCCGCACCAGCCGGGCGTACGCGGGCGCGTTCACCAGGGCGATCACCACGACCAGGTTCGCGGTCCCGCCGCCGAGCAGCGCGGCCACCGCGAGGGCCAGGATGAAGGTGGGGAACGCCTGAAAGACGTCGAGCACCCGCATCAGCACGTCGTCCGGCCAGCCGCCCCGGTATCCGGCGACCAGGCCGACGAGGCTGCCCGCGACCACGGCCAGGGCGACCGCGGCGACCGCGATGCCGATGTCGAGCCTCGCGGCGTGCAGGACGCGGCTCCACACGTCCATGCCGTTGAGGTCGGTGCCCAGCGGGTGGGCACCCCCCGGCGGCGCGAGGGACGCGAGGGGGTCGATCTCCTCGGGGCCCCACGCGCTCAGCAGCGGCGCGAACACGACCGCCACGGCGACCAGCACCAGGACCGCGGACCCGGCCGTGATCAGGGACGACGCGAAACGACGGTCCCCACCGGCCTCCCGGACGCGCACCGTCTTCGAGGTGCGGGCCGTCTTCGAGGTGCGCGCGGGATCCGGGGTACGCGCCTCGCCGGGCTTCCGTACGCGTCCGGCGTCGATCTCGGCGGCACGTCTGACTCCGGCCTCGGGGACGCGTCCGGCTCCGGCCTCGGGGACGTGCTCGGCTCCGGCCTCGGGGACGCGTCCGGCTCCGGCCTCGGGGGCGTGTTCGGCGTCGGGCATCAGATCCTCACTCTCGGGTCGAGGACCGCCTGCACGACGTCGGCGACGAGGAACACCACCACGTAGAACAGCGCGATCACGAGCACCGACGCCTGCACCACCGGGTAGTCCCGGTAGAGCAGGCCGCGCAGCGCCCACTGCCCGAAGCCCTGCCAGGAGAAGACGTACTCCACGAGGACGGTCGAGCCGATGGAGAAGCCGAACACCAGGGCGGCCAGCGCGGGGAGCCGCACCAGCGCGGCCCGTACCAGGTAGCCGCGGAGCAGCAGCCGGTCCCCGAGCCCGTGCGCGGCGGCGGCCGCGTACGCCTCGGAGGCCAGCACCTCCAGCGCGGAGGCCCGGACGCTGCGCAGCAGCGGCGCGACGATGACGATCACCAGCGTGGCCACCGGCAGCACGAGGTGCTGCAGCGCGGAGACGAACGCGGGACCGTTCGCCGTCAGCGCCGCGTCGAGCAGGTCGGCGCCGGTGATCAGGCTGAGATCGGTGTCGGGGTCCACCCGGCCGCTGGGCGCCGGGAACCAGCCCAGGACGCTGTAGCCGACGAGGACCAGCACCAGGCCGAGCCAGAACTCCGGCACCGAGTTGCCGACGAGCGCCGCGACGCGGACGGTGTGGTCGCCGAACCGGCCCGCGTTCCGCGCCGACCAGATGCCGAGCACCGTGGCCAGTACCAGCGCCACGGCCAGCGCGATCACCACGAGCTCCACGGTCGGCCCGAAGCGCACGGCCATCTCGGAGCCCACGGAGGCACCGCTCTGGATGGAGGTGCCGAAGTCACCGGTGAACAGTCCCCCGGCGTAGTCGAGGAACTGCCGCCACAGGGGCTGGTCCAGCCCGAACCTGGCCCGCGCGGCGGCGGCGTCGGCCTCCGTGGCGTTGGGGCCGAGGATGGTACGGATCGGGTCGCCCGGCAGGACCCTGACGAGGAGGAAGGTCAGGACGACCACCCCGAGGAGCACCGGGACGAGCTGGAGCAGCCGTCTGAGGAGGAACCGGAGGACGCGCATGGGCTACCTGGCGACGCTCAGGTAGCGCAGCCGGGCCAGACCGTCCATCGGCTGGACCCACCCCGCCACCTCCTCCCTGACGGGGAGGTTGAAGTTGGGCTGGCAGACGACGACCCACGGCACGTCCCCGGCCAGGATCTCCTGCACGCGCAGCCAGAGCTTGGCGCGCCCGGCCTCGTCGACGACGGTGTGGGAGTCCTCGAAGATCTTCTCGATCTCGTCGTTGACGTAGTTGGAGTAGTTGAGGCTGGCGCCCTTGGTGAAGCTGGTCCCGAGCATGTACTCCACGTCGTTGACCCAGAGCTGGCCCACGGTGATCTGCAGCGGGATGTTCTTCTTCTCCCTGCGCTCGGCGAGCGTGGCGGGGTCGAGCGGGGTGAGCTTGAGCTCGATGCCCGCCTTCCTGGCCTCGCTCTGCACCAGGACGGCGATCTGCTGCTGCTCCTCGCTGTCGGTCTGGAAGACCAGCTCGGAGGCGACCGAGGTCTTGCCCGCCCCGGCCAGCGTCTCCTTGGCCTTGGCTACGTCGTAGGCGTAGGGGTAGCCGGTCTCGGAGTAGCCGGGCATGTCCAGCGGGACGACGCTCCTGGCGGGCCGCGCGTCGCCGCCGTAGACGTTGGCGATGATCTGTTCGTACGGGACGGCGTGGGCGAGCGCCTTGCGGACCGCGGGGTCGTCGAAGGGAGCGGTGGTCACCGACATCTGGATGGCGACCTGGTTGTTGCTCGGCGCGGAGATGACCTTGATGCCCGGGGTGGTCTTGAGGTCCTTGATGTCGCGCTGGCCGATCCCGAAGGCGATGTCGATGTCGCCGTTCTGCAGCTGGAGGCGCTGGTTGGCGGCGGAGGGGACCACGGTGAGCCTGATCTCGGAGCTCTTGGCGCCGTCGGCGCCGGGGTAGCCGGTGTTGGCGGTGAGCAGGATCTCCTGCCCCTGGACCGCCTTGCCCACGTTGAAGTAGCCCCCGGTCGGCGGGTTCTTGGCGAACCACTCCTTGGCCCAGGGGTCGTCGCCGGTGGCGTGTTTCTTGGCCTCCTCGGAGTCGAAGACGTACAGCGAGATGGCCTGGATCTGCCGGGTGAGGGCGCTGGGGAACGCCTGGGTGAACGTCACGGTGTAGTCGTCGACCACCTCGACCTGGTCGGCCTCGGTGAGCCCGATCAGCCGGTAGATCCCGGCGACGTTGGCCTTCGCGGCGAAGGCGCGGTCCTTGGACCACTTGACGTCCCTGGCGGTCATCTCGTTGCCGCTGGCGAACTTCACGCCCTTGCGCAGCTTGAGGGTCCAGACCTTGTTGTCGGCGTCGGGCTCGAAGGACTCGGCGAAGGCCGGGGCGATGGCCTCGGTGTCGAGGATCTGGCCGCCGCCGACCGAGGTGACCCCGTAGTCGACCATGTAGGGGAAGACGTTCTTGTAGAGCATCAGCGCGGTCAGGTCGAACCCGACGAAGTCCTGGTCCCAGCTGCTCAGGTAGCTGCCCACCGCGATCCGCAGCGCCGAGGCGGCGGGGGCGGCGCTCCCGCCGGGGGCGGCACTCGCCGCGGGGGTGCCTGAGCCGCCCGCCTTGGTGCCCGCGGCGCACCCGGTCGCGAGGAGGAGAGCGACCCCACCCCCGAGTTGCAGGATCGACCGGCGGGACAAAGTATGAGATACCGGACCGTGGGGGTGAGAGAAACCGGGCATCGCAGTCCTCCAGGGGCCATGAGGGATAGGCCGCGAGGTTAGCGGATCGCTCCACTGACGGCCCATCCGACCTGCATGTGCCGTTTGTTCTATCAGACCTGAGTTTAGTGAACAAGGGATCGATATTTGTTCACGAGCAAAAGCCGTGCTCAGAAAGGCAACCGAGCAGCTCAGAGATCAATTGCACGGGGTCATGTTCACTGAATTTCACAAGAACGACGCCCGGATGTGACCGGCGCTCCCTACCCTGTCGACAGGGCCGGGCACACCCCCGGGATCCCGCCCTCACGCGCGAGCGGACCGGTTCACGCGGCGCGTGATTACATCGCCCAGGACGGGCAGGACATAACCGGGGCGAGGACGGGTTCGACCGGATCCGGGTCTCGACCACCGTGCCGCCGAGCCCCCGGCGGTGCCGCCTGCGGGAGTGAGCCGATGTTCTCCGTACCTGTACCCGTACTGCTCGTCGTGACCGCCACGGCCCTGATCGCGGCGCTGGCCTGCGCGCTCGCCCTGGTGGCCGGGTCCGCCTGGGCTCCCTCCCTGCTCAGCGGCGTCGCGGCGGGCGCGGCGACCGTCAGCGTGCTCTCTCGCCTGCTGGACGACAGCTACGACAGCGACTGACCGTCACCACGCCCTCCGCTCCGTACGCGGTCCCGCTGGCCCGCTGGCCCACGTACGGGCCAGGGACGACGCGCGGGGAACGGCAGGCGAGTTCAGGTACGAAACGGCGCGGTGCTGGCCCTCGGCACGAACCTCGGCGGGACGACATGTCGCTCCCGGGACCATTCCGCTCCCGCCTCCATCCGCCTGAGCAGCACCTCGATGCTGTACTTCCCCACCGCCCCGAAATCCTGCCTGATCGTGGTGAGCGGCGGAGTGAAGAACTCCGACTCGGGGATGTCGTCGAACCCCACGACGCTGATCTGCTCGGGCACCCGCACGCCCAGTTCGGCGAAGGCCCGCAGCGCCCCGAGTGCCATCTGGTCGTTGGCGACGAACACCGCGGTGACGCCCGGCGTCGCCGCCAGGCGCAGCCCGGCCTCGTAGCCGGAGCGCGGGCTCCAGTCGCCGGACAGCGACTCGGGGATCGGACGGCCCTCGGCGGTCAGCACCTCGCGCCAGCCGTCGACGCGCCCCTCGGCCTCCAGCCAGTCCGCCGGACCGGCGATGTGCCACACGGTCTCGTGACCGAGGTCGAGCAGGTGCCGGGTGGCCAGGCGGGCGCCCTCGACCTGGTCGACGCTGACCACCGACACGTCGCCCGCGTGGCTGCCCTCGACGGCCACGACGGGGATGTCGGTGGGCACACCGGCCAGCGCGGGGGCGGCCGAGCGCTGCGGCGCGACCACCACGATGCCGTCGACGGCCTGCTCGGCCAGGTAGCCGAGCGCGTCGCGCACGCCCGCGGTGTCGATGGTCTTGAGGCTGACCATGCTGACGAAGTAACCCGCCGCCCTGGCCGCCTGCTCGATGCCGTAGACCGTGCTCGCGGGTCCGTACAGGGTCGTGTCGAAGCCGACCACGCCGAGGGTGCGCGTGTGCCTCGTGACCAGGGCGCGGGCGACCATGTTGCGCCGGTATCCGAGCTCGCGGATCGCCGCCAGCACCCGGTCGCGGGTCTCGGCGCGGACGTTGGGGTGGTCGTTGAGCACGCGCGAGACCGTCTGGTGCGACACCCCGGCCCTCGTGGCGACGTCCGCCATCACCGGCGGACGACGTCCGAGGCTCGGGCTCACTGATCGGCTCCTTCCGGCGGCTTGGGACAGACTGTGATCACTAACAACACCCCACGTCAAGCGCCTCGGACATCACATTCCGATCACTCGCAGATCATCCGTTGACGTCCACTGCGAAGGACGCTGTGTGTCCGCTTGTTCACAGTTCAACCTCGACATCATGTGCTCGCGCCTCTCCGCGCCGCCGGGGCGGGTCCGCCGGTGGTCACCGGGTGTGGAGGTCCACGCCCGGGGTAAAGCGAGTGATCTCGACAGGCAAGAGGGGACACGGATGGCGATCGACTCGGTGGGTATGTGGATCGCGGTCATCGCGCTGGTGGTGGTGCTGCTCGCCCTCGACTTCGTGGTGGCGGCGCGCCGCCCGCACGCGGTGGGCATGCGCGAGGCCACCGCCTGGACGGTCTTCTACATCGGCGTGGCCATAGCCTTCGGCTTGGTCCTGTGGTGGCTGGCCGGGTCGGGGCTCGCGACGGAGTACTTCGCCGGATGGATGGTGGAGAAGAGCCTCTCCGTCGACAACCTCTTCGTCTTCGTCATCATCATGGCGCGGTTCTCGGTGCCCGAGGAGCACCAGCAGAAGGTGCTGCTCTTCGGCATCGCCACCGCCCTGGTGCTGCGCGCCATTCTCATCGCGGTCGGCGCGGCGGCCATCGCCCTCTTCTCCTTCACGTTCCTGATCTTCGGCCTGCTCCTGATCTGGACGGCGGTCCAGCTCGTCCGGCACAGGAACCAGGACCCCGACGTCGAGAACAACCCCCTGATCCGCCGCGCGGGCAAGGTGCTGCCGGTCAGCGACGACATGCACGGCGGCAGGCTCGTCGCCCGCGAGGACGGCAAGCGGGTGGTCACGCCGCTGTTCGTGGTCTTCCTCGCCATCGGGAGCACCGACCTGCTGTTCGCCCTCGACTCCATTCCCGCCGTCTTCGGCGTCACCCAGCACCCGCTCATCGTCTTCGCCGCCAACGCCTTCGCGCTGCTGGGGCTGCGCGCCCTGTACTTCCTGATCGAGGGCCTGCTCGAACGCCTGGTCTACCTGTCGATCGGCCTCGCGGTCATCCTCGGCTTCATCGGCCTCAAACTCATCCTGTCGTTCCTGCACGAGGACGTCTCGAAGTCCTTCCCCGAGGTCCCGACCCCGGTCTCCCTCGGCGTGATCTTCCTGGTGCTGCTGGTCACCGTCATCGCCAGCCTGCGGAGGGTGCGCGCGCACCCGGAGGAGCGCGCGCACGCGGGCACCCTGCACCGGATGCGCCGCAAGGACGGGCAGCCGGGCCGGGACGGGAGCGAGAGCCGGGGACAGGAGGGCCGTTCCGGCCGACGGGGATCCACCGACGACTGAGAGGCCGGATCCCCCGCGAGCGGATGTCTCGCCGACGGATTTCCTACGAACGGATCCCCGTCGGCGAGTATCTCCTCGGATTTCCTCAGACCTCCTCGGACCTCCTCGGACCTCCTCGGACCTCCTTGGAGGCGGACGCTCCGGCGAACCGGCGCCGTACCGGATGGCTCCCCGGCGGAGAACCACGCGAGCGGGTCGCCGCCGCTCAGGCCAGGCAGCGCAGGGCGGCCTTCAGCCTGCGGTCGAGGGGATGGTCGTCCGGCAGGCGGCCGACCGTCGCCTCCACGAACACGGGGATCGGCAGCCGCTCGCTCATCCCGTCCACGCGCACCCGGGCCTCGTCGCCGGTCAGCTCGACCTGGACCTTCGAGTCCTGCTCGGCGAGCACGAACACGCCCACCCGCGCCCGCCATCCGGCCCGCTCCCCGGCCTCCTCCTCCGCGACGGGCGCGCCGACGTCGTCGGCGTGGGTGGCGTACTCGGAGGCGTAGTGGAAGGTCTGCGACCCCACCGGGTACGGCCCGGCGAAGGTCGGCAACGGGGCCTCATAGCCGAGCGCGCGCATCCGCTCGCGCGTGTCCCCGTTCTCACGCCGCCACTCCTGGAGCACCTCCTCGACCGGAAGGCCACGGCGTCTCTCCACACACCACTCGTTGAAACCGTCGAAACCGCCTCCCACGCCCTCGCGCCGGAGCATCGCGGTGAAACCGTCGATGTCGTCGTCCAGGCAGGCGTGGTTGTACAGCTCCTCCCCCGCCAGGTGCCCCAGCACGTCCCGCACCGACCAGCCGTCCGCCCGCGAGGGGCGGTTCCAGCCCTGCGCGTCAAGTCCCGCGAAGTAGCGGTCAAGGCGTTCCGCCTCGGCGTCGAAGACGTCGAACGGGTCGAGTCCCACCAGGGGATCCTTCGATTCGTTGGTCATGCCCCAGCCGTACCCGGAGAACGGCGAACATCTCCTCGTCGAGCCGCCTGACCGCCGCACGCGGCCACCCGGTCACGGAGGCGAGGATCGTCTCCCGGGTCCGGGCAGGGTCGAGTGAGGTTCCCTTGGCCACGGGCATGATCAAGACGCTTCGATCTCTTGTCGCGGCGAGACCGTACCGACCCGGGCGTCCACCGCGACGACACGAGGAGGGATCCTCGCCGCGCTAGCCCTCGACCGGAACGGTCCGCCAGGTTGGGGTGGGGACCGGTCCGGCCGCTCGCGTACGAGCGGAGGGAAACACGGCCGCGCGGCCGTTGATCGATCACCGCTACACGCACCGTGCCGGTGACCCCGCGAAACGCGGGATCACCGGCACGGCATGTCATGTGGGACTAGCGACCGGGGTCGGTCACTTCTTCCAGCCCGGCGTGACGCCGCACTTGGCCTTCGCGTTGAGGCAGATCTTCACGAGCGCGCCGAGGTCCTCCGGCTTCCAGGCGTTCATGAAGTCCCCGTGAATCGAGGAGGGCATGCCCGACGACAGCGTCAGGCCGTCACCGCCGAGGGAGTCGTAGCCGAGCATGAACGAGAGGTTCGGGACCGCGACCGGGTAGTCGCCGGAGCACGTGCCGTTCTTGGCCGGTCCCATGTGCGACTTGTGGTCGGGCGAGTCGATGTGCTTGCCGTCCCAGCAGTCCTGGAACGTCAGCTGGTAGATCAGGTTGCCGCCCGGGGCGCAGACGGGCCAGTTGCCGTCGGCGCTGCGGCCGGTCTCCGCGCTACCGGCGCACCAGAACTGGCCGGAGGCACCCTTCGGCGTCGCCACCTGCCGCTTCGCGTCACCCTGCACCACGCGCAGGCCCGGCGGGAACGGCACGACCTCCGACGGGTCCTTGAGCCGGGAGCCGTAGTACACGCGGAAGTTCTCCATCGGGACCGGCTTGCCGTTCTTCAGCAGGGTCGGTGCCCAGTAGGCGCTGTTGTCCCCGGGAGCGTCACAGGTCGTGGTGCTCTTGAGCAGGTCCTCGGTCGTGGTGTCCGCCGTCACCTTCGGGCCGAAGAAGGTGTGCAGGTGGGAGGCGCCGGGCAGGCCGGGCAGCACGACCGGGTCGTCCTTGGCCTCGTTGGCCACCGTGCAGTTGGTGTGGAACTCGGGGACCCGCACGATGTTCGCGGGGACCGCTTCGGGCGCGACCTTGTTGTACGCGTCCAGGGTCTTCTTCCACTCGGCCTGGTTCACCGGCACCCAACCGGCGGTGGGCGGGGCGACGGTCGGGGTGGTGCTCGGCTTCGGCTGGGTTGTCGAGGTCGAGGTCGGAGTGGGGGTGGGCTTCGGCTGGGTCGTCGACGTCGGGGTCGGGGTGGGGGTCGGGTTCGAGGTGCCCGAGCCGGTGCCGAAGACCTGGAACTCCCACAGCGAGACGCCGTACCGGCCGGACCGCTTGGTCGCGTACAGCCGCACGAACCGGCCGGTGGCCGACACGTTGATGGTCTGGACACCGCCCTTGCCCGCCGTGGTGCTGTACACCGTCTTCCAGGGGCCGTCACCGTCGGTGGCGGTCTGGATCTGGAACGCCGTGGCGTAGGCGTTCTCCCAGTTGATGACGATCTTCTTGATGGCGGTGGACTTTCCAAGGTCGACCGCGAGCCACTGCGGGTCGCTGAACTTGCTGCCCCAGCGGGTACCGGCCTTGCCGTCGAAGGCGGCCGCGGCCGACAGGTCACCGCGCTCCGCCGAGGAGGCGATGGCGTTACGGCCCTGCGAGAGGGGCACCTCGGCCGCGGCGGCCGGGGAGGCGGCGCTCACCATGGAGGTGCTCAGGAGGCCGACGAGAACACCGGCCAGCGACAGGCTGCGGACCTGACGTCCAATGGACGCGCGTCCGGCTCGGATGCCGCGCGAGGCGGTTGTGCTCATAGTGAATGAAGTCCTTGTCCTGTTGGGAACTCGTGGAGGGGACGTCCGGCGGCGCTCGCAGGCGCCGCTACACAGGAGACCCGCAGGCCACGGGTGGATAACGAAAACTTCGGAAAAACTCGAAACGTCTTGTCGCCCGTCCCACACACGTCCCACACACGTCCCGCACCCGTCCCGCGCCCGGACCGCGCCCGGCCCGCCTCCGTCCTTCGCCCGACCCGCGCCCGGCCCGTCTTCCGAACGGTGACCGGAAGGCCGACACCGGTCTCCTCATTCGCGCATTTGGGTGCGAATGGCCCGGGTCCGCCGCCTGCCGACGACGACGCGACCAGCGACCGGCAGGGAGCGGAGCACGATACCCGCAACCGGTGGCCGGTCGGTGAGTCCCGGTCCCCTGTGGGACCGGAAAGCGACGCGCGGGCGAATCCTTCACGCCTTAGTCATCGTCATCGTCATCGTCGTCTCCCCCGGAGTGGTGGCGACGGGACCCCGCGTCCCTGCCGTCCAGCGGGAAGACGAACCCGGAGTCGCGCAGGAAGTCGATGAGCGGACCGTCGAAGGCGAGCCTGCCCCTGCGCCGCGCCTCGGACAGGTCCCGGCCGAGTCGGCGCAGTTCGTCGCGCGCCTTCTCGTTCTCGCCCCGCTGAAGGTCCTGGGCCACTCTGGAGACCCTCTCGCGGATCTCGCGGGCCACCCTGGGGTCGATCTTCCCCTGGCGCTCCTGATCGGTGACCGCCCGGTGGAAGACCGGCAGCAGTGTCTGCCATCCGGTCGCCGCCGGTGGTGACCGGATCGGTATCGGGGACGGCGCCGTGGACACGCTCACCGAGACGGCCGGTGTGGGTGACGGCGACACGGGCCGCTCCGGAGGCCGCGTCTCGGACGGCACCGCCGCGATCGAGGACGACACCGCCGAGGTGACCTGCCCGGCCGGGTCCGACGGCGCCAGCGCCCAGAGGGCCGTCGCCACCAGCACGGCCACCACGCCCAGCGCGATCGCGACGGACCGCCCGGGTGATCGCCCCCGCACGAGCGCGGAGAGGGCACCGGACACGGGCTCCGGCACCCACCCGGCCGCCGGCGGCACAGCGCCGGACGCGGATGCCGTTCCCGGTCTGGCCGTCGCCGGCACCGGTCCCGGCCTGGGCACCGGCGGCGCGGTGTCGCGGGTGGGCGACGCGTGGCGGGCCGTCGCGGTGACCTGGCGGACCACCTCTCCCCCGGTCGGCCGCGCGGCGGGATCCTTCTCCAGCAGGGCGAGAACCAGTCTCTCCAGCTCCACCGGGACATCGGGCCGGTACCGCCTGGGCGGGTCCGGCCGGTCGCGGACGTGCTGGGAGATCACCTCCGTCGCCGCGCCGACGAACGGGGGCCGCCCGCACAGCAGCTCGTAGCAGACGCAGCCGAGCGCGTACATGTCGGAGGCCGTGTTTCCCGGCTCGCCGAGGATCTGCTCGGGAGACAGGTAGGCGGCCGTGCCGATGACGCTTCCCACCGAGGTCAGCCGCATCGCGGCCTCGGTCGCGACCCTGGCGGTACCGAAGTCGAGAACCTTGAGCGCGCCCCCCGCGCCCAGGTGCAGGTTCGCGGGCTTGACGTCGCGGTGCACGACCCCGGCCCGGTGCGCGGCGTCCAACCCGAGCGCGGCCTGCCTGACCAGGTGGCACGTCTCGGACACGCTCAGCGGCCCCCGCCCGGCCAGCTCCGCGGCGAGGTCCCGGCCGGTCAGCAACTCCATCACCAGGTACGGACGGGCCTCGTGCTCGCCCATGTCGAGCACCGTCACCACGTTGGGATGGACGACGCGCGCGGCGGTCCTGGCCTCCCGGGCGAACCTCTCACGCGTCGCGGCGTCGGCCACCTCCGGCGACAGGATCTTGACCGCCACCGCCCAGCCCGGCCTCAGGTCGTAACCGCGCCAGACCTCGCCCGTGCCGCCCCGGCCGATCAGCTCGTCCAGCCGGTATCGACCGGCGAGCACGGCCGCTGTCCCTTCCCAAACGCCCACGATCCCCGCCATCGATTATGAGCCCGACAATTGGCACACAACTATATGAGCGGAGGTTCCGACCTGCGGATATACGTCCCAAATCCTCTCTGAGCTGGGTTTTTCCATCCTGTCGGGCCTCATCGAGCCGTAGGCGATCCCGGGGCGCCGCTGGAACGCCGGTCAGTAGTCGCCTTCGGCGACCTGGAGGACGGTCAGGCCAAGGGATCGCCACATGCGGACGACGCCTGCCCGGTCCCCGATGACCGCCGCGATGCTCCCCTCATCGCGTCGCCCCCCGCCGTGGCCTCACGCACGCCGACTTCGCCGCCATCACCGATTGGCTGGTACGCGCGTAGCCGGTCGGGCCGCGTGCGCCCCCGGGACTCCGGCCGGGTCGCTCAGCCGGTGGCCGCCCGGTCTCCGGCCGCGTTCACCGGACGGTAGGTGAGGGCGATGAGGCCGGTGTCGAACGTCGTGTTGTCCACGAGCTCCAGGCTCGCCGTGACGTCCTCCCCCCGGAACAGCCGCTGCCCCTTACCGACGATGACGGGGGAGACCAGGAGCCGGTACTCGTCGAGCAGGCCGTGCTCCATGAGCGTGTCGGTGAGCCGGCCACAGCCCCAGATCATGATGTTCCCTCCGGGCCGCCGCTTCAGTTCGGTCGCCGTGGCGACGAGGTCGTCGCCGTGGACGATGGTCGAGGGCTCCCACTCGGCCTTCTCCAGGGTCGAGGAGACCACGTACTTCTCCATGGCGTTCACGTGGTCGGCGTAGGGGTTGCTCCTGCCGGGCCAGGCCTGGGCCATGCCCACGTAGGTGACCCGTCCCAGCAGCAGGGTGTCGCTGGTGAGCACAAGGTCCATGGAGTACTTCTGCACCGCCTCGTTCGAGTACGGCATGGACCACAGGTGGGGGTTGTCGATGAAGCCGTCGAGGCTGGTGTGGGTCTTGGCGATGATCTTCCGCATGGTTTCCTCCGTGTCGTTCACGTTGAAAAGGGGTGCTCAGGTGACGTACGGGCTCCTGGCTCGGGCGTCGCGCAGGGCGCGGGCCCACCAGGTCAGCCGGTCGAGCGTGGTCCGCACCGCGGTGTTGCACTCCGCGGTGGCCCTGGGCCAGGTGCCGTCGGTGGCGAAGAGGTCCCAGTAGCGGGGCAGGGTGACGGCGTCGCGGATGGCCACGGAGTGCAGTTCGGTGAATACCTGGCGGAGCTGGTCGACCGCGTGCAGGCCGCCGGAGTCCCTGCCGTAGGCGACGAAGGCGACGGGCTTGGCCTGCCACTCCTCGTGGTACCAGTCGATGGCGGTCTTCAGCGGGGCCGGGAAGCTCCGGTTGTACTCGGGGGTGACCACGACGAAGGCGTCGGCCGCCGCCAGCCTCGGCGCCAGGGCGGCCACCTCGGCAGGAACGGGCCCGTCCTGGTCGTTGAGGGTCTGCGGCAGGCCGGTCTCGGCCAGGTCGATCAGGTCGACGTCCAGATCGCCGCGCCTGCGGGCCCGAGCGGTGAACCAGCCCGCCACGGTGGGCCCGAACCGGCCGTCGCGGGTGCTCCCGATGATGACCGCCAGCCGCAGCCGGTCGTCCCCCGGCGTCTCCGCCATCTCCGTACCTCCCTCGTGTCCCGCTCGATCCGACGTGTCCTCAGCGTGCCGCACCCCTTTTACGGAAAAGCTCCCGCCGTTTTACGGCCGGATCGGGGGGCGCGAAAACCGTGGTGAGGCGACAGGTGGGCGGGGTTATCGTGGCCCTCATGCGTTTCGGGGTGCTTGGGCCGCTGGCCGTGTGGACGACCTCCGGCGAACCGGTGGCGATCCCCGGGCTGAAGGTCCGCACCCTGCTGGCCGACCTCCTCGTCCACGAGGGACGCCCGGTGCCCGCCGACCGGCTCATCGACGACCTGTGGGGCGACGACCCGCCCGGCAACCCGACCGGCGCCCTGGCCGCCAAGGTCTCGCAGCTGCGCAGGGTGCTGGAGGACGCCGAGCCCGGCTGCCGGGATCTGGGCGCCCGCCACCCCGCGGGCTACGTGATGAGAGCCGACACCGACGAGGCCGCCTTCCTGCGCCTGCTCGACGAGGCGGCCCTGACCGGGGACCTACCGGCCAGGGCGGCGCTGCTGGCCGACGCGCTGGCGTCGTGGCGCGGTCCCGCGTTCGCCGACTTCGGCGACGAGCCGTTCGCGCGCCCCGCGATCGCGCGGCTGGAGGAGCGGTGGCTCACCGCGCAGGAGGATCACGCGGAGGTACGGCTGGAGCTGGGCGAGCACGTCCGGCTCGCGGGAGAACTCGGCGACCTGCTCGCCGCGCACCCCCTCAGGGAGCGGCTGCGCGCCGCGCACATGCGTGCCCTGTACCGCTCCGGGCGGCAGAGCGAGGCACTGGACAGCTACGAGGAGCTGCGCGTCCTGCTCGCCGACGAGCTGGGCCTGGATCCGGGCGCCGACCTGGTCGCCCTGCATCGTGCCGTCCTCGCCCAGGACCCGGCCCTGGCCGCGCCCGGCCCTCTCCCGGACAGGCCCGGCACCAACCTCCCCGCGCCCCTCACCGACCTGGTCGGCAGGGAGGAGGCCGTCACCGGGATCCGCGCCCTGCTGGAGGCGGAACGGCTGGTGACGCTCACCGGTCCCGGCGGTGTGGGCAAGACCCGTCTGGCGATCGAGACCGCCAGACGGCTGACCGGTTCGGCTCCGCCCGGCATCGTGCGCGACGGGGTGTGGCTGGTCGAGCTGGCCGCGCTCGACCGCCCCGGCGACGAGGACGCGGTCCACCGGCTGGCTGAGACGATCATGACGGTGCTGGACGTCCAGGACACCGCGGGTGCCGCGCCGGTGACCGCCGCCGACCGGCTCACCGAGGCGCTGCGCCCCCGGCGGCTGCTGCTGGTGCTGGACAACTGCGAGCACGTCGTCGAGCCGGTCGCCGAGCTGGCCGGAGCGCTGCTGCGCGCCGCCCCGGGGCTGCGGATCCTCGCGACCAGCCAGGAGCCGATCGCCCTGCCGGGCGAGGTGGTCTGGAGCGTCCCGCCGCTGGAGGTGCCCGGCAGCGCCGCCGACGACATCCCCGCGCTGGAGCGGACGGCTTCGGTACGGCTGTTCGTGGCACGCGCGTCCGCGGTGACCCAGGGGGCCCGGGGGGCCCGGGGGTTCGTCCTCGACGCGGACACCGCCCCGGCGGTCGCGGCGCTGTGCCGCAGGCTGGACGGCATCCCGCTGGCGCTGGAGCTGGCCGCAACGAGGGTCCCCGCCCTCGGGGTGCACGGTCTCGTCACCCGCCTCGACGACCGGTTCAGGCTGCTGTCCACCGGGCACCGGGGTGTCCCCCCGCGCCAGCAGACCCTGACGGCGATGATCGACTGGAGCTGGGACCTGCTGACCGACGCCGAACGCGCCGTCCTGCGCCGCCTCGCCGTGCACGCCGACGGCTGCACGATGGAGGCCGCCGAGGCCGTCTGCGCGGAGGACGACCTTCCGGCCTCGGACGTGCTCGACCTGGTGGCACGGCTGGTGAACCGGTCGCTGGTGGTCGTGGTGGACGGTGCCGACGGGCCGAGATACCGGTTGCTGGAGTCGGTGGCGGCGTACTGCGTCGAGCGCCTCCAGCACTCCGGGGAGTACGAGCGGGTGCGGCGGCGGCACCTGCGCCACTACATCGGCCTCGCCGAGCGGGCCGAGCCGCGCCTCTACGAGGCGGACCAGCGGCACTGGCTGCGGCGCCTCGACGCCGACGCCGCGAACCTCCGCGCCGCGCTGAACGCGGCCGTCAGGGACGGCGACGCGGACGGCGCGCTGCGCCTCGTCGGCGCGATGGCCTGGTACTGGTTCCTGCGCGGCCGGCTGACCGAGGCCCACCGATCCCTCGCGGCGGCACTCGCCGTCCCCTGCGGGTCCCCCGGAGCCATTCCTTCCGGGTCCCCCGGAGCCGTTCCCCGCGGATCCCCCGGCACCGTCCCCGGCGAATCGTCCGGCGCCATCTCCGGCGGATCCCTCGGCGCCGTCCCCCCGGGCGACGAATCCGCGGGCGTGCCGTTCGCCGCGCTCCGGGCCAGGGCCCTCACCTGGAGGGCGGTGATCGTGTTCCTCCGCGGCGACGTTGCCGCCGCCGACCGGGAGGACCTCCGCCGGACCGCCCTGGAGGCGTACGAGGAGGCGGGCGATCCCGACGGGCGGGCCAGGGCGTGGTGGATCCTCGCCTACGCGGGGGTCGACCTCGGCGACCTGTCCGTCGCCGGAGACCTGCTGGACCGGGCACTGCCCGCCTTCGAGGCGCTCGGCGACCGGTGGGGAACGGCCGCGGCCCTCGCCCTGCGGGCCAAGCTCGCGCACGTACGCGGTGACCTGGACGGGCTCGGACGCGACGGCGAGCGCAGCGCGCGGATCTTCGGCGAGCTCGGGGAGCGCTGGGGGCGGCTGGAGTCCGGCGGCTGGCTCGGCGCGCTGGCCGAGATGACCGGTGACCTCGACCGGGCCGAACGGCTGCAGCGCGACGGCATGCGCCTGGCCGAGGAGCTCGGGCTGTGGACGGAGTTCGCCGGACGGCTGGGCTGGCTGGGCTGGATCGCGCTGCAGCGCGGCGACTACGCGCGGGCGGCGGAGTCGAGCGAGAGGTCGCTGCGGCTCGCCGTGGAGCAGGGCCACCGGGCCGGGCAGACCTTCGCCCGGATGGGACTGGCCTTCGCCGCGCGCAGGGACGGCCGCCTCGACGTCGCGGAGACCCACCTGCGCGACGTGCTGGACGGTACCCCGCCCGACGCCGGGGAGCCGCCGCCGTACCTCCCGATGGTCGTGACCGAGCTCGGTTTCGTCGCCGAGCGGCGCGGCGACGCGGCGGCGGCCCTCACCCTGCATCTCTCGGCCCTCGATCTCGTCGCCAGGCTCGACGGGACCCGGGAGATGACGATCTCCGTGTACGGCCTGGCCGGGGCCCTCGCCGTCGCCGGACATCACGACCGCGCCGCCCTGCTCCTGGGCGCGGGCGGCGCGACCCTCGCGTCGGGCTCCGTGCCCCTGACCCCGCTGGAGAGCGGCGACGCCGACCGGATCACCGCGCGGGTCCGTGACGCGCTGGGCGAGGAGCGCTTCGCCACCGAATCCGGACGTGGCGCTTCGCTCACCGCCGAGCAGGTCAGATCCCTGGCCGTCATACCGGACGCACGCGTCCCCGCCGGACCAGGGGGCGAACCCCCGGGGCGTGCCCACTCGGATCAGTGAATCCACTCCTTGATGGATTATGAGGCCGGGCGATCCCGGCAGGCTGGCAGACTGTCGGGCATGAGGAAGAGCACGGAGAACAAAGGAGGCGAGGAAGGCGAGGGGAACGTCTCCGCGCCCCGGGCGCGCCGCAGGGGACGCCCGCCCAGGGACCACTCGGCGCCGTCCACCCCCGACCGCATCCTCGCCGAGGCGACGGACCTCTTCGCCCGGCACGGGGCCGACGGCGTCTCCATGCGCGACATCGCCACCCGGGTCGGGATCGACGTCTCCAGCGTGCACCACCACTTCCCGTCGAAGGCGTCCCTGTACGACGCCTGCTTCGCCCGCGTCTTCGAGCTGGAGCAGGCGACGCTGACGCCGCCGGTGCGCGCCTTCCTCGCCGCCGTGCGCTCCGAACCGGCGGGCGACGTCGTGGGTGCCATGCACGACCTGGTGGACGCGTTCGTCGACTTCCTCGACGAGCATCCCCAGACCACGTTCCTGTGGCTGCGGCGCTGGCTGGACCCCAGCCTCCACCTGTCCCTGGACGAGGCGTACTCGCTGCCGATCTACGGCGAGATCGAGCGCGCCCTGCTGGACGCGGCCACCCGCGGCCTCGTCGTCGAGCCGACGCCGCACATCACCGTGCGCAGCCTGGTCTGGGCGGCCCACGGCCACGTGACCGCGCTGAGCGCCCGCGGCGGCGACGCCGTGACCGCCGACCGCGAGAGGCGCGAGTTCCGCGCCTACGCCCACCGCTTCGTCGACCGGCTCTACGCGACCCCTGGCGGGGGCGGCTCCACGGGTTAATATTCCATCATCCGATGGAATATGGGAGGCAACGGATGCGCACAGGGGAACCGGGCCGGGGGGTGACCGCCGTCGTCGGCGGTGGGGCGGCGGGGATAGCGGCGGCCAAGGCCCTCGTCGAGGCCGGTCTGCCCGTCCTCGGCGTCGAGCGCGCCGCGTCCCTCGGCGGCCTGTGGCGGCTGGACGACGACACCGCGTCCTACGAGGGCCTCCGCCTCAACACGAGCAAACCGCGCACGGAGTTCTCCGACTTCCCGATGCCCGCCGAGTGGCCCGACTACCCGACCCGCGCCCAGATGCTCGAATACCTGCGGTCGTACGCCGACCGCTTCGGGGTCGGCGAGCACTTCCGGTTCGGCACGACGCTCGAATCGGCGCGGCGTATCGGGGGGCGCACCGGGGACGGCTGGGAGCTGGAGCTGACCGGTCCCGGCGGGCCGTACCGCGAGACGGTGGAGCACCTGGTGGTGGCGAACGGCCACAACCACGAGCCCCTGCTCCCCGAGCCTCCGTACCCGGGGACGTTCACCGGCACCGCGTCGCACGCGCACGACTACGTCACCCCCGCCGACCTGGCCGGGAGGCGCGTGCTCGTCGTGGGCACCGGCAACTCCGCGATGGACATCGCCGCCGAACTCGCCGACCACGCGTCCGCCGTGCTGCTGTCGGCCAGGCGAGGCGTCTGGGTGCTGCCCAAGCGGCTGCTGGGCCGCCCCTCCGACCAGCTCAACGGCGCCCTCGCGGCCCTGCTCCCCTGGCGGGTGCGGCAGGTGGTCTCCCAGGCGGTGCTCAGGGTCGCCGACAGGAAACCCGCCGGGCCGCGCCTCCCCGCTCCCCGCCGGGGCGTGCTCCAGGACCACCCCACCCTGAGCGACTCCGTTCCCCGGCTGATCGCGGAGGGAAGGGTGCTCGCGCGCCAGGGCATCGCGCGCCTGGACGGCTCGCGGGTCCATTTCGCCGACGGCCGGGTGGACGAGGTTGACCACATCGTCTGGTGCACCGGCTACCGGGCCGTGACGCCGTTCCTCGACGCCGCCACGGCGCCCGACCCGGCGAGCATGCTGCTCTACCGGCACGTCTTCCCCATCGGCGACGACACGATCAGCTACGTCGGGCTGATGCAGTCGACCGGTTCTGCGCTGCCCGTCGTCGAGGCGCAGGGCCGCCTCGTCGCCGCCGTACGCGCGGGAACCCACCGGCTGCCCGACCCCGGGACCGCGCGGAGGATCGCCGCCGCCGAACTCGACGCCGCCCGCGACCGCTGGGGACAGCGCAGGCCCCACATGCGGATCGACGTCGACCAGTATCTCCGCGTCATGGACCGTGAGCTGCGCGCCTCCCCGTCCCGCGCGCTGGCCGGGCGCAGGATCCTGGTCACCGGCGCGGCGGGCACCTTCGGCAGGGCGATGAGCGCGCGGTTCACCGCCCTGGGCGCGCGCGTGGTCGGCCTGGACATCGCCCGCCCCGGCGACTCCGACATCCCGATCATCGCGTGCGACATCACCTCACAGGAGTCCGTCGACGCCGCGGTGACCGAGGCCGCGGCCCTGCTCGGCGGCATCGACCTGCTCGTCAACAACGCGGGCCGGGGCGGGCCCGCCCCGGCCGAGCTCGCCCCCGGCGAGGAGGTCGAGGCGCAGCTGCGGCTGAACCTCCTCGGCGCCTGGCGCGTGACGGCGACGGTCATGCCCCACCTGGTACGCACGCGCGGGCGGGTGGTCTTCGTCGCCTCGCGGATGGCGGTCCTGCCACTGCCGCTGGCGGCGGCGTACGGCGTCTCCAAGCGCGCCCTCGCGGCCTACGCCGACGCGCTCCGGCTGGAGGTCGGCACGCACGTCGGTGTGACGACGGTCTACCCGAGCATGGTCCGCAGCCCGATCCACGACAGTACGCGGCAGGCCGGGCTGTCCCTGGACGCGGTGTCCAGACCGGAGCCCGTCGAAGGGGTGGTCGACGCGATCGTCCGCGCCGTCACCGCCCGCCGCGCCCCGCGCGACGTGGCGACCACCGTCAGGGGACGCGTGGAGATGATGGTCGGCAGGCACGCCCCCTCCCTGGCCGACCGCCTCGTCCGCCGCACCGTCGCCGCCCGCGTGGCGGCAGGCGACTTCGCGAACGCCCCTCTCGCGGCGGGGATGGTGAGCAGGCACCGGAGCTAGAAGACCCGGCGAGCACGTTCGCGAGCCCCTGCCCGCCCCGTTCTTTCACGGCGACGACGAGGAGGAGGTGGTCGCCGCCCCGCGACGGTGCCACGGGCGACCCGTCACGGGGCGGAGAGGCGGGGACCGGTCTGCAGCCGGTTGCCCGTACGCCGCCAGCGGGCGAGTCCGCCGTCCAGCGGGCGCGCGTGGAAACCCCGCTCGCGCAGCAGTCGTACGGCCTCCGGGGAGACCGCGCAGTAGGGTCCGCCGCAGTAGGCCACGATCTCGGCGTCCCTGGGAAGCTCGTCGAGACGGTCGCGCAGCTCGGCGAGGGGCACCGAGACCGCCCCCGGCACGTGGCCTCGGGCGTGGTCGGCCGCGGAGCGGACATCGACGATCACGACGCCGGACTCGGGGTCGGCGAGACGCGCGGCGAGCTCGCCCGCGGTCACCGGCTCCAGTACGGCGGGGTCGCCGAGGTGTTCGGACACCGCCTCCCGCAGGTCGGCGAGCCTCTCCCCGGCGAAGTCCTGCAGCTCGTCCAGGAACCGCGAGACCCGCTCGTCGGCGAGCCGGTAGTAGACCCGCGTACCGTCCTTGCGGCTCGTCACCAGATGGGCGGCGCGGAGCTGCTGCAGCTGGGCCGAGGTGTTCTTCAGCGGGACGTCCGCCGCCTCGGACAGCTGCTCGACGGTGCGTTCCCCCTGGTCGAGCACGTCGAGCAGCCTGAGCCGCACCGGACTGGCCAGCGTCTTCCCGATCCGCGCCAGCTGCCGGTAGATCGGTTCCTCGCGAAACTCCGCCATGGCCGTCAGACCATGTACTGGTCGTGGCGGAGGTAGAGGTCCGTCCACTCCGCGTCGCTGAGCCGGCGCCCCTCGGCCGCGATCTCGGCGAGTTCCCCGAAGTACGCCTCGCGCGGTGCCCCCGGCGCGAAGAGCAGCAGCATCGAGGCCGGTTCGCCGGACTCGTTGCGGAAACTGTGTATCCCGCCCGCCGGGACGTACAGGAAGTCTCCCGCCGTCGCGTCGGTCCAGCCCTTCCCGTCGAAGAGCCGCACCGTCCCGGACAGCACGAAGAAGGACTCGGAGATCGTCCGGTGGAAGTGGGGCGACGGGCCGGACGGCTTCGGTCCCATGTCCCAGCGGTACAGGCCGAACTGCCCGTCCGTCGAGGCGCCGGTGCCCAGGTGGTGCACCGCCGTGCCGCCGATCGTCAGGTCCGGTCCCGCGCTCGCCGGCCGGAAGACCCCGCTGCTCTCCCCCGCCTCGCCCAGGTAACGAGCCTCCGGGTACGACATCTCGATCACCACTCCTTCACACCAATATTCCAAAGAACTATAGAATACAGCGACAACGGGTTGGAAGGCTCACGCGATCGGCTGTGGCCCCGATCTCGCCTCCGGGAGAAGGAACACCCCGGCGCCGACCTCGTCGCCGCCCCCCGGCCCAAGGCCCGGGACAGGTCCTACGGGGCCGTGATGTCCGGCGACGTCCCCGAGAAGGGCCTGGACCGGCAGCACCGCTGACACGCCCGGCGGCGGGACGCCTTCTCCGAGGGGACGTCCCGTCCGGCGGTCAAGCTTTCACCCGCGGAACGTCAACACCTCCCGGAGACGGCGAGAACGACGGGACCACGGCCCCCTCGGCGGCCGTACCCGCTCCCCTCACAGGCTTCGACCGGACCCCGGGCCGGTGGCGATGGTGGCACGATGGATCCCGCACGCGCCGAGGAGGATCCCGTCCTCCTCAACGACCTCCTGGCCGCCGACCCGCACACATCGTTCCGGCGGGAAGGGGCGGCCGGGATATGACACGGGCAGCGAGAGCGGCCGGGAAGAGCGACCCGGTCTGGTCACGGCGACATGACTACGGAGGTTCACGGTGCGGACGCATTTCGATCCTGACGAGGTCGAGGAGTTCGAGTCGGTGAAGGACCTGCTGGTCCGCCGCTGCCTCGCCTGGGCGGGTGAGCACGGCATGCGGGCCGACGAGGCGATGCTGGCGGCGGCCCTGGACGCGCGGCATCGCAGCCGCGACGGGCGGCTGGCCTGCTGGGACGCGCGGCAGGTGCGGCGTTTCCTGCTGGAGTGGATTCCCCGGCACCTCGCGGCCGAGCGGGATGTCCTCGCCACCGCGCCGGAAAGCCTGCTGACGCTCCTGCGCTACCTCGCCGCGTCCGGTCTGCGCGACCCTCGGGGCGCCTCCCCGGCGGAGCTGGAGGCGGCCGTCGCCGAGGCCGAGGCGGAGTATCCGGCGGCACTGGCCGACCCTACCCGGCAGGGCATCGGGAAGTTCTGGGCGCAGACCGCCCTCGACAACGGCATCGTCCTCGACGACGAGCGGGCCGTGGCCAGGTTCCAGCGCGATGTCGACGCGGGCCGGGTACGGTTCGACGACGACCTCCTCGACAAGCTTCTCGAAGCCGAGTTCGCCGGCACCGGACCCGACGACGAGCGGGCCTTCCCCCAGTCTCCCGTCGCCCTCCCTCCCGCCGCCGAGCTCGCCGCCGAGGCCGCCCGGAGCGAGGTCGTACGGCAGCTGACCGCCCTGACCGGCTGGGTGGGAACGGACGGGCGGCCCCTCACCAAGACCGGGAACCCCCGGCTGGCCGACGCCCGCGAGCTGGCGGCGCTGCTGGACACCGGAGAGCGGGACCTGCGGGTGCGCAGCTCCGCCGAGATGCCCCGGGTGAGCCTCCTGCTGGCGTGGGCGAAGAAGGCGGGCCTGGTGCGGGTGCGCACGGGCCGCCTCGTCCCGGTGGCCAAGGCCGGCCCCGTGCTGCGCGACCCGGAGACGCTGTGGCGGCGCGCGTTCGAGGCGGTCTTCGAGCTGGGCGCCGCGATCTGCGCGCCCACCTTCGAGGGGTCCGGTTCCTCGATGCTCGCCACGGCGTTCGACGAGCTGCTGCCCGACGTGCTGAACGCGATGTACGGCCTGCCGGCCCCGATCCCCGTGGCCCGGCTGCAGGAGACCGTATGGCTGGCCTGCCAGGAGTACTTCCTGCTCGACCCCGACGAGGACGGTTTCCGCCAGGACGTCTGGCGCCGCCAGGTCGAGAGGGATCTGCTCACGGTGTTCGACACCCTTTCCAGCCTCGGTGTCGTCGAGGCGAGCCACGGCGTGCCCGACGAGCTCTACTCCAGCGACCTGCGTCCCGGCGTTCTCGGTGAGTTCGGTGAGCTCACCGAGGACGACCTGCCGTTGCCGCCCGAAGCACGCGCCCGGCTCCTGCCGCGCCTGGCGGAGCCGGGCCCGCTGGTACGGCTCACGCCCCTGGGCACCCGAGCCGTGCGGGAGCGGCTGCTCGCCGACGGGCGGGACGCCCCGCTGCTCGGGGAGCTGGCGGACGCCGAGGCGGGCGAGCTGCTGGGGGTGCTCGCCCAGCACTACACCCGGGAGACGGCGGCGGCCGAGCTGGACGGCTGGCTGGCGGCGCACGAGGGTGACGTCGAGCCGCTCCTGGACGCCGTACGCGCCTGTCCCTTCCGTACCCGCGCCTCCGCGATGCTCTCCACCCTGGTGGAGGCGCTCCCCGACGGCCGGGAGACGCGGGCGAGGCTCCGGCGTGACCCGGCGCTGGGGCCCGTCGTCCTGACCGCCCTTTTGGAGACGGGAGAGCTGCGCCCCGAGGATCTCACCGCCGACGAGCACTCACTGCTCCTCGCCGAGGGGTTGATCCTCCTGCTGGAGCTGGGCGGGCCCGAGGCCGTCGTGGAGCAGCTCCGCGAGTCGGCGGGCAGGGGCGCGCCAGAGCTCGTCGCGGAGGTGCTGGATTCGGGGCATCCCGCGCGGGCGGCCCTGGAGGAGCTGCGCGTACTGGTGTACGAGCCGATGCTGGCCAGGAACGCCCGGCTCCGTCTCATGCCGAGCCCCGCGCCCGGGTCGCGGGGCCGTCCCAGTGGCCGGGGCAGGAAGCGCAGGCACTGACCCCCCACCGAGAAGCACCGATTTTCCGGCACGCTCCACGCCTGCCAGGACCTGTCCGGCCGATCGTGCGACCATCGGGGGCGATCGGCGACGGCGGCGTTCTCAAACGGCGCGCAGGCCCCGGTCGACGAAGGCGATCAGCCACTCGAAGCTCTCGTCGACGTCGGCGCTCCATTGGAAGCCGTTGTTCGCCTGCAAGGTGGCGAAGCCGTGGGAGAGGCTGCGGAGCATGCGCAGGGCGTGGTCCACGTCGGACTCCTCGATCTCGTAGCCGCGCAGGACCGCCGCGAACGCGCCTATCGCCCGTCCGCCCTCCATGGCCAGCGGGTCGTCCGGGCCGGACGGTTCCGCGCCGATCGTCGCGGCGTACCGGCCGGGGTGCTCCAGGACGAAGGCCCGGAAGGCGCGCACCGCGGCCGCCAGGGCGTCGCGACCGGCGTACCCCTGGATCGCGCCGCCGATGGCGTCGGCGACCTCGCTCAGCGCCAGGACCGCGATGCGCCGGATGAGGTCCTCCTGACCGGCCACGTGCTTGTACAGGGACGGGGTGCGCACGCCCAGCCGCTCGGCCAGCAGACCCATCGTCAGGTTGGCGAGACCCACCTCGTCGGCGAGGGCGGCACCGGCCGCGACCACGGCCGCCGGGTCCAGACCGGCTTTAGGCACGGGCGGCGTCCGACCGCAGGAAGGCGAGAACGAGTGAGACCACCCGGTCAGGATACTGATCGTGCGGGTAGTGCCCGGCACCCTCGATCATCTCAAGGCGGCCGAGGCCGGACGGCAGGGCGTCGACGATCGCCGAGCCCTCGGCGTGCGGGTCGGCCCAGTCGGGGTCGAGTGTGCCCATCACGACCAGGACCGGACGGCGGACGTTGCCGAGTTGCGCGCCGGCGTCGGTCGGGGCGCTGCGGCCCATGCCCTGCATGGCCTTCATCCGTCCCGGCTCGCGCAGCAGGGAGTCGACACGGCCGAGTCGCTCGGCCCAGTCGGCCGGCTTCACGCCGGGGTAGGCCACGTCGAGGTACGAGCGCCAGAGCGGCACGCTGCCGAACGCGCCCGCGCCGAGCAGCCGCAGCATGCCCTGCCGCAAGCGTTTCACCCGCAGGTCTCCGAAACGGATCGACTGCTTGCGGGTGAACGGCGCCAGCTCGACGACCGCGGTGACCAGCGAGGGCTCCCGCGCCGCGGCGATGGTGGCGGCGCCGCCGGAGATCGAGTGGCCGACGAGCACGGCCGGGCCGCCCAGGTGGCGGATCACGGCGAGCAGGTCACCGGCGATGGCGGTGCGGCTCCAGTCCGGCCAGTCGGCGCTGGACTCGCCGCAGCCGCGCAGATCGACCGCGGCGACCCGGTAGCCCGCCGCGACCAGCGCCGGGATCACCGCACGGTACGCGGCGCGGCTGTCGCCCATGCCGTGTGCGAGAACGATCAGCGGGCCGGACCCCGCCACCTCGTAGGCGATCGTGCCGTCGTCAACCGCGAGATATTCGGTCATGACACCCTCCAGGCTTGGCTAACGTTGTTAGCTAAAAGCTAAAGTAATTAGCCAAGCCTGTCAACGAGACCGTCTCAGCACCCTCCACTAAGGGCGGAAGGTGCTCACCCACGTGTCCACGCCGCCCACGGTCGCGCTCCGCAGGACCACGAGCCGAGCCCCGAAGAGCAGGAACGACTCGACCGGGCGCGACGACGGCTCGCCACCGCGGTCCGCCACGAAGACGACCGGCGCGGGAAAGTCCTGTCACGCACGATCAGCCACGGGGGCCGGGTCTCGGACGCGTCGAACATGGACGAGCCCTCCGGCCGGGAATCAGGGCTGGAGCCGGACGGTCCGCCAGCCGTCCTCGGTCAGGTCGTAGCGGAGCCTGCGGTGCAACCGGGACGAGGCCGCGGCCCAGAACTCCACCGAGGTGGGTTCCAGGCGGTAACCGGCGAACCGGTCGGGCCTCGGCAGCGGTTCCCGGAGTACGGCCAGGCGCTCGGCCTCCTTCAGCACCGCCTCCGGATCGTCCAGGGGGTCGCTCTGCCAGGAGACGGTGGACATGGGGTGCAAGGGGACGGGCCTCGCCGCCCAGAGCAGGTCGGCCTCGGCCGCGCCGAGCCGTACGACCGGACCCGAGAAGATCAGTTGCTGGGCGGTCTCCCGCCAGTAGAGCAGTCCGGAGGCCCAGCCGTTCTCGGCGACCTCCCGGCCCTTCTGGCTGGTGGCGTGGGTGATGAAGAGCAGGCCGCGCCGGTCGAGCTCCTGCACGATCACCGTCCGGCTGGAAGGATGGCCTCGGCTGTCGGCGGTGGCCAGGGCGAGCGCCATGGGCTCGCGCACGCCGGCGTCGACGGCGGTCGCCAGCCATCGGCCCGCCAGCTCCAGCGGCTCGGGCGGCGGGCGGTCGTACTCCGGGAAGTCCAGGTCCGTGGAGCCCGTGAGACTTTCGTATCGGCTAGACAAGGATCACCCCTCTGGCCACGGGGGCGGCGGCGCCGGAGACCAGGGTCCGGCCGCCCTCTTCCGCACGGGCCCGCATCAGGGAGGGGCGGCCCATCTCGACGCCCTGGTGGATCTCGATCCACGTGCCGAACCCGACGCGGCCGTGCCGTCCCAGGTGCAGGGCGAGCGGGCCCGCGGCGGAGCCGGTGGCCGCGTCCTCCTGCACCCCGTACGCCGGGGAGAACATGCGGCTGCGCCAGGACGTCCCCGATCCGGTGAAACAGTTGGTCGCCATGTCCTCGAAGGCCGCCAGCGCCCGGTGGTCGGGGCGGAGCCCGGCCAGCGCCTCGACGTTCGGCAGGCCGACGAAGACGTGGCGCGGCCCGTTGACGTAGATCTCGACCGGGAGGGTGGAGCCCTCCAGCCCCAGCGCCGCCAGCAGCTCCTCCTCCCGCTCGAACCTTGAGAAGGTGGGGGTCGGCTGCTCCATCGTCGCCGCGACCACCGCGCCGCCCTCGCGCACCAGGTCGAAGGGGATGACGCCCATCTTGGTCTCCAGCCGCAGTCGATCGCCGTCGAAGAACTCGCCGAGGGCGACCGCGGTGCCCAGCAGCGGATGGCCCGCGAAGGGCAGCTCGTTGACCGGGGTGAAGACGCGGACGCGGTAGTCGCCGTCCTCGCGGGCGGGCAGGACGAAGGTCGTCTCGGAGAGGTTCATCTCCTTGGCGATGGCCTGCATGCGACCGGCGGTCAGGTCCTCGGCGTCGAAGAGGACGGCGACCGGATTGCCGGACAGCGGGGTGTCGGTGAAGGAGTCGACGACCACGTAGGAATGCGTCACGAGACCTCCTTCGCCGGCCCCGTGACGAGGTCGCGGCGTTCGCGGACGACCTCGGCGAGCTCGGTCATGATGTCATCGCCCTTCTGATCAGGGAGGAGAGGACGCGCGGGCCGTTGCGGGTGAGCACCGACTCGGCGTGGAACTGGATCGAGGCGAAACGCGCACCGCGCAGGGCGTGGATCTCGCCGTTGTCCGGATCGAGGCAGAGCTCCACGTCTCCCCTCGCCTCGGTGTCCGGGCAGGCGGCGAAGGTGTTGTAGAAGCCGACGCGCTCGGTGGCCCCGAACAGGTCGATCGTGCGCGGCGCTCCCTGGTTCGGTACGGCACGGCGGCACAGGGGGAAGCCGAGCACCCCGCAGAGCACCTGGTGGCTGAGGCACACGGCGAGGAAGGGGGTCTGGCCGTCCAGGAGCTCGCGAACCGTCCGGTCCAGGTAGGCGATCTTGGGGTGGGTGAGGTCGCGGGGGTCGCCCGGCCCGGGGCCGAGCACGACGAGGTCGTGGCCGCTCAGGCCGGGGTCGTCGTCGTAGCGGCGGACGGTGACCGCCATGCCCAGGGAGCGGAGCTGGTGGTCGAGCATGGAGGTGAAGGTGTCCTCCGCGTCGACGATCAGCGTGCGCACCCCGGTGAGGTCCCGGCCCTCCGCGTCGCCGTACCCGAGCCAGAAGCCGGAGATGTCGCTGTTGCGGCGGGCCAGGGCCGCGCGGACGTCGGGGTGGCGGCCGAGCCGCGTCCTGGTGCCGGGGGCGAGGGCGGCCAGCAGCCCGGCCACCTTGGCACGGGTCTCGGCGATCTCCGACACCGGGTCGGAGTGGCGCACGAGGGTGGCGCCCACCCCGATCCTCGTCTCGCCGCGGGCGTCGATCTCCGCGGTGCGGATGAGGATCGCCGAGTCGAGCGTCCGCGCGCCGGTGGCGTCGCGGCCGATCAGGGCCATGGCGCCGCTGTAGTAGCCCCGGCTGTGCGGCTCGTAGCGCTCGATGACGCGGCAGGCGTTCTCCAGCGGGCTGCCGGTGACGGTCGGGGCGAACATGGATTCGCGCAGGATGTCACGGACATCCCAGTCGCTCGTGCCCTCGATGTAGTACTCGGTGTGCGCCAGGCGCGACATCTCCTTCAGCCTCGGGCCCGCCACCCGCACGCCGGGCGCGCAGAAGCGGGTCATCATCTTCAGCTCCTCGTCGAGGACCATGTAGAGCTCCTCCGACTCCTTGCGGTCGGCCAGGAAGTCCATGAGGTCGCCGAGCGCGGGACCGGTGGGCGGATAGCGGTAGGTGCCGCTGATCGGGTTCATCGTCGCCACGCCGTCGCGCAGCGTCAGATGCCGCTCGGGGGTGGCGCCGACGAAGGTGCGCTCCCCGGTGTGGACGAGGAAGGTCCAGTAGGCGCCCGACTCCATCGCCAGCAGCCTGCGGAAGAAGGCCAGGGCGTGGGCGGGCGTGTAGTCGTCGATGGTGGTGACGAAGGAGCGCTTGATGACGAAGTTGGCCCCCTCGCCCTCACCGATCGCCTCCTTGAGCACCCGGCGGACGATCTCGGCGTACTGGTCGTCCGAGACGTCGAACTCGCCGCCCGTGGTGGAGATGAGCCGGTCGGGAAGGCCGGTGAGCGCCTGACCGGCCGAGATGACCTCCTGATCCGTCACCTTCATCGCCAGCAGGGGCGCGCCGTCGTCGGAGCAGGCGTAACCGCGCTCGCGGATCTGCCGGAACGGAATGATCGCCAGCACCTCGTGCCACGGCCGCTCCCGGGCGGGCGCCCGGTCCTCCAGGGGCAGATCGGCCAGGCGCGCCATCTCGATCACCTCGCCCAGCAGCACGTCGACCGTGCCGGGCTCACCGGGCGCGCCGGCCGAGCCGGGCGCGCCGGACTCCGGCCGGTGCAGCAGGGCGAAGGCGGGGGCCTCGCACAGGCGGTCCAGGAGGTCCGTCACGGCCAGGTCTCCTTCACGGTGAGCAGTACGGCGCAGCGTTCGGCGGCGTAGGTCAGGGCCAGCCGGTGGTAGCCGGGCGAGAAGTCGGCCACCGCGTCGGCGACCAGGAAGGTCTCCAGGTCGTGGGTGAAGGATTCGACCGCCGTCATGAGGACGCCGACGTGGGCGTACACGCCGCAGACGATCAACTGGTCGCGCCCGGCGGCACGCATCCGCTCCAGCAGGTCGGTACGGGCGAAGGCGCTGTAGCGGAACTTGGTGAACTCCCAGTCACCCGGCGCCGGGGCGAGTTCGTCGGCCATCAGCCGGTCCTCCGGGGCGCGGCGCATGCCGGGTCCCCAGAAGTCCTTGAGCAGGCCGCGTTCCTCGTCGGTCATCGAGCCCGGCTGGGCGGTGTAGGCGACGGGCACGCCCAGCGCGGCGCTCTGCTCGCGGAGCCGGGCGACGGCCCCGACGAGTTCCTCGCGCATCGACGGAGGGAAAGGCTGGAGGAAGTACCGCTGCATGTCGTGAATGAGCAGGACCGCGCGCGCCGGGTCGGGAGTCCAGCGGGCGGTGTTGGAGGGCAGGTCTCCCGTCGTGGGCAACGAGTAGGGGGTGATCGGGGGGATCCCGGGCATGATCGTTCTCCTTCGAGGGTCCGGTGAAGGGCCCGGGGCGTCAGTCGCTCCAGGCGGAGATGACCTGTACGGCCTGCCAGAGGGGGAGGCGGGGGGCGCGCGGCGTGGCGTCGCGCTCCCCCGCCCGGTCGAAGCGGCTCTCATCGGTGACGCACTCGGTGACGCCGTCCGGGGTGCCCTCCAGGTGGCGCCCGCCCGGCACGCCGACGGCGCGGGCCACCCGGTTGGCGGCCCCGGACGGCAGGCCGACGCGTAGGACGTCCGCCCGTGGAACCAGGGCCCGCCCGCCATCGTCCCTCGGTGGGTACGCCGCGCACGTCACCCGCCCGTACCGGCGCTGGACGGCCGACCGGCACCTCGGTCACCCGGCGGACCCGCGCGGGATCGTCCCGGACCGGCCGCCATGGCGCGGCGCCGAGCCGGATGTCCGCCATCGTCCGAGCTCCGCTCAGGTCGGGATGCCCTCGCGTTTGACCTGCGGCACCGGGATGCCGAGCGCGCGCAGCTGCTCGAACGGGTTCATGAACTCGCGCTGCCGCTTGATGAGGCCGTCGACGAGCTCGAAGGAGTGCAGGAAGTGGTTCTCGTATCGTCCTTCCGGGTAGCCGGGGAACCGGATGGCCCCGGCCCCGTCGCACTCCACCCAGAAGAAGTTCGGATCCTGCGTCTCGAAGATCTGGATGTTGGTCCACACCCAGTCGGGAAAGCATTCCAGCGACCAGACCGCGTGCGCCGCGAGCCGGTCTTTCCCGCTGGTGGCTATGGGCTTTCCGGTGTCGTTCGTCCAGAGGCCACCGACGCCGTCGTCGGTGAACAGCAGGTGGCGCCTGAGCCGGTCCTGACCGGTCGTGTTCATGTACTTCTCGACCGTGGCCCGGTTTTTCCGGCGAAGTTCGGCGTGCTCGTCATTCCACATGACTTTCCCTTTCTCTACCGATTGACTGCGGTGCTTGTCGGAGATCGGAACCTTGCGGTGGTGCGGCCTCCTGTCGCGATCGCCGTGGTCCGCGACGACCACGCGATCGCCCGCCTCCGGTGGTCGGTCCGGACATCGCCTCCGACGTTTCGAGCGGCGATCGGCCGGCCCGAGGTGTCAGAGCAGCCGGAGCCGGGGGCGGTAGATGTCCAGCCAGGTGCTCAGATCGAGGACTCGCTCGATACCGTTGCGGACGTAGATCGGCATCGTGGCCGGGTCCTGCCGCGCGACATCGTCCAGCCAGCCGCGGTCGACGAGCTCGAACACCGGATCGTCGGTCGTGAGGAGTTCCTTGGCCTGCTGCAGCAGGGCGCTGGTGTAGAGCGGGTCTCGCGTGGCCGGGTAGGGGGCTTTCACCCGATACAGCACCGACTGGGGAAGCAGGTCGGCGCTCGCGGCGCGGAGCAGGCTTTTCTCCCTGCCGTCGAAGGCCTTCAGCGACCACGGGGTGTTGTAGACGTACTCCACGAGCCGGTGGTCGCAGAAGGGGACCCGGACCTCCAGCCCGACGGCCATGCTTATCCGGTCCTTGCGCTCCAGGAGCATTCGGACGAACCGCGTCAGATGCAGGTAGGAGATCACCCGCATCCGCCTCTCGTGGTCGGTCTCACCGTCGGCCCGCTCGACCTCGGCGACCGCGCCGGCGTACTGGTCGCGGATATAGCCGGGCAGGTCGAGGGCGGCGGTGAGCTCGGCGTTGAACCGGTCGGATACCTGGGCTCGCGCGCCGGTCACGAAAACGGCCGTCCACGGAAAGGTGTCCGCTGCCTGTGTCTCGGGCTGGTGGAACCAGCTGTACCCGCCGAAGACCTCGTCGGAGGACTCCCCGGACAGGGCGACCGTGGAGTGCTCACGAATGGCTTTGAACAGCAGGTACAGCGAGGCGTCCATCTCACCGAGGCTGAACGGGCTGTCCCGCGCGGTGATCACCGTACGGCGCATCGCCGGATCGGCCAGCTCGGAATGCTTGAGCATGATGTTCTGGTGCCGCGAGCCGACGTGCTCGGCCACCTCACGCGCGTAGGGGGCGTCCGGCGTGCCGCGCAGGTGGTCGCCGACGAAGTTCTCCGCCTGCCCGACGAAATCCACCGCGAAGCTGCGTACCCGCTCGCCGTGCTCGGCGAGTTGTGCGGCGGCCAGCGCGGTGGTCACGCTGGAGTCCAGCCCACCGGAGAGCAGCGTGCAGCGCGGCACGTCGGCGACCAGTTGACGGCGCACGATGTCCTCGAGTAACGAGCGCACGGTGTCAACGCTGGTCTGCCGGTCATCGGTGTGCGCACGGGTCCGCAGGGTCCAATAGCGACGTTCCCGCAGACCGGCGCGATCGACGACGACCACGCCACCCGGTGCCACCTCGCGCATCCCGCACCACACCGCGCCTCCGGGCGGCTGGGTGAAGCTGAACACCGCGCGCAGGCCGTCGAGGTCGACCGCGCGGTCCGCCAGCGGGTTGGCGAGGATCGCCTTCGGCTCGGAACCGAACAGCACCCCGTCAGCGGTACCGGAGTAGTAGAGCGGCTTGATGCCCATCCGGTCACGGATCATGACGAGCTTGTCGGCCCTGGCATCCCAGACGGCGAAGGCGTACATGCCGTTGAGCCGTTCGGCGACCGCTTCGTCCCACTCCAGGTAGCCGTGCAGCACCACCTCGGTGTCGCTGCGGGTCCGGAACCGGTGGCCACGACGGAGCAGCTCACTCCGGAGCTCGTCGAAGTTGTAGGTCTCGCCGCTGTAGGTGATCGTCACCTCACCGTCGTCGGTACGCACCGACATGGGCTGGCCGCCACCTTCGATATCGATGACCGCCAGTCTTCGGTGGCCCAGCCCCGCGTGCCGATCGAGCCAGGTGCCCTCGGCGTCCGGTCCACGGCAGGCCATCGTCGCCGTCATCGCGTCGAGGTCCGCCCGGTGCCGGGTCAGATCCCGATCGAACGAGACCCAGCCAGCGATTCCACACATCGTTGTACCTTCCTACGTCTCATGCGCACGGTGCGGGACACGGGTCAAGGTTGGAGTCGATCAGTGCGCCGACCGGAACCGGCGCGCTCGTGGCGCGGCCTCTGACGCGACCGGGCCGGGTCGGCACGCGAGAACTCGACCGGCTCGGGCTCAAGCGGGCAGCCCGGCCGGGCGACCGGGCGTGACGGCGCCCAAGACGCGTGGGGAGTCGATGGTCTGGTCTTGGTCCGGTCCGGAGAGGTCTCAACGGGAGATGGGAGATGGTGGCTTTCAGGCGACTCCGGCGAGCACCGGCCGGAGCCTGCGCGGCGATGTGCCGGCGACTCGCCATCCGCTGATGTCCACCCGCGTCGTGACGCCGGTCGCCACGGTCACTCGGACGAAGACGGGACCGACGAGATAGCCAACCACCGGCAGAAGGGCTGTGATGAAGACCGATAATCCGCAGGAGATTCTCTTCATGGCAGCTCCCTAAACCAGAGGTGACGGCATGGTGGAAATAAGATGTCTTGCCGCGACGCTTGGACCCCGTTTTGCCGTCCGGATCGAAGCTGCCTGGACCCCTGCCTGTTTTTTGCCGTCCGGATCGACGTTAAGGACCACATAACACTCTGAAGGTGGCGCCTGTCAACGGTGAAAAGATCGCGGGCCGAGCGGCCGATTCGAACGCCGAATGGGAGCCGGTACTACAGCTCCAGAACCAAGGCAATTCCCGGCTTCCGGACCTGACAATAAACGGTAAATTCATGGCATTAAAGGGGTGACGAGCCACGTTCGAGGAACAGCCATACGCCGTACACATGACGGAGCGAGGGAATCCACCGACACCCCCTCTCGGATTCTCGACATATCCAGGGCGTCACCCTTCGCACCGCAGGACGTCCATGAAGGAAATCAAGGCCCTCCGTGAGCGTTCGACGTCAGATGGTGACGGCGGCGGCGGTGAGCCCAAGCTGTTCCTTCTACCCGCCCACCCGCCCAAGCTCAACCCCGGCGAGCAGGGCTGGGGGAACGCCGGGCACGACCATGCCGGGCGCGCTGCCGTTCACGGCGTCCATCGACTCCGGCCCACTTTCGGTGGTGACCGAGCGTGGTCACAGATGCCGAAAACCGGCAGGGACCGGCGGGGACCGAATTAGCGACCGGATTGTCATCTTCCGGCGCCTGTCCTTGATCGGTACTGTTAGGAACTCTGTCGGAAGGTCGGGAGGTCGGAATGACGGTCGACGTTCAAACGACTCGGAATGTGATTGAAATGATCACCGGGGGGTGGCGGGCGCAGGCCCTCTACACCGCGGTCAAACTCGGACTGCCGGACCATATCGAAGCCGGCCGGACCACCTGCGGCGAACTCGCCGAATCGACCGGGGCGCAGGAAGAGGGCATTCACCGCCTGATGCGACTTCTGGTGGCCATGGGCGTATTCGAGGGCAACGAGCGGACCGGTTACCGGAATACCGCTATGGGTGCGGCACTACTCGACGGCCCTCAGTCCCTACGCGACATGTGCCTGCTCCACGGCGAGGAATACTACACCGCCTGGAGTCACGCCCCCCACGCCATCAGCACGGTCAGCTCGGGTTTCGAAGTGGCCTACGGCCAGTCGTTTTACAGCTATCTCAGTCACGACAAGGACATCGCCAAGCGTTTCCAGCGCAACATGAACACCGCGAACATGTTCTTCGACCAGGTGCCGGAGATCTTCGACTTCTCCGGCAAGAAGGTCGTGGACGTGGGCGGAGGAGGCGGGCAGCTGCTCACCGCGATCCTGGGCGCCACACCGGACGCCAGGGGCACGCTCTTCGACCGCGAACACATGATGCCCGCGGCGCGGGAGCACCTGGCCGCCACGGTCGGGCTGGACCGCGTCGAATTGGTCGCGGGTGACATGTTCGAAGCCGTCCCGGCGGGCGGGGACGTCTACATCCTCTGCCGGGTGCTGGCGGGCTGGGAGGACGACGCGGTCGTCGAGGTCTTCGAGAACTGCCGGCGTGCCATGGAGGGCTCCTCGTCGCGACTGCTGGTCATCGATCGTCTTGTCGTGGACGAGGACTCCACCGTGCTGCCCGCTCTGTGGGATCTGCAGCTCCTGATGATAACCGGCGGCCAGCACCGCACCCTCGACAGGTTCACGGAGATGCTGGACCGGGCCGGTCTGGACGTCGAACGGGTCGCCGAGCTGCCCATGGAGACAACCGCCATGATCGCGGCGCCCCGTCCCTAACGCTGTGTTCCTCATGGGAATTCGCGCGTCACAGCGGGCGCAGGTGCTCGACCGTGACGTGGTGCCGCTCGGTCAGCCGCTGGGCGATCAACGAGCGGTGGCAGGCCTCGGCGTCGCGCTCGACACAGAGCAGCGCCGCGGTTCCGCCGCCCGGCAGCGCCGACACGATCGGCATGAGGTCGGCGCGGTCGAGGATCTCGGTGGTGTAGCGGCGGGCGTACTCGACGGCGAGCTCGCGGCGCGAGCGCTTGCCGACCCCGCGACGGTCGTCCTCGGCGTACTGGAGCCGGCGTAACTCGGTGGTCGGGGCGAGCTCAAGGTGGTGCTCGTAGGCGATCCCGGCATGGGCGAGGGCCGCCTGCAGCCGGCGGGAGTTCGCCCAGGCGTACTCGGGTCCGCGGACACCGCGCCGCTGGCGTACGTCGAGCAGCAGACGAACGTCCGCCTGCCGCAGTCGTCGCAGGAAGGACTCGCCGTCGAAACCGTAGACGCCGATTGTCACCATTCCGAGCACCGGAAATCACCCACCCGCCTGTTGGTCGTGCCGCCTCCGGCAGCTCTGCCGGAGGCGGCGAGGTCGCGTCACGCGACGGCTGTCCCCTCGATCTCGACCATCAGGTCGGGGATCGCCAGCCGGGTCACCCCGAGCATCGTGGTGGACGGTGCCACCCTGGCGGCGCCCAGCCGTGACGCCAGTACGCCGTAGTGCTGGAAGAGGCGATCGACGTCGGTGGTGTAGACGTTGAGCCGGACGAGGTTCGCGAGGGACATGCCCGCTTCGCCGAGCACGGCCTCCAGGTTGTCGAGGCTCAGCTCCAGCTGCGCCGCCATGTCGTCGGCGTGCTGGGGCTTGCCGTCGCCGCTCATCGCGGCCTGCCCGGAGAGGTACAGGGTCCGGGTGTGCCCGGAGACGATCTCCCCCTGGTTGTACCCCAGCTCCGTCGACCACGCCCACGGGTTGACCGCCGTTCGCTCCATTGCCACATTCGCTCCATTCGATTCGTCGACATCACGCACGTTGATCGGCTCGGTGGCCGACATCCCTTTGACCGCGCTGACGAGCCTGCCAACTAATCACGACATCTTGTGTCGTATATCTCGGTTAAAGTTCCCGCATGCGTGCCGACCGGTTGGTCTCGCTGGTGTTGCTGCTGCGGCAGCACGGTCGGCTCTCGGCGGCGGCGCTCGCCCGCGAGCTTGAGGTGTCCACTCGCACCGTGCTGCGCGACATCGAGGCGCTGTCCGCGGCCGGTGTCCCGGTCTACGCCGAACGCGGCCGGCACGGCGGTTTCGCGTTGTTGCCCGGTTTCCGGACCGAGCTCACCGGACTGAACCCCGACGAGGCCCTCGCCCTGCTGGTCGCCGGATCACGGCGCGGCGCGCAGGCGTTCGGCCTCGGCTCGGCGCTCGCCTCGGCGATGCTCAAGGTGGTCGACGCGCTCCCCGAGAGCTATCGGCACACCGCGGCCGGCGCGGCCGGGCGACTGCTCATCGACCCGGAGACCGACCTCCTCTCGCGCCGGCTGGCCGCCGAGGAGGTGCCCGACGCCGTAGCGGCCGAGGTCCTGCGCGCGGTGTTCGCCGGACACCGGCTGCGTATCCACTACGCGGCCGCGGAC
This sequence comes from Streptosporangium oxazolinicum, assembly GCF_039537505.1. Classification (NCBI taxonomy): domain Bacteria; kingdom Bacillati; phylum Actinomycetota; class Actinomycetes; order Streptosporangiales; family Streptosporangiaceae; genus Streptosporangium; species Streptosporangium oxazolinicum. The sequence continues at coordinate 938,233 of NZ_BAABAQ010000002.1, forward strand.
CAGAGCCCGCAGTGGCGCACGGTGGACCCGATCGGCCTGGTCACCGTACGTGAGCGGGGCTACCTGCTCGCCACGAGGTCCGGAGCGGACCGCACCTACCGGCTCTCTCGAATCCTGGCCGCCACGGAACTCGCCGAACCCGCCCAGCGACCGGACCGGGTCGACCTGGACCGGGCCTGGCAGGAACGCAGCACACGGTTCCGGACCGGCGGCGACCAGGTCGCCGTACTGCTACGAGTGGACCCGGCGCGACGGGAGGACCTGGTGGGCACCGCACTGGCTGTCCACTCCGAAGAGGCCGACCCGGACGGCCGACTGCGAATGGAGGTGACCTTCCAGGATCCGAGACACGCCGAATGGGCGCTGTGGCAGCTCAGCACGAACGCGGAAGCCCTGACCCCACAGTGGCTGCGCGACTCCCTGCACAACCGCGCCACCACGATCGCCACCCGCTACGGAACGCCATCCTGAGAGGTCACCTCTCACGGGCCGCCCCTGACTACTCCACACCGGCAGGCGCCAAGCGCGCCGAACGACGTACGCGCAACGCCGCCTTGTCTGTCGCTCCTGAGGCCATAGGGCCGGCTCTACCGGCACTCTCAGCCTAGGTGGAGCCGTTCGAGGAACGCGCCCCGCTCGGTTCGTTTGACCTCCGCGGCCTTCTCGATGTCCCACCACTCGTATCCGTGGACATGGGCGACGGCCCGCAGGACTTCGAGCACGTCGGCGATCTCCTCCGCCACCCCGGCCGCCGAAGCCCCGCGAAGTTCCGTCGCCTCCTCGAAAAGCTTCTCCAGCAGCGCCTCGCGATAGTCGGCGTCCCCGAGAACGGTCACCACCGGGTCACCGCCACCCGCACGAATGATCTCCGGAATCCTGTCCCGCACGAGTTTCCCCACGTCAGATCACTCCTCCATACCCACACAGCTTCCTTCGGAAGTCCCAGAGGCTACCGGGCCCCTCCTCCGTGCGCGCTTCCCTGCACGAGCGGTGAAAATAGCCTGTATTTCGGCAAATACACACCAAGGGTGGCGGCGGATGGATCTTTCTTACTGGGAGCGGAGCCCACGGTCCTCGTGGCGCATGGCCGTGTTGCTGGGAAAGAACACCCGTACCTACAAGTTCGCCCTCGGCGCCGCGCTCCTGGACGCCGCCGCCGAAGACCGGTCGGAGATCCTGCTCCGGGATCTGGCGGTGCCGTACGCGATGGAGCTGGTACGGCATCTCGGCCAGGCACCGCAGGCATCTGAGAAGGAGGAACGAGGAGAGAGGGATTTCCTCTCAGTAGCCAAGCGGGAGGCCACCGAATCGCTCAAGCTCGGCCACCCCACCGAAGAACTCCTGGCGGCGGCCATGCCGTCCATGACCGGGATGGTGATGCAGAAGTTTCACAACCTCCCCAGTGGAGGAGTGGAGGTACCGCACCGCTTCTACGAGGTGACGGGCCGCTCCCCCGGGCAGGTCGTCCGGCTGAGCAGGGAACTCCGCGACATCGCCCGGTCGGAGCAGGCCCCGACCCTGCGAGGCGAGCTGTCGGCCCGCTGGAGCATCGTGGAGACATCCTTCGCCGTCGGAATCGGCCAGAGCCTGATCGATGAGGGTGTCGCCGTGGACATGACCACCCTGCAGATCACCGACAAACAACGCCGCCGATCGGTCACGGGCGTCACGGACGCGGTCATCGGCTTCCAGCAGGGGCTCTGCATGATCTGCGCGGACCCCATCACGGTGGGCGTCGACGACATCGCCGTCGACCACGTGTTCCCTCTCTCGTTCAGGAGACTTCTTCCCTCCGGCGGCAGGGGGACGACACCCGACCTGGACGCGATCTGGAACCTGGCTCCCGCGCACGCGGAGTGCAACAACCGCAAGAGCAACCGGCTCCCCACAGAGCAGGAGACGTTCAGGCTCGCGGAGCGGAACGAAGCCATCATGCAGTCACCCCGTCCGCTCAGGAAAACCCTTGCCCTGACCTTGGAGCGCAGCGGATACAAGAACCCTCGGCCAGGCGATTGGCTCACGTTCATCCGGCAGGTGAATGCCCACTTCTAAGGCGTGGCCGATGACCACTGTCAGAGACGCGGGTCGCGGGTGCTGGAGTCGGTTCCCGGCTCAGGGGATAGCGTTCGGTTCATGACCGAGAGTCAAACGGCCGTATCGCCCGCTGATCGCCCCGGATCTCCCTTCACCCCTAAGAGCACCAAGGCCACGCTTCTGCGAGCATGTGCACGAGTCGGGCTTGAGCCGTCGAACGCTCTGCTGATCCGGCTCGGGGAGAACGCGGTCTACCGCCTGGCTTCACCCGTGGTCGCGCGCATCGGCCGGACGGCGGAACACATAGATGATGCTCGGAAGGAAGTCGCGGTAGCCAATTGGCTGGCCATCGAGGGCTTCCCCGCCGTCCGTGCGCTCCCTCTCGACCAGCCCCTCGCCGTGGACGGACGCGTTGTCACGTTCTGGGAGTCCATCTCCGAGGTCGAGGACTACGCCTCGCCCGCCGAGTTGGGCACCCTGCTCGCCAGGCTCCACACGATGGAAGCACCGGCGGGGTTACGGCTCCCCCGGATGGAGCCCTTCTCGCGGGTGGAACGCCGGATCGCGAGCAACGCCTGGTTCAGTTCCGAGGACGCCTCGTTCCTGCGCGAGCGGCTCGCTCAGCTCGGCGATGCCTACGCGGCGCTGAGTTTCGAGCTTCCCCAGGGTGTGATTCACGGGGACGCGAACGTGGGCAACGTCATCCGCGATCGTACGGGCCGCCCGGTGCTCCTCGATCTGGACGGCTTCGCCCTGGGACCTCGCGAATGGGATCTCGTCCTCACCGCGATCTACTACGACCGCTTCGGCTGGCACACCGCCCAGGAGTACGACGCCCACACACGGGCTTACGGCTTCGACGTGATGCGCTGGCCCGGATACCGGGTCCTGGGCGATGTCCGGGAGTTTCTCATGGTCACCTGGCTCGGCCAGAAGGCCGGTCAGGACGAGCGGGCCGCCTCAGAAGTACGCAAGCGGATCCGGTCGTTGAGGACCGGCGCCGGACGAGACGATTGGGAGCCCTACTGAGCCATCGTCGCCTGCTGCCACAGGGAAAAATCCGCAGCCTGTTCGTAGAAGTCTCCAAGGTGCGCGAAGGTGACCGCTGGTACGAGTCGTACCGAGAACTCGCGAAGATAGCTCGCACAGCGGGCCGAGCGTAACTGCTCGCCGACTTTCAGTGCGTCCAGTGCAACCAGGCATGCCTGCTCTACCTCCCCCGCGCCAAGGTGCGCGTCCGCGAGAACCATCGTGGCGAAGAAGTCGCTTCGCAGATACTCGCCGTCCCGGCCGGTCCTGACGCACGGGGTCACGTACTGGTTGGCCGCTGCCGGGCGTCCCAGGTCGCGAAAGCAGTGACCGAACTCGGCGGCCAGTTCGGCCTCATCGAAGTAGCCGATCCAGTCAGGGTCGTCATCGGGGTTCCGCCGCTCGAACTCCCGTGTGGCCTGAGTCAGAGCGCGATCACAGGCCGGGGCATCACCCAGGCGTGCCAGCGCTCTGGCCTCCATCGTGTGGAAGTGCGCGGTCATCGTCGGGGTGGCCACCCCCGCTGTCCCCTGGCGTGCTGCTCGGGCCAGGTTGACGGCTTCACGATATCGGCCGACGAAGGTGGCCTGGTGGCTCATGGCATCGAGAACACCGGCGGCCAGCAGCCGGTCGTCCGCTGCCTGAGCCAGGCCGAGGGCTTGGATGAAGTAGCGCTGGGCCAGAGCATGCAAGCCGCTGTCATATGACATCCAGGCGGCCAGAAGGGTGGCTTCTGCTACCGCGGAGACCAGGCGAGGACTCGTCTTTCCTGAAGTTCGACCGTCCAGAAGGCGGGTGGCGTCCGTACTTAGATAGTGGATGAAAGAACGTCGCGCATGCTCCCCTCCGAAGCGATTGTCCATCTGCGCGAACAGGTCGACCGTGACACGGAATCTCGCGATGTCGGCCTCCCCTATCCGAGCCTCTTTTTCATCGGCGGACAGCGGCATCGTAAGAAGCCAGGCCAGGGAAGCGTCACTCCATGCTCGTGCGCGGATTTGTCCGTTGAGCACGACCGATGCCTCATCGAGGTCGGCCTGCCACAGTTGCATGACCGTCTCTACTCCTTCGGCCAGCGTCTCGGGATAGGCCAATCCCAGATCCACAGGCGGCTTGGCCGAGGATGCCAGACCGGCGTCGGAGAGGGCGATCGTACGCCCCAAGGTTCGGCTCAACATCGCGATGATCAGCCCAGCGGTGTCGGTACGAGGCTGCATACCGTTCAGCCATCGGCTCACCGATGTGTGATCACAGTTGATAGGAGCTCCGGCGCTCCCCGATGAGTCTCGGACCGCTCGAGCGAACGACTTACGGGAAAAACCGGCTTCTTTAATAAGTCGGGCCAATCGGTCATTGGGTGCCTGTCCCGTCATTCCCCCTCCTCCCGAGTGCACATTTGCGCCCCCTTGCGCGCGCTACGGCAGGCCCTCAGAAAGGCGCACTCTTCTGTCGTCCAGTCAAGCGGGGATTACCGGCCCGGTCTACGGCAACGCGAAAAGAAGGGATGGCATGAACCAGTGAATCCTTCGAATTTCTGGCCGTCCATGGATGAATCTCCAAACAAAGATCCTCTTGCCTCGACGAGACGCGACGACACTCTCGCCCAGCCCTTCGACGAACGCGGCAAACCGTTAGGACGCTTCCGGATGATCGCCTGGTGCCTGCCTCCCGGCAGCGCGGCCCGGCGCGCCCGGGAGGTGTTCCGTAACCAGCTGGCCAAGCTGCCCATGGCCGCCGACGTGCTCGACGAGCTGGAGATCGTGGTCTCCGAACTGGTCACCAACGCCACCCGCTACGCCCCCGGCCCCTACGAACTCCGCCTCCTGCACGACCACGGCCTGCCCGTCCGCGCCGAGGTCGTCGACGCCGGAGCCGGAACCACCCTCATCGACCACCTCCTGCACCGCCCCCCGCCCGTCCCTCAGCGCATCGACGACCTCGAACTCGGCGGCCGGGGCCTGCGCATCGTCACCGAACTCACCCACGGACGCTGCGGCACCCAATGGACCCGCCTGTGCGGCACCGGCCAACTCGGCACCGCCGTCTGGTTCGACCTCCCCACCCAGCAACACCTGACCTCCGGGGCAGCCGGGACCGTCCCCCGATCCCCCTGACCCCGGAGCCGGTCCACGCCCACGACTCCCCCGTGCCGAGCGTGGACCGTACACAGAGGCCGGCGTCCACGGACCCGATCCCACCCTGTCCGGGACGCCGGCCTCCCCACCCCGCCGCGATGGTTCTCATGGTCACGCCGACAAACGAGCCCCTCCGACTCGGCACGGCACGGCACGGAAGAACCTCAGCTCTGCTTGGCGATGACCTGCCGGTGATAGTCCAGGTGGTCCTGGCTGATCTCGTGGTTCTCGGTGACGCGGAGTCCGCCGAGGGAGGCGCCGGATGCCGTGTCCGTCGCCGTGAGGTCCGCCTGGATGGTGATCATCCCCCGGTCGAACAGGACGTGGTGGTTGGGGCAGAGGCAGAGCAGGTTGCCGGGCTCGTCGGGGCCGTTGTGCGGCTTTCCGAGCGGGCGGATGTGGGCTCCCTCGGCGTAGAAGCCCCGGTGGAGAGTGAGACGGTCGCCGCAGATCTGGCAGTGGAAGTCGTGCGCGCGCTTGATCTGCTCGGCGAGCAGGGAGTCGCGGATGACGCGCTCCACGATGGCCTCGCGACGACTGGCCGGGGAGGACATCGCGTCCAGCCCGATCCTGGTGAGAAGCCTGTTGTGGTCGACGCCGTGGAAGTACGCGCTGAGCAGCCTCACGACGATCTGGGCTCGGACGTCCTCCCGGTCGGTGACGATCTCGTACGCCCACGGCAGCAGGCCGCTGTCCGGCTGGTGCTCTTTCATCCACTTCTGCGCGTTCCGGCCACTGGCGGCCGGTACGTCCGCGTGGCCGGGCAGGTCCCAGAGGCCGTGGTGGTGGAGCCACAGCACGGGGAACTCCGGGTTGGGGCGCTCCTCCTCGATGCCGAACTCCTCGATGAGCCGTCCGAGCTCGCGGTAGGTGCTCTCCCACCGCCGCAGGCGTGGCTTGCCCTGGGCCGCGCGGCCGATCGCCCAGAGCAGGGTCAACGGCTGGTGCCGTTTCCGCTCACCGGTCGTGGAAGACAGAGCGGGCCTGAGCGACTCGACCTTCCGCAGGAGGTCTTCGAGGGCGGGCACTTCGGCGTCCTGCCCCGGTTTCGTCACCTCGAAGCCCAGGTCGCCGAGCACCCGGGCGACGGTGGCGTTCCCACCGGAGAACTCGCCGGGACGCAGGGGCCTGCCGTCGACTCCTCGGTGCGCGACTCCGGCGATCGCCTTGGAGTCGTACCGCCTGCCATCGTGGACGAGGAAGTAGCCGATGGCGGGGCGGTAGCCGTACAGCTTGAGAAAGGCGTCACGGCCCAGCTGGTCGAACTCGGTGATGGCGGCGAGCACCATCTCACGTCGAAGCCCGGAAAGCACCACTCAATGAGCTTATATGTGGATATCACATGAGCCACTGGTAATTTCAGAAGGGCTCGTACGTCCCCGTCTCGAAGCACCCGCGAAGAGAGGGACCGACTCGGACCGGGCGGGAAGAGCCGGTCAGACCAGTTCGAAGCTGTGTTTCCCCACATGCTCAGCCGGTAGGACGCACGCGTCCTCGGTGATCGGCTCGGTGATCGAGCAGTTCGGAAGCACCAGAAACTCCCCGTGGATGTCCTCGGTACCCCAGGTCGCCCACCAGTCCGTCATCGACGACCCCTGAGCCAGAGTGACGTGCCGGCCGCGATGTCCCGCCTCCAGCGAGCACCGCATGTAGGGCTCCACGACGAGTCCGGCACACGGGAGGCTGGAGAGGAATTCCCCCTGGGCCTGAGTCAACTCGACGATGGCGGTGCAGAACGGCAAGGGAACCATGGGGTAACAGTAAGCACTGCTCCTCCAAGGTGTCTTCCGCTTGGACCGATGGCGCCGCCACGACGCCCTCCGCGCTGGTCGTCACGATGGTGTACGCCGTCCTCGTCCACCTCGTACTTGATCCGGCGACGGTGGGGCGGAACGGGAAAAGCGCCCGTCCCCGGAGGGCGGGCGCTTTTCGCGGAATCAGCGGAATCAGGGGTTACTCGTCCACCACCGGGCTGCCGGGGCGGCAGCGGGTGGGGAGGGGGTCGACGTTGCAGCCGGTGAGGATGCGGAGGACCTGGGGGTCGTGGTCGCTGGCCTGGTCGGAGAACTCGGCGTTGATGTGGACGACGCCGTAGGAGTAGCCCTTGATGGAGGGGCTGATGAGGATGTGGTCGAGGACCTGGGAGTTGCCGTCGAAGATGTAGCTGTAGCGCTGGTCGACGGGGAGGGTGTCGATCAGGGTCTTGAGGAGGGTGCCGTTCTCGGTGAGGGTCTGGAGGGTGGGGCTGAACTGGTAGTCGTTGATGTCACCCAGGACGACGACCTCGGCGCGGCCCGCGCTCTTGACGGAGAGGTCCTTGACGAAGTCGCGGACCTCGGTGGCCTGCTTGACGCGCTGGACCTCGGAGCTCCGGACCGGGGGCTGCACGGCTGCGGTCAGCGGGGCGTCGCCGCCCTTGGAGTTGAAGTGGTTGGCGACGACGAACAGCTGCTTGTCACCGTCGTAGCGGAACTCGCCGACGAGCGGCTTGCGGCTGGAGGCCCAGGCGTCGCTGGCCGGGTTGATCCGGCCGGGCGAGACCGACAGGGAGACCTGGTTGCTGGTCGGCCGCTCGCGGACGACGGAGACGGCCGTGTCGGCGTCGCCGCCGGGACGGTCGACGAACGTCACGCGCGCGGGGTTGAACAGGAACACCTGGCGGATGTTGCCGCCCGGCTCGCCGCCGTCGGTGCCGTTGTTCGGGTCGATGGAGCGCCAGTCGTACGCGGGGCCGCCCGCGGCCTGGATCGCCGCGATGAACTTCGCGACGGTCTCGTTGGCCGCGACGACGCCGTTGTTGGTGGCGCCGTTGTTGTCCTGGATCTCCTCCAGGGCGAGGATGTCGGGCTTGCCGAGGTTGGTGACGACGGCTTCGGCCAGTCGCGCGAACTTGGCGGCCGGGTTGGTGGCGGCGAGGTTCTCGACGTTGTACGTCGCGACGGACAGGTCGCCCTGCTTCTTCGGCGGGAGCACCTTCTGGCGCTTGAGGCCGCCCTCGGTGATCGCGCCGAGCTGGGTGGCCTGCAGGACGTAGCCGCCGAACGACTGGTAGTCGAGCGGGCCGGTGGTTCCGGCGGCCAGCGTGGAGCCGACGTTGGCGGCGGGCGCGCCGTTCAGTGAGAGGATCATCAGCCGGCCGCTGTTCGGGTCGTCGTAGCCCGTGTAGACGGAACCACCGCGCGGGGTCGGGTTCTGACCCGGCTTGAGTGTCACCCAGAGCTCGGAGAACTCCGTGTTGACCGGGCTGATCAGGCGGGTGTCCTGGGCGACGGTGATCCGCATGCCCTCGTGGATCTCAAGCCAGTCCAGCACGTAGGAGGACGGCTCCAGGGGCTGGGCCTCCAGGCTGCCGCTCTTGGTGAAGGCGTCGGGGAAGGAGACCGGGACGGGGGCGGGCAGCGCGTTGCCACCGTTGAGCCTGATGGTGTTGATCGTGCCGCCGAGTTCGGTGAGGGTCTGCGCGCCGGTGGCCGGACGGTACTCGGTCACGCGGCCGGAGACCAGGACGGAGTCCCCGATGACGACCGTCGGCGACGTCGAGCCGGTGAAGACGAACAGGCCCTCGCTGGTCAGGGGGTCGGCGTCGGCGGACGGGTCCTGGAACCAGAAACCGCGCGAGTTGCCCGTCAGGCGGACGGCGGTGACGACGCCCGGGACGTTCGTGACGTTCTGCCCGACGATCGGGGAGATCCGTCCCGAGCCCTGGATGTCGTGGATGCGGGTGCTGCCGGGGGTCGGGTCGCCCGGGTCGCCGGGGCCGCCCGGGTCGCCCGCGGTGACCGTGGTGCCCGCGGAGTTGGTGGCCTTCGGCACGCCGGAGACGAAGTCGGCGGCGTTGTTGTCGGTGTCGGTCAGCGCTCCGACGCGGGCGATCGCCGTGGTGTTGGTGAGCCCGGGGGCGGCGAGAGTCTCGACGTTCGCGGTCGCGCCGTAGCCGACCAGGTCCTTGACGTTCGGAGCGGTCGAACAGGAGATGCCGCAGCCCACCAGCGGGGTCTGGGTCGTGACCAGGGCGACGACGCCGGAGGTGCCCGACATGGGGATCGTGCCGGTGGCGTCGGGGGTGGGCAGGTTGACGGAGCCCGCGGCACCCGCGGCCTGCTGGACGAGGTACCTGCCGTTCGCGGGGATGCTGCCGGTCAGCCTGGTGAGCTGGAAGACGGCGCCCGCGGCCGAGGCGTACTGGACACTCCAGCCCGAGACGTCGATGGGGCTGCCGGTGGTGTTGGCCAGTTCGATGTAGTCGTTCTTGAAGATCGCTCCGGAGTTGCCGCCGCCGCCGTACACGGCGGAGATGACGACGTCGGAGGAGAGGGCGTTCGCGGTGCTGGGCAGTGCTGTCATCGTCGCCGCGACCACCAGCGGCAGACTCATGGCCGTGAGCAGCCGACGTACTCGGGGGGGTGCCACAGGAGTTTGCTCCTAGTAGATCGATAGGGGTCTCCCCAGAAGCATGGGGCTCCATCGATCGTTCCAAAAGTGGCGTTATCGTTTATTTGCCTATTCGACGGAAATGTTCATTGGCTCTTCCGCGAGGTGTCGGCGCGACCCGGCCCGCGACGACCGTCCCCCGGCTCGCATCCTCGACCGCTCCCCTTCCACGCCCCGGCCTCTTGGCCGACCGATGCCGACAACAGGACGACACCTTTTCGCGGTCGCTCACATCCCCTGCGTGATGCTGTTCAGCCTTTACCGGTGACGGTCGAGGCAAAGCGGCAAGAGGGCACGTGCCAGGCGTACGGGGCCGGCGCGCGTCTCCAGCAAGAACCAGGTGACCCCGCCGGCGGCGGTGCTGCGCGAGCTCGGTCTTCACCCGGGAGACCCGGTCGACATCGCCGAAGAAGGCGGCCCGCAAGGGCATCGCGGCCGAGAGGACGCTCGGGGCGTTCCGCGCGAGAAGGAAAACCTTGTCTTTGTTGTTGACGACGTTTCATCGTCTCCTCTAATGTCGTCTCTGCTGGAGACGATGTTCGACGTGTCCTGTGGACGCGGGGCTCCGACCCGGGCGTGGTAGTAATGGGACCCACGGAGGAGGCCGGACAGACAAGTTGGTGCGCCATGACCGATCACTTCCTCGGCGTTCTCGGCATCGGCGAGGCGCTGGGGGTGAGCCGGCACGCGGTGCACAAGTGGCGCTCCCGCTATCCGAGCGACTCGAACCACCCCTTTCCCGAGCCCGACGTCGAGGTCGACGGAGCCCCCGGCTGGCGGGCTGATCGGCTGGAGGAGATCGCGCGGTGGCGCGACGGCCTGCCGGGTCGCGGCGCGGGCGGAGGCCGTCCTTCCGCCGCACGCCAGGAGTACCTGAAGGTGGCGGCGGTGCGCGGCCTGGACCGGGACGAGGCGGTGCGCGCACTCGTCACGTTCACCGAGGAGTTCCCCGAGATGACCGAGCCGGAGATCTGCGCCTGGCTCATCGAGAAGTGGCGCGGGTAGCACTTCACGACGCCCTCGAACGAGACAACACACCCCGAACAAGACGACACACCCAGACGAAAGGCGATGACGCGTGCCCGAAATCGGTGGAAGCACCGCGCCAGGATTCGAAGGAGTACGTGAGGCGTTCGCGGCCAATCTGGCCGGCGGACAGGAGGTGGGCGCCGCGGTCGGCGTCTACCTGCACGGCCGGAAGGTCGTCGACCTGTGGGGCGGGATCGCCGATCCCGGGACCGGCCGCCGCTGGGAGCGCGACACCGCGCAGGTCGTGTTCTCCACCACCAAGGGTGTCACCGCCGCCTGCGCGCACCTGCTGGCCCAGCGGGGCGAGCTGGACCTCGACGCGCCCGTCGCCGCGTACTGGCCGGAGTTCGCGGCGAACGGGAAGGAGCACATCCCGGTCCGCTGGCTGCTCACCCACCAGGCCGGACTGCCCGTGATCGACCATCCGATCACCCCGGCGGAGGCGATCGCCTGGGAGCCGATGGTGACCGCGCTGGCCGCGCAGCGCCCCTCCTGGGAGCCGGGCACCGACCACGGCTACCACGCGCACACCTACGGCTGGCTGGTCGGAGAGGTCGTCCGCCGGGTGACCGGCCGCAGCCTCGGTACGTTCCTCGCCGAGGAGATCGCCGCACCGCTCGGCCTGGAGCTGTGGATCGGGCTGCCGGAGACCGAGCGGCACCGGGTCAGCCGGATCGTCGCCGCCCCGATCGACCTGGACGCGTTCGCCCGGATCGACCTGGACGCCCTTCCCGGGCCCGCGCGCGAGGTGATGGAGGCGTACGCCGATCCCACCTCGCTGACCAGGCGTTCGATGTCCGTCATCACGCCTATGCCGAACCACGACGATCCCGCCGAGCAGGCCGCCGAGATGCCCTCGACCAACGGCGTCTGCACGGCCCGCGCGCTGGCCCGTTTCTACGCCGCGCTCATCGGCGAGGTCGACGGGCATCGCGTTCTCTCCCCCGCCACCCTGGCCGCGGCGACCGCGGAACAGGTCAGTGGCATCGACCGCGTCCTGCGGGTGCCCGTCCGGATCGGCACCGGTTTCGGCCTGCCGACACCCGACGCCTTCTGGTACAGCCCGACCGCCTTCGGGTTCCCCGGCTACGGCGGATCGCTCGGCTTCGCCGACCCGGCGAACGGCCTCGCCTTCGGCTACGTCATGAACCACATCCAGGAGGGCGTACCGGACCGGAGGGCCGCCACGCTCCTCGACGCGGTCCACGACGCGATCACCGGAACCGGCACCGCGAACAGCGGGTGATCACGCTGTCCGGCGGCCGAAGACCGGGATCAGTACCGCGCCGACGGCGAGATGCATCAGCGCCAGGATGGCCTTGGTCCCGCCGGTCGCCTCGACCGCGAACAGCGGCAGGAACGACACCAGCAACACCAGAACGGCGATCACGGTCCAGATGACCGGTGCCCGGCGGGTCAGCCGGTCCAGCAGCGCACGCGTACCCCAGCCGAGCAGGGAGAGGGCGAGGGTGAGGACGGCGGCGAACGGCAGGCTGATGACCCCGGGGGGCTGGCCGTTGCGGGGATCGACCCGCAAATCGACACCCAGGAGCTGTGCGACGGCCCACAGCAGCGCCGTGGCGAGGACGGCGCCTCCGACCGCGAGGGCACCGGTGCGCGGCCGTGTGGTCGCCGGGGAGGCGGGCGTGGTGGTCATGGGGACTCCTTCAGGGGACGAGGATGATCTTGCCGCGGGTACGGGCGGACTCGGCGTCGCGGTGTACCGAGGCCAGGTCGGCGAGCGGGCGGAACGCGGAGACGTCGAGGTGGACGGCACCGGCGTCGACGAGCTCGACCAGTGCGGCGAGGTGGCTCGTGTCGTTGCGGGCCACGAAGTGCGTCGCGGTCACCGGGGAGCCGTCGGGGGTCGTGACCGGGAGGGTTGCGGACACGACGACACCACCCGGCCGGACCAGCGGTATCAGGGGCTCGGCGTCGATCGGGACAAGGTGGAGGACCACGTCCACCGGTTCGTCCAGCGCGTCGGCGAGGGGGGTGGCCGTGTAGTCGACGATCCGGTCCGCGCCGAGCCGGCGGACCGCCTCGGTGCTGCGCGGGCCGGCCGTGGCGATGACGTGCGCCCCGGCGTACTTGGCGAGCTGCACGGCGAACCCCCCGACGCCGCCGCCCGCGCCGTTGACGAGCACCCGCTGCCCGGACGTGACGCCCGCGTGCTCGAACACCGCCTGCCACGCGGTGAGACCGGCGATGGGGAGGGCGGCGGCGTGGGTGAGCGGAACGGTGGCCGGTGCCGCGACCAGGGTGTCCGCGGCGGCGGTGACGTACTCGGCCGCGGCACCGCCGCCGTCGAGCCGGCCGACGACCCGGTCTCCGACGGCGAGGGAGTGCGCGCCGTCGCCGACCTCGACGACCGTACCGGCGACCTCCCCGCCGAGCGTGTACGGCAGGTCGAGCTGGAAGACGGAGCGCAGGAGCCCGCGGCGCAGGCCGACGTCGGACGGGTTGAACGAGGTCGCGGCGACGTCGACCAGCACCTCCCCCGGGCCGGGCACCGGCCTGGGGATGTCGTCGTGGCGGATGACGGACGCGTCACCGTATCGGTGGATTCGCATGGCTTTCACGGATCGAACCTACGGGCGGGAAGGGAAGACGGACCATGCTCTGAGATCCCTCATTCATACTCGATCGTCTCCACGGGGATATCGCGAGGATATCCTCGCCGTATGGACGTGCTCAGCGACGTGATCGCGGTCATGCGTACCGGACGGCCACGCTCGGCGCGGGTGGCCTGGCACGCCCCGTGGGCGCAGCGGTTCGGCACGATACCCGGGGCCGCGGGCCTGCAGGTGATCCTCCAGGGGCCGTGCTGGCTCATCGGGCCGGACGGCGACCCGGTGCAACTGGTCGCCGGGGACGTGGTGTTCCGGCCCCACGGACGCGGGCACACGCTGGCCGACAGCCCCTCGACCCCACCGGCCGCGCTTGACTGTGACCCGGACGACCCCCGCTTCCTCCAGCCCTACGTCACCGACACCGTCGGCGTCCCCACCGGCACCGAGGCGCCGTCCGCCGTGACGCTCTGCGGCGGGTACCACCTCGATCCGGCCCGCGCCCATCCGCTGCTGAACGATCTGCCCGAGCTCATCCACCTTCCCGCGCACCTCGGCCGACACCCCGAGCTGCGTTCCACCGTGGACCTGCTCGCCGCCGAGGTGGAACACCCCCGCCTCGGTACGGACGCCATCGTTCCCGCGCTGCTCGACACGCTGCTGCTGCACATCCTGCGCGCCTGGCTCGACCGGCGGCCGGCCACCGAGACCACGGGCTGGGCGGCGGCGCTCAACGACCCGGCCACCACCGCCGCGTTGCAGGCCATGCACCGCGACCCGGCGTGGCCGTGGACCGTCGCGACGCTCGCCGCCGAGGCGGGGCTGTCGCGGGCTCCGTTCGCCCGCCGCTTCACCGCCCTGCTCGGCCAGCCGCCGCTGACCTACCTGACGTGGTGGCGGATGACCACCGCCGCCCGGCTCCTGCGGGAGTCCGACGCCCCGCTGCACGCCGTCGCGGCCAGGGTCGGCTACACGTCGGAGTTCGCCTTCGCCAGCGCGTTCAAACGCCGGTACGGCACCGCCCCCGGCAGATACCGCCGCACCGGGTGACGCCGGTACGCGGTGTCCGGTCCGGTGGTGAACCGGTGTCTCCGGCTCGCCACCGGGTCACGGACCTGCGCTTCGTCGCTTCGTCCTGTCCGCTCCGGACGCCCACACCATCTTCGAAAAGGCGCCCGTTTCCGTGAGACCTGAACGCCGAGCAGCCTTCCGAGCCACGGAAGAAACCGTTCGTTCTCCCGAAGGGCCTCGTCCGAGCGCGTCAGGATGGGTCCGGGCCTCCAAAGGTGATTCCGCCATGAATATCCCGGGCTTGGATGGAATCACCGTGAACCGTGCCGCTGATCTCATTGTGGACGCCGCCCACGGCCTGCGCGGGAGCGGACAGCATTCCGTGCAGAGCCAGTCCGAGTCCGGCCAGGCCGACGAAGGCACCGATCACACTCGCGACCTTGTCCGCCCTGTCCAGACCGACGGACAGGAAGTAAACGCCGAGTCCCACGAGAACGGCGAATGCCACGGCCGCGCCACACCAGACCTGCACCCTTTTTGACATACCGCTATCTTCATTCAGATCCGGAAATTCCGGAAGTCGGACTGCGCGGAGCGTACCCTCGATTCATGAGCGGCTCCATGCCAGAAGACGTGCGCAACGAGATCGACGGCACGGTGCACGGTAACGCCGTCCAGGCTCGCGATGTTTATGGAAACATCATTTTTTACGCCGGCGACGAGGCGCGGACAGCACGGGCCCGGGAGTTCGAAGATCAATTCCGGCGTGGACTCCTCCACTTCCTGGACCACATCGAACTCTGGGGTGTGGACGAACTGCCCTGGGAGCTGCGCAATTACCGGCTGAGCACCGCCTACATGAATCTTTCGCTCCAGGAGACGGGAGAGGGCACCGCCCTCAACGGAAGCGGCCTGCGCGTCGAGGACGCCGTCACCGGCAGACGCCGTCTGCTGCTGGAGGGTCACGCCGGCTCCGGGAAGACCACCGCTCTGCGGCATCTGGCCATTCGCGGACTCCGCGGAGAACTGCTCCGAGAAGGTGACGACTCCCCGGCGATGGTGCCATTCCTCATCAAAATGCGCCGCTGCCACGACGAGGAAAAACGCCTGCGCCTTCCCCAGGTGGAAGAGTTCGTCGCGGCCGTCGCCTATACGATCGCCGACGGCAAGCCTGAGCGCTGGGTGGCCGATCTCCTGAGGCACGGCCGGGGAATGATCTTTCTGGACGGTATCGACGAGATATCCGACAAGGACCGCCCGGCCGTCCTCAAATGGCTGGAGAAACTCCTCGCCTATTACCCGGACGCGTCCTATGTGCTGACATCGAGGCCCGCAGCCGTCAACGAAGCATGGCGCGAGCGATTACGAGCCCACGGTTTCGTGACCGCGAGACTGGAGCCGATGACACCTGCCCAGGTGGACGGCTTCATCGATCGCTGGCACCTCGCCGTGGCCGAAGGAGCTCACACCTACCACCCCGACCAGGTGCGGGAATCAGGACAGCTCCTGAAGGGCGAGCTGGCGGCGCGCCGTGATCTCGCGCGGCTGGCCAGGTCGCCGCTGATGTGCGCGATCCTCAGCGCGCAGCATCTCCGGGGAAACGAACTGGGCGGCTCACGTTCGAAGCTCTTCCGCAGGAGCACTCTCGTCGACTTCCTCATCGAGCGCCGGGACGTACAGCGGTCCATCCGCCAGAGGTCCGACTGGCACCGCCTTCTCGCTCCGCTCGCCCACTGGCTGGTCATGGAGGGCGAGGACACGCTCCCATGGAAGACAGCGGTCAAGCTGATCGACCGGGTGACACGCGGGGACCATCACCAGGCGGACTACCTGCTCCAGCTCATGATGGAGCAGACCGGCCTCCTGGAACTCGTCGACGGGGTACGGATCGGATTCCGGTTCCCCGGGTTCCAGGATCACCTGGCCGCCCAGGAGTTCCTGGACCAGATGCACCACCGGCACCTCGTCAGCCACGCTCATCTGCCCGCCTACCAGGAGGTGGTGATCATGGCGGTCGAGCAGGAGGCGGAGCGCGATTCCTGGCACGTGCTGTCGGGGCTGGTCAACCGGGCCGGGAGAAGCCGCGACAACCGTCGCCGGCTGTGGCTGCTGGCGGCCGCGTGCGTCGCGGACCTCGCCCCCGACAGGTGCCCGGAACTCACCGACCGGATCCGCCACACGGTCCAGGAGTTCCTGCCACCTCGCGACCTCGCCGAAGCCGACGAGATCGCCGAGGCCGGGGACTTCGTCCTCGACCTTCTCGCGGACGCGGCACGCTCGGGCTCCGTCACGAACGCCACGGCACCGGCCGTCATCCGCACCGCGACACTGATCGATGCCGACCAGGCGATCCCCCTCATCAGGCGGTTCCGTCACGCCGACGACCCCGGGATCCAGCGGGAACTGGCCGCGGGCTGGTGCCGGGGCCGCGAGTACGAGCGCTACGCCCGCGAGGTGCTCGGCGACGCGGCACTCGGCTCGACCTGGCTCGACCTTCCGCACGTCTCCGCGTTGCCCACGCTCCGCCTGATCACCGGCCTTCGCAACCTGCGGCTGCCCCGCGAAGCCGACTCCGACACGCTGAAGGCACTGGTGGAACTCGGCGGCCTCCCGGAGCGGCTCGAAGCGATCAGCCTCGCCGACACGGCCGTCACCGACCTGACCCCGTTGACCAGGCTGCCGCGCCTGCGCCGGCTCGACCTCTCCAACACTCCCATCACCGACCTGCGCCCGCTCGCGAAGCTTCCCGGCCTGGAAGTCCACCCGATTCAGATCACCCGGTGACAGGGACCGTTTTCCCGGCGGCGGCGATGTGCGCGGCCCCGTGAGGGCACCGACCGCTGGATCCCGAGGTGCGGTTGCCGGTGGCTCCATCGCCGGTGTCCGGAGGAGCGGCCCGCGAACCGACCTGATCGGAGCGAGCGACCAACCGAACGACTGAGCGACTGAGCGACTGAGCGACTGAGCGACTGAGCGACTGAGCGACTGAGCGACTGAGCGACTGAGCGACTGAGCGACTGAGCGACTGAGCGACTGAGCGACTGAGCGACTGAGCGACTGAGCGACTGAG